>DATJVM010000098.1:0-23741 GCA_035501775.1 Gemmatimonadales bacterium | reverse complement strand
CTCGATGCCGTCGCCAACGGCATCGCCGCGGCGCCCCAGGTCGAGACGGTCCTCATGTCACCTCGAGTGACCAAGGCTGAGAAGTCCGCGCTCCTGGCCAAGGGGCTCCAGGGAGCGCCGAGGGAGTTCGTGCTCTTCGTGCAGGCCGTGATCAAGCGGGGTCGCCAGGGGCTACTCCGGGAAATGGCCAGGGAGTACCAGGGGCTGGTGGACCAGAAGCTCAATCGGGTTCGCGCCGCGGTTACCCTGGCCCGGCCCGTGGATGCGGCCTTCCAGAAGCGCATCGCCGAGCGTCTCACCAAGCTGATCGGGAAGGAGGTCCTGCCATTCTTCCACGAGGACCCGGCGGTTCTGGGCGGCGTCGTGGTACGGGTGGGGGACCGGGTCTTTGATGGCTCGGTGCGACGAAGGATGACCATGCTCCGCCGGGCACTGCTCACGCGGTAACAGAACCGGCATTGCAAACGTAAGGGCGCACCGGGGGTGCGCCCTTACGGCTTTTGGGGCCCGCTCTCGCGGCCCGACGGACCGCCAGACTCCTTCCCACATGGTATCATACGACATGTTCCCAGCCTTGCTGGCCCTGGCCATGATTCAGGCGCCCCAGACCCCGTACTGGCAGCAGAGCGCGCGTTACGAGATCCACGCCTCGCTCGACGAATCTACCGGAGTCCTCGCGGGAACCGAGCGCGTACTGTACGTGAACCACTCGCCTGACACGCTGACCCAATTCGCTTTCCATTTGTACCTCAATGCCTTCCGACCCGGTTCCCGGTGGTCGGACGCGGATTCGGTCGAACGGCAGCGGCGCTTCAACGGCCTCAAGGATCCGGACTTCGGCTTCAATCACGCCCGCAACGTGACGATCATGGGCGTCCCCGTCACCCCGCTCTATCCCTATGCCCCGGACAGCACCATCGTCCGCTTCCTGCTCCCCGAGCCGCTCCCGCCCGGCGATTCGATGGTCGTGACGCTGGACTGGGACGCGCGGCCGTCGACGACGCCGCGCCGCCAGGGGCGGCGGGGGCGGCAGTTCGACTTCGCGGAGTGGTATCCCAAGGTGGTGGTGTACGACCGTCACGGGTGGGAGGAGCATCCGCTCTATCCGGCGGGGGAGTTCTACGGCGAGTTCGCGACCTTCCTCGTGGACCTCGACCTCCCCGCCGACGAGGTGATGGGGGCCACCGGGGTCCCCATCTGCGGCGACCCGGGATGGGAGCGGGCCAATCAGGCGCCCGACGCGCCAATCGACTACCAGCGAGACTACTATCCCGACGCACCGTCGTGTACCGACACGGCGCCGGGGCCGGGGCGGAAGCGGGTCACTTGGTACGCGGAGAAGGTGCACCACTTCGCGATGAGCCTGAACCCGGCGTATCGGTACGAGGGAGCCAAGTGGGGTGACGTGGTGATTCACGTGCTCTACCAGCCGGGCGACGAGTCGAGCTGGGGGCACGGGATCGCAACGACGCGGACCGCGAAGGCGCTGCAATGGCTGGACTGGTTCTACGGCAAGTTCGGATGGCCGCAGATCACGAACGTGCACCGGATCGAGGGCGGGGGCACGGAATTCCCGATGATGATCATGGATGGCTCAGCCAGTCAGGGGCTGATCGTGCACGAGCTGGGGCACAACTACACGATGGGGATGCTGGCCAACAACGAGTGGCGGGAAGGCTGGCTGGATGAGGGCTTTACCAGCTTCCAGAGCTCGCTCTTCCAGGAAGTGCAGCAGCCCGGATTCGATGCGTATAGCCGGATCGAACCGTTCCTCACGGGGCTGGATCTCGACGACGAATCGGAACCGGCGAGCCTGGTGAGCGAGGACTACCGGGACTTCAACTCCTACAACATCAGCATCTATACCCGGGGTGAGGCGTTCTTCGACCAGCTGCGTTACATCGTCGGGGACGAGACGCTGCATCGCATCATGCAGACCTTCTACGCGCGGTGGCAATTCAAGCACGTCGACGAAGCCGCCTTCAAGTCGGTCGCGGAGGAGGTGTCGCACCAGGATCTCACCACGTTTTTCGCCGAGCAGCTGCACGGAACAGCGCTGGTGGATTACGCGCTGGGCCGCGTCCGCATCCATCCCGATCCCGGCGGCGGCTCGGGGTTCGAGACCCGGGTCGAAGTAATCCGGAAGGGCCAGGCCCATCTCCCGGTGGAAGTTTGGGTGATGGGGGAGAAGGACACCGCGATGGTGCGTACCGATGGCCTTGCTTCGCGCGCCTGGGTGACCGTGGCCACACGCTCCAGGCCACGGCAGGTGTTGCTCGACCCCCGCCTCCGCACCCACGACTGGAACATGCTGAACAACGCCTGGCGCCGGGGGTGGCTCTGGCCGATACGGGAGCCGCGACGCGAGTACTATCTCGATACCTGGTTCAGCGAGCGGGCCGCGCGCGACCACCAGACCGACGGGCTGATGCCCGTGGCCTGGTACAACGACGCCGGCGGGATCACGCTGGGACTGCGTTCGCGAGAGAACTATTTTGGGCGGTTCGACCGGGACCAGGCGCTGTACTCCTTGGGGACCGGCTGGCAGAGCGATCACGCCGTGAGGGAGCAGGACCTGATGGTCCGCTTTGCGAACCCGACCTGGCTTCAGTCCCCCGGACTCAGTGAGGAGCTCGAAGGCTATCGAGTCGAAGGCCGATTCGGTGCCAAGCTCGGCCTCGAGCGCACCTCCCACGACCACCTGTTCTGGGGGCCGGTGCGGACCTACGGTCTCACTGTCACCTGGCTTCAGCCGGATGACTTCCGGTTTCTTGATCGCGGGTACTACGACGACGCCGGCACCGTGGAACTGATGCTGAGCGCGGGGGTGTCGGACCAGCGGAATGGCTGGGATCTCGGAGCGCGCCTCAGCGTGGGCGGCGGGCTGGCTTACAACGCCCACGGACTGGCCGCGGCCACGGGGCGGGCCAGTCTCGACCCGTTCTACGGGCGCTCTACCCTGGTGGCAAGCGCGCGACGGGCCTACCAGTCCGGCTGGGCCATCGGCGGGCGCCTGTTTGGGGGGGTGAGCACCAGCGGGAACGATCCCGTCAAGCAACGCCAGATCTACGTGGCGGGAGCCGACCCCCTGGAGCAGTTCGACAACCCCTTCCTTCGCTCCCAGGGGGCCTTGCTGGTACGGCCCGACGTCTACTACCATGCCCCCGGCGGGGGCGACCTCCGGGGGTTCGACCCAAGGCTCTCGGCGGAGGGGCTCGTGGCGGGCAACCTCGAGCTGGAACGCGCGCTCCTGCGGCGCCGCAATGCCCGGCTTTTCCGACGGGTCGCCCTGGCGGCCTTTACCGATCTGGGCCAAGTGTTCGGTGATCACGGGGCGACGGAATTCCTGGCGGACCTGGGCGTCGGGCTCCGCGTGGATCATCAGATCGGCCAGACCAGCTTCACCACGCGCGCCGACTTTCCGCTCTTCGTGAACCGGCCGGCCCTGGCCCAGGACACCAAGCCGGGCAACCACCAGACGGGATTCCGCTGGAGCTTCAGCTTCTCGCCCACATGGTAGGCATACCGGGTCTTCCGGATTTCTCCGATCGCCGCACGCTGTTCCGCAACTCCTTCGGGAAATGGGTGGAGCATCTGATGGAGCAGGCGGAACGGCGAGTTGCCCCGCAGCGGTTGCTGCGGCCGCCGGGGGCGCTTCCCGAGGTGGCGTTTCTCGCGGCCTGCACCCGCTGTGGCGAATGCATCACCGCCTGCCCGCCGTTTGCGCTCAGGAAGGCGCCAACCGAATCGGGGCTCCAGGCAGGCACGCCGTACATCGACCCGACCGTTCAGGCCTGCGTGGTCTGCGACACGATGCCTTGCGTGCGGGCCTGTCCCACCGACGCCCTGACCCTCCCGCCGGACGGCTGGGCCGGGTATCGTCTTGCTGCGCTCGAGCTCCTTCCCGAGCGCTGCGTGACCTTTTCCGGTACGCCGTGCCGTGCGTGCGCGGACGCCTGCCCCGTCGGGGAGCGGGCCCTCGCGATTGACGAAAATGGCAATCCGGTGCTCAAGGCGGAGGGGTGTGTGGGGTGCGGGAGTTGCGTGCGGGCCTGCATCACCTCGCCGCCGTCGCTCAGGATCCGTCCCCTGGAGGGATGATGCCCGACCTACCGTATCGGGTCGAGAAGCCATGGGGCTACGAGCTGGTCTGGGCCAGGAGCGACCGGTATGTCGGGAAGATCCTGCATGTGCGCGCCGGTCAGGTGCTGAGCCTTCAGTATCACAACCGGAAGGACGAGACCATGCACGTGCTGTCGGGCGAGCTGATCCTCCGTACCCAGCCCGAAGACACGCTCATCGCGCGGCCGTTCCGTCAGGGCGAATCGGTGCATATCCCGGCGCGCCTCATTCACCAGATCGAGGCCGTGGTGGACAGTGACGTCCTCGAGGCCTCGACCCCCGAGCTCGACGACCTCGTCCGGCTTACCGACCGCTACGGAAGGAGCTGACCCGCGATGCAGGTGATCATCCCTCTGGCCGGCAAGGGCACGCGGCTCCGGCCGCACACCCACCTGGTCCCGAAGCCGATGCTCAAGGTCGCGGGCCGCCCGGTGATGGACTGGGTGATGGACCGTCTGGAGGGCCTCGACGTGTCCGAGCTGATCTACATCACCGGCCACCTCAAGGAGCAGGTGGAGGACTACGCGCGAAGCCACTACCCGTATCCCTCCAGGTTCATCGAGCAGAAGGTCCAGGATGGGACCGCGGGCGCGGTCGACCTGGCCCGGCCGTTCGTGAAGGAGCCGGTCCTGATCATCTTCGTCGATACCGTGTTCGAAGCAGACCTGTCGCTCATCAACCGGACGGCGGCGGATGGGATCATCTGGGCCAAGGAGGTGGAGGATTACCAGCGGTTCGGCGTCGTGGTGACGGACAGAGACGGCTACATGACGAAGATCGTCGAGAAGCCGTCGACACCAATCTCGAAGCTGGCCAACATCGGGCTCTATTTCATCCGGGATGTCGAGACTCTCTGGCAGGGGATCCGGCACGTCCTCTCCAGCCCGGCCAACAAGGGCGAGTACTTCCTGACGGATGCCTTCCAGTTCATGATCGAGCGGGGACGGAAGATCCTCACCGCCGAGGTGGGGGGCTGGTACGACTGCGGCAAGCTCGACACCCTGCTCGAGACCAACGAGATCCTGCTCCGGAAGGGCGCCGCGCGGCGCCGGGACTTCCCCGGTGTCACCATCCACGACCCGGTGCTGATCCAGGATGGGGTGACGATCGAAAAGAGCACCATCGGGCCCAACGTGACGGTGGAGGCCGGTACGCGCGTGGCGAACAGCCGGCTCTCGCACTGCATCGTCGGCGCCAAGGCGGTCGTCCGGGACTCCACCCTGCACCACTCGATGCTGGGTGACCGGGTCACCGTGCGCGGACTTTCCGGTACCGCGACTCTCGGAGACGACAGCGAGGTCTCGGCTGGCGACTAGGCGCTCGAGCTAACCTTCCGAACGGGCGTGCGCCGCCACCTCGTCGATCAGCGCGACGAGG
Source organism: Gemmatimonadales bacterium (assembly GCA_035501775.1). GTDB lineage: Bacteria > Gemmatimonadota > Gemmatimonadetes > Gemmatimonadales > GWC2-71-9 > JADJOM01. The sequence continues at coordinate 18,242 of DATJVM010000098.1, read as the reverse complement.
TCGTCCGAAGTGGTACGCCAGCCGCAGGTGCACACTCGGAGCGCCAGGCGCCCGCCGAGGCGCGTGGTTGAGAGGAAGAAGCGACCGCCGGCATTGACGCGTTCGAGAACCCGCTGGTTGAGGGCGTCCAGGCGGCCCGGGTCATCGAGCCCGGCCGGGTGGGCGCGGAAGCAGCAGATCCCGAGGCGGGCGGCAGAGAGGACCTCGAGGCCGGCGCGTTCCCGCACCAGGCGCTCCGCCAGCTCGGCCCGTCCGATGCTGGCCTCGATCGCGTCGGCCAAGCGGCTGGTTCCGAAATAGCTCACGCAGAGCCAGACCTTGATGGCCCGGGCATAACGGGAGAGCTGCTCGCCATAATCCGAGAAATTGATCTCTCCCCCCGTGGCGCCGAGGTCGCGCAGGTAGTCGGGGAGAATATGGAAGGCCTCGAGCAGGCGGGCGGGCTCGCGGGCCAGGAGGGAGCCGCACTCGAAGGGGACGTAGAGCCACTTGTGGGGGTCGAGGCAGACACTGTCGGCGAGCCCCAGGCCATCGAGGGCCGCCCGGCCCGACGGCGTCAGGGCGGCGAAGCCGCCGTACCCTGCATCCACATGCAACCAGATGTTCCTGCGGTGGCAGAGTTCGGATAGCTGGATGAGCGGATCGGTGGCACCGGTGTTGGTCGTGCCCGCGGTGGCGACCACGGCACAAGGCCAGAGCCCGTTCGTCAGGTCGGCGGCCAAGGCCTGCTCCAGCAGGTCTATGCGCATCCGGTAGGCCGAATCCACGGGGATGGTCCGGATGTTGTCCCGGGGTATTCCCGCCATCCAGGCGGCACGGAAGACGGAGCTGTGCACCTGTTCTGACGCGTACAGGGTGCTCCGCGGCAGGCGTTCGGCATCGGAGCCGACGCTCCGGTGGCGGGCGGCGACAATGGCCATCAGATTCGCGGTGGAGCCTCCGGAGGTAAGGAGCCCACCGGTGCCCTCCGGCATCCCGGTCCATTGCCGGAACCACTCCAGCACGGTGACCTCGAGCATGGCGGGACCGCTGGCGACGCCCCAAGCGCCACCGAAAAAGTTGTACCCCGCGGCGAGCCAGTCCCCGAGGACGGCGGGGAAGGTCGGGCAACTCTGCACGTAGCCGAGGAACCCGGGGTGGGGCTCGGGGGTGTGATGCGGGAAGACCCGGGCCGTGAGGAATTCGAGCAGCCGGTCGAAGTCCTGGCCGGCGATCGGGGGCGGGGTGAAGATGAGAGCCTGCGCCTCGCGCCGCGGGATACTCTTGAAGAGCCGCTGCTGGCGGAGGCTGGCCAGGTGGCCCGCCACATGATCGGCGACCTGGTGCCCGAGGCGCCGCATGGTAGCCTCATCCAACTCCAGGGAATCGGTCATGAGATGCGGAAGGTCAGAGTGAGTGATCCGGCCCAGGGGAACGGCGGAAACTAACGTAATCCGAGCCGCTTACCGGTGATCGGAGGCCGCTCCGGGAGCGGCCGGCGTGGTCCCAATTCCCTCGGCCCTGTTAGCTGTGTACCGTTATCCTCGGCCAATGACTGGCACTGCCGACCTCTACCGCTCATATCTGGACCTCCGCTGGCACTTCGACCCCGCGGCCGCCACGGCCGCCGGAGTCGTAGGGCACGACGAGCGGCTGGGCGATTTTTCGCCGGAGGTCATGCGCACTCACCTGGCGGCGTTCAAGTCGATCGCCAGCTCGGTAGAACAGCTGGAGATCGACGACCCCCAGGAGGAGATCGATCGGACGGCGTTCCTCGACGAGCTGCGCGTGACGGTCGCGCGCTTCGAGCGGGAGCGCCCCCACGTGCACGACCCCAGCTTCTGGCTGGGCCACCTGTACAACGCCTTTCAGGCGCTGCTGCGGCGCCGGGACGACACCCCGCGCGAGAAGGCGCGCGGCCTGCTGGGTCGGCTCAAGGAAACGCCGGGGTTTCTCAAGGCGGCGCGGGAGACCTTGCGGGAGCCGCCGCGCATCTTCCTGGAGACGGCCCAGGCCCTCGCGGACGCCGGGCCTCGGCTGCTGGCCGACGTTGCCGCCGCGGCCCGCTCCGTGGACCCGGACTTCGCGGGGGCGGTGGATGACGCGCTGGGCGAAGCGGAATCCGCCTTGGGGCGGTTCGGGCTGGCGCTCAGCAGCGAGCTTCGGGCGCATCCTGACGATCTCTCCTTTGCCATCGGCGAGGATCAGTTTAACCGCCGACTCCACCACGAGCACGCGCTCCAGGCGGGGGCCCCGGAGCTGTACCGATACGGGCTCCACCTCTCCGACGAGATCGAGGCCGAGGTCACCGAACTGGCCCGGGAAATCGACCCGCGGCTGTCTTGGCGCGCCGTCGTCGACCGACTACGGGCCCAGACGGCGCCGGGCGATGACCTGGTGGCTCCATTCCGGGACTCGGTGGAACGGGCCCGCAATTTCCTCGAGGCGCGGAATCTGGTGACCATCCCGGACGGGTCGCTGGAGGTGCTGGAGACGCCCAGCTTCCTGCGTCCTCTCATGCCATTCGCGGCGTACTGCCCGCCCCCGGCGTTTGGCGGGGTGCGGAACGGCACCTTCTACGTGACTTCCCCCGGGCAGGGGGGCGCGAACGCGAATGGACACCTTTCGCTCCACGAGATCGCGGCGACGGCGGTGCACGAGGCCTGGCCCGGGCATCACCTCCAGATGCTCACCGCCCGTCTCGCCGCCTCGGAAGTGCGTCGGGTGAGCTGGTCCCCGGTGACGGTGGAGGGCTGGGCGCTGTACTGCGAAGAGCTCATGGCCGAGCATGGTTTCTTCGCCTCTCTCGAGGAACGACTGTTCCAGCGGCTGCACCTTCTGTGGCGGGCGGTGCGGATCGTGGTGGATGTGGGGCTTCACACTCGGGGCATGACGCCCGAGCAGGCGGTGGACCTGCTGGTTGATCGGGTGGCGATGGACCGCCACAAGGCCCGGGCCGAAGTGAGTCGCTACTGCGCCTGGCCGACCTACCAGCTCTGCTATGCCGTGGGCCGGCGAGAGTTCCTGCACCTGCGCGAGGCCTGGCGCGCGAGCGCCGGGCCACAGGCGCCGCTCAGGGCTTTCCACGATGCGGCGCTGTCCTACGGTGGGCTTCCCGTCTCCCTGATCCGCTGGGGGATGGGGTTCGGCATCGACGAGTAGCCCGTGCGGTTCCAGCTCCCTCTCTCGCTGGCCTTCCTCGCCGGTCTCTTCGGCACCCGCCCGGACCTGCTCCGGGCGCAGGTCCAGGTCCGGCTCGGCGATTCGACCCGGATTCTCTATTCGGAACTGCACGATGGCCTGAGACGCGGCACGCCGGCGGCTGACTCGGTCCGCGTGATCCTGGAGGCTCAAAGTACCTCCGCGCTCTGGCCGATGGTGGCGGGGATGCTCCGTGGCGCAGTGCCGTGGAACAGCGGTCTCCTGGCCCTGACTCGGATCGCCGAGCTGCGGGACCCGTCCAGCCTGGACAGCGCGCGGGCCTGGCGGGAGCGGATCGAGTCCGGGCAGGTCGCGTCACCGCCAACGACCGATTCGCGCGACCTTCTGCCGGCGCTGCATGCGATCGAGCTCGAGCTGGCGCGGCGGCGCCAGGGCGATCTGGCCGTCCTCGGTGAGCTGATTCCCCGCATACCGGTTGGGGACTATGACCTTGGGGATGCCTGGGTTTTCGGACGCCTGAGAGATGGCGCCGCCGATTCCCTGGCCCGCCGGTTCCTGGCGACCCGGGATCAGGCGCTCCGGATCCGGTACCTGACACTGTTCTCGTTTTCCGACGACACGGCACTGATCCCGCTCATGGCCCGGATCTATGTGGCGCCGGATAGCTTCGGTCTCCCGATCCGGATTGGAATCCGGGCCTCTGACGGTCTGCTCTGGATCGGCACCCGGCACAGCGTCGAGGCGCTGCTCGCCGCGCGGACGGCCGCCCGCGCCCGCGGGACATATGCTGACCCGGGGCTGGGCCACGCCGACCTGGATTTTCTGGCAAACGACAGCTCGATGGCCGTGAGCCGGACGGGCCTCTGGCTCGCCGAGTGGTTGAAGGTCCTCAAGCCGTCGTCCTGACGGCGCGGGCCCCGCTCTACCGCGTTACCTAACCTCCGCCACACCTCCCGATACCACGAAGGTCATCACCTTGGCGCTCGGCGCGTCGAGAGGAGTCACTCGATCCCGCGGGAAGAGGAGAGTGTGGCCCGCGAAGCTGTAGGAGAAGGGAAGGTAGACGGTGACGTAATCGGCCATGCCCAGCTCATCCAGCGAATCCTGAGTCAGGAACCCGATGGCCTTCGAGCCTACGACGGGGTCGAGGGTCACCACGACCGGCTGCCGGAAGCGTTTCTTCTCCCCGACGAATGCCCCCGTCACATCCTTGATGCCGGTGTAGAGCAGCCGCACCCCCGGGAGGTGTTCGAGGAGCTCATCGATCCAATCGAGCAGCCGGCGGGCGAGGAAGTTGGAGGCGAGAAACCCGACCAGCGTGATGAGGACGATCGTGACCACGAAGCCGACCCCGGGGATGGGGATCCGGAGCCAGCCATCGACCGTGGTAAAGACGAACCAGATCACGTAGATCGTCAGAGCGGCCGGAGCGGTGAAGATCAGGCCGTTGAGGAAATAGCCGACGACGCGTTTCATCGGATCACCGTGTGGGGAGAGATCAGCAGCAGCGCGTGGGCCCCTCGCCGTAGCGCGCCTTCAGATACAGCTCGAAGAACTCCCGTTCGGAAGGGATGGGCCGGCCGGGGTGGGCCAGGCGGAGGTGCCTCACATACCTGTCATAGTCCGGCATGCCGACCACCTGCCGGAATGCGGTGAGGCACCGGCCGAGGCTCCGGCGCCAGGTGGGCTCATCCGGCATAGGCCGACTCCACCATCGGCGCCTCGACCGGTGGCGCGACCTTTCGCCCGGCGGCGACCCGCACCCAGGTCGGGATCGACGCGGCGACCACCGCCAGGACCACGACGACGAAGATCGCCGCCATGGCCGCGTTGAGGCGGTCGTTGAAGATGAGCCGGGCGCCGCGCGCGGGATCGGTGACGCCGGCCGCCACATCGGCGGCGATCGCCTGGGCGTCGGCCAGGAACCCGATGCGACGGACGGGCGAGAAGATCTTCTGGTAGCTAGCCGTCAAGGTGATGGCGAGGAGCCAGGCCAGCGGGGCCAGCGTCACCCAGGCATAACGCGCCTTGCCCGCCTTGATGATGAGGGTGGTGCCGACGCACAGCGCCACCGCGGCCAGCAGCTGATTACTGATACCGAAGAGCGGCCACAGCGAGTTGATGCCGCCGAGTGGGTCGAGGACGCCCTGGATCAGGAAGTAGCCCCAGCCAAGCGCCACCGCCAGCGAGGCAAGGGCGACGCTGGGATACCACGAGGTCCGGCCCAGGGGCGCCCACACATGGCCCAGCAGCTCCTGGAGCATGAACCTGCCCACCCGGGTGCCGGCGTCGATCGTGGTCAGAATGAACAGGGCCTCGAACATGATCGCGAAGTGGTACCACAGGGCGATGAGCCGTTCCCCGAACGCGCCGCTGAAGAGCGTGGCCATGCCGACCGCGAGCGAGGGAGCGCCCCCCGTCCGTCCGAGCAGGGTTGCTTCGCCAACGGTGTGGGCCAATTGATCGATGGCCTCCGGCGTGACGGTGAAACCCCAGGTGCGAATGACGTCGGCCGCGCTCTGCGCGGTTCCGCCCAGGCTGCCGAGCGGGGCATTGATGGCGAAGTAGATGCCGGGGTCGAGCACGGCCGCGGCACACATCGCCATCACGGCCACGAAGGATTCCATGAGCATGCCGCCATAGCCGATCAGCCGCGCGTCCTGTTCCTGGCGGACCAGCTTGGGCGTGGTCCCGGAGGAGACCAGGGCGTGGAAGCCGCTGATCGCGCCGCAGGCGATGGTGATGAACGCGAAGGGAAACAGCTTGCCCGCGAACACGGGGCCGGTACCATCGACAAAACGGGTGATGGCCGGCAGCCGCAGCAGCGGGTGCTCCCAGATCACCGCGACGGCGAGGAGCACCACGGTCCCGACCTTCATGAAGGTGGAGAGATAGTCACGCGGCGCGAGGAGCATCCACACCGGGAGCACGCTCGCCACGAAGCCGTAAGCGATCAGGGCGCCGGAGAGCGTGAGCGGGGCCCAGGTGAACCAGGGGGCGAGCACGGGTGAGGCGGCCACGAGTTGGCCGCCCACCAGACCGCCGAACAGGAGGGCGATGCCGAGCACCGTCGCCTCGCCAGTCCGCCCGGGCCGCCAGCTGCGCATCCAGAAGCCCATCAGGAACGCGATGGGAATGGTGCAGGCGATGGTGAACAGGCCCCAGGGGCTGCCCCGCAGCGCATTGACGATGACGAGGGCGAGCACGGCGAGCAGAATGACCATGATGGCGAAGATGGCCAGCATCGCCGCGACTCCGGTGAAGGGGCCGATCTCCTCCTTGGCCATCTGACCGAGGGACTTGCCATTCCGCCGCATCGAGCCGATCAGGATGACGAAGTCCTGCACTGCCCCCGCGAGGACCACGCCGAAGACGATCCAGATGGTCCCCGGCAGATAGCCGAATTGTGCCGCGAGGACGGGGCCGACCAGCGGGCCCGCGCCCGAGATGGCGGCAAAGTGATGTCCGAAGAGAATCCAGCGGCTGGTGGGGACGAAGTCCCGGCCGTTATTCAGCCGTTCCGCCGGTGTGGCCCGGCGATTGGTCAGACCGAAGATCCGATCGGCGATGAACCGACTGTAGTAGCGATACCCGATGAGGTAGGTGCCGACGGCGGCAAGCACGAGCCACGCGGCGCTTATGGGCTCCCCGCGGCTCAGGGCGAGCATTCCCCAGCCGACGGCGCCCGCCAGCGCGACCAGGATCCAGATCAGGATTCGCATGCGGGGATAATGGAGGGAGTCCAAGGAGCGCGGAAGAGCCCGCGCGCCTCTTCCGCCCCCCTCGACTCTCCGGTACTTTGCCCCACTTATGCCAGCGTTCGACGACGGATTCGCGAGCGGCTCGTGGGAGCCCGCGCCGGAGCATTCCGGGACCACCCTGGAACAGCCCCTGCCCGTCCCCGTGACCGCCGGCTTCCGGGGGAAGGTGGCCGTGGTGACGGGGGGAGCGACTGGCCTGGGTCGCTGCATCGCGATGGAGTTTGCCCGGCTCGGCTGTCGGGTGGCTTTCTGCTTCGTGGATCTGCCAGGGCGCGACGTGGCGGAGCAGGCGCTTCTCACCGAGACGGCCTGCACCGCGATGGGCGCGGAGGTCGTCGCGGTGCGCTGCGACGTGCGCGACCGGGAGTCGGTCGATCGCTTCATCAACGACGCGGTGCAACGATTCGGCACGGTGCACTTCCTGGTCAACAACGCGGGGATCGCGGTGGATGGCGCCCTCTGGCGCATGACCGACGAGGCGTGGAACGAGGTCCTCGAAACGAACGTGACCGGGGCCTTCAACTGCATCCGGGCCGTGGCCCCGGTGTTCCGCAAGCAGCACTACGGCAAGATCGTGAGCGTGAGCGCGCATCAGGCGAGCCGGCCAGGTTTCGGCGTGGCGAACTATGCGGCGAGCAAGGCCGCCCTCGAGGGACTCACGCGCGCCGTGGCGGTGGAACTGGGACCGGCCAACGTGAACGTCAACGCGGTCGCGCCCGGGTTCATCCGGACCGAGCGCATGATGATGCTGCCGCGCGAGGTGATCGAGCGCGCCCAGAAACACAGTGTGCTGGGGCGGGTAGCCGAGCCGGAGGACGTGGCGCATGTCATCACCTTCCTGTGTTCGGACGAGGCTCGGCACGTCACCGGGCAGACCGTCGTCGTCGATGGAGGGTTGTCGTTGGAGTAGGCCCGCCCCTGGACCCCAGGCGTCCCCGTTCCCTGATCCCGCCGTCCCGTATACGTTTCCCCCCGTGCCAAGTCGACCTCTCGCCTGGCCAGTCGTTCTCGCCCTGGCGGCACTCGCCTGTGGAGGGGCTCGATCCTCCCCGACGCCCCAGCCCGAAAGCGCTCCCCCCGCCGAAGCCGTCAAGCCGCTGATGACGGTCGCGGTGGCGGGGCAGTCGATCATGGTCACCCCGCTCACGTTGATTGTTGCCGTTGATACCCTGGGCCGCGTGCCGCCCCTGAATGATCGGGCGGCCGCCCTGGCCTGGGCCGACTCGATCGTCGGCGACGAGCTGGATGCCCGGCGGCCGGAGGTGAAATGGGTGCTCCCGCCCGAAGTGCGGAAGGTCGCGCGGCGAGCGCCGACCGTCGCTCCCGACCCGGACCGCATGGGCCAGTCGCTGATGCGGGATAAGCACTTCACCGAAGTGCCGGATCCCCTCCGGGAAGACCTGCGCACCCTGGTGGCCCTGGTGGGGGGGCGCATGGCGCTGATTCCCGCTTCCGTGGCCCTGGTGCCCGCGCCGGGCGGCCAGGTCCGCGCCGAGATTGCGATGGCGCTGGCCGACGCGCGCACCGGCAAGGTGCTGTGGCGCACCCTGACCTGGGGCACCGGGGCAACCCCGTCGGAGGCGCTCACCGCGGCGATGGAAGCGGTCCTGCCCATCTGAGCAAGGTCCAGCGATGCCCACTCACGTGACGCTCATCCCGGGTGACGGGATCGGCCCCGAGATCACCGCGGAAACCGTCAAGGTGCTGGCGGCCACCGGGCTCAAGTGGGAGTGGGACGAGCAGCTGGCCGGCATGGCGGCGGTGGAGGCCACGGGCACTCCGCTGCCTGACGCGACCATCGAAAGCATCCGGCACCGCAAGCTCGCGCTCAAGGGTCCGCTCACCACGCCGGTTGGCACCGGCTTCCGGTCCGTCAACGTGCAACTGCGCAAGGAATTCGAGCTGTTCGCCAATCTGCGGCCGGCGCGCTCTTTCGTGCCCGGCGGCCGGTTCACGGACGTGGATATCGTGCTGGTGCGGGAGAATCTCGAAGGGCTGTACGTGGGAGTGGAGCACTTCATCGCCATTGCCGGTGACCCCCGGGCCGTGGGAGAGAGCACGGCGATTGTGACGCGCGCCGGCTGCGAGCGGATCATTCGATACGCGTTCGAGTACGCCATCCGGCACGGCCGGAAGAAGGTCACGATCGTGCACAAGGCCAACATCCTCAAGATGGTGAGCGGCCTTTTCCTCGAGGTGGGGAAGCGCATCGCCAAGGAGTATGAGGGCCGGGTCGAGGCGAATGACATGATCGTGGACAACTGCGCCATGCAGCTGGTGATGCGGCCGGAGCAGTTCGACGTAATGGTTACCACGAACATGTTCGGCGACATCCTGAGCGACGAGGTGTCGGGCCTGGTGGGAGGCCTGGGGCTCGCCCCCGGGGCGAACATCGGCTCGCATGCCTCCATCTTCGAGGCGGTGCACGGAAGCGCGCCTGACATCGCCGGCAAGGGGATCGCGAACCCGGCGGCGCAGATGCTTGCCGCCGCGATGATGCTGGATCACCTTGGCGAGCTGGAGCACGGAAACCGGGTGCGGGCGGCGGTGGAACAGACCATTGTGCGCGACAAGGTGCGTACCCGGGATCTGGGCGGCACGGCCTCCACCCAGGAGTTCGGGGATGCTGTCGCCAAGCGGGTGGGGTGAGGTCCCCTGCGCCCGCTGCGGTGCCAGGATCCAGGGACTTGGCTGGGGGGAGCTCTGCCCGGCCTGCCGCCACGACCGTGACCGCCGTGCAAACCGGCTTGCCAGCCGCATCTCCCTCCTGGCAACTCTCCTTGTCGGACTGTATGCCATGTGGCGCCTGCCCCCGCTTCCGCTGGCGCGGATCTACGGGGTCATCGCGGTCCTCGTGACGTACATCGTGGTCCGAAAGGTCGTGCATCGGGTTGCCATCGAGCTGTTGCCTCGATGACTTCCACCAGGAGGATGACTCCAATGCGTATGATGGCCTCACGAGCCGGTCGGTCCATGTGGGCACGGGCGGCGTCCGCGGCGCTGGCGCTGTCCGTCGCGGCGCCACTGGCCGCGCAGACCAGCCTCACCATCTACAACGACGGCCGCGTGCTCGTCAGGCGGCAGGTGCCGATGGACCTCCCGCGCGGCCAGTCCCAGCACACGCTCGTGACCGGCCCCATGGATCCCGGTACCCTGTTCCCGCTCGATCCCGGGGTGAGCTTCGTCGCCGGGTCGTACGATGCGGGCGTGGATCAGCAGAGCGCGCTCAGGCGGGCGATCGGCCGGCGGCTCGTCTTCCGGGTCGGAAAGGACACCTCGAGCGCGGAGGTCATCGGCGTCGATCCCGAGCGGTACAAGCTGCCCGATGGCACCATCAGCTTTCAGGCCCCGGGCATCCCGGAGTATCCGGCGGATCTGGTGACGGTCGATCCGGGCTACACCTTCACGGTCACCAGCAGCGAGGCGCGGAAGAGCCTCGGGCTGGGCTACTTCGTCCAGGGCGGCGGGTGGGCGGCCAGTTACCAGATCGTGATCGCCGGCGAGACCGCGCGCATGATGGGCCAGGCGGTGGTGAACGGCGGTCCGCTGCGGGTGCGGGACGCCGAACTGCAGCTCCTGGCGGGGCGGGTAAGTGTCGCCGAACCGGCGCGAGCGGGGATCGCCCCCCGAGCCCAGGCGATGATGGTGGCCAAGAACGCCTACGAGGCGGAGGCGCCCACCGAGGAGAAGGTGGGCGAATTCCACCTGTACACGCTTCCGGGGCGCAACTCGCTGGAGCCCGGAGTGACCACCAGCATCGGCCTGTTCACCCCGGCGGCCGCCAGGGTCCACAAGACCTTCGAGGTGCATGGGCAGATTCCGTACTGGGGCGGACTGGCGCAGTACGGTCAGGAAGATGATGTCCCGGTGAACATCACCTATACGATCGAGCGCCCCCGGAAGACCGATCTCGGGGACCGGCCGCTTCCCGGCGGCGTGGCTCGACTGTTCGAGGCGGACAGCAGCGGCCGGCTGCAGCTCATCGGGGAGTCGGCGATGCCCCACTCGCCCGCTGGCGAAGACCTGCACCTCGCGGCTGGGGTCGCGTTCGATCTCACCGCCAAGCGGGTCCAGACCGGCTATTCGACCCGGCGGGACACACTGCCCGGAGGCCTCAGGACCGTCGCGACGGCGGATTACCGCGTGACCCTGAACAATGCCGGGGCAACCCCGGCCACGGTCTATGTAGTGGAGGAACGCGGCGGGGAGTGGAATATCGTCTCGAGCAGCGTTCCACCCGAAAAGCAGTCGTCGACCCGGACCCGGTTCGCGGTGCCGGTTCCGGCCAACGGCAGGGCCGTCCTGACCTATCGGGTGCGGATTCTCTGGTGAGCGAAGTAGTCGTCGTCCATATCTCGGACCTCCACTTCGGTGGCCGTGCCGATCCGCCTCAACTCGCCGTTCTGGAGCGGTTCATTCCTTCGCTGGAGCCCACGGTCATCGTCGCATCCGGGGATCTGACCCAGCGCGCTCGACACGGGGAATTCCAGGCCGCTCAGCACTATCTCGAGGCGCTGGCCGCGGCGGCTCCGCTGTACGTCATTCCCGGCAATCACGACGTGCAGTGGTGGCGAAGCCCCTTCAACGTGGCGGGGCCCCGGGCCAAGTACGGGAAGTGGCGACGCTACTTCGGGGAGGAGCTCTCGCCGACTCTCGAGCTGGACGAGGTGATCGTCGTGGGCATGTGTTCGGCCCATGGGATTGCCTTCGGGTCCCTGACGATCAATCCCAACGACCTCGGGGTCCGGGGGCACCTCCCGACGGCCGAGGTGGCCAGGGCGCGGGAGATCTTCGCGCGGACGCCGCCCGCCAAGGTCCGTCTCGCCGTGCTCCATCACAACGTCCTTCCGGGCGTCGTTTCCGACCGGTGGGGATTGGCCCGACCCCGTGCGGCGCAGGCGGCGCTGCTCACTCTGGGAGCGGATGCCGTGCTATGCGGCCACGACCACACCGAGGGGGCAGGTCAGATCGCCGGGCGGTTGTGCGTGAGCACCGCGGGGACCCACTCGCTCCGGACCCGGGGCGGGCGCCCCTCGGCGTTCAACGTCCTCAGGCTCGATGGCTCGCGCATTCAGGTCGCGCCTTATCGGTTCGTGCGTGGGGAGGGTACCTTCTGCGCTGGGGAGTCGGCCTGGTTCACGAGTGAGCGCCGTGCAGCTTCTCCTCTTTGAGGCCGCGGCACGGCCCGAGCGGGTCGAACCAGCGCGGGTATCCGATGAGGCTCCCGCAGCGGATCGGCTCGCGGCCCGACTGCTTGCGCTGGGGCTTCCGCCATTCGAGCGGATCGTGGCCCATCGGAACCGGCAGGTCATGCTCTCGTGGATTCCCGGACGCCGGCTCCGGGTTCATGAAGGGTACGCCGACGCGCCGGACGGGGTGCTGGCCGCGATCGTGCGGTTCGTCACGCCGGGAACGAAGCGAGCGGCGAGGCTCGCCGCTCGCCGGGAGTTTCTCGGCTACCCGGTCGAAGATCATGCCCCGGCTCCACCCCGCCCCGATCGCCCCGAGGCGGAGCGCCCCGGCGACGCGGTGCTGCTCGCCGAACTCCGCCGGCTTCATCTCTATTTCAATCAACGCCACTTTGAAGGGCGGCTCGGCGAGATCCAGATCCGGCTCTCGAGCCGCATGCGCCGCCGGCTGGGAGAGCTGCGTCTCGACTCGGGGACCGGCCGGGCGGTGTCGATCTCCCTCAGTCGGCGCCACCTTCGACGGGATGGCGCAGAGCTATGGCGCGACACCCTCCTGCACGAGATGGTCCATCAATGGCAGGCGGAAACCGGGCGGCCGGTGGACCACGGGCGGGAGTTCCGGCTCAAGGCCCGCGCGGTCGGCATCGACCCCCGGGCCGTGCGGCGGGACTGAGCTATCCGGCCATTTGACGGGGCACTAGCTTCGGGGCGCTGTTTCGCATCCGAGCGACAACGCGACCCCACGATCGACCCACCCACTCTATGACCTCATTCACCGGCGTCGATTTCTACCACGTCGAAGGCCTCCTGTCCGAGGAGGAGCGGGCCGTCCGGGACACGGTGCGGGCATGGGTGGATGCCCGGCTCATGCCGATCATTGGATCGTGTTACGTCGACGGGCGCTTCCCCAAGGAGTTGATTCCAGGGCTCGCGGAGCTCGGTGTGCTGGGCGCGAACCTCCCCGAGGACTACGGTTGCGCGGGCCTCAACAACGTCGCCTACGGGCTGATCATGCAGGAGCTGGAGCGGGGCGACAGCGGGATCCGCTCCTTCTCGTCGGTGCAGGGGGCGCTGGTGATGTACCCCATCTTCGCCTTCGGCTCGGAGGACCAGCGGCGCCGCTGGCTCCCGGAGCTCGCCGCCGGCAGGGCGATCGGCTGCTTCGGCCTGACGGAACCGGACTTCGGCTCGAATCCCGGCGGGATGATCACCACCGCCCGACAGATCTCCGGAGGGAGCTGGGTCCTCAATGGGGCAAAGATGTGGATCACGAACGGCTCCCAGGCGACCGTGGCCATCATTTGGGCCAAGACCGGGGAGCTCGATGACGCCCGATCCATCCGCGGCTTCATCGTACCGACGGACACGCCCGGCTTCACGGCGCGCGATCAAAAGGGCAAGCTCTCGCTTCGCGCCTCGGACACGAGCGAGCTCCTGCTGGATGGGGTGAAGCTGCCGCCGGACGCGGTGCTGCCGGGATCCGACGGACTGCGGAGCCCGCTGCAATGCCTGACTCAGGCGCGCTACGGCATTGCGTGGGGGGCGGTCGGCGCCGCCATGGCGTGCTACGATGAGGCGCTCCGCTACTCGAAGAGCCGAGTCATGTTCGAGCGACCCATCGCCCAGACCCAGATCCAGCAGGTCCGCCTAGCCGACATGCTGACCGAGATTACCAAGGCTCAGCTTCTGGCCCTGCAGTTGGGCCGCCTCAAGGACCAGGGCACCGCCACGCCGGCCCAGGTCTCGCTTGCCAAGCGCAATAATGTCAACATGGCGTGCGAGTGCGCACGGGAGGCGCGCCGGCTTCTAGGGGCGAACGGCATCCTTGCCGAGTACCACTCGATGAGGCACCTGGCCAACCTGGAGTCGGTGTATACATATGAAGGAACGCACGATATGCACTCCCTCATCCTGGGCGAGAAGATTACGGGGCTCCCGGCTTTCTGAGTGACTTGAAGGCCGCCGGTTCGCCGCGGCCAACACCCCTCGCGGCGGCCGCCGCCGTTAGGAACCGGCTCGCTCCGGGCCGACTGTGACGCAGAACCACTCCGCGCGTATTGTTGGACATCCATGGAACCCGCGCTTCCGGCTACCGCCCCCGTCCGGCCAACGCCCGCTGCCACCCTTTGCCAGGCCTGGTACGAGGCCTATGGCCGAGAGGTGTACAGCTACGTCCGGTTCCATCTGCCCACGGCCGATGCGGCCGAGGACGTCACGGCCGACACCTTCCTCAAGGCGTTCCGCGCGGCGGACCGCTTCGACGAGGCGCGGGGAAGCGCCAAGGCGTGGCTGTTTCGCATCGCCCAGAACACCCTCCGAGATCACCTGCGCCGCAGTCGCCTTCGCCAGTACGTCCCGCTCGGCGCGATGCGCGACCTTGTGGCGGAGGCTCCTTCGCCGGAGGAGCGACTCCTCTGGGAAGAGCAGGTAGCGCGGCTCCTTGCGTCAATGGCCGAGTTGAGGCCGGCGGATCGCGAGCTGATCGGACTCCGCTACGGCGGCGGGCTGGACACGGCCCAGGTGGCGGAGGTGCTCGGCTTGCGCGAGGCAGTGGTGAGAACCCGTCTCTGGCGGGCACTGGATCGGCTTCGCGCGCTCATGGTGGAGGAGGACAAGTGATGGAATCCGCGGACGATAAGGATCGCGACAATCTCGAGCGATCGCTTCAGGCAATTCGCTTCGAGCCCCGGGCGTCGCTCTGGGCCGAAGTGGCCGGGCGGCTGCGGGCGCCCGAGGCAAGTCCCCCCCGGGCCCGGCCACGGTGGCCCGGGCTCCGCTGGGCGGCCGCCGCAATCCTCCTGGCCCTTGCGGCGGTGGCGGGATGGATCGTCTCTGCCCGGTGGCAGCGCCTCGTGGTGGTGGACCGGTGCTGCCAGGATCTTGATGGAGGTGGCGTCGCGGACGATGGGCTGGTGGTGGTTTCCCGGAGTGGCGGCAAGGTCGAGGAGCTTACGGTCTATGAGGATCGGGACGGGAGCCGCAGCTTCACCGCCGGCGACATCGTCCGTTTTCGCCGTCACGGCGCCTTGGCCCTCTCGCGCCCGGTGGGAGAGGACTCGCGCACCGTTGAATACTGCTGTCTCGACTACGACGGCGGCGGGCCGAGTGATGACGCCCTGCTTGTGGTGGGACGCCCGCCGGACCTGATCAGCATGGCCGCGATCTACGAGCATTCCGTCCCGACCGGAGGCTCCTTCCCCCTTCGATAGCAAGCCGCCGGTAGCTCGTTTTCACCCTTTTCCATGGTCTCTCATGCTTCGCCCTGCTCTGGTCTGCGCGCTGCTGGCTGCGGCGCCCGCAGTGATGAACGCCCAGGTGCCTGATACGACCCGTCGTGACACAAGCCACGTGGTGACGCTTGCGCCGATCGAGGTGGTCGGCACGATTCAACCCTCGGCCGGTCCGACGATCACCTCCGGAGTGCCGGCGCGGGTCACGATCCTGAGCGGCGCCCAGGTGGACGCCTACGAGCCCAGGATCCTCTCCGATGTCATGGCCCAGCAGACCGGGGTCACTCTCTATGACGATCTGGGAGCCGACAAGAAGATCGGGATGAGCACCCGTGGCTTTCTTGTCTCTCCCGTAGTTGGGACTCCCCAAGGCGTGTCTGTCTTCCTGGACGGAGTGCGCCAGAACGAGCCCGATGCCGCGGAAGTGAATTTCGACTTGCTGCCCATGCAGTATATCGAACGGGTGGAGCTCATCTCGGGGACGGCGTCCATTCAGGGACCCAACTCGCTGGGTGGCGCGATCAACCTCGTCACCGTTCACGGCAGCGGCCCCCCGCACGGGGAGATCGAGTTGAATGGCGGTTCGTGGAATACCTTCGGGGGAAACGGCTCTATCAGCGGGGGAACACCAAGCGGACTCAGCTACTTCGTCGGCGGCGGTGGGGATCGGGCGGATGGGTGGCGCCAACAGACCGGGGCGCACGGTTACAACGGGTTCTTCAATCTTGGCAAGTTCACTGATGATTGGGGCCTCAACTTTCAGGGCTTCGGCGGCGAGTCACGCGCCCAGACCGCGGGCTCGCTGCCCGCGAGCATTTTCGATCAGCGCCCCGACTCGAACCTGTCGGCTGGCGATTACGAAGACCTCGACCTGTTTCAGGGCGCCCTCTCCGGTTACAAGACTCTCGGGACCGGCCGGCTCTCATTCCGCACCTATTACCGATACAGCAAGGCCGAGCGGTTCAATGCCAACCAAGCAGACGACCCAGACGACCTGAACCGGAGCCACAACAATACCTTTGGCTGGGGACTGGACTATCGGTACGCCCACTCGCTGGGCTCCGCGGTGCTGGCTCTCCGGATCGGAACCGACGGGACTGCCAACCGCACGAGCGTGCAGCTCTATGAGGATTCGACCAAGCTCGGTGGAGGTCTGGATCAGACCACCTACGTCAAGAGCCCCCTCTGGGACGCATCGGGGTTCGCCACCGCGGACCTCACCGTGGGCCGCGTCACGTTGTCCGGCGGGGCGCGGTATGACTACACGCGCATTCCCTACAACGATCTCCTGGACCCGGCCAACGACACGAGCAGCTCCTACTCGCACGTCAGTCCGCGCGGTGGCATGACCATCGATGCCGGAGGCGGATTGTCCTTCTACGGGTCCGTCGGAAACGCCTTCCGGGCCCCGGCCCTGATCGAGGTGGCGTGCGCGGATCCCAATACGCCATGCTCGCTGCCGTACAATCTAGGTTCAGATCCTCCGATCAAGCCCGTGACCGCGACGACCTACGAGGCCGGAGCCACCTTGAGCCGGGACCGGGTGCTCGCGACCGCGACGGTGTTCCGCTCGGACGTGCGAAACGACATCTGGCTTTTCGGCACGCCAAATCCAGCCACTGGCTCATCCATCAGCGGATACTTCGCGAACATCGACAAGACCAGGCGCGAGGGTGTCGAGCTCGGGCTCTCCGCCGGGTTCGGCAAGGGGCACTCGCTCTACGTGAACTACGCCTACACCCATGCGACCTTCCAGTCGACGGCGGAGCTCTCGACGCCGATCGATACCCTGGGCGAGGAAACGGTGGTACCCGGTGATGTGATCTCTCTTGTCCCGGCGCACGTGGTGAAATTCGGCGCGGCCTTTCAGCTTCCCGCACACTTTCAACTCCGGGGAGACGGGCGTTACATCGGCGAGCAGTATCTGCGCGGCGACGAGGCCAACAGCGACCGGCAACTTCCCGGTTACTTCGTGGCCGACGCACGGGTTGCCTGGGGCTACGGCCCCTGGGAGGTGATCGGGCTGGTCACCAACGTCTTCAACAAACACTATGCCATTTTCGGGACCTACAACGTCAACGAGGGCGATCCGTCGAATCCGATCGAGCGGTTCCTCACGCCGGGCGCCGAGCGGGCGTTCCGCCTGGTCGTCCGCCGGACGTTTGGCGGGAGCGGGACAGTGGGTCCGGTCGGTGAGGACTGACGGGCCCGGAGGCAAGTGACGAGGGCCGCGCCAGCGCGTACTGTAGGTTGTGATCCGATGGTTTATCAGTCAGGACGTCGCGCGGGCGCGGCGTGGTGAGGCCCAGCTCTCGGAAGCGGGGGACGTTGGACGGCTTCTTGCCCAGGTCCGATTCGAGCCCCGGCTGGGGCTCGAGGCCGAGATTCTCGGCGCCAGCCGCCGCTCTCTCAGGTGGGCGGAGCCGCGCGAGGACGGCATACGTGGGACGGGAGGGTTGCTCTTCTGCCTTCCGCTGGGGGTTCTGGTCGTTGGCCTGCTCATCTACCTCTTGTGGAGGTCCATCCTCTGGCCCGGGCGATAGCTCAACCGGTTCGCTCACGACAACCTCGAGGAGGTGCGGTATCAGACACGGTTGACTGGTTTAGGGCCCAGTCGCCATAGCGCGGGACTCATGATGACGGGTGGGGGCGTCACCGGCGAAACCAACGACGTCCTCACCCGGTTCCGTTGCTGGCCGTGCTCCGCCAATTGGCACCGCCGCTGTCCGGCACTATTATCCCTCCGGTTTCGAGCCCCCTGCACAGTTCATTCTTCATTTCGACCGGAGTGACGGCGTGCGGATTGCCGTGTGCCTCAAGCGTGTTCCCGACACGACCACCAAGATCGTCGTGGCCGCCGATGGCAAGTCCATTGACGAAGGCGGAGTCAAGTTCGTCCCCAACCCTTACGACGAATACGC
>DATJVM010000097.1:0-85869 GCA_035501775.1 Gemmatimonadales bacterium | reverse complement strand
CGCGCCGGGCGAAGGGGGAGGTGTCGCCTTCTGGGCCCATGTCGGCGGCTTCCTCACCGGCATCTGTCTGACGCCCGTGTTCCGCAACTCGCGCCTCCTCGAGGCCCATCGTGCGATGGCGGCCGCGCGGTGACGGCGCTGTCGCCCTGGCTCCGGTCGTGCCCCCCCGATCTGGGCCTGGCCGGCCTCGTCGACCTCACTCTCCTCAAGCCTGAGACAACCGAAGCCGACATCCTCCGGCTCTGTGAGGAGGCGGTGGCACACCGCATGGGCGCGGTCTGCGTGAATGGGCAATGGGCTGGTGTCGCTGCCATGCGCCTGCGCGACACGGCGGTCCGGATCGCCGTGACGGTCGGGTTTCCACTGGGCGCTACGGGGCCGGTGCTCAAGGCGGCGGAAGCCCGGCTGGCGGTTCTCGACGGGGCCACGGAGCTGGACATGGTGATGGCCGTTGGCTGGGCGAAAGCGGGAGAGTGGGATCGGGTAGGGGACGAGATCGCGGGGGTCGTGGACGCGGCCCGGGGCCGCCTGGTCAAGGTGATTCTGGAGACGGCCGTGCTCTTGCCGGAAGAGATTCGGCGTGCCTGCCGAGTCGCGGTCCAGGCCGGAGCGGGCATGGTGAAGACGTCCACCGGCTTTCATCCCGCTGGCGGAGCGACGGTGGAGGCGGTGCGTCTCCTCCGTCAGTGCGTTGGAGACGCGGTCGGGGTAAAGGCTTCCGGCGGGGTACGGTCCGTCGAGGATGCATGTCGCATGCTGCTCGCGGGGGCGAATCGGCTCGGCAGCTCGAGTGCCGCTGGGTGGGGACCGGCGTTATACCGCCGGCTCGACGAGTACCTCGCGGGCCATGACGCGGGCTAGCAGGTCCGCCTGGTCCTGCGCCCCCCAGCACTCCAGCGCCAGGTCGGCTCCGGCGTAGCGCGGCACCGCCTTGATGGTGAGCCGCGTCGGGCAGAACTCGATCGCTACTTTCTCGACGATCGCGCTGTGCCCGCGGTCGAGGCCCTCCGCGATCCGGAGAATACCGGCCAGACGGCGGACCAGCGCGCGCTCGCCCTTGGGCAGCATGGCGAAGGTGGGATCCTTCTTGCGGGGGCCGCGGCGCCGGTGGTAGCGACTTACCAGGGCCACCAGTTGGCGTTCCCGGGGCGAGAAGGGCAGCCGCTCGCCGTGCATGATGAGCTGGTAACTGTGCTTGTGGTGCTTGCGGTAGCTCACCAGCTGGCCCACATCGTGGAGCAGGGCTGCGGCCTCCAGGATTCCCCGCTCTTCGTCTGCCGCATCCAGTTTCTCCGCCAGCAGGTCGAACAGATTGAGGGCGAGGAGCCGCACGTGCTCCACGTGGCGCCGATCGGACCGGCAGCGTTCGGCAAACTCACGAATGAGCCGAAGCGGCTCCACGGCCGCCGGCGCGGTATCCGCGCCGGCCATGTCGAGCAGCAGGCCCTCCCTGAGCCCGAAGGCGCTGACTTTCACCTCGCGCGCCTCGATCCGTTCCAGCAGTTCCGCCGTCACCGCGAGGCCGGCGACGATGATGTCGGCCCGCTGCGGATTGAGCCCGTCCACCTGGGCCCGCTTCTCGGGGCTCATCCCCGCCAGCCAGTCGAGGAGGTGCTCCACCTCGGCGATGCTCACCGCGGTGCCGTGCACCGGGTCCGCGGCGGAGAGTCCGCGCCGGGCGGCGGCCATCCGCCCCAGGTTGGTGAACGACCCGCCGGAGCCGATGAGGGTCACCGCCGTCCAGTCGCGGAGCGGGAGCTTGCGGCGGAACTGGCGACCCAGGAAATCCCGCAGCTTCCGCACGGCGCCCCGCGGATCGGATTGGCCCGTGAGGTAGAGCTCCGTGAGGCGCACCGCCCCGAACGGCAGGGACAGGCTGTGCTCGATCAGGCCGTCCACCGCGCCGATCAGCTCGAGGCTGCCGCCACCGATGTCGGCCACGACCGTCCGCCCGCCGTCGAGAGGAAAGTGGTGAGCCACGGACCGGTAGGAGAGAGCCGCCTCGGTGCCGGCGTCGATAATCCGGAGGTCGAGTCCCACGTCTTCCTTGACCCGCTCGACGAACGCTGGGCCATTGGTCGCCTCCCGGACGGCCGCGGTCGCCACCGCCGCGATCCGAGTGACCCCACGACGCTCGCATACCCCCTGCATCCGCTTGAGCGCGGCCACGGCGCGATCCATCGCCGCGGGATCGAGCCGGCCGGTCTGGGCTACCCCGGCCGCGAGCCGCGGCTGTTCCTTCGCCTCGTCAATGACGGTAAGGCCGGAGTTCGGCCCATACTCCGCCACGAGAAGCCGAATCGAGTTGGACCCCACGTCGATGGCGGCCAACCGCTCCCGGCGCTCGGGCAGGGGGACCACGCTCATGCGGGAATGGGGCTCCGGTGCTGTCCCGACCCCCCCCGCGGCTCGCCACGGTCCTCCGCATGGTGCTTGATCGACTTCCCCTCCACGAGGAACACCACGTCCTCGGCGATGTTGGTGGCCAGGTCGGCCACGCGCTCCAGGTTGCGACTCACCAGGAAGAGCTCCATGCCGGCCCCGATCATGTGGGGGTCTTCCATCATGTGCGTGAGCAGGATGCGGAAGACCGAGCGGTGCAGGTTGTCGACCTTGTCGTCACGCAGGCAGATCTCGCGGGCCTCGGCGGCATCGCCCCGGATGAATGCCTCCAGCGCGTCCGAGAGCATGTCACGCGCCAGGCGGGCCATCTCGACGATCTCGGGCTCCGGCGTGATGGGCCGAGCTTGGGCCAGACGGGCCGCCGACTGGGCGATATTGACCGCGTGATCACCCACCCGCTCGAGGTCGTTGGCGATCTTGAGCGCGGAGGTGAGCATCCGGAGATCCCGCGCCATCGGCTGCTGCAGCGCGAGCAGGTTGATGCAGGTCTCCTCGATCTCCATCTCCATCCCGTCGATCACCCGGTCGCTCCGGATGACGCCCTCGGCCTTTGCGCCGTCGCGCTCCAACAACGCCTCCACCGCCAGGCCGAGCGCCGCCTCGGCTTCTCCGGACATCGTCAGGAGGCGGACCTTGACGTCGTTCAACTCGTCGTGGAAGTGCCGGTGCATGTCGAGGCTCATCCGAATCTCCCCGTAATGTATGCTTCCGTGCGTTCGTTGGCTGGCGCGGTGAACATTCGCTCCGTCTCGCCGAACTCGATCAGCTCGCCCCGGTCGAGGAACGCGGTGAAGTCACTCACCCGCGCCGCCTGCTGCATGTTGTGAGTCACGATCACGATGGTGTACTCCCGCTTGAGCTCGACGATCAGCTCCTCCACCTTCTGGGTGGCGAGCGGGTCGAGCGCCGAGCAGGGTTCGTCCATGAGCAGGACCTCCGGACGATTGCCCAGCGCCCGGGCGATGCACAGGCGCTGTTGCTGCCCGCCCGAGAGGCCGGTGCCGATCTCGTCCAGCCGGTCCTTCACCTCGTCCCACAAGGCGGCCTTCCGCAGGCAGCGCTCCACCAGGTCCGGGAGGTCCCGCTTCGCGACCAGGCGGTTGAGGGCGGGGCCGTAGGCGACGTTTTCGAATATGGTCTTCGGAAACGGGTTGGGCCGCTGAAAGACCATCCCAACCCGCTGGCGGAGTGTCACCAGATCCGTGCCGCTCGAGAAAATCGAACTCCCCTCGAGCTGGATGTCGCCGGAGTAGCGGTGGGTGGGGACCAGGTCATGGAGCCGGTTGATCGACCGGAGGAAGGTCGACTTGCCGCACCCCGACGGACCGATGATCGCCGTGACTGCCTTCCGGGCGATGTCCAGCGTGATACCCTTGAGCGTCTCGTGCGGCCCCCCATACGAGAAGCGAAAGTCCCGGGCAGTCATCGCCGGCGCGGTCGGCGCTCCCGCTTCTACTTCCCGCGGAACCCGGGTGGCAAGCGAGGTGCGAAGCAGCGGCATGGCCGCGGGCATGCCGCGCTCGGAAGGGCCGGCCGGCCGGTCAGGGGTCATCGTGGTCATCCGAAACGTCCCGTGATATAGGCTTCAGTGCGCTCTTCCTTGGGCGTGGTGAAGATCTGCCGCGTCGGACCGGTCTCGACCATGGTCCCCATGTAGAAGAACGTCGTCGTGTCGCTCACCCGTGCCGCCTGCTGCATGTTGTGGGTGACGATGACGATCGTGAACTCCTTCTTCAGCTCGAAGACCAGCTCCTCAATCCGCTGCGTGCTTGCCGGGTCCAGCGACGCTGTCGGTTCGTCGAGAAGAATCACCTCGGGCCGCGGCGCGATCGTCCGGGCAATGCACAGCCGCTGCTGCTGGCCGCCGGAGAGCGCCATCGCGCTCGTCCGCAGCCGGTCCTTGACCTCGTCCCACAGCGCGGCGTGCTTGAGCGACCGCTCCACCACCGTATCCAGCTCGCCCCTGCCAAGGCGGCCGTTGATGCGAAGCCCCGCTGCAACATTGTCGAAGATCGACATGGTCGGGAAGGGGGTCGGCTTCTGGAACACCATCCCCACCCTGCGTCGAAGCTGCATCGGGCTCACCCGCGGCCCGTAGATGTCCTCCCCATCCAGCAGCACCCGCCCCGTGATCCAGCCGCCTTCGGACAGCTCGTGCATCCGGTTCAGCGTGCGGAGGTACGTGGACTTGCCGCACCCCGACGGTCCGATGAGCGCGTTCACCGTGTTGGCCGGGAACTGGAGACTCACCTCCCTGACGGCCGTGAACTTCCCGTACATCGCGGTCAGGCGCTCGGTCTGGAGCAGCGGCTTGGGATCAGCCATTCAACGTGAATCTCCGCCGGGTCGCCAGGCGGGCCAGGATGCTGAGCGTGAGCACCACCAGGATCAGCACCAGCGCGGCGGCCCAGGCATAGCGATGCCACTCCTCATACGGCCCAATGGCGTACTGAAAGACCGTGAGCGGGAGCGCCGCCATCGGGCGATTGATGTCCAGGCTGAAGTACTGGCTCCCAAGCGCCGTGAGCAGGAGCGGGGCCGTTTCGCCAGCCACGCGCGCCACCGAGAGAAGCGTGCCGGTCACGATGCCCGGCAGGGCGGTGCGCAGCACGATCCTGAGGCTGGTTCGCCACCGGGCGTAGCCCAGCGCCAGAGCCGCCTCGCGGAGCGAGTTGGGGACGAGCTTCACCAGCTCTTCCGTCGTCCGCATCACCATCGGAATCATCAGCATGGCCAGGGCACAGCTTCCGGCGAACCCGGAGAAGTGCTTCTGCCTGGCGACGATCAGCGTCCAGGCGAAGACTCCGACCACGATCGATGGCGTACCGTTCATGACATCCGCGACGAACCGGGTGAGCGTCGCCAGCCGATGCCCGGGGTACTCCGCGCAGAAGACCCCGGCGGCCACCCCCAGCGGCACCCCGATCAGGCTGGCTACCCCGACAATGAGCAGAGTCCCGACGATCGCGTTGGCGACGCCACCGCCCGTCTCGCCCGGCGGAACCGGGACCCGGGTGAAGAACGCGATCGACAGGCTGCCCGCTCCCTTGAGGATCAGGTTGAGCAGGATGAAGAGCAGCGGCAGCACCGCGATGATCACCGCCAAGACCATCAGGCCCACCATCACGTTGCTTACCCAGCGACGGACCACGCGTCGGTTCATCTACCCTTGCCTCCCCTCGGCCCGCGCGACACGCGCCAGATCAGCAGCCGCGCCGCCGCGTTGACCAGCACCGTGACCAGGAACAGCAGGAAGGCCACGTAGGCCAGCGCGGCGAAATGCATGTCGGTCGCCGCCTCCGAGAACTCGTTCGCGATGACCGCCGCCATGGTGTAGCCGGGCGCGAACAGGGACAGCGAGATCTCGTTCCGATTCCCGATCAGCATCGTCACGGCCATCGTCTCGCCCAGCGCCCGGCCCAGGCCCAGGATGACCGCCCCGATGATGCCGGACCGCGCGTAGGGCAGGATGGCCGACATCACCGCCTCCCACCGAGTCGCTCCCAGGGCAAGGGCGGCCTCGCGCTGGCTCCCCGGCACCGCCAGCAGCACCTCCCTGGCCACCGACATGATGAATGGCATGACCATGATCGCGAGGATGATGCTCGCCGCGAGCATCGACGGTCCGTAGATGGGGCCCTGGAAGAACGGGAGAAAGCCCAGCACCTCCCTGAGCAGCGGGAACACCGCCTTCCGGAGGACGGGGATCAGCACGAAGATCCCCCACAGGCCGTACACCACGCTCGGAATGGCGGCCAGGAGTTCGATGACGAACGCAATCGGCTGGCGGATGGCCTTCGGCGAAAACTCCGTGATGTAGATCGCGACGCCGAGCGAGAGCGGCACGGCGATCAGCAGGGCGAGAAACGAGGAGAGCAGCGTCCCCATGATCAGCGGGAAGGCCCCGAACTTCTCCGCCACCGGATCCCACACCGAGCCCGTGACGAAATGGAGGCCGAACTTGTCGATCGCGAGTCGAGCCCCCGTGTACAGCTCCGCCACCAGGAAGCCCATCAGCACGGGGATCGCCAGCGCCGCCAGGATCAGCACCGCCCGGAACAGCCGGTCGCCGGTGCGGGAGCCCTCGAGCTTCGCTCCGGCTGCGGGGACGGCCTCGGGCAGAGAAGTCGTTGCCATGGGCGGGAGTGTACCGATGCCAGCCCCCCGATCGGTCACGACATTGTAACGGACATGTCACGCCTGACCACTTCCCCGGGGGGAACGGACAAGGCGACGGGAGGTCAGGACTCCCGCCGCCTTGCCAAAGCCCACACCCCTGGCCAGTCGAGCCGGCCAGGTAGTGCTAGGGCCTACTTGAGCTTGCTGATGCGAGCCTCCTCCAAGGCAATGACCTCCTTGGGGAGCGGCGCGTACTCCAGCTGCTTGGCCATCGCGCCGGCCTCGGGCGTAAGCATCCAGTGCAGGAAATCATGCAACGCCTTGGCCTTGGTCTGGTCCTTCATCTTGGGCCGAATCAGAAGCCAGGTGAACGAAGAGATGGGGTAGGCATCCTTTCCGGGGGCGTTGGTGATCGACACCCGGAAGTCCGTGTTCGGGGCGAACTTGGCGCTCGCTGCCGCGGCGGTGACCCCGTCCAGCGAGGGGTTGATCCAGTTCCCGGCCGCGTTCTTCACCTGGGCGAAGGGCAGGTTGTTGGCCACGGCGTAGATGAGCTCCACGTAGCCTAGCGCGCCTTCCGTCGATTTGACCTGCTGAGTGACGCCCTCGTTCCCCTTCCCACCCAGGCCTACCGGCCAATTGACCGACGTGGCGTAGCCGACCTTCTCTTTCCACTCCGGCGACACCTTGCTCAGGTAGTCCGTGAAGATGTATGACGTACCGGACCCGTCCGAGCGGTGGACGACGATGATGTCCGCGTTCGGCAAGGCGACGCCGGGGTTGAGCGCCGTGAGACGCGCGTCGTTCCACTTGGTGATCTTGCCGAGGTAGATGTCGGCGATCGTCGGCCCATCCAGCTTGAGCTGGGTAGTGCCAAGGGCGGGGAGATTCCAGGTGAGGACGACCGCCCCCATCACCGTCGGCAGATGCACCACTTCGCCCTGCACGGCGTTGATCTGGTCGTTGGTCATCGGCCCGTCGGAGGCGCCGAAGTCCACGGTGCCCTCGGTGTACTGCTTGATCCCCCCGCCAGATCCGATCGACTGATAGTTGATCTGGACGCCAGTCTTCTTGTGGTACTCGTCGAACCACTTCGAGTAGATCGGATTGGGGAAGGTTGCCCCGGCGCCCGTCAACGAGACCTGGGCGGCGAGCGGCGCCGCCGTCCAGGTGAGCGCGAGCGCCAGAGGCACGGAAAGTCGGAGTGCGAGTCGCATGAATGCTGTTCTCCTGCGTCGGTCGAGCGTGATGAACGTCAGTAAGTGACCTGGGCCTGCAGGTACGCGGTGCTGCTGGTTGGAGTCTTCCCACCGCCCTGGAACGTCACGTGGTCAATGTCGGCCAGCATCCGGAGATTCGACGAGAGCTGATAGGACAGACCGCCGATGATCCGGGTCTGACGATCGCTGTTCGTGGCCGCGGAGTTGTTTGCCGTGTTCGGATCGAAGATGTCGACCCGGCCGATCACGCCGACCTTGGAGTCAGGGATGTTGAGGACGCCGTACGCGCTGATCATCTGGCCCGCCCGGTGCGCCACGGCCGTGACAGCGCCCCCTCCGGTCGTGCTGTCGGTCATGCGGGCGTATTCGGCCGCGAGCGTGACTGCCTTTGACTTGTAGGACAGCATCCCGATATAGCGCTCACGCTGCCCGCCCGTCGTCGGCTTGCCGTACCCCGCGTAGCCGGTGATCCGGAGGCCACCCACCCGGCCGCCGAGATCCGTGTTGACGAGCTTCACCGACACCCGCCCCTCGATGTCCTTGCGCTGGTCGCCGGGCGCCCCGCCGTAGCCTTCACCATCGAAGACGCCGACCTGCATGTTGACCCTGTCATAGCCCCAGCTGCCGTCAACCCCCGCGCCGTAGTCGGAAGAAGTTAGATAGCCGTTCCGGTCCAGGGCCATGGCGCCCTGCATGCGGTAGTCCCACAGAGCCTCTTCCCAGTCAAGCCAGGGAGTCGTGAACAGGCCGAGCTTGTAGGTGAGGGCGCTCCCCTCGGGGTTCCAGGCGCCGTAGGCGTACTTGAGCCGAACGGCCAGGTAACTGTTAGCGGGCCTCGTGATGTCCGTCGTTACCCGGGCCTGAACGCCGCCGCCGAATTTTCCGATGGCGTTCAGATAGGCGCGGGTGATGTCGAAGTTGTTCTGATGCCCCCCCGAGGGGAGGAGCGTGCTGTCACTGTTCAGCTGGTAGAGATACTGGGCATAGATCACTCCGCTGACCGACACGGAGGGAGCCTGGGCGGCCAGGCCTGACGCCCCCAGGACCGCAACCAGTCCAAGGAGGCTGGCAATTCGACGCCAACTGGCAGTCATAGATGGTTCCCCCATAAGTGGTGTGTGCTGGTGCACCGTTGCGCTCGGGGGCAGGCCCCTTCGCGCGCGAGCCAAGAACACTCGGGGGCGTAACGGAGAGGGTGATGCGTGGTAACGGGGTTGTAACGCAGGTCCCGCGTGAGGCTCAGCGGTTGCTTGGAGCGAAGTCCGCGAAGGGATCGCGGAACACTTCATCCTCAGTCTGGTCGAACGGCGCCGCGGCGGATCGGGCCGGGACTTCGGGCGGCGCTGTGCCGGCATCTTCCGGCCGGGTAGCGGGTTGGATCTTCCGTTTCATACCAGCACTGGCTCCCTCTGAAAGGCTTCGTGCATAACGCGCCCCTGGTATCCCGGTGGCGTGGGTCGCCCGAAGCCAAAAAGCACCGTCGGCGGGATGTCGAGCAGCTGGACCGGCTCGCTGCCGACCGCGGCCGGAATCCCTCTCCCCATCACGGCCAGCGGAATCGCGTCGTTGACCGGGTGGGGGTGATCATGGTCGTTGGCCAGGACCCCCCCGCCGCCATGATCGGCCGTGATGATGATGAGGGTCTCCGGCTCATCCAGTATCGGCACGATGCGTGCCAGCGCTTGATCGACGACGCCCGCGGCCCTGAAATAGGCCGGCGACATCCAGCCCCACGCGTGCCCCGCCAAGTCCGTGTCGTTGACGTACAGAACAACGAACTCGCGCTCCGGGTGCTCCCGAAGGCGCTGGACCGCGGTCTCCACCAGACCGGCCGGCGACGCCGATGGAGACACCAGTCTGGTGACTCCCGCCAACCTGAGGAGCGCCGCCGCCGCCCAACGGAGCGCGCCCGAGAGCCCCCCAGCGACCACCGTCGTCTCGATTCCGCCCTTGCTGAGTTCGCTCGGCAAGGGACGAAGTCCGCGGAACCTCGGCAGGCGTCGGAGACTGGGCTCTGTCAGGCAGTGGACACTCGGTGCCACGCCAGTCGCGATGGACGTAAGGGCCGCGACGGTCACGCTGGGACGAACCGAGAACGCCCGGGGTGCTCGCCAACCCGTCCCCAGAATGGACCGGAGGACGGGCATGGCCTCCGACGTGATGGCATCGGGACGGAGTCCGTCGATGATGACCAGCAAGACTTTCCGGAATGATCCCTGCACGCATTGCTCCCCGGCTGAGGGTCCGACAGAAAGCTGGTTGCGAATTGTCACTGTCGGGTGACTGTCAAGTCCCGGCACCACAACGACTTGGTGCCAAGACTCTCCGCGCGGATGGAGCCATGATGGGTCCGTGACGCTGTCGTAGCTCAATCGCGACAGATCCGCTCGATCCTTCCGGGCATGCGGATCCTCTACTGCACCGACACCTTCCTTCCCGAGGTGAACGGCGTCACGACCGTGCTGGAAACGATGCGGTCGGGGCTTCGCTCCCGCGGCCACCAGGTGTCGGTGGCTGCCCCTCGGTACGACCGCCCGGCACCCGATGAGTCGGAGGTCCGGCGGTTGGCTGCGCTGCCATGTCCAGGCTACCCGCAGGTCCGGCTGTCGTGGCCGTGGGGTCGGTCGCTCCAAGGCGAATTCGACCGTTTCGCGCCCGACCTGGTGCATGTCGTTACCGAAGGGCCGCTGGGCGTCTTCGGCCGGAGCTATGCCCTGCGCCGCCGCCTGCCGATGGTCTCCTCCTTCCATACTGATTTCCCTCGCTACGCGGAGCGCTACCTTGGCCGCTTCGCCGTCGGGCCGACCCGCCGCTGGCTGCGTTGGTTCCACCAGGCGGCCCGCCTGACCCAGACCCCGAGTGAGGCGACCCGGCAGGAGCTCCTCTCGCTGGGTATCGCCCACGCCACCGTCTGGGGACGCGGCGTTGATACCAGCTGGTTCCGGCCGGCGCGAAGGAGCGAGTCGCGACGGGCGGCGTTGGGCGCGGCGGGGCGCACCCTGGTGCTTCACGTTGGCCGGCTGGCGGTAGAGAAAGGCGTGGACACACTCGTCGCCGCGTTCCGCCGGGCCCACGAAGTCCTGGGGGACGAGGCGCTCTTCTGCGTTGCGGGTGACGGCCCCCGTGCCGCGCCGGTGCGTGGGGCGCTGCCCTTCGCCGTGCATCGGGGCTTTCTCGATCGCGGCACGCTGGCGGACCTGTATGCTGACGCGGACCTCTTCGTCTTTCCCTCTCCCACCGAGACCTGCGGCCTGGTGGCGCTCGAGGCGCTTGCGTCCGGTGTGCCCGTGATTGGGGCCGCGGCGGGCGGCATTCCGGAGAGCCTTCGGCAGGGCCTCACGGGGTTCCTGGTGCCGCCCGGTGATGCCGGTGGGTTCGCGGAAGGGATCGTTCAATTGGTGCGGGACGGGTCCCAGCGAGCTGCCATGCACGAGGCGGCGCGGGCCTTCGCCGTCGGCCGGGACTGGAGCCGGGAGCTCGATGAGCTGGAAGCCGCCTATGGGAGCGCCAGGTGGGCCAAGACGCCGGCAGCTGCCCCGAGCAGTTGGCCGACCAGCACGTCCGTGGCGTAGTGAACCCGGAGGTAGACCCGCGAGGCGCCCACAGCTAGCGCGAGAGCCAGAAGCGGGAAGCCCGCGCTCGGAACCGCCAGCAAGGTGGGCACCGCGATCGCCATGGCCGCGCAGGCATGCCCGGACGGGAAGGAAAAGTGATCCGGGATTCCCGCCAACGGTGTCACATGAGGCTGCACGGTCGTGGGCCGAGCCCGGACCACGGCTCGCTTGAGCGTCTGAACGAACAGGTGGGAAACCAGGTTCGCTACGCCGGTAACACAGCCGAGGTGGCGGGTCGCCGGGAAGAGCATCAGCAGCAGGGAACAGCTCACCGTCGCCGTGGCGCCGCCCGCGTGGGTCACGAGGCGAAACCCTCGCGCAAGCACCGGTGATGTCCGTCGGCGTGCCAAGGCCTCGATCAGGCGATGGTCCTGAGCCGTCAGCCGGTGAAACATGCTTCGCAGTCGATCCTCCTCATCCCGTTGCTAGGGAGGATCGGCTCCTTCCATCACTGGCCAGTGTCGACAGTGTCACGATCCTGTTGCGGAGCGTCCGGGAACCAGCAGGAGATCTCGGTTCCGCGCCCTACTTCACTCGCCGCGCTCACCCGACCCTCGTGCGCCTCCATGAGGTGCTTGACGATCGACAGCCCAAGCCCCGTGCCCCCCTCCTCGCGTGATCGCCCGGGGTCCACCCGGTAGAATCGTTCGAAGATCCTGGGCAGGTGCTCCCGGGTGATTCCGCTCCCGGTGTCCCGGACCCGGAGCACGACCCCGCCATCCTCTCGTGCTGTCAGCAGGGTGATGCGGCCGCCCACCGGCGTATACCGGAGGGCGTTATCGAACAGGTTGTTCAGGATCTGTCGCAGGGCGTCGGGGTCGGCGTGGATCTTCTCCGCGCCGCCTCCGACCTCGGTCTCGAAGGTGACCTGGTGCTGCGCCGCGCGGCCGGCAAAAAGGCCCCAGCTCTCGCGCGCCACCTGAGCCACCTCCACCTGCTCCGGTGTCGGCTGCCACCGACCCGACTCGATGCGCGACAGATCGAGCAGGTCGTCCACCAGTCGCTGCATGCGGCGCGCGTTGGCGAGGATGACCGTGAGGAATCGCTGGCCGGTGGCCGGATCGGGCGCCTCGTTCACGAGGGTCTCGGCGTAGCCGGAGATCGAAGTGAGCGGCGTCTTGAGTTCGTGTGAGACGTTGGCGACGAAATCGCGTCTTACCGCCTCGAGACGGCGCAACTCGGTGACGTCGTGCATGACGAGCAGGACGCCGCCCTGTGGGAGGGGTCGCCCCGAGAGCAGGACGCTGTGACCGTCCAGCTCGATCTCGCGTTCCAGCACCGCCTGCCCACGGACCACCGTGTCGACGACTTGGCGGGCGGGCTTGGCGCGGAACAACTGGCCCACCGCGGGAAGGACCTCTTCGGGTGCATAGCCGAGGAGCCGGCGCGCGGCCGCGTTGGCCGTGACGATCCGCCCGTCCGAGCCCGCAGCCAGGACTCCTTCCACCATTGCTTCGACCAGCGCGGCGCTTTCGGCACGCTCTCGGCGAAGGTCGGTGAAGCGTTGGGTGAGCTGCACGTGCATTTCGCGGAGGGCCCGGACCAGCCCGTCGATGTCCGGAATGCCGGAGTGCGGAAAGCGAGGTTGTTCGCCGTCGGCGATCGCGTGAGCCGCTTCGGTGATGGCGGTGAGTGGCCCCGCAATGGAGCGCCCGGCGATGAACGCCAGCACCGCGCCGATGAGGAGGGCCAGCAATGCCGCCCCCAGGAACGATCCCTGGGCGTGATGGACGATCTGGTCCGCGCCGACCAGCGGTGCGGCCAACCGGACTGCCCCCGGACCCCCGGGGACTGCCACGTAGAGCAGCGGCTCCGCCGTCGGGTCATCAGCCCGCCGGTCGGTACCGACCTGGCCCGCGAGCGCCGCGCGGACCTCGGGCCGATTCCCGTGATTCTCGATGAACGGGAGGGCTGTGGCCGGCTGGTCGCTTTCGGCGACGACCCGTCCATCCGAGGCGATGAGAGTGATGCGCAGCCCCGTTTCCTGGGCCAGGCGTTCCGCTATCGGTTGCCACGCGACGGAATCGCGGGGAAGCAGGCGGGCGACGAGGCGCGCCTCCCGTTCCAGCGTCGCGCCGATATCGTGTTCCAGGTCGCTGCGCAGGGCCAGCTCGGCGCCGAGCACGAGCACGGTGATCGCGGCCACCATGACGGCGATCGTCCCGCTGACCAGCCGCCCCGCGAAGTTCATGCGCGCCGGGAGCCGCGCTCCGCTCCGCGAAAGCGATAGCCGAATCCGCGCACCGTCTCAATCAGCTCGCCTGCCTCGCCCAGTTTGGAGCGCAGCCGCTGCACGTGCATATCCACGGTCCGCGTCTGAATGTCTGGCTGGGCCTCCCACACCGTCTCGAGCAACTGGGGCCGCGTCTGCACCCGCCCGCGGCGCTCCACAAGCGTGAGCAGGAGTTTGTACTCCGTGGCGGTCAGCTCGATCTCCTTGCCGTCGACCGAGACACGATGCGACGAGCGGTCGATGGTGACCGGTCCCGCGGTCAGATTGGATCCGCTGGTCACCGCCGGTGCGGCCAGGCGGCGGAGCAGGGCGTTCACTCGGAGGGCGAGCTCGGCGGGAGAGAAGGGCTTGGTGAGGTAGTCGTCGGCGCCGAGCGACAGCCCGCGGATTCGATCCGGTTCCTCCCGCCGGGCGGTGAGCAGGATGACTCCGACGTCGCGCGTCTCCTCGCGCCGGCGAAGCTCCGCCAGCACATCGTAGCCGGAGACGCCTGGGAGCATCACGTCGAGGATCACGATATCGGGTCGCTCCTCGCGGGCCGCCCTCAGGGCATCGGGTCCGTTCGCCGCGGTGGACACCCGGTAGCCCGCCTTGGCGAGATGATAGGCCACCAGCGCGGTGATGTCCGGCTCGTCGTCCACGACCAGAATGCGGTGGCTCATACCGGCCGCTCCTCCAGATTCGCCTCGGTCCGCAGCCGCGCGTGCCGGCGGCTCTGCTCCAGCGCCAGGGCCCGCTCTCCGCGAAGCCCCGGTTCCGACGCGGCTGCGTCGAGGACGGCACTGAGCACGCGGCCCAGCGGCTCCGCCGGTCGGCGCAGCCGATACAGCACGAATTGGGAAATGGAGGTATCGCGGACCAGCCCGATGTCCCGCAGGATGCGCAGGTGGCGGGAGACCGTGGGCTGCGGCAGGTCGAGCAGGATCTTGAGGTCGGAGACGAAGAGCGGTGCCGCCGCCAGACAGTTCACGATGCGGAGCCTGGTGGGCTCCGCCAGCGCCTCGAGCAGCGCGAGGGTCGTCAGAGGGGCGGCCATATGCGCCAAAACGAATACAAACCCGGTCGGGCAGGCGCAAGGGGCGGGGGCGCCGCGCATTGCCAACCTCGGGCAGGGCCGGGGATATTCCGCCATGCCGATCCTTGCCCTTCTCGCGGGGCTCGCACTCGCCCCGGTCGACACGGTTCGGATTGTGGTGGTCGCTACGGCGGATATTCAGGGTGAAGTGAGCGCCTGGGACTACCTCGACAACGCGCCCTCCCCCGGTGGCCTGGCGCGGGCCGCGACCGTCATCGACTCACTCCGCACCGCCTACCCGGGCCAGGTCCTCCTGGTCGATGCGGGAGGCGCTCTCTCGGGTAGTCCTCTCGCCGCCTACTACGGCCGTCAGGCATCGCCGGAGCAGCAGCCGATCGTCGACGCGATGAATCTCCTCGCCTATGACGTCGCGACTCCCGGCGATGAGGACTTCGATTTCGGCGCCGACCGGTTCGACCGGGCGGTTGCCGGGGCCAGCTTCCGTTGGGTGAGCGCGAACCTGAGGGTCCTGCCGGTGGACACCACGGCCTTTGCTCCCTTCGTCGTCATTGAGCGGCGTGGCGTCCGCATCGCGGTCACGGGGTTCACCACCCCGCGGGCGATGGTCGTGAACGCGGCGCGGCTGCGGGGCCGCTACCGGGTGGACCGGATCGAGCCCGCCATCGACGAAGTGCTGCGGGGCATGCGGGACAACGCGGATGTCGCGATTGTCCTCTCGCACAGCGGTCTGGGAGGCCCGTCGAGTTACGACACCACGGGCCGCGGCGGAGAGAACGTGGCCGCGGCGTTCGCGGCCGGGCGACGTGATCACCCGGATCTGGTCGTCGTCGGCCACGCCGACCGGGAAATCATCGACTCGGTCGTGGCCGGCGTCCACTTCGTTGCCCCCCTGCCACGCGCCGCGAGTCTCGCCGTGGTGCACCTCACGCTCGTTTCCGGCACGGATGGATATCGTCTGGCGGGGATCCGCGCGGAACGCGTCTCGCTGGCGCGGACGCCCCCGGCCGAGCGGCTGGTGCGCCGGTTCGCCGAGGCCCACGCTACGCTCCAGCGCTGGGCGTCGACCGGCATCGCGGAAGCGACGGGTCGGTTCTCGCTGGCGGTGGCCCGCGTCGCCGATAGCCCTCTCATGGGCCTCCTCCACGACGCCGTTCGCCGGGCCACCGGGGCGGATCTCGATGCGCTCCCCGCTATCGAGCTGCGTGCCGCCTTCGGCCCCGGAGCCGTGACCAATGGTCAGTTGTATCGGGTCTATCCGGGCGAGTCCGCGCTGCGCGTGGTGCGGGTGAGCGGCGAGCAACTCAAGGAGTATCTCGAGCAGGCCGCCCGCTACTTCTATGTCGATTCACTGGGTCGGGTCTTTCCGAATCGGTTCGTGCCCGGCGATGACTATGATCTGCTCGGGGGCGCCACCTACGCTATCGACCTCTCCAAACCGATGGGCTCCCGCATCACCGGACTCACGGTGCGTAACCACGCGGTGGCGGGCACCGATTCCTTCTCTCTGGCGATTACGGATGCCCGCCAGCAGGGAGAGGGGAACTATGGAATGCTGGCACGGGTGCCCGTGCTCTGGGACCGCGGACTGACGGTTCGTGAAGCACTCCTGGCCGAGGTGAGCCGCCGAAAGCTGCTCAAGCCTGAGGACGAGCCCGGCGGGTTCTCGCTGACCCCACCCGAGCTGGCGGCCAGCGCGCGGGCCCGCTTCGTGAGAGAGACCGGGCCGTCGCCTGCCGCCGCGCCAGAGCCAGGCCCCGTGCTCCCCCTGGCGCAGACCGAACAGGAGCGCCGGGCCAGGGACTCTGTCGAGCGAGCCCAGGCTCGGTTGGATTCGCTCGCGGCGGTCGCCGTAGCCACGGTGCGCCTTCCCGCGGCCGCGGGTCGCGGTGAAGCCGTGGGACGCCTGCTCGCCGACGCCTACCGCAACGAGACCGACGCCGATGTGGCGGTCGTGCTGCCCCGCGAGGCCACGGCTCCACTCCCCGCCGGGCGCTTGAGCGCCGCGGAGATCCGGGCTGTCGCCAGCGGCGACGACACGCTCCTCACCATCAAGTTGACCGGCCGGGAACTGAAGGGCCTTCTGGAGAACGCGCTGGCCCAACGCGAGCCCTGCTGCGAGTTCTCGGGCATCCGGGTGGACTATGATCCGCGCTCCCGGCCCTGGGACCGGGTCCGGCGCACCGAGCTGGTAGCGAGCGGCAAGCCAATCGACGCGGGGGCCACCTATCTCGTCGGCTTCAGCACGGCCCTGGTCGACGGCGACACCTTCGCTCTGGCGGCCGGCGATTGCGCGCCGCCCGGCGGGTGCCGGAAGCCCGGGACTCTCTCCCAGCACTCACCCCATCGCCTGCCGCAACGCGCCGGCGATGCCCTCGTTGACTACCTGCGCAAGCTCCCGCAGCCGGTGACTCCCCCGGATGACCAACGGCTCCGCGTGAGCCGCTGAGGCCATGAGCGGCGAGGTCCGGATTTTCGTCAATGGGAAGGGATACCTGGTGCCCGCCGGCTCCACGGTCCGGGAGGGCATCTCCAGGGCGGAACCCTCGCTTCTCGCCTCCTGTGAGACTGGGGATGCGGTCTTGACCGATGCCCGTGGGTTGCCCCTCGCGCTCGATGCGCTCCTCGAAGCCGGCGCGATCCTCCGGGCCGCACCGCGCCACCGACGCGGCTCGGACGCCGGCGCTCTCGATGCCTGACCGGGCCTGGTTCCGGCGTCTCCCCAAGGCGGAGTTGCATGTCCACCTCGACGGCTCGCTGCGTCCCGCCACCCTCTTGGAGCTGGCGCGCGCGACGCGGGTCGAGTTGCCCGCGACCACTCCTGAAGCGGTGCGACGTGCCTTCCGGGTCGACGATGCCCGCAATCTGGCCGACTACCTCAAACGCTTCGACACCACCGTCGCGGTCCTGCAGACGCCGGAGGCCCTGACCCGAGTGGCCCGGGAAATGGTGATCGACGCCGACGCAGACGGGGTCCGCTATCTGGAGGTCCGCTATTGCCCGGTGTTGAGTACGGCGGGAGGGCTGTCGCTCGACGAGGTCATCACGGCCATCGCGCGCGGGCTGGGCGAAGGTGCCGTGGAGTGCGGGACCACGACGGGGATTATCTGCTGCACCCTCCGTCACCTTGATCCGGGAATTTCCGACGCGATCGCGGAGGCGGCCGTGCGACACCGACGTCTCGGTGTCGTCGGTTTCGACATTGCCGGCGGCGAGGCCACCCACCCCGCGAAGCCCCATCGTCATGCCTTCGAGATCGCGGCTCGCGGTCACCTCGGCATCACGGTGCACGCCGGGGAGGCCGCGGGGCCGGAGTCCGTGGCGGAGGCGCTCTTCGACTGCCGCGCCAACCGGATCGGGCATGGGACGCGGTTGGGGGAGGATCCCGATCTCCTCGCCTATGTTCGGGACCGCGAGATCCCCATCGAGATCAATCTGACCTCGAACCTGCAGACGCGCGTCGTTCCCGATGCGCGTCATCACCCCCTCCGTCGTTATCTCGACGCGGGCCTGACCCTGGTCCTGTCGAGCGACAACTGGCTCATGAGCGACGTGACCCTTTCCAGCGAGTATGCACTTGCGGGGCGGGCCGCGAAATTGACGCGACGTGAAATCGAAGGCCTGGTTCGGAACGGCTTCCATGCGGCCTTCGCGCCGCGCCCGGTCCGGGAGGCGATCGCGGAGGAGGCTCGGGCACGGCTCGAGGTCATGTGAGCCGCGCTGAAAGCCTGCCCGCGGCCATCGAGTGCCTCCACGACTGGCTGGGCGCTCGCATACCAGAGGTCGGGCTGGTTCTTGGCTCCGGACTTGGAGACCTGACGCGGGGCCTCGAGAACGCGCGACGGTTGGAGTACAGCGACATCCCGGGATTCCCCAGGATCTCGGTCGCAGGCCATTCCGGTGCGTTTGTCAGTGGGACCCTCGGTCGGAAGGAAGTGCTCTGTCAATGCGGCCGGGTGCATCTGTACGAGGGGCATGGCGCCGAGCTCGCCGTACTGCCCGTGCGGGCCTTGGCTGCGCTTGGCGTCCGAGTGCTGTGCCTCACAAACGCCGCTGGTGGTATCCGACCGGGCCTCGATCCGGGTGCCCTCATGCTGATCACGGACCACCTCAACCTGACGTCCCACAACGCCCTCATCGGTCCGTCTCTGCCGGGCGAACTCCACTTCCCCGACATGTCCGATCCCTACGACGCGAACCTGAGGGCGTTGGCCCACGCGGCGGCGCTCGACCAGCGGATCCCCCTGGAAGAGGGAGTCTATGCCGGTGTGATGGGACCGAGCTACGAGACGGTGGCTGAGATCGCGGCCCTGCGGCGACTGGGGGCCGACGCGGTCGGCATGTCGACCGTCCTGGAGGTCACCGTCGCTCGCGCCGCAGGCGTGCGGTGCCTCGGTGTGTCCATCATCACCAACCGTGCCGCGGGTCTCGGCGCCGGGAGGCTCAGCCACCAAGAGGTGCTCGACGTCGCGGGCCACGCGGAGGCCGTTCTGGGGCGACTGCTCGCCGACATGGTCCAGCGCCTGCCTAGAGGGGGCGTATAGCCCGACCTCCCTTACTGTTGTCGGCGAGCCGGTACCATATGATTCAGCGGGCCGCGGCCGGCACCGAGCTCCGGAGCGGCGAGCAGGGCGCGATGCACGAAGTCGAGTCCGTCGCGCACCGCGGTCGTCAGATCGCGGCCCAGCGCAAGCCCGGCGGTCACCGCCGCCGAGAGGGTGCACCCGGTCCCGTGGGTCGAGCTCGTGATCAGGCGCGGCCGAGTGAACCGCTCAACCGCGGTCGGCGTGACCAGGATGTCGGTGAGCAGGTCGCCAGCCAGGTGCCCGCCCTTCACCAGCGCCGCGCGGGCTCCCAGCCGCAGCAGTTCGCGGCCTGCGCTTTCCATCTGCGTAGGGTCTCGAACCTCGACGCCCGTGAGCGCGGCCGCCTCGGCCAGGTTCGGCGTGACCAGCACTGCCAGCGGGAGAAGTCGCTCCCGGAGAGTCGCCTCCGCGCTGGGTTCCAGCAGCCGCTGACCCGAGGTCGCGGTCATCACCGGGTCGCAGACGTAATTCACCCAGCGCCGGTCGCGAATCGCGTCGGCCACCAGTGCTACCAACCCGGCGCTGGCCAGCATGCCGGTCTTCACCGCCGCGGGCGGCAGATCCTCCGCAACCGCGGCCAGCTGGCCCGCCACATTGGCTTCGGGAATGGAATGGACCGCGCGAACGCCGCGCGTGTTCTGGGCCGTCACAGCCACGATTACACTGGTGCCGTAGACGCCGAACTGGTGAAAGGTTTTCAGGTCGGCTTGAATGCCGGCCCCGCCGCCGGAGTCCGATCCGGCAACGGTGAGCGCAATCTTCATCCTGAACGGCCAGGTGGACGTGTCGTTGATCAGTACGATCCGGGATCTGCACCGCCGCCGCGCTCGCGAGCGCCGGGCCCTGGCGCTGGCCGAAGGCATTCGGCTGCTCGAGGAAGCCCTCGATGCCGGGGTCTCGATCCAGGGGGCAGCGGTCGCGCCCGCCTTGGAAGCTACCGCCAGAGGGGATACCCTCAAACGGCGCCTGGTCGGTCTGGGTGTCCCACTCGAGGCTGTAGAGGACAGCCTCCTGGCCGAGCTGGCGGATACCGAGCATCCGCAGGGAGTCGTGGCCGTAGTAGAGCCTCCGTCCTGGGAGCCGACGGATATCGTCCCCAGTCCCGCCGGGGTTGTGCTGGTCCTCGACGGCGTGCAGGACCCCGGCAACGTTGGCGCGCTGGCTCGCACGGCGCTGGCTTTCGGCGCCAAGGGGCTGATCGCCCTCCCGGGTACGGGAGACCTGTGGAGCCCCAAGGCGCTGCGCGGCGCGATGGGCGCGATGTTCCGGCTCCCCGCCGTCCCCATGTCCATCGCATCGCTCGTCGAGTGGGCTCGGAAGGAACAGCTGGAGCTGTGGACCAGCTCGACCACCGGAACCGCCGTGGGCGAGGTCGAGAGACGTGGGCCGGTGGCGCTGGTAGTGGGTAACGAGGGCGCTGGGATAAGTCCGGATCTCGAGGCAGTCGCGGACCGGCGTGTGACCGTTCCCATCGCGAGCGCAGTCGAATCGCTGAACGTCGCCGTCGCCGCCGGGATTCTCCTCTATGAGGTTACGCGTGTCCGTTGACCGTCTCGCAAGTCTGGTGATGGGCCTCCTCGGTCTGATGCTGGGCAGCTTTCTGAACGTCTGCATCCTCCGGTGGCCCAGAGACGAGTCGGTAATCCGCCCCCGGTCGCACTGCCCCGGCTGCGGACGCCTCATCGAGTGGTACGACAACATCCCTGTTCTGTCCTGGCTGCTCCTTCGAGGGCGATGCCGAACCTGTCGCACGCCGATTTCGGTTCAGTATCCGCTGGTCGAGTTGGCCACCGGCTGCATCTGGGCGCTCCTGGGTTGGCGATTCGGCCTGGGGCTCACGGCCGCGAGTGGAGCGATCTTCTTCACGATCCTGCTGGGGATCGCGATGACCGATGCGCGGGAGTACCTGATCCCCGACGAATTCAGCTTGGGGGGGCTCGTCCTGGGGATCGCTTTGAGTCTGCCCGGAGGGTTTCCCTCCATCGCGAACGCCCTGCTCGGTGCCGTGGCCGGGTTTGCGTTGCTGTGGGTGGTGGGGGCGTTGGGCAGCTGGATGTTCAAGGAAGAGGCGATGGGAGGCGGGGATATCAAGATGATGGCGATGGTGGGCGCCTTCGTCGGGTGGCAGGGCGTTCTGCTCACGATTTTTCTGGGCGCGGTGCTTGGCACACTCGTCTTCGTTCCTCTGTCGTTTTTCGATCGGAAACGTCTCGTTCCGTTCGGGGTATTTCTGAGCATTGGCGCGGCGGTCACCTGGCTGGCCGGGCCGGGGATTATCACATGGTATCGAAGCTTCGTGCTGCAGCCCTAGCCCTGGCGCTGCCTGTCGCGGCGGTGACCTGCCGGGGTCGCCCCGTGGCGACGCCGGACCAGGACCTGACCCGTCTGGTCGACAGCCTCACCCCGGCGGTCGAACGAGCCGTGGGCCTCCGGTTCCGATCGCGCCCCCGCGCTACCGTGCGGAGCCGGGAGCAGGTGCGGGCTTATCTGGTCCATAAGCTCGACCAGGAGCTTCCTCCCGAGAAAGCGCGGGGACTGCAGGCCACCTACCGGCTGCTGGGTCTGCTGCCCGATTCGCTCGATCTGCGCGCGCTCCTCCTTGACCTCTACACCGAACAGATCATTGGCTACTACGAACCCGATTCGACG
Source organism: Gemmatimonadales bacterium (assembly GCA_035501775.1). Classification (GTDB taxonomy): domain Bacteria; phylum Gemmatimonadota; class Gemmatimonadetes; order Gemmatimonadales; family GWC2-71-9; genus JADJOM01. The sequence continues at coordinate 64,012 of DATJVM010000097.1, read as the reverse complement.
ACGCTCTTCGTCGTCGCCAATGCGGATCCTCAACTTCTGCGGCTGACAGTGTCCCACGAACTGGTGCACGCGCTGCAGCACCAGTATGTCCCGATCGACTCGATCATGAACCAGCGGGGCGACAACGACCGGCTGGCGGCTGCACAGTCGATTCTCGAAGGGCAGGCGACGCTCGGCGGCCTGCAGGTCATGGTACCCGACCAGAACCTGCTTGCCATGCCAGAGTTCTGGGAGACCTATCGGGAGCAGTTCCGAAAACAGCAGCAGAACATGCCGGTCTTCAACAAGGCTCCCCGTATCCTCCGCGAAGGCATCGTCTTTCCCTACCTGGCCGGGGCCGACTTCCTGCGCTGGTGGTATGGCTCGGAGCACCGCGATACCCAGCCATACGGACCGCGAATGCCCGTTTCGACCGAGCAGATCCTGCATCCCTATCGCTACGGGCGCGGGGACCAGCCCATCACCCTGCGGTTCACCTCGGACGAACCCCACGTGCTGTACGAGGACGTGCTGGGCGAGTTCGACATGCGCGTTCTTGCGGCCGACCTCGCCGGGCCCGCTTCCAACTACGAGACTCTGAACCCGACCGCTCTGGGATGGGGGGGGGACCGGTTCAGGGTCTACGAGACCCCGGCCGGTCCCGCCATGGTCTGGTACATCGTGTGGGACGACTCTCTCAGTCAGAGCAAGTTCATGGCTTCCACGGGCCAGCGCCTCGAGACCCGGCGGCGGTTGGGGTACCGGATGGAGATCACCGCGCGCCGCATCTCGAGCCACCCGGCGACCCGCATCGTCATCGCGCCTGACGAATGGCTCGGCTGGAAGCAGATCGCGACCGTGGAGGTCGTGAAGCCGTGATCAATGCACCGCCGGCTCCGAGCCCCCGCCGCGTTCGGCCAGCACCGAGGCCATAGCCCGCGCCGAGCTGGACGCGACTTCCAGCACCGTGCTTACGAAATCCAGCCCCAGACGAAGCTCTTCATCGGAGAGGGATCGTGCGGTCCGGAGGGCTGCGTAGGGCCCATGCGCGACCGCCTCGGCCAGGGCGTCCGCCACGCGGACCCCGGTTTCGGTGCGGCCCTCGTCAGCCGGGTCCAGACGGGTAGGTAGGGCTTTCACTAACGCTCCTGGAGAAGGGGACCCGATTCTACCGTCCCGACCTGGCGGTCTGCTAAGCCTCGCAACGCGGGCGGCGCCTTTTCGACGCTGTTGCAGGGCGACAGCTCGGTCTGCGCGGCTGGCCAGAGATCGCCGTGTGGCGACCCCGCAGGTGGCCGGGAGCGACGGCCGTGCGGCACCCCGGTGATTACCTCCCTGCCAGGGGTCCCGCGGCTTGCTCGACTGCGCTAAGCTCGCTATTCTTCAAGGCTTATGTTCGACGAGTTGTCTGCAAAACTCACCGCCGCGCTCTCCAGACTGACCGGGCGCGGCGTTCTTACCGAGGAAGCGGTCAAGGACGGGCTCCGCGAAATCCGCCGGGTGCTCCTCGAAGCGGACGTCAGCTTTGATCTGACCCGCTCCTTTCTGGAGCGAGTGGAGCAGCGGGCCATAGGGGCGCAGCTCCTCAAGGCGGTCCGGCCAGGCGATCAGCTGGTCAAGATCGTCTACGATGAACTGGTCGCGCTGCTCGGCGAGAAGCAGTCGCCGATCGCCTTCGCGTCGGTCCCTCCAACTGTCGTCCTGCTGGTGGGGCTGCAGGGCTCCGGGAAGACGACGACCGCGGGCAAGCTGGCACGGCGTCTCAAGCTCGAGCAGAAGGCGCCCTTCCTGGTTGCGGCTGACGTCTATCGTCCGGCGGCCGTGGAGCAGCTGGTAACGCTGGCCCGGCAGGCCGAAGTCGGGTGCCACGCCGAACCTGGCGTGACCGAGGTTGTCGGGATCGTCAAACGCGGCCTCGTGGAGGCCGGCAAGGCCAGGGCCCGGACCGTACTGGTGGACACCGCGGGACGGCTGCAGATCGACGCCGCGATGATGGATGAGCTGAAGCAGCTCAAGTCGGCGGTGCAGCCGCACGAGATCCTTCTCGTGGCCGACGGAATGACGGGGCAGGACGCCGTGCGCATCGCGAGCGGATTCCACGAGACGCTCGGGATCACGGGTGTCATCCTGACCAAGATGGATGGTGACGCCCGCGGCGGCGCGGCGCTCTCCATCTTCGGAGTGACAGGGGCGCCGATCAAGTATCTCGGCATTGGAGAAAAGCTCGACCAGCTCGAACCGTTCCGGCCTGACCGGCTGGCAGGACGCATTCTCCAGAAGGGGGATATTCTCTCTCTGGTCGAGAGGGCCCAGGCCACCGTGGATGCGGCCGAGGCGGAGAAGCTGGCGCGGAAGGCCACCTCGAAGAGGGGCCTCGATCTTCAGGACTTCCTCGCCGCGATGAAGCAGATGCAGAAGATGGGGCCGATCAAGAACGTCTTGGGGATGCTTCCAGGGGTCAGCCCCGACATGCTCAAGTCGGCAAACCTCGACGACAAGCGGATGAAACATGTCGAGGCGATCGTGCTCTCAATGACGCCGGGCGAGCGAGCGGACCCGGATGTCATCAATGGGTCCCGACGACTGCGCATCGCGAAGGGTGCGGGACGGACGGTCCAGGAGGTCAATCAGCTGCTGAATCAGTTCAAGCAGATGCAGAAGCTGATGAAGTCCGGGGGGCGCGGTCTCAAGCTGCCGTTCGGACGCGGCCCTGGAAAATTCGGGATGTAAGGCCCCGCCGGAACGCCCGGCGTGCTGGGGCGGGCGGGCCCGTGTGGCTCACAGACTTCAACGAGGTCGGAATCGATGGCAACCAGGATTCGTCTCCGGCGGGTCGGCCGGAAGGGCATCCCGCTTTATCGGATCGTCGTGTCGGACAAGGACTCGCCGCGGGACGGTCGCTTCGTCGCGGCGATCGGAACCTACGATCCGCGCGCCGAGCAGGCGGCCGACAAGGTGAAGCTCGACGCCGAACAGGCCAGGGCCTGGCTCGCAAAGGGAGCGACGCCGACCGACACCGTTCGGGCCATTCTCGAGCGGGCTGGGCTGCTTACCCCCGCGAAGGCGTGACCGTACCGGGGCGCCCCCGGTATCTGGCTGTGGGGCGGCTTCGGAAGCCGCACGGACTTAAGGGAGAGTGCGCGATCTTTCCGCTGACCGCCCAGCCGGAAGCGGTGTTTGCGCCGGGGCGCCAGCTGGCGCGGATGTCACTCGAGGGCGCCTTGCTCGGCGAGGCGCTGCAGATTGAACGGAGCCGCCCCTTCCATCGGGAATGGCTCCTCAAGTTCCGTGGGATCGATGCTCGCGAGGAGCTGGAGCCGTGGCGGGGACAATTCCTGGCCGCTCCCCGGGAGGAGTTGCAGCCGCCAGCGGAAGGAGAGGTCTACCTTCACGAGCTCGTGGGCTGTTCGGTCCGCGATGAGACAGGGAAGCCGCTGGGGTTGGTGAGCGGGTTCTTCGAACTCCCCAGCGGTCTCACGCTGGAGGTGCAGGGGCCGGCCCGGGAGTTCCTGCTGCCGTTCCGGAAGGAGTTCATCCGGGAGGTTCGCCGGGAAGAGCGAGTGCTCGTGGTAGCGCTCCCTGAAGGCCTTCTGGAATAGTGGTCGGATGGCGGGCGGGTCGGCGGTGTTGAGGCGGGGTGGGTAGCTCGCGGAGTCCTGGATGCGCATCAATGTGGTCACGCTCTTTCCGGAGGTCGTCGCGCCATACCTGGCGACCAGCATTCCCGAGCGGGCGCGCGCGGCGGGCAGGGTGCGGTATGAGTTGATTCAACTCCGTGATTACACCCACGACCGGCACCGCACGGTGGACGACTACCCGTACGGTGGCGGGGCGGGCATGGTGCTCAAGCCCGAGCCCTTCTTCGAGGCAGTGGCCGGCCTCGATGAGGCGAGCCGCCAGGGTCCGATCGTCCTCTTGTCGGCGCGGGGCCGCCGGTTCGGCCACGAGGATGCGGTCCGCCTCTCGCTGGAACAGCGGCTGACCCTCTTGTGCGGGCACTACAAGGACGTCGACCAGCGGGTGGCGGAGGGGCTGGCCACGGAGGAACTTTCGCTGGGTGATTTCGTGTTGTCGGGCGGGGAGCCGGCGGCGATCGCCGTCATCGACGCGGTAGTGCGGCTGCTGCCGGGCGTGTTGGGAGACCACGAATCGGCGGCGGGTGATTCCCACTACGACGGGCTGCTCAGCCCGCCGAGCTACACCCGGCCTCCGATGTACGGGGGTCGAGCGGTGCCGCAGGTGCTCCTGTCCGGGAACCACGCGGAGATCGACGTGTGGCGGCGAGACGAAGCCGAACGAATGACCCGTGAGCGACGACCGGACCTGTGGTCGGACTATCAGACGAAGCACCGTTAGTCGGAGATCGGCCGACGGTGCAGCACTCGAAGGAGGAGACTCGTGGAGCGGATTGCGGCGGTGGCCCGGGAGGGCCTGAGGACGGACATCCCTGCCTTCGAGCCGGGCGACACCATCAAGGTGCTCGTTCGAGTGCGCGAGGGCGACAAGGAGCGGCTGCAGGCCTTCGAAGGCCTCTGCATGGGCAAGCGTGGCGGCGGCATCAGTGAGACCTTCAGGGTTCGCAAGGTCTCGGCCGGTGTGGGCGTGGAACGGGTGTTCCCGCTGCACAGCCCCAGCCTTGCCTCGATCGAAGTGGTGCGCAAAGGACGCGTGCGGCGTGCCAAGCTCTACTACTTGCGCAAGGTGAGCGGCAAGGCCGCCCGCATCAAGGAGGGCCGGGAAACCTGACGCCGTCGCTCGAGCAGGAAGAGCTTGTCTGGTCCAGCCGCGCGGTCCTCATCGGCGTGGACGAAGTCGGCCGCGGCCCCCTGGCTGGACCAGTGGTGGCCGCGGCCGTCGCCTTTATTCCGTATGCCGAGCCGGTCCGCGGCGTCCGAGACAGCAAGACCTTGAGTGGCCTGCAGCGCGCCGAGCTGGTGCCGCAAATCGTGGAGCGCGCCCTCTGGCTGACGGTGGCCGCGGCCTCGGTGCGGGAAATCGACCGCCTCAACATCCGCCGCGCCACCGCCCTCGCCATGCGCCGGGCCGTCGGCCGCGCGGTTGCCGACCCCGCGTTTCGACAGCGCGCGCTTCAGGCCGGAGCCACCAGCTACCGGGTCTTCGTCGACGGCCTTCCCATGCCGGAGTGCGGGTTCGTTCATCAGGCGATCGTGGACGGCGACGCGCTGTGCTACTCCATCGCGGCGGCCGGGATCGTGGCCAAGGAGGTGCGAGATCGCCTGATGCGGCAGCTCGCGGCGCGCTATCCGGGCTACGGCTGGGAGACCAACGCTGGATACGCCACGCTCCAGCACTGTGACGCCCTTGTCGCTCGTGGCCCTACCCCCCACCATCGTCGCTCCTTCGCCCCCGTCGCTCAACTCTCCTTCGGACTCTAGCCCCATGATCGCTTCTCGCCCGCTCGCCGTCGCGGCCCTGCTGGCGGCCGCCGCCCCGCTCTCTGCCCAGTCGCCCGCGCCAGTCCCCGCCGCTCCGCCACAGCTCTCCAACGTGGCGCTCATGGCGAATGATCACTACACGCGATCCCATGACTACGATCTGATCCACGAACGGATCGAGATCGGGAACTTCAGCTGGGACAGCCTGGGGTTTAGTGGAAGAGTCGACATCACGCTCCGGGCACTTCGGGCGGGATTCGATTCGGTGGTCCTCGATGCCGGGAGCCTGCTGGACGTCCGGGCCATTCATGGGTCAGGGGGGCCGCGGCTCGGGTCGTCGCTGCGCTTCGACCATGTTCGAGACACACTGGTCGTGCACCTGCCGAAAGCCGTCGGGTTCGGGGACACGGTGCGCTTTCAGGTGGAGTACGCCGGACGGGTCACCAACGGTGAGGGTCTCACGTTCATCGAGGGGGACACACTCAAGCCGGCACGCCCTCGCCAGCTGTGGAGCCAGGGGGAGGATCATAACAACCACTTCTGGTTCCCGACCTACGACTTTCCCAACGACAAGATGACATGGGAGATGGTCGCTACCGTCCCCAAAGGCTACACTGCCGTCTCGAATGGAGCACTGGCCCAGCAACGCGTGAATCGCGATGGCACCCGGACCTTTGCATGGCGCCAGGATCGGCCGTCGGCCAGCTATCTCGTGTCGCTCATCGTCGCGCCGCTCGCGAAAATCAGCGATCACTGGCGGCAGGTGCCCGTCGATTACTACGTCTACCGGTCCGACACCGCGCTTGCCCGCCCGCTTTTCAGGGTCACACCCGACATGATCGACGTCTACTCCCGCCTCACCGGCGTCAGTTACCCCTGGGCCAAGTATGCCCAGACGACGGTGGCGGATTTCTTCGGAGGGATGGAGAACGTCAGCGCGACGACCCTCGTGGACTGGCTGCCGGACGCCCGGGCCTACGTCGACCGGCCCTGGTACAGACACATCCTCATTCCCCACGAGCTGGCTCACCAGTGGTTCGGCGACTACGTCACGACTGCCAACTGGGCGAACATGTGGCTCAACGAGGGGTTCGCGGAATTCATGCCGGGGCAGTATTGGGCCACGAAGCTGGGACGCGCCGCGGGGGAGGACTACTACCTCGACGAATACCGGCAGTTCCTCCGCATCGATCAGCGCCGGAGAATGCCGCTGGCTTCTCTGGGGTCCAACAACATCTATCCCAAGGGTGCGCTGGTCCTCGAGATGCTGCGCAAGTATCTCGGGGACGGCCCATTCTGGGCCGGCGTCCATCGCTACCTGGAACAGCACGCCTACGACGTCGCAACCAGCGATGATCTCCGGCAGGCTTTCCTCGAGGCCACCGGCCAGAACCTCGACTGGTTCTGGGACCAGTGGGTATACGGCGCTGGCTACCCCGAATTCGACGTCACGGCCAGCTATGACTCCACCGGCCACAGCGTCTCGCTTGACGTGAAGCAGGTGCAGCAGGACACGCTCGCGGCGGACAGCACCGGCCTGCGGTACCGGGTCGCGGAGGTCTTCACGATGCCCGTCACAATCCGGGTCGGTACCCCCAGCGGGGACCGGATTGCGCACGCATCGCTTGCCGACCGCGAGCAGACGATCGTCGTACCCGATGTCAATGAGCCGCCGACCATGGTCATCTTCGACGATGGCAATGGCATCCTCAAGCGCCTGGCCTTCGAGCAGCCGACGGAGTGGCTCGCTAACCAGCTCTCTCGGGACGAGGATCTGTGGGACCGGACCTGGGTCATCCAACAGCTGGGCGGTCGGAAGAGCGACTCGCTGGCTCGGGCCGCCTTGCTTCAGGCCTCTTCAGCAGGCGATTCCTATCGCACCAGGGTCGAAGCACTCGAGGCGTTGGCTGGGTTTCAGACCCACGAAGTATCCACTGGGCTGGTGGCTGCCCTCAAGGATACGTCCGCGCAGGTGCGTGCGGCCGCCGCAAACGCGCTGCTCTCCCAAACCCCTACTCCCGAAGCGCTGGCCGCGATACGGCACACCTGGGAAAGCGATACCAGCTACGAGGTGCGGGCCGCGGCGCTGGGCACTCTGGCGCATCTCGATCCATCGAACGCCGAGGTACTCTATCGGCAGGCATTCGCCACGCCGTCCTATCAGGACGTGGTCGCGGACGCGGCCCTGGCCTCGATCGTTCAGAGCAACGACACCCTGATGCTGGATGAGGTTGGGCAGGCGGCCGGCGCGGTGCGCAACGCGGCCTTCGCGCTGGGAGCTTTCGCCGGGCGGGGAAATGCGCGTGCGCTGGAAATGCTCCAGCATCTGGTGTATTCGCCTCGCGCCGTCGTTCGGAATGGCGCGCTCCTAGCCTTCCGCTTCACCGTCCCCTCCGCCGTCGCGCGGGAACGGCTGACCGCGTTGCTCGATGGTGCTCCGACTCCGACCGTGCGGGGCGAAATCCAGTCGACTCTCTCGAAGCTGAAGGAGTGATTCAGGGGAGCAGCCAGCCCACGACCTCCTTGACGGCTTCGGCCGCGCGCTTGGGGTCCTGGAGAAATGGGACGGTCACTACCGGGGTGCTCTCGGCTAGCCGGACCAGGGCCCCCGCGTTTGCGCGGGTGCTCTCGTCCGGCTCACCCACCTGGTTCAGGACGACGCCGAGCACAGGTACTTTCTCCGCGTGCAGTACGCGCAGCGCCAGCAGCGTATGGCTCACGGTCCCCAGCCGGTCGGCCGCGACGAGCAGCACCCGTGCCCCGAGGCTGTGGGCGAGATCGAGATGATTGTCCACCCAGGTAAGCGGCGAGAGCAGGCCGCCCGCCCCTTCCACGAGAAGGAAGGTGTCCGGTGCCGCGAGGCTTTGGATCCGCGCGACGAGATCGTCGTAATCGACCTCGGTGCCGGACTGGTCGGCGGCAATCGCCGGCGGGAGCCGACCGGGGAGCCGCACCAGCGCCCGGCGCGGGCCGGTCTGTCCCGTCGCTGCCGCCAGCACCGCTCCGTCCTCTGCCGCGCTGGGCTCGCCCTCACATCCCGTTTCGATAGGCTTGACCGCAATGACCTGTCTCCCGAGCTCCCGGAGTGCGCGAGCCAAGGCGCTCGTGACCCAGGTCTTTCCGACACCCGTGTCCGTCCCCACGATCAGCGTGATCGGGGGATGGAGCGGCTCCGCCTCGATCTCACGGGCAGTGACGCTGGGGCGGGAGCTTCGCTGAGGAGACGGGCGCTTGCGTGGCGCGGGTGCGGTCACAGGCGAGCCTCCCGGGCGCCGGACAGGGCGCCGTCCGGCAAGGGGTGATGTTCGCTTCGTGAAGCAGGGAGCGCGGGGGGAACCGCGCTCCGTCAGGGACTGGGAGGATGCAGGAGCAGCACTTGCTGTACGGTGCGGATACGCGCCGCGTAATCCATGGTGGTCATGTCGTAGACCTCGTCGTCACTGCCCGTCAGGGCGGCCATGGCGCCACCGCCTCCGCCCGGCAGGCCCAGACGCACCTCTGTCTTTCGAATGAGGCGCAGTTCCTTCACCAGCTGGACACTGACGCTTCCCACGGTATCCGCCTGACGAAATATCAGCGAATCCCCTGAAAGCCGTACGAGACGCAGATCCCACAGGTACTCCCCGCTCTCCAAAGCGATCTGCCAGCGATCCGCGTCCTTGGTCTGAGCCTGCGCGGCGGGCACAATCACCAGCGAACACAGTACCATTAGAAGCACAGGGGGCGCGCGCATGCACGGGCTCCAAACGCCGATCCGGCCTTGAGTTTCCCCGCGACAACCCCCACGTTTGTTGCCGGCGGGGGCGTAGCTCAACGGGTAGAGCAAGAGACTTTTAATCTCTAGGTAGTGGGTTCGAGTCCCACCGCCCTCATTGCCGCTTTGTGGGGACGGAAATATTGCCCTCGGTCCAGCCTGCGGCAACGATGAGCGCTCCGATCAGCACTCCCGCCACGGCTTCATCGTGCTCGGCGTCGGTCCCGAAAAGCCCCCGAATTCACAAGGAACGGTTTGTGAGCCTGATCTATCTCGACGGCCAGTGGCTGGACAAGGCATCAGCCAGGGTGTCCGTATTCGATCACGGACTCCTCTACGGAGACGGGGTCTTCGAAGGCACCCGTGTGTACGGCGGAAAGACCTTCCGACTCGCCGAGCACCTCCAGCGACTCTACGACTCGGCGAAGGCCATCCTTCTCACGGTGCCGATCTCCCACGAGGAGATGGCCGCGGTCACCGAGGAGGGTGTCCGCCGCTCGGGGCTCACAGAGGGCTATCTGCGACATGTGGTGACGCGTGGCGTGGGCGACTTGGGCCTCGATCCGAGAAACTGCCCGCGGGCGTCAGTGATCATCATCTTCGATACCATCGCGATCTGGCCGCCTGAGCGCTACGAGCAGGGGTTAACCCTCGTCACGGCCGGTACCCCGATCAATCAACGGGAGGCCTTATCGCCTCGCGTGAAGTCCCTCAATTATCTCAATCACATCCTTGCCAAGGTCGAAGCGACCAACGCGGGGGCGGACGATGCGATCATGCTCGATGCGTCCGGCTACGTTGCTGAGGCGACCGGGATGAACCTCTTCGTGTGGAAGGGTGGTCTGCTGCGCACCCCGGCCATTTATGCCGGTCTCCTCCGAGGTGTAACACGCGATGTAATCATCGGCCTTGCGGCGGAGGCCGGGTACCCGGTGCAGGAGACCCTGCTTAACCGCTATGACCTCTACACGGCCGAGGAGGCCTTCCTCACAGGCACTGCGGCCGAGATCGCGCCAATTCAGCGGGTAGACGGACGGGTCATCGGGGCGGGCAAGGCTGGCCCGGTGACACGGGACCTGCGCCAGCGCTTCCAGGAGCTGGTGCGCCGCTAGGGCGCGGCGCCTTGCGAATTGTGATCTCCGTCACATAAGCGGTGGAGTCCCTCCGATTCTCGGGGCCCGGCGCCCAGGTTGAGTCCCGGCACGGCTCTTGACACTGATTCTGCAGCGGGCCACATTCGCGCCCCCCTTCACAACTCGTCAGCAGGTACTGGGGATGGCCTGGAGAGAAGTCACCATCGGAGACACACGCTGGTTCGTCGCCCCGGTGGCGGAACGAGTCGCCAACACTCACGGCTGGCGGCTGATGCTGAGTTGCCGGGAAGCCGGCGCCGGGCGCGGCCCGATGTGGGCCAGCACCGGGCTTCGGTCCTCCTCCCGGTCCGATCTGTACGCTCAGGCGGACCGTCTGTCGGATGACAAGGTCGCTGCCGTGCTCGTCAAGCACCTCGGGGAAAGCGCCCGCTAGAGCAACCGAGCTTGGGCCTACTCGTGCGGGTCCGGCCGCCGGGTAGCCCAGTTGTAGACGAGGCGAGATAGATCCGCCATCAGTCGGGCCGCGTTGGCCCGCTCCCCATATCCCCGTGTCAGAATCACCAAGACGTACGGTCTTCGCCCGGTCGGGTAGACGATCGCGGCGTCGTGAGCCACGGCGGTGATATCCCCCGTCTTGTGCGCGACCCTTGTTCCTGCCGGGAGGCCGGCGGGAATCCCATCGTTGAATTCCTGGGCCAGGAGATCCCCGACCATCACGTCGCATTGGGCGGGCGACGCCGCTCGCCGGCCGGCGATCGCATCAAGGAGGAGCGCGAGGTCGCGAGCGGTGGTAGTGTTGTTGAGGCCGGCGGCGAAGGCCTTGCCGTCCTCCACGCCGCGGAGGACGCTGATGGAATCGGCACCCAAGGCATGGGCGGTTGCGTTGATCCGCGCGGCGCCAAGCCGGTCGACCACCAGGTTGGTTGCCAGATTGCTGCTCCGGGCGATCATCAGGCGCGCCAGGCGCGACAGGGCGATCGAGTGCCCTTCCTCATCGTAGAGGGAGGAGTCGGCATCGTCGGCAGGGTCGAGACGGTACGAGGACCCGTCGACGATCGACTGAAACTCGTTGTGCACGGTCAGGGGGCTGTCCCAACGCAGTTCACCCATGTCGACCCGCCGGGCCAGTTCGATCAAGACCGGCAGCTTCATGGTACTCGCGGCGTGATAGCGCCGGAGGCCGTTGATGAAGAGCGTGTCACGCGTCACGGGGTCGAGGTAGGCAACGGCCACCTCGGCTGTGTCCTGTTGAATGCGGGCCTGGAGCTCCCGCTCCAGGCTGGCGATCTGCGCTGTGAGCCCGAGCGGGGCGAGAGCGGCCAGTGCCGTGACGAGGCACAAGTTTCGCATCGGCCAAAGATATCGGGAGAACCAGACCCATGCACTCACCGTTCGAAACAAGGCCCCCCGAACCGCGCTTCCCGGAGCGTCTCCGCTTCACCGAATTCGAACTGGATCGCCTGGCTACGGGTCGCTGTCGGGCGCGCGTTGTGCTCACCTGGCAGGACAGCAACGCGTATGAAGGAGAATCCGAAGGGCTGACCTCACAGGCGGGTGAGCTCCGTTGTGCCGCGGAGGCGTGCGTGATTGCGCTGGGGAAAGCGGTTCACGGCGCGCTCAAGTTCGAGCTTCTCGGGGTCAAGGCCGTGCGGGCCTTTGACGCCAGCGTCGTGATCGTGTCCTTGGCCATTCCCGACCAGAACCAGACTCATCGTGTGGTCGGCTGCTTCCTGACCGAGGACGCTGACCCGACCAAGGGCGCGGCGCTGGCGGTTCTCAACGCCACTAATCGCATTCTCGGCAATCGCTTCTTCATGCGTTGATCCCCGGGAACCGAGCCCGAGTTGGGCTCGTGGAAAAGCCCGGTCCCACTCATTTCGCGGCCCGGTCACTTCTCACCTCGATTCACCGAATATTGACCGAATCCGGGCCTTCTCTTTTTGCCTCCGTGCAGGGATCTTGCAGCGAGTGCAAGGGGTCCAAGCAGGGAGTGGGTCCGTCCGATCGACCCCGCACGACTCCCGGAAATGCGCCACCGCACGCTGGCGGCGCCCCAAGCTGAAAGGCAGATCCTGACGTGAAACGTTCGGTGCTGTGGGCTCTTGTGTGTATTCTGGCCGCGTGTCGCGGGAGTGGACCCGAGGCCTTGCCCGCGCCAGTCCCTGGCCCGACGGCGGCTGCCAGTACCGGTCGGAGCGGGGCCAAGGCGGGGGGTACGGAGGGCCAAGGCGTCATTCCGGACTCGATTCCGGCGCATCCGACGCTTCAGGCCGCCGACTCGGCTGCCTTAGACGCGGCCCAGACCGCGTTGCTTCAGGACACGCTCGGCAGTGCACAGATTGACGCCGATTCGATCGCGGATGCAAAGGTCCTTGAGCAGCTGGCGACCGCTCATCCCGCGGCCCAAGACAGTGGGAATGACGAAGGCGCCAGTGAGGGCACTCCCGGTGGGGCCAACGCGACGGCCAGTCCCGAGGTCTCCTACGATATTGATGTGGCCACCTACGGAAATCACAAGCGGGTCCAATACTACCTCGACTTCTTCCAGGGCGCGGCACGCGATCGGTTCAGCGTGTGGCTACAGCGACTGCCCCGCTATGAGCCGATGATTCGGGCCAAGCTCAAGGAGAACGGCCTGCCGGAGGACATGGTCTACCTGGCGCTGATCGAGAGCGGATTCTCAAATTCCGCGGTGAGCCGGGCACGAGCCGCGGGCATGTGGCAGTTCATCAAGGGAACGGCCAAGCTATACGGGCTTCGGGTGGATAGCTGGGTCGATGAGCGGCGTGACCCGATCCGCGCCACTGACGCGGCGGCGCGCCATTTGGCTGATCTGCGGGACCGCTTTGGCTCCATGTACCTCGCAGCCGCTGCCTACAACGCCGGCGCGGGTAAGGTTGACCGAGGGCTGCGGCGACTGGGTGATGACGAGGACGAGGACGAGGATAACCCCGACGCGGCTTTCTTCCGGCTCTACGATACGCGCTTTCTCCGCCGGGAGACGAAGGATTATGTGCCCAAGCTGATTGCGGCTGCCCTGATTGCCAAGCAGCCCGAGAAGTATGGGTTCGAGAAAGTCACTGACGTTGCGCCGCTATCATACGACTCTATCGTTGTTCCCGATGCCACCGGGCTCGACGTCGTGGCGCGTCTGGCAGATACGAGCGTGGCCGCTATTCGCGACCTCAATCCTGAGTACATTCGCCTCGTGACGCCACCAAAGCAGCAGTCGGTTGTCCGAGTGCCCGCCGGGGAAGGCGACCTGATGACCGCCCGCTACGCCGCGCTCGCCCCTCGAGACCGGGTAAGCTTTGTGGAGCATACAGTTGCCCGGGGGCAGACCGTGGCGACCATCGGACGGCTCTATCACGTGTCGCCCAGGCTGATTGCCGACGCGAATCCAGGAGTGCGGATCACACGGCTGCGTCCTGGGTCCCGCCTCCTCATCCCCACCAGCTTCGTTCCGAAAGAGGTGGACCCGCCGGCCGAGCCCCGCCGAAGCAGGCGATTGGTCGCGGCGAGCGGGGCGACATCGAGCACCACAATCCGGTACCGCGTCCGGAGCGGCGAGTCGCTGTGGACCATTGCGGACGATTACGGGACCAGCGTGAAGCGGCTACGGACGCTCAATGCCTTGGCGTCGGACGAGGTGCTCAAGGCGGGGCAGATGATCCGGGTGCCGGCGCCGACGGCCGCGGCCACCCCGTCCGCACCGGAGAGTACAGCCCTGGTCAGCGCGGACCCGCACGTTCACATTGTCCGCCGCGGCGAGACCCTGTCTTCCATCGCGAGTCAATACGGGGTTCGGCTGTCGGCGCTGCGACAGGTGAATGGGCTGAGCCACCACTCGATGATCAAGATCGGCACTCGCCTCACCATACCGGAGTAGGTTCGAGCACTGGAGACGAGAGATAGCAACGGGGCGGGTCTTCACGACCCGCCCCGTTGCTGCTCGCGCCGCCGCGACCAACCAGTTCAGTTATTGTGGCGGGTTCCCTTGAGCACCGATTCCGCATAACCGTTCGACGGGTCGCCGCCCTGCAGGAGAATCTCCTCGACGCGGCTTGGCCCCCGATTGTAGGCGACCAGCGCCAGCTCTATATCGCCGTCATAGCGGCGCATGAGATCCTTGAGGAACCGGAACCCCAGTCGCAGGTTGACGTCACGCTCGTACAGCTGGGCCACGGAGAGCCCCGGCTCGTAGAAGCGTGCCGTCGCCGGCTGCACCTGCGTATAGCCGATCGCGCTCTTGGCGGAGACCGCCTTGGGCTTGAAGTTGCTCTCGACCTTGACGAGCCGGAAAGCCACGTCAGGCTCGACGCCCTCGCTCAATGCGATATCATAAATCGCTGCGGCAAGGTCCGCCGGGATCTGGTACTCCGCGGAGTAGTGCATGACCGCGTTGGCCCGATCGACCTGCGCGTGGGCCACGGCCAACTCCCCCTTGACTGATTCCAGTCGCTGAGTGAGAGCGCGCACTTCGTCCGCTACCATCCCGAGGCTCGGGGGCGGCGCCTCGTCCGCGGCGCGCGCGCTCGGGCTGGATCCCGCCAAGCCACCGACCAGCAGGGTGGCCACCAGCAGCACGGCCCCCCGGGTGAGCAGTTTTCGGGTCCATCGAGCACGACCGCACGGATCAGGTTCTTCGATGTGCATGCGTCCTCCTTATTAAGCGGTGGTTGACGGCACCTGGCGTTCTCGCCGCCAATCGCCTCTACTGCCTCCGGTCTTTTCCATCAGCCGGATTCCCTCGATTACTACTTCACGATCCACTGCCTTGACCATGTCGTAGACGGTCAGGCACGCTGTTGAGACCGCAGTCAGTGCTTCCATTTCCACCCCGGTCCGACCGGTCGCCACGGCGCTCGCCCGGATCCGTACCCCAGGGAGCCCCGCATCCGCCGCGCACTCCACTCGGACGACATCGAGAGCCAGTGGATGGCACAGGGGAATCAGTTCAGCGGTACGCTTTGCCCCCATTACCCCTGCCAGCTCAGCTGTCCGGAGCACATCACCCTTGGCGATGGCATTCTCTCGCACCCTCTGGAACGCAGCGTCGCTCATCCGGACGAGCCCTTCCGCCAGCGCGGTCCGGCGGGTTTCTGCCTTGTCGCCCACGTCGACCATCCGAGCCCGGCCGGCCTCATCCACATGACTCAGGCTCACAGGACCTCCGCGAGATCTTCGCCGAGCGTCGCCAGAAGCAGCTGCGGGTTTACGTTGCCCTGCGCCGCTTCCCGAGCCGCCGCAACCCGGTATTCCGCCGTCACCAGGGCCGCGAGATCGGCGCAATCCCGCAAAGCTTCGGGTACGGGCCGCCTCGGAGTTCCGCCGCTCGCCCCTCGGACCGCGTCGGCCAAGGCCTCAGCGACCGCATCCAGCATCGCGCTGAAATCGCTTCGCGCCGCCCAGGTGCCCTGCTTGAACGCTCGCTCCATCCGACTCCCCGACCCTCGCCGGACTGCGGCGAGGAACTCCGCCGCGGCCTGGACGGGTCTGGCCTGTGCATCATCGGGCATCACCCCCAAGCCGATTGCTCCCCTGGCCATCTCCACACGGCGGCGCAGCTCCTCTCCTGCCAACCCCGCATATGTCGCCAGGAACTGCTCGACCACAGCGTCCGGGAGTCTCCCAAGACGAAGGGGCACCGCCCGAGAGCGAATGGTTGGCAACAGCCGACCCGGGTCCACTGTCGTCAGCAGGAAGTGAGTATCCGCCGGCGGCTCCTCGAGGAGCTTGAGGAGCGCATTGGCCGCCTCCGGACTCGACTCCTGCGGTACCAGCCGTTCTGCCTCCGCGACGATGAACACCTTTCTCGTCCCGGCTGCCGGGGTCAGACTAGCCCTTCGCTGGAGCAGACGCGCGGTTGCCACAAAGTGCCCTGCCAGCCCGTCCCCCCCGAGAAAGAGCGGCTGCCTGCGCCGCTCCTCGACCACTGCTCCTATCGTCTCTGCCAGCTCTTCGAGCTGCTTCTCCGGGTCCGAGGCTTTCGGTCTTGGCACCGGCATCACCCAATGGAGATCGGGATGCCCGAGCCCCCGGACCTGCCGGCACGCCCTGCAACTCCCGCACGGCCTTGCCTCGAGCGTTTCACAAAGGAGCGCCTCACCGGCCCAAAGCGCGAACCGCTGCTTCCCTACGCCCCGCGGGCCCGTGATCAGGATCACCTGGGGGAGCCGGTCTTCCCGCAGGGCGCGAAGGACCTTCTCCCGTTGCGCTTCATGCCCGACCAGCGGGTGCAGAGTCATGTGTGCAAGCTAAGGGCCGGCATGGTGTGTGGTAGTGCTTGGCAGTGTAAAATCACTTTCCACAATCGTTTAGGTGCCAAACTGGCATCAGAAAACCATTGAGCGTGCAGAGAAAGCTGTGTCATGTTAGAAGTGAGCGTTCACTATATATATGTCGATGTGAGCAGCTACTCGCAGCTAACGCAATCCATTTTGTTGCAGTGTGTTAGACAACTGGAACAGAACAGCAGGCTGCTGCTGAGCCCGGAAGGAATGGATCTGCTGCGGACCAAGTGCTGGCCGCACGCCAATATGTCATTTCAATGCCGTATGACTGACCGATAACTGGCTTCATACTGCCGCAAGTGACCGAATGGCTTGCCATTGTGGGGCAATATCTGTATCCTCTCGCGCCTTCCCGAGTAGCTCAGTTGGTAGAGCAGCTGACTGTTAATCAGCGGGTCGCAGGTTCGAGTCCTGCCTCGGGAGCTCGAGGTTCCGCAACTCCTTGCGTCGACAGCGCGTTAGCTCAGGTCAGGCCGGCCAAGCATTTCGCCCGTCCGCTCCAGCCGATTTCGGGGCCTGTTCGCGCGCAGGACGGGGACCGTTCGGGCGATTTCCGGGGATCAGACTGCGGCAGGGCCCTCCCTCTTTATCTCTCATCCACGCAAGCGCTCATCGAGCTCCTCCAGGCTACGGGGCCAGTCTTGACGGAGCAGACGGCTGAGGCTCCGGTCCGCAAGGAGCCTGCCTCCGGTCTGGCAGTGGGGGCAGTAGTTGGTCTCGTTTTCAGCATAGCGGATTCGCTGGACCGGGGTCCGACAAACGGGGCAGGGCAGCCCGTAGCGGCCGTGCACGGCCATCCCGTGCCGAAAAGCTGTCACTCTGTCGGGGAACCGCCCGCCGGTTTCCTCCTCGAGCCGTCGGGTCCATTCCGACAGGACTTCCACGCAGGCTAGGTAAAGACGGTCCATGGCGGCGTCATCCAGCCGACTGGTGAGGCAGAGCGGGGATAGCCGAGCACGGTGCAGGATTTCATCCGAGTAGGCGTTCCCAATCCCGTCGACGATGCAAGGATCGGTGAGCGCCCGTTTGAGAGTGTGATTCTCTCGCCTTAGGGCCGCGGCGAAGGTGCCGGCGTCGACTGATTCCACATCGATACCGCTCCGATCAAACGGCTCGAGGGCGACCCTGCTCCCCACCAGGTGCAGGGAGGCGCGCTTTCGGGTGCCCGCTTCGGTAAGCACCAGAGTCCCGTTCGGGAAGTTGAAGGTCGCCAGCACGATGCGGCCGGACGGTTTGCAGCCGGCCTCCTTCCACCGCAGGCGGCCGGCGATCATCAGGTGAATCACAAGGAAGAGGTCCCCTTCGAGGCCGATGACGATCCGCTTGCCGATGCGCTCGATCGACACCACGCGCCGTCCCTCCGCTTCGCTCAGAGGAGGCGTGACCGTGCGGAGCAGAAAGGGACCGCTCACCTGCACATGCTCGAGGGTCTGCCCATGGATGCGAGACGTGAGCGCCGAAAGGTAGAGTCGGATGTCCGGTAATTCGGGCATGGTGGGGGCTATCCTAGGGAGACCGCGGCGTGAGCGACTGGCGCGGCCGTTCGCGGGACTGCATCTTTATGCTCCCTAAGCGTTTGACTGGAGTGGTCATGTCGCAGTTGAGGCCCTTCGTCCCCGAGACGAGCAACGTTCACGTCACGCGGTTCGAGCCCCTCCTGCCGCCCCGGACGATGCTGGCGCAACTCCCCCTGACCCGGCGTGCCGCGACGACCGTTCTCGAGGGTCGCGAGGTGATCCGGCGGGTTCTGGCGGGGGAAGATCGGCGGCTCCTGGTTATCGTGGGCCCGTGTTCGATTCACGACCCCCGGGCCGCACTGGAATATGCCGGACGCCTGTCCCGTCTGCACACCGAATTGGCCGAAACGCTCTATCTCGTAATGCGGGTCTACTTTGAGAAGCCCAGGACCACCGTGGGGTGGAAGGGATTGATCAACGACCCGCATCTCGACGGCACTCGCGACATGATGCTGGGGCTCCGCACTGCCCGAGGGCTGCTGCTCGAGATCAGCGAACTGGGGCTTCCGGCCGCCACCGAACTGCTCGGCCCGGTCGTGCCCCAGTACATCGCGGATCTCGTCGCCTGGACGGCCATCGGTGCGCGGACCGCCGAGTCCCAGACCCACCGCGAAATGGCCAGTGGCCTTTCCATGCCGGTCGGATTCAAGAACACGACCGACGGGAATCTGCAGGTGGCTCTCGACGCCATGCAGGCTGCCGGCACGCCTCACACGTTTCTGGGAATGGACGATGACGGGCGCGGGGCGATCGTTCACACCACGGGCAATCCCGACCGACACCTGGTCCTGCGCGGCGGCGGGGGGCGGACCAATTACGACGCGGACTCCGTCGCCCAGGCCGCCAACTTGTGCGGCGCGCGTGGCCTCCCTTCCCGGCTGATGGTGGACTGCAGCCATGGCAATTCCGGGAAGGAATACGCGCGACAACCCGTCGTCTTCCGCGCCGTGCTCGACCAGCTCGCGCGCGGGAGTGCGCACATCATGGGTGCGATGCTGGAGAGCCACCTGAACGCGGGCAATCAACGATTGGTACACGGCAACGATGGCCTGGCGTACGGGGTCTCCATCACCGACGGCTGCCTGGACTGGGGAACTACCGAGCGCCTGCTTCGGGAGGCGGATCAGGCGCTGCGAGGCTTTCGCGGCGCGGGTGGTGCGCGGAGGGCGAGCGGCGCGTAGTCGTCTTCCGTAGCCGCGGCACTGGCTTCTCGAGGGCATCGCTCCGTGGGCGGTGCCCTCGCGGCGTCTCAACGGGTTGGCGGATCCTCGGCCCGCCGCTGCCATTCGGGGAGCAGGCTCCCCACGAGGATCCCGGCCCCGCCCAGCCACTGCAGGGGGGATAGTCGGTCGCCCAGGAGCGCCAGGCTGGACAGGGCGGCAATCACCGGTTCGAGGGTGAAGACCAGGGCGGCATAGGTCGGCGAGAGGACCTGCTGGGCAGCAATCTGCAGCCGAATCGCTATGAGGCTGGCGAGTAATGCCTCGTAAGCGACCATGCCGAGCACGAACGGCGTTGGCGAGAGCCGAGGAACTTCAATCAACGGGGTAGCGAGCCCCGTGAGCACCGCCGACACCGCGACTTGAGCCATCATCAGTTGCAGGACCCTGGCCCGCGTCGCAAAGTAGCCGGTCGCTACCATGTGGGCGGCAAACGCAAAGGCGCACAGGATGGTCAGCCCGTCTCCCCGATTCAGGCCACTCTCCAGGTGTCGCGGGTGGGTCAGAACGATCATGCCGGCGACGGCGAGCGCCAGGCCGACCAGGGCTCGACGATCCGGCAGCCGGCGGTAGACCAACAGAACGATGAGTGGCGTGAACGGGATGTACAGTGAGGTGAGGAAGCCGGACCGGCTGGCCGTGGTCCACAGAAGGCCTATGGTCTGACAAGCGAAGCCCACTGACAGGAGGCCGCCCAACACGGCTCCACCGCGCCATTCCTCGGGGCGGAGGTCGCGAAGAAGCGGCGCGACCAGGAGTGTAGCAACCAGAAAGCGCGCGGCGGTGAAGGCCATCGGGCTTGCATCGTGGAGAACCAACTTGGTCAAGGGGAAGGCCGCGCCCCAGATGACGCAGGCGACCCAGAGGGCAAGGATCGCCTGGGGCCGAGTCATCGCGCTGCCACCTCCAGGGGGCGAAGGACGTCCCGGAGATAGCGGCCGGTATGTGATGTCTCCACGAGGCTCACCGTCTCCGGCGTGCCCTGGGCCACGACTCTTCCCCCCTCATGCCCGGCTTCCGGGCCCATGTCGATGATCCAGTCCGCCCGCTTGATCACATCGAGGTGGTGCTCAATGACGACGACGGTATGGCCGGCGTCGACCAAGCGATCGAGAACCTGGATCAGCACGCGGACATCGTCGAGGTGAAGGCCGGTGGTTGGCTCATCGAGCAGGTAGAGCTTCCGCCCTCCCCGGCGCCCCGAGTGGGCCAGCTCGCGGGCGATCTTGAGGCGCTGAGCCTCTCCGCCTGACAGGGTTGTGGCAGGCTGCCCGAGGCGAAGGTAGCCCAGGCCGACCTGCTGCAGGTGCCATAGGGCCTGGCCGAGCCGCGGCTGGTGGCGGAATCGGGTGATGGCCTCGTCCACCGTGAACTGCAGCACATCCGCGATCGACTTGCCGTGGATCCGAACATCGAGGACCTCGCGACGGTAGCGCGACCCGCCGCAGGTTTCGCAGGGGACGTAGACATCGGCCAGGAAGACCATTTCGACCAGAACGGCCCCGGCGCCTTCGCATGCCTCGCAGCGTCCGCCGGGCATGTTGAAGGAGAACGAGGCGGCCGTGAGACGGCGTCGTCGTGCGTCGGGCTGGCTGGCAAAGAGCTCACGGATCTCGTCGAACCCCCGCACGTAGGTGATGGGGTTCGAGCGGGGTGTGCGGCCGATTGGTGACTGGTCGATGAGGAGCACGTCATCGAGTTGCTCGATCCCCTCCAGGGACCGCAGGGTCCCGACGGCTTCGCCGAGGTGCTCCTTGGCGGAATGACCGCCCTTGAGGCGCTGTTCCAGGTGACGGTAGAGGACGTCATGCACCAGCGTACTCTTGCCCGACCCCGACACGCCGGTGACGGCGGTGAGCGCGCCCAGAGGGATCAGGGCGTCGACATTCTGCAGGTTGTGCAGCTCTGCGCCCCTGAGTTTCAGCCACGGACCCAGCTGGCGGCGGGCGCTGGGAACACCGATGCGTTTCTGCCCGGACAGGTACTGCCCGGTGAGCGAGTCCACGCCGCCGGCGACCGGCCCGGCGTACACGATCTGACCGCCCTGCTCGCCGGCGCCGGGCCCCAACTCCAGCATGAAATCGGCGCGCGCGATCGCGGCGGGGTCGTGCTCTACGACGACGACGGTGTTGCCCTGGTCGCGCAGACGCTCCAGCAGGGCAAGCAGGCGATCGATATCGCGCGGATGAAGCCCGATCGATGGTTCATCGAGGACGTAGAGCGCGTCTACCAGGTTGGCGCCCAGGGCGTTCGCTAGCGCGATGCGCTGGGCCTCACCACCCGAGAGGGTGCGGGTGAGTCGGTCGAGCGTCAGGTAGCCGAGGCCCACATCCCTGAGGTAGGCGATGCGTCGCCGGAGCTGATCCAGGATCAGATGAGCCACCTGACGCTGGAACTCGGAGAGCTGGAGCTGCTCCAACCATCGGTGGAGCTCGTCGACCGATCGCGCGCTGGCCGCCGCGATGGGCTCGGCGTTGATCCGCACCGCGAGCGCGTTCTCGTTGAGCCGGGTGCCGCGGCAGGCCGGGCAGGTCTGCGCCTTCTGATACTGGCGCAGGAAGACGCGGATATACTGCTTGTAACGCTTCTCTTCCAGGCCCTTGAGGAAGGGGAAGATGCCCAGGTAGCGACCCTGCTTGCCGTGGAGCAGTTCCCGGCGTTGTCGCTCAGTGAGGCGAGCCCAGGGCCGCTCGGCGTCGACGCCGAGCGCCTTGGCGGCGCCGAGCAGGAGGCGGCGACGCGTCTCGTAGCGGGGCTTGGTCCAGGGGTCGATCGCCCCTTGGCTCAGGCTGCGGGTCGGGTCGGGGACGATCAACGACTCATCGTACTCGAGGATCGCTCCGAAGCCGTTGCACGCCTGGCAGGCGCCTCTCGGGTTGTTGAAGGAGAAGAGAGCGGGCGTGACGGTGACGGCCGGCGTGTCGCAGCGGCTGCAGGCCGGGCGCTCGGTGAACCGGAGCTCCGCGTCGTCCAACAGGGCAAGGGCAATCCCCTCCCCTTCCGCAAACGCGGTCGCGAGGGCCTCGACCAGGCGGCCGCGGGCCGCGCTCCCGCCGGAATCGAGAGTAAGGCGGTCGACGACGACCCGCAGGTCGCTCACCGCCGCGAGGTCGAGGTCCGGGGGAACTTCGTCGAGGCGGACCAGGGTGTCTCCCGCGAGGAGGCGGACGAAGCCCAGGGCGGCCAGATTCTCCACGATGGCTGCGTGGCTTTGGCGCGCGGTCTGCGGAAGCGGGAAGGCGATCTGGACGCGGCTTCCTCCATGTGCGGTCACGGCCTCCGCGGCCGACTGGGGCGTGTCCCGCCGCACCGGGGCTCCACAGCGGCGGCATTGCTGGATGCCCACCCGTGCCCACAGGAGCCGGAGGTAGTCGTAGATCTCCGTCGCGGTGCCAACCGTGGAGCGGCTTGAGACGGCCGGGTTCCGTTGCTCGATGGCCACGGCCGGCGAGAGTCCCTCGAGGCGATCGACCTGTGGTTTCGGCATGCGCTCGAGGAACTGCTTTGCATAGGTCGAGAGCGACTCGATGTAGCGTCGCTGGCCCTCGGCATAGAGCGTGTCGAACGCCAGGGAGCTTTTCCCCGACCCTGACGGACCGGTGATGACCACCAGGGACCGGCGTGGCAAGTCCACGGTGATGCCCTTCAGATTGTGCTGCCGGGCGTTGACGATGCGCAGTACAGGGGACGACATGGGCAGGAAAGAATACTAGATTTGCTCCGCAATGGCCTCCGCCCTCACTCCGCGACTGCTGCGTCGCGGCTTCGTTTTCTTCATCGGCATCTCGGTCCTCGGTTACACCGGGGTACTGCTGTACGGCCACGATCTGACCGCCTTTGCCCAGGCGCTGCATCACATTCACTGGGCCTGGATCGTGGTCGGAGTGGGTCTGGCGTCGATGGATTGGTTCGGCGGTGGCCTGCGAAACTGGGTGCTGGTGCGCCACGTGCACGCCAACCCTCCGCTCGGAGGGATGATCCTGGCGGGAGGGATGGGGGCCTGGGCAGGCTACCTCACACCGCTCAACTCCGGTGCAGGCCCGATGATGATGTACGCCATGCGGCGCGCGGGCGTGCCGCTGCCCGTGGCGGTCACGACAACCTTGATGTCCTTCATCGCCACCGTACTGTTTTTCGCCATCGCTGGCCCTCTCGCGATCGCGCTGGGGGCGGGCCACTCGCTGGGCCATCATGGGAACGTGCTCGGTCTCACGCTGTACGATCTCTTCCTGGGGAGCCTCGGCCTCTTCGTGGGGATCGGGGTGCTGCTGGTGATCGTGATCGTCTTCCCCGGTCTGGCGCGTGGCTGGCTCCATGGGATCGCGGAGCGACTGTCGCGTCACAGCCGGCGGGTCGCCGAGCGGATCGAGGGGCTTCGAGCCGGCATCGACGAGGCGCATGAGAGCGTGCTCGCGTTCAACAGCCCGAAGGGCTGGCTGGCTCTCCTGTGGGCCACGATCCTGTCTGGTCCGTCCCATGCGAACAAGCTGCTCGCGGGCTATGTTGCGCTGCGCGCAGTCGGTATTCACGCTCAGTTCGTCGATGTGCTCCTGGTCCAGACGCTCATCACGTTCCTTCTCTACTTTGCCCCGACGCCGGGAGCGTCGGGCATCGCGGAGCTGCTGTCGACCGCGGTGATGTCCTCGGTGTACATCCCCCGGTCGCTGAGCCCGTTGTATACTCTGATCTGGCGGTCGATTCTCTCCTACTTCACTCTGGCGTTCGGTTTCGTGGTGTTCTCGCAGTGGGTGCGATCCCGCCTGCGCGGCGGGGACGCGCTGGATGGGGAGGATGAGTCCATGGCCCCGCCGCCGTCCGCGGTGGCTGCAGGCCGAGTTCCCAACGCTGAGCCGCGATGACGGTTCCTGATTTTCACGCCGAGGCGGACGTCAAGGGCTACGACGCGGCCCTGATGCGTCGACTGCTCGGGTACCTGCGGCCCTACCGCCCGTTGGCCGCGCTGGCGGTGCTGCTGTTGCTGGGAACGGCCGGCCTCACGCTGGTTGGTCCCGCGCTCACCCAGCGCGCGCTCGACGTCGCTGTGCCGGCCCGGGACACGCATTTGCTCATGACCCTCGCCCTGCTGCTGCTGGGCGCCCTGGTTCTCGACTTCTGCCTGGACTACGCCCAGACCTACCTGACGAGCTGGATGGGGCAGCGAGTAATGGCGGATCTCCGCCTCCAGCTGTTCCAGCATCTGCAGGATCTGTCGGTGGAGTATTTCGATCGCAATCCGGTGGGCCGGCTGATGACGCGGGTCACCTCGGATGTTGAGACGCTCAACGAGCTCTTCTCTTCCGGCGTGGTGACCGTCTTCGGGGACGTCTTCACCCTGGCGGCCATCGTGGCGATGATGCTGTACGTGGATTGGCGACTGGCCCTGGTCGCCTTCGCGGTCATTCCGGTGATGATCATCGTGGCTGCCACCTTCCGCGGTCAGGTGCGACTCGCGTTTCGTGACATCCGGACCCGTCTGGCCCGGCTCAACGCCTTCCTGCAGGAGCACCTTTCGGGGATGCGCGTGGTGCAGCTATTCGGGAGGGAAGAAGCGGAGGCGGCGGCCTTTGCGAGCATCAATCGGGACCATCTGACGGCCCATCTCCGCTCAATCACTATCTACGCGGTGTTCTTTCCGGTCGTCGAATTCCTGACCAGCGTAGCGTTGGCGCTGCTCCTGTGGTACGGTGGCGCGCGCGTGATCAGCGAGACGCTGACCGTGGGTGTGCTCGCCGCCTTTCTGCAGCTTACGCGACGGTTCTTTCAGCCGCTGCAGGACCTCTCCGAGAAGTACAACCTGCTGCAGAGCGCCATGGCCTCCTCGGAGCGGATCTTCCGGCTGCTCGATACCCAGCCCACCGTGAGAACGCGGATGCCCCCGGTGCGTCTCTCCTTGCCGGTCAGGGGCGAGGTGGCATTCGAGGACGTCTGGTTCCGCTACGGTTCCTCGGGAGATTGGGTGCTCAAGGGTGTGAGCTTCCGGGCGCGACCGGGGCAGACCGTTGCCCTGGTGGGACATACGGGGGCTGGCAAGACGACGATCATCAGCCTGTTGCTCCGCTTTTACGACCCCGAACGGGGGCGGGTCACGATCGATGGCGTGGATATCCGGGATCTCGATCCCGGCGAGCTCCGGGGCCTGATCGGGTTTGTCCAGCAGGATCTCTTTCTCTTCACGGGGGATGTCCTGCGGAACCTGGCCCTGGACGGGGCCGTAAGTGCCGAGGCCGCGCGGGAAGCAGCGCAGCGGGTCGGCGCCGACCGGTTTATCGAGCGGCTGCCCGGCGGCTACAGCCATGTTCTTGGGGAACGGGGTCGTAACCTGAGCGTGGGAGAGCGACAGTTGCTTTCCTTTGCTCGGGCATTGGCGCGTGATCCCCGGATTCTGGTCCTGGACGAGGCCACCAGCTCGGTCGATGCGGAGGCGGAGCTGCAGATTCAGGGCGCGGTTCGGGAGCTGATGTCAGGGCGAACCAGTCTCGTCGTGGCCCACCGGCTGAGTACGATCCTGTATGCCGACGAGATCCTGGTCCTGCATCACGGGGAGATCAGGGAGCGGGGGACGCACCGGGGCCTGCTGGAGCAGGGTGGCCTGTACGAGCGGCTCTACCGACTTCAGTTGCGCGGTCAGGAGCGGTCGGAGCCTCTGAGCGCGTAAGCTTGTATCGCTTGCGTGGTTACGAAGCGGGACATACGTTTGGCATCCAAGTCGAGACGAGGCGTGAGGGATGATGGAACTGGAGCTTGCCGGTCAACGGACCCCGATTCCCACGGGTGAGATGGTGATCGGCGCAGATCCGTCCTGTGGGCTTCGGCTCACCGGAGTCGCGGCGGCCCACGCCGTGGTTATCGGCGCGTCGGACGGATCGGCGTCGGTCCGGCGGCTGAGTGACAACGATGTGCTTCTGAACGGCGTCAAACTGGGCCCGGAACCTGCTCCCATCCTGCATGGTGACCGGGTGCAGGTGGGGATTCACGAGCTCCTGGTCCACGATCCGCGTCGCAGCGGGAGCACCCAGTTCGTGAGCGCGGCGGACGTTGCCAAGATGGCGGCGGTGGCCGGGAAGCCGGCGGCCCCGAAACCGCCGACGGCCGCCACCGGGGGCCGCATGGTCTGCCTGACCGACGGCCGCGAATACACGATCGGGTCCACCCCCTTGGTGATCGGCCGGGAGGCTGGGTGTGACATCGTAGTGCCGAACAAGGACGTCTCGCGGCGGCACGCCGAGATCTTCGTCTCCCCACAGGGGTACGTGCTGGTGGACAGCAGCACCAACGGGACCTTCGTCAACGGGGAACGGATTGAAGCCCAGCGCCTGCTGGCCCGGGCGGACGTGATCAAGATCGGCGATCACGAGTTCCGATTCTATGCGGACAAGGCTCCTGAGGCGGCCCCGGCCGCGCGGGCTCCCGTTTCCCAACCGGGGATGCCCATCGTGCCCGCCCCGGTTCCCGAGGGGGCCGCCGAGCGGCTCTCGCACACCATGCACGGCATGCCCGTACCGACCCCGTCCGCACCGCGTCCGGTCATCCGCTCCTCGGGCAGCACCGTCCCAATGGCGACCTTCCTGGTCCGCAACGGGGTGCTCAAGGGCCAGCGGCTCACGGTACGGGTGCCGGTGGTGAACATCGGCCGGGCGGATTACAACGATCTCGTGATTCCCGACGACAGCGTCAGTGGCTCCCATGCCAAGCTCACCCGGCGAGAAGGGGTCTGGATCCTGTCCGACAACGGCTCGACCAATGGGACGTGGGTCGATGGTGAGCGCATTCAGGAGGACGTGGCCTTGAGTCCGGGGACGGTGGTGCGTTTTGGCGAAGTGTCGGTAATGTTCGAGCCCACTGACGACCACCTGGGTACGGAGGCCGGCTCGGGCACGAAGGTCATGGGAGCCGTGCGCCCGGCTCCCAGCGCGCCGTTCCCGCAGCCGGTCATGGCCGCTCCCGTTCCTGCGGCGGAGGCTCCCGCGCCCGGAGCCGGGCTGCCACGCCCGGACATGCACGAGCCCGCCGAGGGGGATGTCGCCGTCAAGCCCCCCGCTCCGCGACGTCCCCCGGTGGTCATGGCGCCGGCGGAGAAGCAGAAGCTGCCGAAGTGGCTAATACCAGCCGCGCTTCTCGTCGTGCTCGGAATCCTGGCGGCTTTCCTGCTGCTGAGGTAGCACGCCTACCGTGCGTTTCTCCTGCGCTGCCCGCACCGACACCGGCATCGTCCGGTCCGGGAATGAAGACAATTATCTGATGCTGGCGGATCGTGGTGTGTTCATCGTTGCCGACGGGATGGGCGGGCATGCGGCGGGCGAGGTCGCCAGCGAGATGGCGGTCCGGATCGTGTCGCGGGAGTTGGGAGCCCTCAAGGGCCTGTCCGATGATCAGGCTGGCGAGCGGATGCGTCACGCGATCATCGAGGCCAATTCCGCGATTTTCGACCGGACGTTAACGGAGCACGACAAGCGCGGCATGGGGACCACCACCACCGCGCTGATTCTCTTGCCCGAGCGCTATATCCTGGGACAGGTTGGTGACAGCCGAGCCTACCTGCTGCGTGGCGGCCGTCTGCTGCAGATTACCAAGGACCATTCCTATGTTCAGGAGCAGGTGGATCTGGGCCTGCTGACGCCAGAGCAGGCGAGGGCGCACCCGTACAGCAACGTGATCACGCGGTGCATCGGTGCGAACGCGGAGGTGGTTCCCGACCTCTATTTCGGCCACCTCCGAGCCGGTGACGTGCTCCTTCTTGCGTCCGACGGCCTGACGGGGATGCTGGAGGATGAGCAGCTCGCGGCGATCCTCAAGGGGGAGGGGGGCCCGCAGCAGTGGGTCGACCGACTGATCAACGAGGCTAATCGCCGGGGTGGTCTCGACAATATCACGGCGCTCATCATTCGGATAGAACCTGACGTTCCAGCCGACGTGACTTCCCCCGTCCTTCCCCAGTCAGCCCGGACCTCCTGAGGCCCCGGCGCGGCGCCTTCAGCGGCCGATCAGCCGAGTAGCTTCTGCGAGGCGCGCTTCCATCTCCCCGGGCGCAAGAGCTACGAGCTCGCGAACGGGCCCCAGCTGGACCGAGACCGGCCTTGCGGTGAAGACCCGCAGGCGCCGTGCGCTCCGATAGAGCTCTCCCGCCACCCGCGGGAGCCCGAACTGTCCGGCTACTCCTTCGCCCGTCAATCGTTCGGCGGCTCCGGTGCGAGTCCGCAACGGCAGGTCAACCGCCAGCATGGACGGATTGCTGGGAAAGTCCAGCAGCAACTCGCCTTCCGCGAGGCCCGCATCCCTGGCCAGCCGATTCTCGACCCGCTCCAGCAGGTCCGGACGTTCCCGCACCCACGGCTCGGGCTCGACGGGCACCTCACTGGCCGGCAGATCGAGGGCGCGCTTGTAGAGCCGCCGGGCCGCCACCAGTCGGGCGAGCCCGGTCGGGTCCGCGGTGACAAGGCGCTCCATCAGTCCGTCGTCGGTGGCATCGGCAATGGCGTCGGCGCTGAGGGCGCCGGCATGAACGGCGGCCCGGACGGCGCGTTTGAACATGCAGGTGGCGCTGCGGACCGCGTGATGCCAATACACGTTGCGGTACATCTGGTACTTGGCGAAGAGGAGGGACTCGAGGGCGCTGATCCCTTTCTCCTGAACCCCGAGCTCCAGCCGGCCAGGTGCGGTCTCGATGAGTGTCAGGGAGGCCAGTAACCGGTCGACGTCGACCGCGCCGTAGGGCACCCCGCACATGCGGGCATCCCGGCTCAAGTAGTCAATCTTGTCCAGGTCGAGGGAACCGGAGATGAGCCCGCGGAGGGCGCTGGTGCTCTCCGCGCTGATGAACCGACCGACCTCCTCAGCCAGTCGCGAATCTCCCGCAGCGGCGAGCTCCGAGGCGATTGGATCTCGGTGGAGTCGGGCCACGCCGAGCCGTTCATGATGCGGGAACCCCGCCTCCTCGAGAGTATGAGAGAAGGGGTAATGACCGACATCATGGAGGAGGGCGGCGAGTCGGGCGGCTTGGCGTTGGGTCTCGGGAACGACCCCGAGTTCTCCCCGTTCCTCGAGGGCCGCGAGGGCGCGCCGGGTCAGATGGTACGCGCCGAGGGCGTGCTCGAACCGGGTATGCGTGGCGCCGGGGTAGACCAGGAAGGCGTGGCCGAGCTGGCGGATGTATCGCAGCCGCTGCATCGGGGCGGTGTCGAGCAGCCGCACTGCCTGTACATCCAGGCGGATATTGTCCCAGAGAGGATCGCGGATGACCTCGAAGTCGCTCACGGCAGCGATCCCGGCTGGCGGGTCAGCGTGGCGGCCAGCCGGTCAGTCGGCATCCGTCTCGTGGGCGAGCTTCCATTCCTCAGCTGAGCGCCAGAGGCTCGACAGCACCAGCTCCCGCATCAGGATGAACTCCTTCGGGATGCGGTCGTACAGGCGTTCGAACAGTTCCTGGTGCGAGAGGATCTCGGTCTTCCAGGCCTCCCGCGGAACCGACATCAGGTCGCGGAAGGTTTCCTCGTCGAACTCCTTAAGCCCCGTCCAATCCATGTCCTCGTACCGCGGCATCCAGCCGAGTGGGCTCTCGGTGGCGGCGGCCCGCCCCCGCACGCGATTGAAGATCCACTTGAGCACGCGGAGGTTCTGACTGTACCCGGGCCAGATGAACTCTCCCTCGGCGTCTTTCCGAAACCAGTTGACGCAGAAGATGCGCGGCGGATCGACGATCTGGCGGCCCAGCTGGAGCCAATGGTTGAAGTAGTCCCCCATGTGATAGCCGCAGAAGGGGAGCATGGACATGGGGTCGCGCCGCACAGTTCCGACCGCCCCGGCCGCGGCGGCGGTGGTCTCGGAACCGATCGTCGCCGCGGCATAGACTCCGAAATTCCAGTTGACTGCCTGGACGACCAGCGGGACCAGCGCCGCCCGGCGCCCGCCGAACAGGAAGGCGCTGATGGGAACGCCCTCGGGGTTCTCCCAGTCCGGGTCCATCGAGGGGCACTGGGATGCGGGCGCGGTGAAGCGGGCGTTGGGGTGGGCCGCCTTGCGGCCGCAGGCGTGCGTCCAATGCTGCCCCTGCCAGTCGATCAGCTCTGCGGGCGGATGCTCGGTCATGCCTTCCCACCAGACGTCCCCGTCCGGCGTGAGGGCAACGTTCGTGAAGATGGTGTTGGCACGGATGGTCGCCATGGCGGTCGGATTGGACTTCTCCGAAGTGCCGGGGGCGACCCCGAAGAATCCCGCCTCGGGGTTGATCGCGTAGAGTCGCCCGTCGGAGCCGGGCCGGATCCACGCGATGTCGTCTCCGACCGTGGTCACGGTCCAGCCCTCGCAGCCCTCGGGAGGGAGGAGCATGGCCAGGTTGGTCTTGCCACAGGCGCTGGGGAAGCCGGCCGCTACGTAGCGCTTCTCGCCCTCGGGGCTTTGCAGCCCCAGGATGAGCATGTGCTCGGCCATCCATCCCTCGTCTCGAGCCATGACCGACGCGATGCGGAGCGCGAAGCACTTCTTGCCCAAGAGGGCGTTGCCGCCGTATCCCGAGCCATAAGACCAGATGCTCCGCTCCTCCGGGAAGTGGACGATGTACTTCTCTTCCCGGTTACAGGGCCACGGACTGTCCGGCTCTCCCGGTGCGAGGGGCTGCCCGACCGAGTGCACGCACGGCACGAACTCCCCATCTCCAAGCGCGGCGAGGGCCGCCCGGCCCATCCGGGTCATGATCCGCATGCTCACGACGACGTATGGGGAATCGGTGAGCTCCACGCCGATGTGAGCCAGGGGCGAACCGAGGGGGCCCATGCTGAAGGGGACCACGTACATGGTCCGGCCGCGCATTGCGCCGCTGAACACTCGGCGCAGGGTGGATCGCATCTCCCGGGGGTCCACCCAGTTGTTCGTCGGCCCCGCGTCCTGGCGCCGCTGGCTGCAGATGAAGGTGCGGTCTTCCACCCGGGCGACGTCGCTGGGATCGGACAGCGCGAGATAACTGTTGGGGCGGCGCGCCGGGTTGAGCTGGCGCAGCGTGCCGGTGGCCACCATCTGCTTGAGCAGGGCATCGGTCTCGGCCTGCGATCCGTCGCACCAGTGGATCCGCTCCGGCTGGGTGAGCGCGGCGATCTCCGCTACCCAGGCCCGCAGCCGTTCATGGGTGACCCACGCGGGGGACTCGTGGGGGACGAGGCGAGGATCTGCGGCAACAGTCATCGGGTTGGGCTCCGTGGGCGGTCCTGCGGCGGCCGGTCCACGCCGGACGAGCCGCGCTGAACCGGGAATCTCAACAGCCGCCCGGTCGGAGGCAACGGGATGATGTGTGGTGAATAGTTATTCAGGGGCCGACGCCGGCCGCTCAACGCCAGACCGGTACCATCGCCGCCGGGTAGTGGTAGGCATTGATGGCGGCGGCCGTGTCGTTGCCGCTCAGGTAGTCGACAGTGGGGTTGGAGAACATGAGGTCGAGCGAATCCGGCGACTCCTCGAGGATGCCAAGCGAATGGCCCAGCTCGTGGGCCGCCACGATCCGCATGCATTGGAGAATGTCGGGGGCGTTAGGCAGGCTGGGAAAGATGTAGCTGTGGATCGGGATCTGGAGCTGAAAGCGTGTCGCCCCGGTGTCGACGTCGGTGGCCCCGAAACAGGACCGAGCCATCGCGTGCACCCGCGCGGCCCGACTGAAGCCGGTCGGGGGCGGCTGAATGGCGCGCACGATAACGTCCGCCTGGTTGGAATCGTTCACCAGCACCGCGTTCCATTCTCCGTAGATGAAGATGGGGCGCCACAGCGCGATTCCCTCCTGCACGCGGGTCGGAAGATCGAACTGGTCCTCGACCCAGATCCGTACCGGAATACTGGTTCGGGGCCAGTGGAAGGAGAGGGTGTCGACGTAGGTCTGGCCGGCGCTGTCATAGGGGACAATGAGGCGCCAATCATAGGAAATGAGCCGGGTGGGCGGAAGAAGATCGCTGCACGCCAGGGCGGTGGCCGCGGCCGCGAGGCTCAGGGCCGTCCAGAGAGTAGTTCGGGTCATGGCCGTTGGTACTCGATGCCGAGGCCGATGCCCACCCGATGCACGTCCTGGGTGCGCGAGAAGCCGATGGCCTGGAGTTGGTCGGTGGTGAACCGCTGATAGTCGTACCGCGCGCGGGCCAGGAGCCCGAGGCCACCGTGGAGCGGGTAGTGGTAGTCGAGACCGCCGGTGAGGACCAGCAACAGGGGGCCGCCCTGGAGGAAGATTCCCTGATGGTCCGGCATATACTTGAGGAGGCCGGCGCCGGCGCGGTAGGTGAACCGGGATAGAATCGGCCCTTCGAATCCAAGGGTTACCGATAGGGTCCGGAAGGCCGGGCCTTCGGTGGTCGGGTAGCCGGTCTCGAGCACCCGGGTCTTGGTCGAGCCGAGCGCGATCTCGATCCCCATCCGCTGGTGGGGCGAGACCGGCAGGGAGCCTCCCAGGGTGAGCGTGGGGGCGACGAGCTGCGTGATCTTGATGCTCTGAAAGATCTGATCGGTGACGAGGTGGGTGCCGGCCACGCCAGTCACGGTCAGACTGTATCGGCCCTGGCCGGAGAGGACGGACGGCAGCAGGGTTCCGCACGCGAGCGCGAACGTCAGGAATCGCATTCGGTTAAGATGCCGTGAGTCGGGGGTGGGGTCAACGAGGGTGACGTACGGTGCCCCTGGCGTATGCACGCAGGCGCCGGAGCATTCTCCGGTCCGTCGCGATCGGGTCGTCGCCCTTGGGGGTCTCGATGATCTTCACGGACAGGCGGAAGCGCGGGTCGCGCATGATGCGGCGGAAGGGGTCCGCGCCGATGGTCCCTTCGGCGATCAGTTCATGGCGGTCGCGATGGGAGCCCAGGGGGGTCTTCGAGTCGTTGAGGTGCAGGCAGCGCAGGTGGGTGCCGCCGATGACGCGGTCCCAGGCCTGCCAGACGCCCTCGTAGTCATGCACCAGATCGTAGCCGGCCGCATGGAGGTGGCAGGTGTCGGCGCAGAACCCCACTCGCTCACGGAGAGATGCCGGGATCCGCGCACGCAGCTCGGCCAGCTCCTCGAAGGTTGCCCCGAGCGCGGTCCCGCTCCCGGCGGTGGATTCCAGGAGCACCATCACCGAGCCGGGTACGCGTTCGAGGCAGCGGGCGTAGGCGGCGGCGTTGCGTTCCAGGCCCGCCTCGCGGTTATCCATATAGTTGCCCGGGTGAGACACCAGGTACCGGATTCCCAGGGCCTCGCACCGGGCAAGCTCGGCCCGAAACGAGGCGGCGGACCGGGCTTGGAGCGCTGGGTCCGGAGAAGCCAGATTAATCAGGTAGGAGTCGTGCGCCACCACGCAGCCGATGCCCGTACGTTCCAGTTCCAGGCGGAACAGCTCGCCGGTGGCAGCGTCGATTACCGGTTCCCGCCACTGGTTTGGCGTCTTGGTGAAGAGCTGGAAGGCGGTGGCGCCGATCGCGGCCGCGCGCGCCGGTGCGTGCTGGACCCCGCCCTGTGCGGAGACATGCGCTCCAAGCATCTCGCCCAGTGGCCTTATCGATCGCGCCATGTCCGGTTTTCCTTGACAGGGAGCAGAGGCCGGGTACGTTCCCGTCCGCCGCGTCCGGTTCCCGATTCCCAATGACCGACCTCGTTCCCCCCCGACGGATCCTGCTGCTCGGTGACGCCGTGTCGCGACCAGAAGGATTGGAGCGGGCGCTGGCGCGCGGCGGGTATCACATCATCGAATCCGACAACGGGGAAGCCTCCCATCCCCCCGCTGCCCCGCCCGACCTCATCGTCGTCACCGCGCCTCGCGCCGATGCCCCGCTCGAGCAGGCACTGGCAGCGCTGAAGGGTGAGGCCTGGCAGGCGATCCCGCGCATCGTGGTCCTAGCTCAACCGGATCCCGAGGGGCCAACCCGGGCACTCGCGATGGGGGCCGACGATGTCGTCGCCGCGCCGGTGAACCTCACGGAACTGAGCGCCAGGGTGGCGGCCCGCTTGCGCCGCACGTCGATCAACGGCGCCGAGCGGTCGACGTTGTGGCGCCAGGAAGTGATGCTCGACATCCTCGAGGAGCTTTCGGCGGCACTCAAGTCCGACGCCATCGTCGAGACCCTGGTGCGGCGGGTCGGCATGGCGCTGGAACTCGCACGCTGCTCGTTCCTCCTCGCGTCCCCCTGGGAACGCTACGGGCGCGTCATCGCGGTTCTGGAGCGCCCGGGGACCCGCGACTTGCGGGTGGATCTGTACCGCTATCCGGAGATTCGCGAGGCGCTCCGAACCGGCAAGACGGTCTTCATTCCCGACCTGGCGAGCCATCCCCTGTTCGAGGATATCCGCCGGCTCTGGAACGAACTCGGCGTCACCGCGGACCTGCGCAGCGTGGCGGTGATCCCGGTCAACCTCCACGGGAAGCCGGCCGGCGCATTTCTGCTTCGGACCAGGAACGAGGACCCGGCGCTGACGCCGGACCAGCTCCGCTTCGCGGAACGGCTGCTGCAGGTTGCGTCCCGCCTTCTCGAAAACGAGGAGCAGCGAGCGGGACAGGCCCGCCGGCAGGCGAGCGCCCTTGCGACCGACCTGCTAACCGGGTGTGGGACGCTCGACGCGCTCGATCGTCGGGTACGGGAGGAGTTCGAGCGGGCGCGGCGCTACGCCCTCACGTTCAGCCTGATCCTGCTCGATGTCGACAGCCTGCGCCGCTACAACGAACGCTTCGGCAACTCGGTCGGGGACCGCGTGCTCTCGGAGCTGGGCAAGGTGCTGCTGCGCGAGGTGCGCGCACCCGACTTCGTGAGCCGCTACGGAGGCGACGAGTTTGCGGTGGTACTCCCCGAGACCGATCTGCCGGGCGCGCGGGCGTCGATCGGGCGCCTGCGACAGATGATCGAGCAGCACGAGTTCGCGGACCTGGCCGTCGAGGACCGGCCGACCCTGGCGGCCGGCGTCGTGACTTTTCCGCATCCGGCCGTGACGGGGTCGTCGGATCTGTTCGCGCTGGCAGAGGCGGCGTTGCTCCGCGGCAAGGCCCAGACCGACGGACGGGTCGGCAGTGCTGACACCGTCGCCTCCTGAGCGCGCGCTAGCGCCGCCGCTTGAGCCAGTCGGACGGGTTGAGCGGGATTCCACCTTCCCCGCGGATCTCGAAATAGAGGTGTGGGCCCTCGTCGCTGTTCTCCCCGCCCACGGTCCCGATGATCTGGCCCTTGGTGACCTTGGCTCCCAGACTGACCTTGGCCTCCTGAAGGTGCATGTAGAGCGAGCGATAGCCATCGCCGTGGGACAGGATGAGCACGAGCCCGTACGTGCCCATCGTCTGGAGGCGTTCCACGGTACCGGACTCCACGGCCCGCACCGGCGTCCCGAGCGGCGCGCCGATGCCGATGCCGTTGCGCTTGATGACCGCGCCCGAGGGGAGCTGCTCCCGACCGAAGTCGTAGAGGATCTTTCCATCCACCGGCCAGTCGAGCTTGCCGATGTCGGCAGTGGTAAGGGAGGCGGTTGTGGCGGTGCTCGCTCTTGGGTTCCGGGCCTCGGCCGTTCTGCGCGCGGCCTCGAGACGCTGGAGCAGGTCGTTCAGGTCCGCCTCGTCGCGCTGGAGGGCCGTCAGCTTCTGTTCAGTGTTGCGCGCCGAGCGTCGGGTTTCCTGGAGGCGTTGGGCGCGCTCCTCTACCAGCTGCCCGTAACGCTGCAGCTCCGCCTGCCGGTCCTCTCGGCTCTGATCGAGCTGGGCCCTGATCTGAATGATTTCCTCCCGTCGCCGCTGGACCTGGTTCTTGAGGCGCTCGACATCGTCAACGAGGGCCTGATCCTGGCGCGACTGCAGGTAGAGGTACTTGTACCGGGAGAGGAGATCGCCGAAGGACTGCGCCGAGACCAGTACCTCGAAGGTGTACAGTCGGCCCCGCTTGTAGATCTCCGCCAGCCGCCGTGCCAGCACGGCGCGCTTCTCGGCGAGGTTGTCCTGAGCCAGAGCCAGGTCGGCACTGGCGCGGTCGATGTGCTCGTTGAGCCCGCCGATCTGCTTCTCGAGCTCGTTGACGATCCGGTTCGTGGTCTGGCGCTGCCGCTCGAGGTTGTCGAGTTCCTGGCCGAGGTCGTGCACCTGGCCCTGCAGCCGGATCCGCTCGAGCTCCAGCCGCTCCCGCTCCTGCCGGACCGCTTCGAGGCGGCGACGTGATTCGTCGAGATCCTGTTGCGCATGGACTGGGGCGAGGGGGACCGCGGCGAGGACG
This sequence comes from Gemmatimonadales bacterium, assembly GCA_035501775.1. GTDB lineage: Bacteria > Gemmatimonadota > Gemmatimonadetes > Gemmatimonadales > GWC2-71-9 > JADJOM01. The sequence continues at coordinate 27,582 of DATJVM010000097.1, read as the reverse complement.
AGCAGAATAAGGAAGCGGGCCGGACGCTCAAACATTCCGGAGGTGCCTTCCCACGCTGACGAGGCTCCCTCCGAGGCCGATGAGCACACCGAAGATGATGCCGAGGGCCACCTGGGGCGACTCCAGAAAGACGATGCCGGAGGTAGCCAGCTGCACCTGGCTCCTGAACAGGAGATAGGTGCCGTAGAGCAGGGCGACCGCGAGTACGCCTCCGAACAGCCCCTTGAGCATCCCCTCCAGCAGGAAGGGGCCGCGGATGAAGCCGTTGGTGGCCCCGACCAGGCGCATGATGGCGATCTCGCGCGCCCGCTGCAGGACGGTGATCCTGATGGTGACGCCGATGATGACGACCGCGACGGCGGCGAAGGCCAGCCCGATCGTCAGGCCGACCAGGCCCGCGATGTTGCGAAGCCGATCGAGCTTCTCGATCCACTCCCGTCCGTAGCGCACATCCTCGATGAATCCATATCCCTTCAGGCGCTCCGCGACGGCGGCGGTGTGCGCCGCGTCCCGATAGCCTTCGCGCAACTGGATTTCCAGCGATGCCGGCAGGGGGTTCACGGACAGGTCGCGGTAGGCGTCGCGGAACTCGACCAGCTCCTGGCGCGCCCGCTTGAGGGCCTCGTCCTCGCTCACGAATGTCACCCGGGCGACTTCCGGAAAGGCCGCGATGTCCTGGGAAGCCTGGGCGATCGTCTCCGGCGGCGTGCCGCGAAGCAGGTACGCCACGACCTCCACGCGTTCCTCCACGGAGCGGAGCGCCTCGCGCAAGTTGACGGCCACCAGGGCAAAGAGGCCGACGGCGTACAGGGAAAAGCCGATGGTGGTGATAGAGAGCGCGGACAGGAGCGGGGCGCGGCGGAAGGCCTGCAGGGCCTCGCGGACCAGGAGTCTCACTCGTCCTCCTCGCCCGCGCCGTCGTCAACGCCGCTGTCGAAGACGACCGTTCCCTCCCGCAGCTCCACCGTTCGGTAGGTGGTCTGCTTGACAAGATCGAGGTCGTGGGTGGCCATCACCACCGCGGTGCCGCCCGCGTTGATCTCCCGGATCAGCTGGAACACGCCGCGCGTCGCCCGTTCGTCCAGGTTGCCGGTCGGCTCGTCCGCCACCAGGATCGTCGGGTCGTTCACCAGGGCCCGCGCGATGGCCACACGCTGCTGCTCGCCGCCGGAGAGTTCCTGCGGGTAGGCCTGCGCCTTGGCGGCGAGGCCGACCTGCGTGAGGACCCGCATCACCTTGGAGGCGATGGCGTCCTGACGGCAGCCGGTGACTTCGAGGGCGAAGGCCACGTTCTCTTCCGCGGTCCGATCCTCGAGCAGTCTGAAATCCTGGAAGACGATTCCCAGCCGCCGGCGGAGGCGCGGGATATCGGCTGGAGAGAGATCGCCGATGGAGAACCCGGAAACGCGGATATCCCCGGCAGTCGGCCGGAGCTCCCCATAAAGCAGCTTGAGCATCGTCGACTTGCCGGCGCCCGAATGGCCCGTCAGAAAGACGAACTCACCCTTCGCGATGTGGAGGGAGACGTTCTTGAGGGCGACGCCCTTCGGGTAATCCTTGAAGACGTGGGAGAATCGGATCACGGCTGGAAGATAAGACGTTACGTGCCCGACGTCAGGTTGTCGGACGTCCGGGCGTCAACCCAGCGCCTGCTCGAGGTCGGCCACGATATCCTCCGGTTCCTCGATCCCGCAGGACAGCCGGACGAAGCCATCCGGGATGCCCTGCTTGGCGCGCTGTTCCTCGGTGAGCCGGCTGTGGCTCGTCAGGCGGGGCTCCGAGATCAGACTCTCCACCCCCGCCAGGCTGGGCGCGTGGGTGATGAGCTTCAGGCGTTTGAGGAAGCGCTCCGCGGCACGCACGCCGCCCTTGAGCTCGAGGCCCACCATGCCGCCGAAGCCGTCGAGGATCTGCGCCGCGAATTCGTGGTCGGGATGGGACGGCAGGCCGGGGTAGTGCACTCGCGTGATGCCCGGATGCTGCTCGGCCCACTGCGCCACGCTCATCCCGTTAGTGTTGTGGCGCCCCATGCGCACTCCCAGGGTACGGAGGCCGCGCTCGACCAGCCAGGCGGCGTGGGGGTCGATGGACTGGCCCCACAGCATCATCAGGCGCGTGATTTCCTCGATGATCGAGCCCGAGGCCGCGACCGCCCCGGCGATGATGTCGCTGTGCCCGTTCAGGTACTTGGTGGCGCTGGTGATCACGATGTCCGCGCCATGCTCCAGGGGCCGGAAGTTGATCGGGCTGGCGAAGGTGCCGTCGACCAGAAGCGCAAAGCCGCCATCCCGCGCGATCTGGGCCATTGGCGTCAGGTCGATGACCCGCATCAGTGGGTTGGTCGGCGTTTCGACGAACACGGCGCGGGTGCTCTTGCGCACCGACCGCCGCCAGAGACGAGGCTGGTCCGGGTTGACGTAGGTGACGTCGATGCCCAGCCGGCCGAACTCCTCCTCGAAGAGCCGGCGCGTTCCGCCGTAGATCCAGGAACTGGAGAGCAGGTGATCGCCGGGCCGCAGCACCGCAAGGTGGGCGAGGGCGGTCGCGGCCATGCCGCTCGATACAAATAGCGCGGCCTCGGCGCCTTCGAGGAGCGCGTATTTGGCGGCCAGCCCGACCTGATTGGGATTGTTGCCGTATCGGGTGTACATCACCGTCTCGTCGGAGCCGACGGGATTGGTGAACGTGCTGGTCTGGTACACCGGAGATACCACAGGCGCCCAGTCGCTTCGGCGCGCGGGCTGGCCGTGGATGGCCAGGGTCGATGGGCCGAGCTTGCGCTTCACGCGGACAGGGGAGCGATGAAGAGGCCGTCTGCGCTCCGGGCCAGCCGCATCCGAAGCAGGCTGTCCAGTGCCTCCCCCGCCTGTGACAGCGGCCAGCCGAGGCGCTCGGCGAGCTGGGCGGCGGTGGCGGGGCCGGTCGACTGAAGCGAAAGGAAGGCCGATCGCAGGTCGGGGCTCACCCGTCCCACGATGCGGGCCGTACCGTCGGCGGAGTCGGAAACGAGCGCGGCCAGGTCGCGGTGCTCCAGCACATGTTCGATTGCCTCCAACTGCTCCTCGCGGAGTCCCTGCAGCACCAGAAAGGTCAACCGCGGCGGGTCCTGCAGCAGCTTGGCGACGATTTCGTCCGCGCAGCTCAGGTCCACCAGGCCGACCTCGGAGAAATCGAGCAGGGCCACCTGCTCCGCCGCTCCCGCGGAGGCCAGCACCTGCTCGATGCTGGCGCGGACCGCCCGGCCGGTGGACCGGGTGACGAGGTCGCAATAGGTGGTCTGGACGGATTCCCGGAGGAGCCGCTCCACCCGGATGGTCTGCCTCATGAACCGCTTCCTTCCTGTGCGGGAATCACGATCTGCACCTGCGCGCCGGGGAAGGGCGCGAGGTGCTCGATCATCGGCTGGTCGTCGTCCCAGGGCGGCACGATGGCGATCCGCGCGGTGCCGCTTCGGATGCTGAGCTTGCCGGCCCACCGGGAAAGATATCGCTTGATGCCGGCGATGCCCTGGCCCCGCCCCGGGTCGCGGAAACGACTGACGTTCTGGATCACCGCGGCCTCGAGGGCGGCTCCGTCGCCCCAGCGGTCTCCGAAGCGGCGGGCCTGCGTCGCCTCCAGCGAGCGGCGGAACCCGACGCCCGCATCGCTGACCGCGATGACCACTACCCGCCGGCCCAGCCGCTTGCGGAAGGTATAGGCATGCACCGCCACCCATCCGCTCGTGCCGGCGTGCTCCACAATATTCTGGCAGGCCTCCGAAAGTGCCATGGCGAACCCCATCGTGGCCTTGGCCTCCAGCCGGAGCTCCTCATGGAGGATCCGGGCCGCCCCTTCCTGAATCTTTCCCACGACGGTGTGAACATCCTCGCTGGCGCGGACGGGCGTTACGTCGAGGAGCACATCGGAGCGCTCGTCCGGCTTGATGCGCGGGACTCGTCCGTGGATCTCGAAGAGGTCGGCGGCGTGATGGAAGAAGCCGGCCTTGGTCCAGTAGCGGCGGACCTCGTCGGCGTTCGGCACCGTGAACACCGGCGTGGGGCCGCCTGCTTCGCGAATTGCCTGGGCGGCGGTCAGCATCGCAACGAGCCCGAAGGGCGACGCCCACTGCGCCGCCCTTGCGTCGAACAGGAGCCGCTCCGTGAGCGGGCCCTGCGAGAAGGTCTGCGCGAACGTCTCGAAGGTGCGGTCGTCGAACGCCGCGGGGATCTCGAGCACCCGACTCATGCGGTCCCCGTCGTGGCGAGCAGCTCCCCACGGAGCAGCCGCGCCAGATCTCCGGCGCCGCGGAGCGTTGCGTTTCTCGCGGCGAGCTGATTGGCGACCCCGATGGCCTCCTCCGCTCCCCGCCCGGTGAAAAGCCCAGCCGCCAGCACGGCGCCGAACACGTCGCCGCAGCCGGTGGGATCCAGCGCGTCCACCGTTGGGGCAGGGATCAGGGCGGTGCGAACCGGGCCGCCGGGGCGCTCCGGGGCCGCGAAGTAGACCGCACCGCGAGGTCCGAGAGTCACCACCAGCAGGCGGACTCCCGCGGCGAGCGCCCGAGCCGCGACCGACATCGGGTCGGAGGAGAGTTGCGCCATTTCGTCTTCATTCATCTGGATGATGTCGAAGCACCGGAACCAGGACTGGGGGTCAGGGAGGGGCCGCAGAGCCCGGAGCCCATCGGGTGGCATGCCGAGAAAGAGGCTGTGAAGGTCGGCGAAGATAGGTCGCGGAAAGGCCTGGCGCAGCGCCTCGGCGGTTCCCAGCTCCAGCTCGAACCCGGAGATGAAGTTGATGTACAGGGCATCGAGGTCCTGCACCATGGGGCCCAGCTCGACCCAGGTCCACCCCGGCACCCCCCCGGACATCCGCTCGCACCGCCGCTCCGCCGAGGCATAGCGCAGGGTGACCTGGTTGTTCGGGACCGTCACCTCCACGCAGCGACCGCCAGGAACCAGATGCGGGAGGCGCCCCAGCAGGTCCGCGGCCTGATGTCTGAAATCGCTGCCGACCTTGATGAGCGGAACGATCTGCCAGCCGGCCGGGAGGCCCGCGTCGAGCCCGCCGAGCGCGTAGGCGATGCCGCCCCACTCCTCCACGGGGGGGGCGGCGGGATCACGACCATAGATGATGTCCCAGACGAGCGAGCCGATCACGCCGACCTTAGGCATGTCGACGCTCCGATGGGCTCCATCCAGGTCTCGGCTCAGACGATGCCGGCATCGGCCTGCTCATGAAAGGCCCGGGCCGCCCCGTACACGCCGGCCACGCCGGTCAACTCGCCGGGAACGATGCGACAGATCTTGACCGCGGGCTTGAATGCCCGACGGGAGACCTCGCGGCGTAGCGGCACGAACAGATTCTCCCCCGCGAGCGTTACGCCGCCCACGATGACCACGGCCTCGGGGTTGAAAATGTTGATGAGACTCGCCACCGCGGCGCCGAGAAACTTGGCGGTGTCCCGCACGACCTCGAGGGCGAGGTCGTCGCCCGCCTGGGCGGCTTCGTAGACGGTCTGCGCGGTGATCCGGCGCAGGTCGCCCGCCACGTAGGAAGGGAGGCTCGACTCGGCGCCGCTCTCCAAGGCCTCGACCGCGCGCAGCGCGATATTAGGTCCCGATGCATACGCCTCGATGCACCCGTAGTTGCCGCACTTGCAGCGCCGGCCGTTGGCATCGATCGTCATGTGGCCCACCTCGCCCGCGATGTCCGAGGCGCCGTGATACAACCGGCCATCGATGATGATGCCCCCACCGATGCCGGTGCCGATCGTCAGGCCGACGGTCATGCGGGTGTTGCGGGCCGCTCCGCGCCACCACTCGCCGAGGACCGCGCAGTTGGCGTCGTTGTCCAGCGCCGTCCGAAGCCCGAGCCCCTCCTGCAGTCGCTGCCGGAGAGGCATGTTGACCCACCCGAGATTGGGCGTGAGTAGAACCACGCCGGACCGCGTATCCAGTGGCCCGGGAGCCCCGATGCCGGCGCCAATCAGCTCCGCGCCGGGAGCGATCCGACGCGTTTCAGCGATGCTTTCCTGCGCGGTGGCCACGATCCGCCGAACCACCGCGTCCGGCCCCTCTTCGGCTCCGGTCGGCACGTGCCGTACGCCGAGGATGGCCGAGCCATCCTCCGCGACGCAACCGGACACGATGTTGGTGCCGCCGAGATCGATGCCGACGATGTAGCGCATAAGGCCGGCTCACGGGTTCTGGGGAGGAAGCAACCGAGCAGCGGGGAATGGGGGGAATGATAGAACCCGGGCGGCCTTACCTCCACTCTGCGGGAACCCCGACGGCCGAGCGGTCCGCACCGCCCTGGGGCGCCACGCGGCGCTCGACGGCTTCGAGCACCCTGGTGACCGCGAGGTCGCCGAGGCAGCGGTGATGCCCGAGCGGGCAGACTCTCGGGCCGTGCACCGAGCACGGTCGGCAGCCGAGGGTGTCGTGCTCGACGACTTCGTCTTCAGGCCCGGTGGGGCCAAACCCGAAGCCGGGCGCGGTGGGACCGAAGAGCGCGACGACTGGCCGGCCCAGCGCGCTGGCGAGATGCAGGGACAGGGAGTCGTTGGTGACGAGGAGCGCTGAGCGCTCGATGAGGGCTGCCGTCTCGACGATAGTGAAGGCGCCCGCGGCGTTACCGGCGGGGCCCCGAGCGGAGCGGAGAATGGCCTGCCCGCGGTCCACGTCCTCCGGCCCGCCCACCACGACGAGCGGGCAGGAGAGCCGAGACGCGAGTTCCGGAAAGTAGGGCCAGCGCTTGGTGGCCCAGCGCGCACCTGGGGCGAGGACCACGAACCCCGGCGGGATGGCGCTCTGTTCGAGCCACGCTGCGGCTTTGATACGGGACTCGGCGGGAAGCTCGAGCCAGGGAACCGCGGGATCGGGCCCGGGAGGCGCCAGTGCAAGCAGGCGGCGGGACCGGTGTCCGCGGGCCGGCTCGGCCACACGCCTGCTATAGAGGAAAGCGCCGGGGCTTCCCGCGAAGCCCACCCGTTCGCCCGCTCCTGTCAGGCGGGCGACTATCGCGGAGCGCACGGAGCCATGGGGGAGGTAGATCTGGTGGTAGCGGGCCCGCCGGAGCCCGCGTCCCAGCCGGAGGACCCCACCCGCTCCGATGCGGCTCGACTTGTCGAACGAGATGGCCTGCCGAACCGAGGGTTGCCGCCGCACGATGTCGATGGCGGCCGGGGTGGTGACGACGTCCACGGGACCGTGCACCTGGGCCAGCCGGGCCAGGAGGGGCAGGGTAAGGACGACGTCGCCGAGGTGCGCGGTCTGGATGACGAGTGTGGACGTCTCCGGCACGCTCAATCCACCTGCAGCACCGCGAGGAACGCCTCCTGGGGAATCTCCACCTGGCCCAGCTGCTTCATGCGCTTCTTGCCTTCCTTCTGCTTCTCCAGGAGCTTGCGCTTTCGCGTGACGTCTCCGCCGTAGCACTTGGCCAGCACGTCCTTCCGCAGCGCGGAGATCGTCTCCCGGGCGATGATCTTGTTGCCGATAGCGGCCTGAATGGCCACCACGAACAACTGTCGCGGAATCAGCTCCTTGAGCTTCTCCGCGATCTTGCGTCCGTACTCGTAGGCTTTGTCCTTGTGGATGATGACGCTGAAGGCGTCGACTGTCTCGCCGTTGATGAGCATGTCGAGTCGCACCAAGTCGGACTCCCGGTAACCGGCCAGCTCATAGTCCATGGCGGCGTAGCCGCGGGAGAGACCCTTGAGCTTGTCGTAGAAGTCGAGCACGATCTCGCCGAGCGGGAAGTCGAAATCGAATTCGACCCGGCTCGTGTCCAGGTATCGCATGCCGTGGTAGACGCCCCGACGCTCCTGGCCCAGCTTCATGATGCTGCCGATGTACTCCGCGGGCGCCATGATCCGCGCCTTGACGTACGGCTCCTCGATTCGCGCGATCGTGGCGGGATCGGGGAGCTTGGTCGGGTTCTCGAGCAGGACCATCGACCCGTCGGTGAGGTAGACGTCATACTCTACGGTCGGTACCGTGGTGATCAGGTCGAGGTTGAATTCGCGTTGCAGCCGCTCGGCGACGATCTCCATGTGCAGCAGGCCGAGGAAGCCGCACCGGAAGCCGAATCCGAGCGCGGTGGAGGTCTCGGGCTCATATTGCAGGCTCGCGTCGTTGAGCTTCAGCTTGGCCAGCGCATCGCGAAGCAGCTCATATTGCTCACTGTCGGTCGGATAGAGGCCCGCGAACACCATCGGCTTCACCTCGCGGTAGCCCGGAAGCAGCTCGGCCGCCCGGTCCCGGGCGTCCAGGATCGTGTCGCCGGCGCGGGTGTCGCTCACGCTGCGGGTGTTGGCCACGACGTATCCCACCTCCCCAGCCTCCAGCAGGTCGGTGGGGCGCTGTCCCAGCTGCAGGTAACCCACTTCGTCGACCGTGTAGACATCGTCGGGGTGGGCGCCGAAGGCGATCTCCATTCCCTGCCGCAGCACACCGTCGACAATTCGCACGCTCGGGATGGCGCCGCGATAGCGGTCGAAGTACGAGTCGAAGATGAGCGCGCGGAGAGGAGCGTCCGGTTTCCCGCGGGGCGCCGGCACGCGGGCCACCACCGCCTCGAGCAGCTCGGGGATGCCGGTGCCTTCCTTGGCGGAGACGGCGAGAATCTCCTCCCGCGGGGCGCCGATGAGATCCATGATCTCCCGGGCGCGTCGCTCCGGCTCCGCCCCTGGGAGGTCGATCTTGTTGAGCACCGGGATGATTTCGAGCCCCGCGTCGAGCGCCAGGAAGAGGTTGGACAACGTCTGCGCCTGGACTCCCTGCGAGGCATCGACCACGAGAATCGCCCCTTCGCACGCCGCAAGGGAGCGGGAGACCTCGTAGGTGAAGTCGACGTGCCCGGGCGTATCAATCAGGTTGAGTTCGTACTCCTGCCCATCCCGGGCGCGGTAGGCCATGCGGACGGCGTTGAGCTTGATGGTGATGCCGCGCTCGCGCTCGAGGTCCATGGTATCCAGCAGCTGATCCCGCATGAGCCGCTTCTCGACCGCACCGGTGGCCTCGATCAGCCGGTCGGCCAGGGTGCTCTTGCCGTGGTCAATGTGCGCGACGATGCAGAAATTGCGGATTCGTGACTGGCGCATGGACCGAAAGATAAGGGGGCCCCGAAGGGCGGATGGGCTCCGCCAGCGGGCCGGGTCAGGGGCCGGCGGGGGCGGCGGGCCCCAGCTCCTCCAGGCGGGCCATGGCCCGCCGGAGGTGGGGAATCACGATACTCCCCCCCACGACCAGCCCGACCGAGAAGACTTCCAGAAACTCCTCGCGGGTCACGCCCTCCTCGTGGCAGCGGACGACGTGATAGGTGATACAATCGTCGCAGCGGAGCACCAGGCTCGCCACGAGGCCCAGCATCTCCTTGGTCCGGCGGCCGAGGGCCCCCGGCTCGTAGGCGCGATGATCCAGGGCGAAGAAGCGATTGATCGTCAGGTTCCCCGCATTGAGAATGAGATCGTTCATCCGCGCGCGGAACGCGTTGAAGTCCGCCAGCGAGTCCGTGGACGTCGACATGGGAATCTCCGTGAAGATCGCTCCGGTGGCCTACTCGACCGGCCCGAACCCCGCGATCCGGGCGTAACTACCCGGATTCCAGCGCGGCCTCGCCGGGCGATTGGCGATCTCGTTGCCGAGGTAGAACAGGAGCCGTACGATCCGCGACTGCTTCTCCGCGTCGATCTTGTCCGGCGAATCGGTAGCCTGGTGGTAGTCCGGGTGGGTTCCGTTGAAGAAGAAGAGGATCGGAACGCCGCGCCGCGCGAAGTTGAAGTGATCGGACCTGAAGTAGAAGTTCTCGCCAGGCCACAGGTCGTCAATGGGGCGCATGTGCAGCTCCGGGTGCCGGCGGGCGACCGCATCCAGCGTCTCGCCCAGGTCGGATTGCTCCTTACCGATGGCGACGATGCTGTCCTTCCAGTTGCGCCCGACCATGTCAATGTTGAGGTCGGCGACGATGCTGGACATCGGCACCGGCGGGTGCGCCGTGAAGTATTGACTGCCCCAGAGCCCCTTCTCCTCGCCGCTCACGGTGAGGAACAGGATCGATCGCTTTGGAGCGCGGGGGAGGCGCGCGAACGCCCGCGCCAGCTCGATGACGCTCACCGTGCCGGAGGCGTCGTCGTCCGCGCCGTTACAGATGGTATCGGCGCCGCGGGCGGGGCAGGCGCCGCCCCCCGTCGTACCGAGGTGGTCCATGTGCGCCGAATAGACCAGATACTCCCGGCTGAGCACCGGGTCGCTTCCCGGGAGCAGGCCCACGGTGTTGGGTGCGCTCGCCGAGTCCATGACCAGATCCTGAAGGTCGAATCCGATGACGAGATCGGGGAGGTCACGGATGACGGGGGCCGGTGCCTCGCGTATCAGGTCGGGATTGACGCCGGCGGCGCCGAGAACCTTTTCCAGGGCCCGCCCACGCACTTCGACGACCGGGATGCCGGAATCCGATTCGTTGCCAATCGTGAGTCGCAGCACTGCCTGGCGGGCGACACGCTGCTGAAAGGTGGCGGAATCGCGGTTGGAGAGGAGAACGATGCCGGCGGGCCCCTGGTCCATGAGCCGCTGCAGGACCTGCTGCAGGTCCGGCGTGATGGGCTTCCGGTAGTCCATGACCAGGACCACCGCTCGCCCCCGGGCGGGGACTTGGGCGACATCGTCCGGACGATACGCACCGCCGAGGAGCACGGCGGCCGCGCGCCGCTCGAGCCGCGGCACTCCTCCCATCGCCAGGCGTGCATCGCGGTCCAGGCGAGTCTGGGTGCGGAGACCACGCGACTCCCACGTCAGCCAGGAAGCGCCCGGCACGATGCGGCGTTGGGCGATCGTATAGCGCTCGAGGTAGCTGCCCCGGTCCCCCGCTGGCCTGAGTCCGGCCTTGCGGAACTCTTCCGCGACGTAGCGGGCGGTCAACTCGAGGCCGGGGCTCGGCGTATCGCGACCCATCATCGAGTCGTCGGCGATGATGGCGATCCGCCGTTGGATATCCTTCGGGGTGATCGCGGTCGCCGCGACCCGGAGGGCACTCCCGCCCTGGCCCGCCACCGCGCAGGGTGCCGCCAACAGGCCGAGGAGGAAGCGACGCATGGTGAGCCGTGCGAGAAGGTAGCCCAAGATACAGCGCCCGGCCGTGGACACCACGACCGGGCGCGGGTTACGCAGGAGATTTCACGGGCGACGCCGGGTCAACCTCGGCTCCCCGGTGCTCCGCGGTGGAGGCGCTTCGTGCCTCGGCTCGGCGCGTGGTTGGGGAGCGGCGGCCGGTGGTGACTCCCCGCGCGGTTCGCGGCGCGCAGGCTCCTCGCGTGGCGCCCCGGCCTGGCCGCCGGCGCGCGGCGCCTGCTCCGGAGGCCGGGGGCGCTCTTCACCGGTCTGACGGCGGGGTGAATCGGGGGGACGCGGTGCCTCCTGGCGCCCCGGCGATGGCTGCGGCGCGGGCTCGCCCTGAACGGGCCGGCGCTGTTCGGGCATGACGCGCCGGTCGGGACCGCCGGGGGGCCGTGCTCTCGGAGCAACGGGCGCGGGGATCGTTCCCCGTCCGCCCACATCGGCGCTGGTCCGATCTCCGCTCGGTGCTCGCCGGTCCCCCCCGGGCCCGGCCCGGGGGCGCTCGGCGACTCGGCTGATGTAGTCATTTCGGGGGTCGGCATCCTTGAAGACGTAGCGGGGGCCGGGATGGAAGGGCCGCGCCATTGGCCCGCCGGTCCGATAGCGGTGCGGGTAGTAATACCAGTCATCGTAGATCACGATTCGGAACCGGGAGCAGTGAGTCGCGTAGGGATCCCAGTACCGCCAACTCACGTAGGTGTGACATTCGTAGCAGACGAACCGCGGGTAATCGTAGTGCTGCTCCACATCGTACTCGGCTACATCGAAGTCATAGTCTCCATCCTGGGCGATCCGATCCGCGAGGTCGCTCACCGTCACGTAGGGATCGCCGCGGACCCGTCCGTCGGAGATGGCTCGGTAGTCCCAGTGATCGCCGCGAACGATGTCGTTGTAGTCGAATTGGTCCCGCGAGGCGATGGCGAAGACGTACCCGACTCCGGGGTAGTCGTCCACGTAGAAGGCTTCGTCGTTGTCGCGGCCCAGCACCTCGAAGGTGCGGCCCCCGCGGGCGAAGTTTTCCTCCCAGGGGTCGCGGGGAAAGAGCACCCGCAGTCGCCCATCGGTGTCGATGCGGAGCACCGTCACGTAGGCGTCCTGGGTGGCGGTGAAGTAGACGCGGGCCCGGTCTCCTCGGCTGTACACATCCTGCCGGTCCAGCCAGACCGAGATCCGCGGGGCGTCGTCCGCGGTGCCGCGCACCCACCGGGCGATGAGCTCGGCGGGCGGAACGACGGGAACGGGAACGACCGGCGCCTTGAGCGTCGCGATCGCCAGTGCGAGGGCGGGGAGCATGTGGCCTCCGTTGGACGACGGCACGAACGACCGGGCAGGGAGCATGGGGTATGCCATCCAGTGCCTGGCGATAAGTCGTTGCCGACAAACCTGTTGGAAGACGAGGCCCGACCCGCTCCCGTCCTATCCCCGGGACAGCGGTGTCGCGTTGACTTGAAGCCTCCTCTCCCGATACGTTCTGGCCCCGATGCCGCCCGCCGCCGCGCCGCCGCGCGTCCGTTTCGACTTGCTTGATCCCAGCGAGGCCTCCCGCCTGGCCGGTCTCGAGCTGCTGACCGAAGGGGTGGTCGAAGGCTTCCTCAGCGGCCTGCATCGCTCGCCGCGCCGCGGCTTTTCGGTCGAGTTCGCGGAGCACCGGATGTACCAGCCGGGCGACGAGCTGCGCTACGTGGACTGGAAGCTCCTGGGGCGGAAGGATCGCCTGTATGTCAAGCAGTTCGAGGAGGAAACCAACCTTCGAGCCATGCTCGTGGTGGACTCGAGCCGATCGATGGCCTGGAGCGGGGAACCCGGGCGGGTGCTGACCAAGCTCGAGTACGCCAAGCGACTCGCCGCGTCGCTGGCCCTGCTGCTCCTGCGTCAACGTGACGCCATTGGGCTGATCGCGTTCGATGATCGGGTGCGGAGAGTGGTGCCGGCACGGGCCCGCATGGCGCACTGGCACCAGCTTCTGGCGGTGCTCGGCGATCTCGCGGCCGGTCGGGGGACGGCGGCGGAGCCCGCGCTCCGTCGGGTGGTGGACCTGCTCCGTCGCCGGGGGCTCGTGGTGTTCGTCTCGGATCTGCTTCTCGACCGGGAGCTGACCCTGCGCGCACTCAAGTTTCTCCGGCACCGGGGCCACCAGGTCCTCGTCATCCACGTCATGGATCCATCCGAATACGAGCTGAGTGGTCCCGCCGAGGCGCGCTTCGAGGATCCGGAGACCGGGCTCGGCGTCACGCTTCGGCCAAAGGACTGGGCCGCCGCCTATCGCGCGACGGTGGCTGGCGTGGTGAGCGCCTGGCACCGCGCCTGCCGGTCCAGCGGCATGCAGTACCATCAGGTCACCACCGATACGCCCTTCGGCCTCGCGCTGCGGAGGATCGTGTCGCGGCCGTCCGGTCTGGCGTGATCGGTTTCCTTCATCCGTGGGTACTGGCCGGCCTGCCCCTGGCCGCGGTGCCGCTGATCCTGCACCTGCTGCAGCGGCGGGAGCCCCCAACCATCGAGTTCCCCGCCGTCCGCTACCTCGTCCAGGTCACGGAGCAGTTCCAGCGTCGCCTCCGGCTCCAGCACTGGTTGCTCCTCCTGATCCGGACGCTGCTGGTGCTCGCCCTGGTGGTGGCCGCGGCCGGACCCTCAGTGCCGCTTCGCGCCTCGTCGGCCCACGCGCCCAGCGCCCTGGTGCTGGTTCTCGATAACTCGCCCTCGAGCGGGGTGGTGGTTTCCGGGACCCCGATTCTGACCGACCTCCGCGCCGCCGCCCGGCGCATCCTGCAACAGGCCAGCTCGTCGGACGCACTCTGGCTCCTCGAGAGCGACGGGATAGCCCGGCGGGGAGGGCCGGCCGAGCTGGAGAGCGCGGTGGACAGCACGGCGCCCTCGTTCCGGCGACTCGACTTGGGGGAGGCGCTCGGAATCGCTCAAGGAGTCCTGGCCACGGATCGGCGCCCCGGCGCCATTGCCGTACTGACCGATCTGCAGGCGAGCGCCCTCTCGCCGGCTCCGACGAAAGTGCCGGTTACGGTCATTCGACCGGACGGTCCCGCGCCGGAGAACGTGGGCATCGTGCGGCTGGATCCCGGGCCACAGCCGTGGACTCCCGAGGGGGGAAGCGTCACCGTTGGGCTCGCGGGCGATTCGGCCGCGCCCGTCCCAGTCAGCGTTTCCCTCGGAGACGGCCCGGGGCGGCAGGCGCTGGTGAGCGTTGGCGGCGCCGCAGCCTTCGCATTGAACGGAGCGTCGATTGGATGGTGGACGGTCCAGGCGGCGAAAACAGCGGACGAGCTCAGGGCCGACGACCACAGGGAATCACTGGTGCGTGTGGCTCCCGTAGCGAAGGCCTCCTGGGACACGACGAATCGGTACCTGAACGTCGCGGCCCAGGTGCTGCTCCAAAGCCGCCGGCTCGAGCGCGGCACCGACCTTTCCCTCGGCAGCCTCGGCTCGGGCGCCTCGGTCGTCATGCCGCCGGCCGACGCCGCCGATCTGGGCGCGCTCAACCGGGCGCTCGCGCGGCGGGGCGCGGGGTGGAGCTATGGCGCCCTGAGCACAGTGCCGGTCCTGAGTGACAGCGGCGCGCTTTTCGGTCGGATCTCGATTCTCAAGCGCTACGCGCTGGTGCCGGGCCGGGTCAGCGCGGAAACGGGCGTCGTGGCAACGGCTGGAGGCCAGCCGTGGATCGTCCGATCGGGCAATGTCGTACTGCTCGCGAGTCGTCTCGACCCGACCTGGACCGCCCTCCCTCTTTCCGCCGGGTTCATGCCTTTCGTGGACGCGCTGGTCAACCGGCTGGCCCGTGGCCAACTCGCGCTGCTCGCGGGCGCGCCGGGTGACGCCATCCTGATCCCCGATCTCACCACCGAGGTGGTGCACGGCGACCATCGGTGGCGGGTGGAGGGCGGTGCGGCCTTCCGCCCGCCCACAACGGGAGTCTATTTCCTCGTCTCCGGCCGCGACACGCTGGGCGGGATCAGCGTGAACCTCGACCCGCGCGAGACCGACCTGCGGCGGGCGAGCGACCGGGCGGTCGGGGAGCTGTGGCCGACGGCACGTGTGGTGTCGCTCGGCGAGGCCGCCGACGCCGCGTTCGCCGGGGCGAGGCGAGCCAGTCTCCAGGGCGCGCTGCTCTGGCTGGCGCTCCTGCTCGGTCTGGTCGAGGTCGGCCTCGCGAGCGGTCTGCCGCGCCTCCCATGACGCTGAGCCTGCTGCTGGACGCGTTCGAGCGCACCGCGTTCGCGTTCGATCTGCGTTCCGCCCTGCCTGCACGGAGAGAGGTCCTCGAGCTGGCCGGCCTGCCGGGGTCGAGCGCGGCGGTGATGCTGGCCTGGCTGACCCGCACCTTTCCCGAGCGACTGTTCTGCGTCGTGGCGACGACGCCCGCTGACGCGGAGCGCTGGTTCACCGATCTCCAGCAGCTGACCGATGCACCGGTCGTGCTCTACCCACAGCGGGAGTCGTTCGGCGAGGAAGAGCCGCACTACGAGATCGCCGGAGAGCGGGCCGAGACCCTGGCCGCGCTGCTGGCAGGCCGGCTCCGCATCCTCGTCACCACCGCGCGAGCGAGCCAGGAGCGCACCCGGGTCGCTGCGGCGCTCGAGACCCACACCCTGCGGCTCGGACTCGACCGGGCCCCGCCGGGCCTGTCGGAGGTCGCGAAGGCCCTGGAGGCGATGGGATACCAGCGAGTCGCGACGGTCACCGAAGTGGCGCAGTTCAGCGTCCGCGGCGGGATCGTCGATGTCTACGGCTTCGGCATGGCGAGCCCGGCCCGTCTGGAATGGTGGGGAGATGTCCTCGAGTCGATCCGCGCGTTCGACCTGACGACGCAGCGTTCCGGCGAGGTGATTGCCGAGATCACAGTATTGCCGATCGCGGTCACGGTCGGGGCAGCCCGAGAGGTACCGGACGCGGTGGCCGCGCGACGCACACTGCTCGAGATGCTTCCCACCGATACGCTGTTGATCGAGGATCTGCCGTCCGCGAACCTGGAGGAGGTGGCGCGGGCCTGGCGTGAGGCCGCGCACCACCTCGAGGTGGCGCGCCGGCTGGGCGAGGACGTGCCCCGCCGCGAGGACCTGTTCGAGATGCCGGAATCCTGGGAGGGGCGACTTCAGCCATTCGCGCGCCTGGTCACCCGCGGGACGCGGCCAACGCTCAACGCCGGGTTCTTTCCCCCCGAGTCGGTCGAGCGGGACATGCGGCGGCTGCGGGGCCTGCTCTCGGGCGAGGTACCGACGCTGGTACTGTGTGACAACGAAGGGCAGCTCGAACGGCTCGACGAGCTGCTGAACGAGGGCGGGCCCCGGGGCGGGGTCCGCGCGACGCTCGCCATTGGCGCGCTGGACGGTGGGTTCGTGATGCGGAGCCTGCGGGTGCTGACCGATCACGAGATCTTCCGCCGGGCCCGGCGGCTCAGGCGCTCCCGGCGCTACCGTCAGGCGGCCCCTTCGGCCGCGACGGGGCAGCTCTCCGCGGGAGATTACGTCGTCCATCTCGATCATGGCATTGGTATCTACCGCGGGATCGATACCATCCAGGTGGGAGAGTCCACTCTGGAAGTGGCGATCGTCGAGTACGAAGGCGGCGACCGGCTCAACGTGCCGCTCTACCGATTGGACCAGCTGGAGCGATATCGGTCCGCCGGGGACAATGGAGAGCAGCCACCGCCCCGGATTCACCGGCTCGGCGGCACGGCCTGGCATCGGGTCCGCGACAAGGCCCGCGGGGCCATCCAGGAGATGGCAGCCGACCTGCTCGACCTCTATGCCCGCCGCCAGGTGAGCGCGGGGTTCGCCTTTCCGCCCGATACCCGCTGGCAGCGCGAGCTCGAGTCCTCCTTCCTCTATGAAGACACTCGAGACCAGCGCAAGGCCACCGAGGCGGTCAAGCGCGCCATGGAGCAGCCCATCCCGATGGACCTGCTGCTGGTGGGAGACGTGGGGTACGGGAAGACGGAGATCGCCGTGCGCGCCGCATTCAAGGCGGTGCAGGGCGGGAAGCAGGTCGCGGTGCTGGTTCCGACCACGATCCTGGCCGACCAGCACGCCCGGACCTTCGCCGAGCGGCTCGCGGACTACCCGGTCCGGGTGGAGGTGCTGTCGCGGTTCCGCAGCGCCAAGGAGCAGAAGATCGTGCTGGAGCGACTCGCGGCGGGAGAGATCGACGTGGTCATCGGGACGCACCGACTCCTCTCGCCGGACGTGACGTTCCGGGATCTCGGCCTGCTGGTGGTCGATGAGGAGCATCGCTTCGGGGTTCGCCACAAGGAGCGCCTCAAGACGCTTCGCCTGTCGGTGGATGTGCTGACCCTGACGGCCACTCCCATCCCACGCACCCTGCACCTCTCCCTGGCAGGGCTCCGCGATTTGGTACTGATCGAGACCCCGCCCCGGGACCGCTCACCGATCCTCACCTTCGTCGAGCCATGGGATGATGGATTGCTCGATGAGGCATTTGCGCGCGAGCTGGACCGTGGAGGCCAGGTCTTCACGGTGCACAACCGCATCGAGACGATCGAGTCCATCGCCGCGCGCGTGCGGTCGCTGGCCCCACGCGCCCGGGTGGCGGTGGCGCACGGGCAGATGGCCGCAGACGAGCTGGAGGAGGTGATGCGCCGGTTCGTCGCCGGCGAGGTGGAGATCCTGGTCTCGACCATGATCGTCGAATCCGGCCTGGACGTGCCGAATGCCAACACCATGGTTGTCCACGACGCGCACCGTTTCGGGCTGGCGCAGCTGTACCAGCTGCGGGGCCGAGTGGGCCGGAGCCACCGGCGGGCGTACTGCTACCTGCTGGTGCCCGACATGATCGATCGAGAGGCGGAAGAGCGGCTCAAAGTGCTGGAGCACCACACGGACCTGGGCGCGGGGTACCGCATCGCCCTCAAGGACATGGAGCTGCGCGGCGCGGGGAACCTGCTGGGGGCCGAGCAGTCGGGACACGCCCACGCGGTGGGGTTCGATCTCTATCTCCGCTGGCTGGAGGAGACCGTCAAGGCGCTGCGCGGGCAGGCCGGCAAGGGGGAACGTCCGGCTCCTCCCGAGGTCGTGCTGGACCGCCCGGCGCACCTGCCCGATTCCTACGTTGCTTCGGACGACGTCAAGCTCGACTTCTACCGGCGACTGGCGCGAGCCGGCACCTCTGGCGACATTGATCAGCTTCGTGACGAGCTGCGCGAGCGTTTCGGGCCGCTCCCGGAGCCCGCCGAAGCCCTGCTCCACCTGGCGCGGCTTCGCGTCGTCGGCGCCACTCTTGGGCTCCAGCACGTCCTGGTGCATGGCGACGAGGCACGAATCACCTTCCGCGAGGGCACGGCCCCCCGGTTCGCGGGGCTCTCCGCCGCGCTCGACCACGTGCAGCTGGCAGTGGAGGTTCGGCGCACCGTGCCGCTGGCGCTCCGGCTGGCACGCCTGGGCGGGGAGCCGCTGGTCCCATCGATCATCCGGGCCCTCGAAGCGGTAGTGGCGCGGCAGTAGGCAGGACGACGACCTCAGATTCGGAGACGGCATGCGACGGTGGTCAACAGGAATATTGGCGGCGCTGGTGATGCTGACCGGATGTCAGGCCTTCCGGGAGATGTTCACTGCCCGACCGGAGGTCGCAGCCGAGGCGAAAGGGCAGGTGCTCCGCGTGGAGCGCCTGGCCCAGCTGATGACGTCGATCAAGGGTGTACCGCTCACCCGGGAAGCAACGGGCTTCATCGCGAACATGTGGGTGGACTACACCTTGTTCGCGCAGGCGGTGGCCGCAGGGCGCAACCTGGCGGATTCCGCCACCGCCGCCCAGGCGCTGTGGCCCGACCTAGCCGAGGCGCGCGGCGAGCACTGGCACGATACCCTGATTGCCCATCGCGACGCGCTGAAGCCCCAGGTGGCCGACAGCCTCTACAAGGCGGACAGTCTCCGCATCATCCAGCATATCCTGGTGCGCCTCGCGCCGAACGCCGAACCACCCGTGCGCGATGCGGCGCGCCGCAAGGCCGATCGTCTCTACGCCCAGCTCAAGGCCGGGGCCAACTTTGCCGAGCTTGCGAAGAAGGAGAGCGACGACCCGGGCACCAAGCTCGAAGGCGGCTACCTCCCGCCCGCTCCCCGTGGCAAGTGGGTCACCGCGTTTGACAGCGCCGCGTGGACCTTGGCTCCGGGGGCGATGAGCCCGGTCATCCAGTCCCCGTTCGGCTTCCACATCATCCGCCGGCCGCCGGTGGATGAGGTGCGGGACCGGCTGCTGGCGTTCGTTCGGCGGCAGATCGGTGTGAAGATCGACTCGGTGTACCTCGACAGCCTCGCGACTCGTCACCATCTCCAGATTGCCGGCGGCGCCGTGAGCGCCATGCGCAAGGCGCTGGCGGATCGGGATCAGGCACACCAGTCGACCGAGGCCATTGTGACCTACGACGGCGGGAATGTGACCGTCGCCTACTTCATGCGTTGGGTGTCGGCCCTGGGCCCCACGTTCGGCCCGCAGCTGGCCGGCAGTCCGGACAGCTCCCTGCGACGCTTCGCCCGGATCGTCGGCCAGAACAAGATCCTGCTCGAGCAGGCCGATTCCGCCGGAATCCGGGTTTCCAAGGACGAGTGGACCGCGCTCCAACAGCGCTACGCGGCTCAGGTTGACAGTCTCCGCGAGTCGCTCGGCATCTCCGGGTCGGAGATTTCGGACCCGGCCGCGTCCGCGGCGGACCGGGCGAAGGTGGCCGGCCTCAAGCTCGAGACCTTCTGGGACGGCCTGGCCGCTTCCCGGTCACGACCGCGCCCGATTCCCGACCAGCTTGCGACCGTGCTCCGCGAAGAAGGCGGGTTCAGCATCAATCAGGCGGGGCTCGACCGCGCTCTGGAGTTGGCTCGGGCTCTCAAGGCCAAGGCGGACTCGGCAGAGGCGGCACCGAAACGGATGCCAGCCGAAACCCCGACGCCTGGCGCGGCACCGACCGCGCCCTCCACCG
This sequence comes from Gemmatimonadales bacterium, assembly GCA_035501775.1. Taxonomy (GTDB): domain Bacteria; phylum Gemmatimonadota; class Gemmatimonadetes; order Gemmatimonadales; family GWC2-71-9; genus JADJOM01. Next base: position 7,548 of record DATJVM010000097.1, on the reverse strand, counting down.
TGGCTCCGGGAGGGAAGTAGGTGAGATCGGCGAGCGTGGTGCTGCTGCTGTACCTGACGGTGGGCTTGGGCTCGGAGCTCCACGCCCAGGATACCTCGGTGGCAGGGGTCCAGCAGCAGCCGCTGCTGCGCTGCGACACGATGCCTGGGACGATCGACCGGGTCGTGGCGGTGGTCGGGGAGTCTCCCATCCTGGCGTCCCAGGTGGAGGAGGAGATCTTCACGCAGCGCGCCCAGCAGGGCAGCCTGCCGAAGACGCTGCCGGAGTTCCACGCCCTGTGCCGCTCGGTGATCTCGGACCTGATTGATGCCGACGTCCTGGTGCAGGTCGCCGAAAAGGACACCACGATCAAGGTGACCGACGCGGAGATCTCCGAAGGGGTGGAGCAGCAGTACAAGAACGTCCGCCAGCGGTTCAACTCGGAGGTGGATTTCAAGAACGAGTTGGCGCGGTCCGGCTTCCAGACCCCGGAGGAGTTCCGGCGCTGGCTTACCGATCAGCAGCGGAACGCCGCCTTGCGAAACCGCCTGATCGACAAGCTCAAGGACGAGGACAAGCTCAAGCCGGTCCAGCCGACCGAGAAGGAGATGCGGGACTACTTCGAGCAGTACCGGAGCGAGCTCCCGCCCCGCCCGGCCACGGTGGGCTTCCGGAATATCGTGATCGCGCCTCAACCCTCCTCGGCCGCCGTTGCGCGGACCCGTGACCTCGCGGACTCGATCGTGGCCGCGCTTCGCGCCGGGGGCGACTTTGCCACCGCGGCCAAGCGCTTCTCCCAGGACCCGGCCAGCCGCGACCAGGGCGGCGAGCTGGGCTGGTTCCGTCGCGGGCAGATGGTGCGGGAGTTCGAGGACGTGGCGTTCCGTCTCAAGCCGGGTGTCATCTCGGATCCGGTCGAGTCTCCGTTCGGCTTCCATATTATCCAGGTGACCCGCATTCAGCCGGCCGAGATCCAGGCACGCCACATCCTGCTCATGCCCGAGGTCGGGCAGGCCGAAGCCGACAGCGCGGCGGCGCTGGCGCAGCGGGTGGCGGACGCGCTCCGGCATGGCGCCTCATTCGACTCTCTCGCGCGACTGTACCACGATGCGAGCGAGGAGAAGGACGCGCCCGAGGTGGCGGTGACGCAGCTTCCAGCCGAATACAAGGCGGGTATGGGCAACGCGGACAGCGGGCAAGTCGTGCCAGTGTTCACGATCCGCAACGAGATGGGGCTCCGCCGGAAGTACGTGGTCCTGCAGGTGCTCTCGCGGCGCCCCGAAGGCCCGATCGGTTACTCTGACGTGAAGGACCAGATCCGGAAGAAGCTGAGCGAAGACCTGGCCATCCGGCGGTATCTCGACCATCTGCGTCAGTCGACCTACATCGACATCCGACTCTAGTCCCCTTCCTGATCCGACCAGGCGCCCCCCGACGGGGCGCCCCGACGTATGTTTCCGGCACCATGTCCACTGATCAACGCCCCAGGCTGGCCGTAACTCTCGGCGATCCGCGCGGGATCGGACCCGAGATCACGCGGCGCGCCCTCGAGTCCCCCCTCGACGCGGACATCGTCGTGGTGGGCGCCGAGGACCAGATGGAATCCATCCCGGCGGCGGAGCGGCTGGCGGTGGGGTCGTGGGGGGAGGGAGCCGGTGAAGGGGAAGCCGCCACCCGGCCCGGGCCCTCGCGGGCCGCACGGGCGGGGCGTATCGCCGGGCTCGCGGTGGAGACGGCGGCCCGTATGGCGCTCGAGAAGAAGGTGGACGCGATTGTCACGGCCCCCGCCCACAAGCACGCGCTTCACCTGGCGGGATTCCGCTGGCCGGGCCACACCGAGTGGCTCGCACATCTGGCGGGCGATGTGCCGGTGGCCATGATGCTGGCATCGGACCGGCTCCGCGTGGTGCTGGTAACCACCCATGTTCCGCTCCGCGCGGTGCCACAGCTGTTGACCACCGACCTGGTGGTCCGTGCCGGGGAGATCACGCGGGAGGGCCTGCGGCGCTGGTGGGGCCTCGCGGCTCCGCGCCTTGCGGTTTGCGCGGTCAACCCGCACGCTGGAGAATCCGGGCTGTTCGGCGATGAAGAGGAGCGGGTCCTCAAGCCCGCGGTGAACGCGCTCGGGGCCAGCGGGCCGTGGCCTGCGGACACCGTCTTCGTCCGCGCGCTCAAGGGAGAATTCGACGCCGTGCTGGCGCCGTATCACGATGTGGGGATGACCGCAATCAAAGTCGCGTCGTTCGGCAGCGGGGTGAACGTCACCCTCGGCCTCCCCTTTCCGCGCACCTCACCCGATCATGGCACCGCCTTCGACATCGCCGGAACCGGTCGAGCGGATCCGTCGAGCATGCGCCAGGCGCTGGAGCTCGCGGTGGCCATGGCTAGGACCGCACGGCGGACTCCAGTCGCTGCATCAGGTCGAGGTGCTGGTCGAGCTTGAGCTTCTGACTGGCACGGTTGGCAACCAGCACCGCCCCAACCTGCAGGATCGTCTCCCGTTCGCTCAGGCCGTTCGCCTTGAGAGTGTTGCCGGTGTCGACCAGGTCCACGATCCAGTGGGAAAGGCCCAGAAGGGGAGCTACCTCGACCGACCCGTGCACCTCCACGATCTCGACCGGCCGGCCCTGCTCGGTGAAATGGCTCCAGGCCAGCCGGGGATACTTGGTGGCGACCCTGGCGGTCTGGCCGCCCGGAAGGTCGGGCCACGGTTCGCGGCTCGGATTGGCGACGACCAGTCGGCAGGCTCCGAAGCCCAGCTCGAGAGGCTCCAATACGTCGGCATCGGTCTCGCGCAGGACGTCGGTGCCCGTCACTCCCAGATCTGCCGCACCGGATTCGACGTAGACCGCGACGTCCGCCGGCTTCACCACCAGGAACTCGACCGCGGGATCGCTCGAGGGGATGAGCAGGCGCCGGCCCGGATCGGGATCAATCTTGATGCCCGCCCGCGCGAAGCAGGCAACGGCGGGCTCGTACAGCCTGCCTTTGGCCAGCGCGATCCGGACCCGAGGCTCGACCGGTGCGCCACTCATCACTTCGTCCCCGCCGCGGGCAGCTCGGCGATCGTATCGAGATCGAGCGACACTCCCACCGCCGGCATCGCGACGCCAAACCGCCCCATCAGGTCGTCGTAACGTCCTCCCGCGCCCGCGGCCCGGCCCGCCCCGGCCACGAACAGCTCGAACTGGATGCCGGTGTAGTAGTCGAGCCCCCGCACCTCGCCAAGGTCGTAGACCACGTGCTCGCGATCGGAGGACGAGAGACTCTCATCCAGCCGGCGGAGGTGCAGCAGGCCTGCGCGCGCGGCCTCCGGTGCCTGCGCCAGCGCCTCGTCCAACGCGGGTCGGCGGCCGATCACGAAGGCGAGGCGCCCGAGGGCTCGCGCCTCCGCGGGGGCGGCAGCTAGCGCGCGGGTCAGGCTTCCGCGATCCTTGCGGTCGATCCATCGCCGAATGGCCGGGCGCTCGTCGTCGCTCAGCGCGGAGAGGCCCGGGGCGAGCACCCCGACGTGGCCCAGGTTGAGCTGGAAGTCGCGGAGGCCCATGGCCCGCGCCAGGGCCAGGGTGAGCCGAACGATCTCGACGTCGGCGGCGAGGTCCCCCGCACCCAGCAATTCGGCGCCGGCCTGCAGGGTCTCTCGAGGCCGGCCGCCACGGTCGGGCTCCTGGCGGAACACCTTCCCGCTGTAACAGAGGCGAAGGGGACGCGGAGCCCGGCGAAAGGTCGTCGCGGCGATCCGCGCGAGGCTGGCGGTGAAGTCGTAGCGGAGGGCCAGGATCCGGCCGTCCCGATCGGTGAATCTGATGAGTCGGTCGGCCACACCGGCCCCGCCTGCCCGCAGAAACACCTCCTCGTACTCGAAGCTCGGCGGCAGCAGTTCCTGGAAGCCGGCCTGCTCGAGGACCTCGGCCGCTACCCGCTGCAGGCGGCGGCGGCCGAGTGCCGCGGCCCCCGTCAGGTCGAGGGCGCCGGGGGGGATCGAGACGACGGAATGGAGCGGCATCAGGCCTGTTGGGCCTTGGCCGGCGCACCGGCGCCCACGAGGTACCGGACGGTCTTCACCCGGCGTCCGTCCATCTCCACGATTTCGAAGGCGTCCTTGCCGACGGAGACCCGATCCCCCGCCTTGGGGAGTCGGCCCAGCTGGCCGAACAGGTAGCCGCCCAGGGTAGTGTAATCGGCGTCGTCAAGCTGGAGCGTGTGGTCGGCGTTGAAGTCGGAGATGCTCAGACTGCCGTCGAGCAGCGGGGCTCCCTCCGGCGTGGCCTTGGGGCGATCGAGGCGATCGTACTCGTCGAAGATGTCGCCGACGATCTCTTCCAGGAGGTCCTCCATCGTGACCAGGCCGGCGGTGCCCCCGTACTCGTCCAGCACCACGGCGAGGTGGACCTTGAGCCGCTTCATGTCGGTCAGGACGTCTTCCACTTCGCGCGTGCCCGGGACGAAGAGCGGCGGGCGCATGACGGTGCCGATGGTAGCCCCCGGATGCTGTCGCACACCCATGAGGATGTCCTTCGCGTGCACGACGCCGACGATATCGTCCAGCGATTCGATGTAGACCGGATAGCGGGAACGCCGGGCAGTGGCGACGACATCCGCCGCGGCCTCGACGGTGAGGTCGCGCTCCAGCGCGATCATCTGGGTCCGCGGGGTCATCACCTCCTGGGCGGTCTTCTCCGAGAACTCGAAGACCCCCTCCAGCAGCCGTGCATCTTCGGGTCCGAGCGTGCCACCTTCCTCGCTCTGCTCCACCAGCATCCGGATCTCGTCGGGGGAGTGGAGCCGCTCGCGCTCGCCCGGCGGACTGATCTTCACGACGCGGAGGAGGCGGTTCGCGGCGCCGTTGAGCAGCGCGATAGGAACCGACATGACCCAGGCAAAGCCCATGAGCGGCCCTGCCACCCAGCTGCTCACCCGCTCCGGGTAGACCAGGGCGAGAGCCTTGGGGACCAGTTCGCCCAGGACGATGTGGAGCGCGGTGATAATGGTGAAGGCGACGGCGACCGCGATGGCATGGGTCGCGACCAGCTGGATGGGGAAGGGAAGCCATGCAAAGGCGCCGGCGATGATCCCCGCCAGCGCCGGCTCACCGATCCAGCCCAGGCCCAGCGAGGTCAGGGTAATGCCGAGTTGGGTGGCCGAAATGAAACGGCCGATGGACCGCCGGGCCCGCTGAGCGAGGACGGCCCGTCGGTTGCCGTGCAGGACCATCTCCTCGAGACGGGTCTGGCGGGAGCTGACCATCGCGAACTCCGCAGCCACGAAGAACGCATTCAGCACCACCAGCAGGGCGACGGCCGCCAGTTTTCCCAGGATTTGTGTAGTTTCCGACGGTCCCATGGTGCGTAAGACTACTCTTGCCCCCCGCCGCCCGCGAGGGCACCGCATGATCCGGCAGCTTGCCGTTCCACCCTTCGAGCGCCTCGACCCCTTTCTGCCCAAGCCATCGATGGTGGACGGGCCCACGCGCGCCGCGGTCGCCGAGATTCTGGCCGACGTGGCGGCGAGGGGGGATGCCGCTGTCCGCGATTGGTCCAGAAAGTTCGACGGCGCCGACCTCGGCCCGACGGAGTGGGAACTGCCCCGAGCGACCTGGGAGGCGGCGCTGGAGCGGCTCCCCGCAGCGCTCCGCGACGCGCTCGAGGCCGCGGTAGCCCGAGTGCGTGTCTATCACGCTCGCCAGCGTGACCCGGGATTCACCCTGGTCGAGGACGACGGGACCGTCCTGGGAATGCGAGTTCAGCCCCTGGAGCGAGTTGGGCTTTACGTGCCGGGCGGGAAGGCAGCCTATCCGTCGAGCGTGATTATGAACGCGGTCCCCGCCTCGGTGGCCGGTGTGGACCAGATCATCGCCGTGACCCCGCCCTCAGGGATCACGGATGCCGTGCTGGCGGCCTGCTACTTGTCGGGGGTCACCCGACTCTACCGGATCGGGGGCGCACAGGCAGTCGGCGCCCTGGCCTATGGCACGCAGACCATCACCCGGGTGGACAAGATCGTGGGTCCGGGCAACAAATGGGTGGCCGAGGCCAAGCGGCAGGTGGTGGGTCGGGTGGGTATCGACATGTTCGCCGGACCAACGGAGGTCCTGATTATCGCCGATGCGAGCGCGGATCCAATCCGCGTGGCCGCCGACATGATCGCCCAGGCGGAGCACGATGAGGACGCGTGCGCCTGGCTGGTGACGACCGACCAGCGGCTGGCGGATCAGGTGCCCGCGGCCCTCGACCGACAACTGGCCAATCACTCCCGCCGGGCGGTGGCGGAGGTCTCGCTGAAACGGAATGGAGCCGTGATCCTGGTACCGACGATGAACGATGCAGTTGCGGTGGCAAACCTGCGGGCGCCGGAACATCTGGAGATCGTCACCCGGGATCCGGAAGCAATCGCCGCGGGCATCCGACACGCCGGGGCCATCTTCCTCGGGGACGAGACGCCCGAGCCGGTGGGCGACTACATCGCGGGGCCGAGTCACGTCCTGCCCACCTCGGGCACGGCGCGCTATGCCTCGCCGCTCGGCGTGTACGACTTCGTGCACCGGACCAGCATCATCCGCTACACACGGGAGCGGCTCGATCACGATGCCGCCCGGATCATCGCGCTGGCGGAGGCCGAGGGGCTGCCCGGACACGCGGCGGCGGTCCGGGTGCGGGGAGAGTCATGACGGCGCCGCCCTGCGTTCACGTCGGTCAGCAGTCGGGGGCCCCCACGGGGCGCCTCCGCGTGGTGTTCGCTCTGACCCTCGTCTTCATGATCGTGGAGGCCGTCGGTGGCTGGGTATCGGGCTCGCTCGCGCTCCTCGCCGATGCCGGGCACATGCTCACCGATGTGGGAGCGCTGGGCCTCACGCTGCTCACGGCGTGGATCGCGCGCCGCCCAGCCGATCAGAGCAAGACCTACGGCTACCATCGATGGGAGATCCTGGCCGCCCTGGTGAACGGGGCGCTTCTCTTCGGCATCGCGGGGCTGGTGGTATACGAGGCCATCCTCCGGATCGGGAACCCTCCCCCGATTCGGGGCGGACTCTTCCTGGGGGTCGCAGTGGCGGGGCTGGTCGTCAACGGTGTCTCGCTCGGTCTGCTGCACGGGGCGCATCAGGACCACCTGAACACTCGCGGAGCCTATCTGCACATCCTGGGCGACCTTCTGGGCTCGGGGGGCGCGGTCCTGGCTGCCGTGATCATCCTGGCGACGGGCTGGCTGGCGGCGGACCCGATCATCTCGATTCTGCTCTCGCTGCTGATCCTGATCGGTGCCTGGCGGCTGGTGCGGGAGAGCACGGATGTGCTGCTCGAAGCGGTGCCGGCCCACATCGCGCTCGACGAGGTGGAGCAGCGCATGCGGGCCGTTCCCGGGGTCACTGCGGTCCACGACCTTCATGTCTGGACGGTGACCAGTGGCGTCGTCGCGATGAGCGGCCACGCCGTGGTGCCACTGCTGAGTGCCCACCCCGATGTCCTGAATCGGTTGCGCGGCGCGCTGGCGGAGCTGGGGATCCGTCATGCCACCATTCAGCTGGAATGCCTGGAAGGGTGTGACGACGTTGAGGCGGGCCCTGGCGCGCCT
>DATJVM010000096.1:0-6314 GCA_035501775.1 Gemmatimonadales bacterium | reverse complement strand
GAGCGGCACGGCGGGGAGCTTCACCCTGTCGTTCAGCGCGAGCGGACTGACCGGAGCGACATCCAGCACCATCACCCTCGGAGCGGGCGGAGCGTCCAAGCTCGCGATCAGCACGCAGCCGTCGGCCAGCGCCACGAGCGGGACACAGTTCGGCCAGCAGCCGGTGATTCAGCTGCAGGACGCGTCCGGGAACAACGTGACCACCTCGGGTGTCTCGGTGACGGCGGCGATCGCCTCCGGGACCGGCGGAACGCTGACCGGGACGACGACGGTGACGACGACCAATGGGGTCGCCACGTTTAGCAACCTGACGCTCACCGGGACGGCGGGGAACTTCACCCTGTCATTCAGCAGCAGCGGGCTCACCGGCGCGACGTCCAATACCATCGCCCTGGCCGCAGGCTCGGCCTCCAAGCTTGTGATCTCGATCCAACCGTCGGCCTCCGCGTCGAGCGGCACCCCGTTCGCGCAGCAGCCGGTGATTCAGCTCCAGGATGCGTCAGGGAACAACGTGACGACTTCGGGTGTCTCGGTGTCGGCGGCGATCGCCTCGGGCACGGGCGGGACATTGGGCGGCACCACGACCGTGACGACGTCCAGTGGGGTAGCGACCTTCACCAACCTCTCGTTGAGTGGCACGGCCGGGAACTTCACCCTGTCGTTCAGCGCGAGCGGGCTCACGGGGGCGACGTCCGGCACCATCACCCTCGGAGCGGGCGGGGCGTCCAAGCTGGCCATCAGCATTCAGCCCTCGGCGAGCGCGACGAGCGGCACCCAGTTCGCCCAGCAGCCGGTGATCCAGTTGCAAGACGCGTCGGGCAACAACGTGACCACCTCGGGCGTCTCCGTGTCGGCGGCAATCGCCTCCGGGACGGGCGGGACCCTGAGTGGGACCACGACCGTCACGACGAGCAACGGTGTCGCGACGTTTACCAACCTCACGCTTACGGGGACGGCGGGGAACTTCACCCTGTCCTTCAGCGCGAGCGGCCTTACCTCCGCCACGTCGAATACCATCGCACTGGGCGCGGGCGCGGCGGCCAAGCTCAGTATCACGACGCAGCCATCCGCCTCAGTCGCGGCAGGCTCCGCGTTCTCCACTCAGCCCGTGGTCCGGCTCCTCGACGCCTCTAACAATCCGGTGACGACCTCCGGGGTGGTCATCACGGCGACGATCGGCTCTGGCTCGGGCGGCGTGCTGGTAGGAACGACCACGGCGACCACCTCGAGCGGCGTGGCTACCTTCTCGACGCTGGGACTTGGAGGCACCGCGGGGAACTTCACCCTGACGTTCACGTCGGGCGCGCTCGCCACCGCGACCTCGAACACGATCTCCGTCACCGCCGGGCCGGTATCCGCCGCCGCCTCCACGGCGACGGTTCCCAATGGGACGGCGGGGAACCTGACCACCATCACGATCCAGGGCCGGGATCAGTACGGAAACGCGGTGGCGACTGGTGGAGCGACCGTCGTGGTGACGATTACAGGCACCAATCCGGGGAGCGCCTCTGTGGTGGACAATGGCAACGGCACCTACACGGCGACGTATACCCCGGCCGTGGCCGGGCCCGATACGATCGCGATCACTCTGAATGGAACGGCGATCAGCGGCAGCCCCTTCACGAGCACGGTGAGTTAGGGCCCTCACCCGGCGTAACTCGCTCCACCACAGCCGGTTGACCCTCCGCGACGAAGCGGCTAGGTTACTCGCCCCCGCCCTGGTGGTGAAACTGGTAGACACGCTATCTTGAGGGGGTAGTGCCGAAAGGCGTCGCGGTTCGAATCCGCGCCAGGGCATCGCACCATTTTGCCACTGTAGCTCAGCGGTAGAGCACTCGATTCGTAATCGAGCGGTCGTCGGTTCAATCCCGACCAGTGGCTCTGCGGCCGTCGCCCCTTCGCCAAAGCAAAGACGCCTCGCGTTCGCGAGGCGTTCGTCGTTTCCGGACCGCGCTACTTGCCGCTGATGTAGAGGTGGTCTACCCAGTAGAACTGCTCGCCCACCACCCGCTGGGGCCCTCCGCCCAGGATCGGATCGAGATCGATGCCGGTGAAGACGGCGTCGTCTCCCACCTTCCAGCGGATGTCACAGCGGGAGACCACCGACATCCCGTCGACCCAGATCGAAAGACAGCCGTTCTGCCTGCCACCGGTCGAGGCTGTGGCGGAGAGCTCCACGAAGTGCCACCGGCCCTTCACTACCGACGGGCCACCGCCCATCCGGTGGTGATCCTCGATGCCATTCTGCTGATAGAAGGTGATCGACGTCGCGTCCTCGTAGTTCAGGATGCCTTCGCTCTCGGTGCCATTCCCCTGGTTGGTGCCGATGTACAGCATCTTGTTGACACCCGAAGGATTGCTCTGCCAGTTGGCGGAGTGCTTGAACCAGAGGGCAAGGTAGAGGCGCTTGATACCCGGCCAGCGCCGAGTCCGGGCGCCCGCGCCCTCGCCGCCGACCTCGCCGCTGTAGCGGAACTGGAGGACGTTGGGGGGGCTGTGCGGCGCTGATGGATCCTGAACGACACTGACCTTCGCTTCGCACTCTTCGCAGTCCTGTAGCGTCCACCCGGGGGGCGTCTTCCTGTCCCACCCCTCGTTCACGATCGTGGTGAGGCCAGGGGGCTCATGGGGCAGGGTCGAATCGGCCCGGCTCTGCGCGGGAGGCTCGGGATTCTGACGTAACTGCGTGGGCTGGATAACTGGAACAAGAACGGCGGCGAGCGCTGGTATCCAGAAAGCGAATCGCATCGGGAGGGCACCTGTCACGTGAAGAGGGCGGTCGGGGCTGCGGGCTACTCCTCCATGTCCTTAAACATCCAGTACTCGGGGCCGGCCAGATCCTCTGGCCAGTCATCCTCCAGCGCCATGGGCTCGGAGGCGTCTTCCTCCCCCGTCCAGACGAACCCCTCGTCGGCATCGCAGCGCCACGCCTCGGCACACTCCTGGTGCCGGTCGCCACGCCAAGCCTCCCGGTCGTTCCAGCACTCCTCTCCTTCCGACTCCCATGCGCACCGCATACCGAACCCCCTCGACCTTCCTGCAGGGAGTATCGGCATGAGGCGTGCCGCGAGCTGAGATGTGACGCGGCGCACCCTTCGGTGGCGGGGATTCGGGCAGATCCGGCCCCGAAGGCCCCGCCGACCCCTCAGGTCGCGAGAAACCAGTCCCGAAAGTAGGGGGCTGGTATGGTTCCCATGAGCATGAGGCGTTCGTGGAAGGCGCGGGCGTCAAACCTGTTTCCCTGTTTCTGGCGCAATGCCTCGCGCAGCTCGACGATGGCCGCCCGGCCAAGGTTGTAGGTGATGGCCTGCGTCGGCCATTTGGAGTAGCGATAGATAGCCCGCTCGGCGTCGGTCATGATGGCCCGGGCGGCCGGGTCTTTGGCCGCGGCCTGCCGGGCCTGAGGGTAGAAGTCGACGTGTTGGGTGTAGTAGTCGAGCGCCTGGTCGTAAGTCATCCGTCCGGTGTGAATCCCCACATCCACCCTGACCCGCACCGCGCGGAGCAGCTGTCCCTGGAGCTCATACAACCGTTCGCCGGGGGTGTAGAAGCCGTAAGGGTGGCCCGCCACGGGCTCGGCCATCAGCTCTTCGCTGTATAGCGCCCAGCCCTCGCTGGCCATCGAGTCCTCCCACATGGAGGAGGAGTCTTCGACCGCTCCGGGGGTGAGCCAACGGATATTGCTGATCTCGCTCAGATGCTGGGTCATGTACTTGTAGTGCCAGTCGTGCCCGGGAAAGCCCTCATGCACGGCGGTGTCCGCAATGGAGGACTTATTGTTGAGCCGCAGGGCGGCCGGATCGTTGCCGGTCGGGGTCAGGTAGAAGCGCCCGACCCCCGTCTTCTTGAAGGGCGGGGCGGGGTAGTAGGCCGCGTCGATGGTGCTGCGGAGCACCGGGGGCGTGGGTGTCACCTCGAGCTGGTAGTCGGCGGGCACGTCGAACAGCTGCTGCTCCCGGCCGTAGGCCACGGCCCGGGCCCCTGCCTCGCGGTACCACTGGAACAGCTCATCATCGTTCCGCGGCGATTGCCGGGCGAGGGCATCCATGACGGCGCGCGTAGAGGCGCGCCGGTCGAGATCGGAGCTCCAGGGCAGGGTGAGGCCTGCCTCCCGTGCCACGGCCTGGGCCACCTCGAAGAGCTGCGCCTCGTAGTGGGCCACCTGATCGCCGCCATAGGCAAACAGATCCTCGAGGTTCCGGTCCTGGCGCAGACAGTTCTTCACTCGCCAGGCGTACTCCGCTTCTCCCGCGGCGAAGCGATCGGTGAGATCCTTGGGGTCGTAGGTGTCGAGCAGGAACCCGGCGAAGCCCTCCCAGGCATCGGCGGCCTGACGACTCGCGGCGGTGAGGTCCCCCAGCGAATTCGTCGCAAAAGGACGACTGCCAAGAAAGCCCCTGGCGCTTTCCAGGAGTGACTTCCGGAAGTACTCGGCGTTGGCCTTGCTCCCGTCCACCCCGTCCCGCGCCACCATGCGATGATCGGGGACGTTGCCGCTCTTCTTGCCGGCCTCGAGATTGCCCCGTGCCGCGGCCAGGTACGCCGGGATCGCCCGGACCCGCTCGAGCAACTGACCCCACTCCTCCTCGGTTCCGCGGAGCGTCTCGCTCGCGGCCGCGGCCTTGCCTGGCGGCGCGGGTTCGGTGGGCACCGTCATCCCCTGGATCTGCCAGTCCACGCCCCGGAACGGCTCGGCCACATAAGTGTCCACGGCCCGCTCATGGTAGCGGCGGTCGCCCCATTGCCGGCGGAGAAAGGCGAGCTGCGCGCCCAGCACGGCGTGGTCGATCCGGGCCTCCGGGGAGAGCATCGCGGGGTCGATCCCGATCCGCTCGGTCTCGATCTCCGCATAGAACGCCAGTTCGGCCGCGATGGCTTCGGGGCGCCAGTCGCGGAGCCGCGAGTCCACGTCGGCCAGGGACGGATCGTACGCATCGCCGCCGAGGTAGGTCGCGGTGACTGGATTGAGGGAGAGGGCCCTCACGAAGTAGCGGTCGCGCAGCCCGATGAAGGTGCCGTCCTGGCTCTCCGGTTCGGGGCGCTGGCAGGCCGAGAGTCTGGAGAGCACACCGAGGGCAAGGGAGGCCTGGCCAGTACGGAGGAGGAAGAGCCGTCGATTCATGCGACGATCCTCTGGCGGAGGATGGGACGGGCCGATTGAGCCGGAGCAGGCGTAACGCTACAAAGTTGCGGCGCTGCCGGGCGCGATGCAGACTCGCAACGCAATATACACCCCTTCGGAATCGTCAAGTCATTATATAACAATAAGTTACATTGCTCCAGACGGGGCAGAGTGCATGGTATGGCTCCTGCTTTGCCAAGGGCCGCGCGGCTGGCCCTGGGGAACGCATCCCCTGAGGATCGCAGACTGGTGGAAGGGTCCGGACTGTGATCGCCCCGGGGTTGGCCACGCGCCACTTTCCAGCTGGCAGGTCTCGTTTCCTCTCCTGGCAGCTCGGCCATCAATCATCTCTAGGTGGGTCCGGAACCGGGGCGCCATCGGCGCGCCGCCCACGCTGAGCCCCTAGCCAGGTGGGTCCGTTCCAACGAGAGGCGGTGGTCGAACCGGCGGGGTGGAGGGACCGGTGCGGGTCGGCTCTACGCCCGCACGAACCGGCGCAGCATCTTGGGGGCGCTGCCCGAGGAAGGCAAGGAGCGTCTGGGTCGCGCCGGATTGGCGGGCGCGGACGCGGTGGTGATACCAGGACCGTCCCGACCCGGGGACCGATGGTGCAGCGGGTCTTTCGCGGGCTGTGGGGATGGGCTACACTTACCGCCCGCTCTGCAGGCTCCCAGAGTTCGGTAGCCGGTAGATATGAGGAAGAGACAGTTGGCGTACGGACCCTTCGCGTTGCCCGGGGCAGGCTCCGCAGAGCCCGGTAGCGCATCCCTCGCTGGGCCCGGGGTGATGCTTGAATGAAGAAGGAAGATTGATTTTGTGTGCGGGACGTAGCGTCCCTGAAGGGACTCCCTTCGGTCGCAGCCGGTAGCTGACCTGAATGGGGTTGACCTCGCTCGCTACCGCTCGTTCGGTCCGCCCCTCCGCCGACTCGCCGCGTTGCGGCTCGCGGGCTCCGGGGCGTCAGGGGTCGAAAGGAAACGTTGATTTGTGTACGGGACGTAGCGTCCCTGAAGGGACTCCCTCCGGTCGCAGCCGGTAGCTGACCTGAATGGGGTTGACCTCCCTCGCTACCGCTCGGTCGGTCCGCCGCTGCGCCGTCTCGCCCCTTCGGGGCTCGCGGGCTCCGCGTCGTCAGGGGGTCGAAAGGAAACGTTGATTTGTGTACGGGACGTAGCGTCCCTGAAGGGACTCC
>DATJVM010000095.1:0-6275 GCA_035501775.1 Gemmatimonadales bacterium | reverse complement strand
TCGGGTGATAGGCCGTGCCGCGGTTCACGAGGTCGCAGCAGGCAATCGGAATCGCGTCCGGATTGTTCTGGGGGGTGAACTTCCAGACCTGCGGCGCGCCTTCCTTGGACAGGTCGAGCTTGTACACGATGTTCGGGAACGCGGTGTGCACGTACATGTAGTTCCCGATGACCAGCGGGTTGCCCTCGTGTCCGCGCAACACGCCGGTGGAGAACGTCCAGGCCGCCTTGAGGTTGGCTACGTTGGCGGTCGTGATCTGGTTCAGCGGGCTGAACCGCTGGAGGCTGTAGTCCCTCCCGGTGATCTGCCAGTCGCCGTCCGGGGCGTTTCGCGTCCACGCCCCCGACCGCGCCTGGGCCTGAAGGTGTCCCGTTCCTGCCACGGCCAGGAACGCAACACCCCAGGCGAGACGACGCCATGATGACTCATGCATAGACAAATGCCTCCGATGAAGGTGAGGTGACCACTGCACTGCCCGCCGAGCGCTCACTGCTTGGCGATACCAACGCGAAGGCCGGTCGCGTTCGCGACATAGTTGGCGAAAGTGTTCAAGGCGACGAGGCCGATGAGCTCGATGATCTGACCGTCGGAGTAGCCCGCGGCCCGGATGGCCTCCAAGTCTTCCTCGCGGACCTGCCCGTGGGATTCAACCAGCGCCCGCGCGAAGGTGAGCGCGGCGGCGGCCTTGGGGGTTGAACTGCGCCCCCGAGCCGCGGACTCGATCTCGGACTCGGGCAAACCCATCCGACGGGCCGCCATGGCGTGCTGAGCCCGGTCAAAGGGGCTGCCGTTAAGCTCGCTCATCAGCAATCCGACCTGCTCGCAGACCTTGGCCGGGATCGAAGCGTTGCGAAGCGCTCCGAAGAACGAGAGATACCCCTGCAACGCGGACCGGGAGTTGGCCACGATGAGCACGTTCTGGGGTATCGGACCTATCCGCCGCTGCAGGCGCTCCAGCAACGTCTTCGCGAGACCGACCGCCTGGGTCGGATCGACGGGCTGAACGGTGCTTGTCATAAGGCAGGCGGAGCGAGGATGAGAACCTGGATTTCGGGTACCCTCAGGGGGATGGAAGGCACCTCGGCGCGACGCATTGTCCGCGGGGACGACTGTCCCACCCGGGCTTCCCCCCGAGCCCTTGGCGCCTTCGTTCCCTGAGCGCCAGAATTGTTGAATCGGCGTGGTCAAATGGCCAACAGATCGTTCTGGTGGCTGTCACAAGTGCCCGTTGTGGAACCCGCGAGAGGGACGGGGGTAGGGTTGACGCACGGGCCACGAGCCGTAGATTGGGCCCGTGGGTTGGAGGGCGATGGAGCTCGCCCCAAACCGCCGAGCAGCACGTGGCTAATGGCTCCTACGCGACCAAGGCGTGGGGGCCTTTGTGCATCATAGGGACGTGCTGTCCGGGCACCGGCGCCGTATCGGTGAGGTCGGGCTTCGACCCCGTGCGGCCTGATGGAGCTTCGCCACTTCCGCTACGCCGTCGCGGTTGCCGAGGCCGGGAGTTTCACCCGGGCGGCTGCGACGCTGCACATCGCGCAGCAGGCACTCTCCCAGCAGATCGCGGACCTGGAGCGGGAACTGCAGGTCCGACTCTTCGACCGCACCCGTCGCGGGGTATCCCCGACTGTGGCGGGTATCGCGTTCCTGGAGGCTGCCCGCCAGACCCTGGCTGATAGCGATCGGGCGATCTCCGTCGCGAGGAGCGGACCATCGCGCCAGGTCGGCCACCTCGCCATCGGCCTTGCTGCCGCCCATCAGCTGTTCGAGAGATTCCTCATCGAGGCGCTGGCTCGGGTCCGGGAATCGTACCCGGACGTCGAGATAGACGTGCAGCGAATCGAGCCGACCAGCGGGCTCTTCCGCCTCCGACGTGATACCCTGGACTTCGCGTTTACCCACGCACCTCCGGAAGAAGATGCCGACATTGTCAGCGAACTGGTCGTGGAAGTCGGTCAGTCTGGAGTGCTGCTGCCGGCCGGGCACCCGCTGAGCGCCAAGACGCCGCTCTGGCTCCGCGATCTGTCGGATCTCCCTCTGCTCACTGCACCGCCTGGCAGTCGATGGTCCCTGCCTCATGGGTCGCCATTCCAGCAGCGGTCGCTGGTACCGCGCTTGTCACCGATCCTCTTGTCAGGCTCGGTGCAGCTCGAAGCCGCTGCCGTCGCCCGGGGCTGGGGATGGGCCCTGGCGATAGCTCCGGACCGGCCGGAATTACTTGGACCGGGGGTGGTCTTCCGACCACTGGCGGACGCCCCGATTCCGCTGGGGTTCTGGCTCGTCTATCGAGCCGGTCCGCAGCCATTGCTCCGGCGCGGGTTCGTCAAGGCGTGCCGGGAACTGAGCCTTGCTCTCCGCAACAGGACCAACGGCGGTGCGATGGATGGAGGGCCCTCGAACCATGAACCCCGGGCCTCGTCCGCATGAGGCCGATCACCCGAAGGAACCAGCGCGACGGTGCCCGGCGTCCGGCACCGATGCTCTCCACTGCGGAGGCTGTAGGGAGACGCGGCCGCAGCAATGGCCCGACCTGAACTGGGGGGGAGTCACGAGAATCAGGGGATTGTCCGTTGAGACCGAGGCCCTCCGGCACTTGGCCGAGCCGGGCTGCCCGTGCTGTCGCGCGCGGGTCACGGCCGAGCGGCGTGAGATCCGGGCGTTCACCACGGAGTTGTATTGCCACCCGCTGGTGCTGGAGAGGTTGCGCGCCTCCTCGGGCTTCTGCCCGGGGCACACCCGCGCTCTGCTGCTCCGACCAGAGGCCACATTCGTCATGCCAACGGTCTACCGCGAGGTGCTGGCCGGGATTCTAGGGCGGCTAGAAGCCGGGCGCCTGGGTAGCGGAGACAATCCTTGCCTACTGTGTGAGCACGTTCAGGCCGTCGAGCGGCGTGCCGCCTGGTTCATTCTGCGAGGCCTCGCCGCTCGCGAGGTGGCGGAGGCATACGCCGCGGGAGGTGGATTCTGCGTCAAGCATGCGCTCGATGTTCTCCCGAGCGCACCGGCTGACGCGACGAGCCTGCTCACCGGGGTCCTGAGGCGCCGGTTGGCCGACACGAATACCTGGAGCGAGTGCGAGATGATTGCGGGTGTCGACGAGGACCGAGCGCGTCGCGGGTCTTGTCGGCACGGGCTGGTGAAGTGGGCCGGGGGGCGGCCCCAGCCCGGCACCGTAGCGGATCAGTGGGCCGAGCGATTCCGCGCGGACGCTTGTGCGGTGTGCCTGACAATGGGTCTGGCGGATGACCGGTACCTGTCCTGGCTAGCCGAAGAGATCGGCAAGCGTCCGGATCTAGTCCTGGTGGATTGCACGCGTCTCTGTGCCCCGCATTTGCACGACCTGTACCTGGCAAAGCGGGCGGCGGGGGCCTGGATGGCACGCCGGGCGGCGGAAATCGCCTCGTGGCGTCTCGCCAGTCTCGACCCGGTCGAAGGCACGTCGCCCAGGTCAGGACCGGAGGTCCGCACAGCGCCGGGCTGGCCATCCCTGCCCAGGACCGCCGGAAGACACCTGCTCCATGCAGTGAAGGCGCTATGGTTGGGGCAGCGAGCCGGCTGGCGCCAACGAGTGCGTGACGCGCAGACGATCTTCGAGTGCAGCGCGTGCGCCTCGACTCGGGTCGTGGAGTGGAGCGCTCTGGCGCTGATCGGCCCGGGACTCCGGGACGTTACCTTGCACCAGGCCTACGCCGCAGGGCAGGGCGTCTGCGTGCGACACCTGCGAATGCTGAGGCCCCAGTCGCGACCTGTTGCGTCCCGTCATGCGCGGACTCGCCTGGAGGTGCTCGCCTGGGAAGTGGCGGAGGCTGCCAGGAAATCCTCCTGGTCTGGCCGGCATGAACTTATCGGAGACGAGGCCACGGCGTGGGCTCGAGTGCCCGGGCTGCTCGATGGCCGCTCCTATCTCGGCGGACCGGCACGATGGCAGATGCGCGTTCTGCAGGACATGCGGGTCGGCGTCGGGGATGCTGCAGGGGATATGAGTGACGAGGCCCAGCGGACTGTGCCCTAGGGAATGGAGAACACACCTGGCGGATGTCGTGGCTCAGGAAGCCGAGGTCGCGGTCGTCACAGCGCGGGAGCCACGAGCGAGAAAGGAGGTAATGCGTGAAGTGCTTTGAATGCGACGCGGAAGCCATCGGCGTGTGCCGCTGGTGCAAGCTGGGTCAATGCGAGGAGCACATGCGGGCGGGGCTCGAGGCCAGGAAGCGGATACCGTCGATGGGCTGCATCCACATGTTTACCGGCGACGGCCTCCTGGCGGCGCTCCGGGAGGGCGAGTCCACCAGGTGAACCGCTGGAGGGCTTATCGTCGTGGTAGTGGCCGTCCGAGCAGGGGCGATAACATGCCCGCTCCGTGAGATCGCCGCTCCCCGTGGAGCTAACTGCCGAGATCGGGCTGCCAGTTGCCAGTCGGCTCGATCGGCCAGCTCGCCGTCCGCTGGTCCGGCGGAAGGTCGGCTCGATACATGATGACGCGCGCTCGCTCGAGTGTGATCAGGCCGCCACCCAGCATTTCGTCCAACTCGGGGAGAATAGCCTGGATCTTCTCCTCTGTATCGACGCACTCGATGACCACAGGAAGATCCAGCGACAACACTTCGATCCGGTCGGTGTGGAGGCGAGAGCTCGCGCCAAAGCCCATGATGGCGCGGATGACGGTGGCCCCCGCATAATGACGCTCGCGAAGTAACTGCACAATCGCCTGATACAGGGCCTTCCCGTGGTACTTGTCACGCTCCCCGATGTGAATGCGCATCAAGGTGCGCTCCCCCTTGAACCCATGCATAGGCGACCCCATGAGATGAGCGGCTAGATGGCGCGGCGCAGCGCCAATGCGCCGCGGCCGAGGCTGAAGCCGGCGAAGGTGCCGGCGAGCGATACGCCGAGGCTCAGGCCGACATACAAGGCCGCACGGCGGTAGTCTCCGCTTTCCAGCAGCTTGGCGGTCTCGTAGCTGAAGGTAGAGAAGGTTGTGAAGCCGCCGCAGAATCCGGTGGTCAGCAGTGCCCGTGCCTCACGAGAGATGGCCGGTGCAGCCAAGGTGTACTCGAGCAGGAACCCCAGCAGCAACGAGCCGGTGATGTTGATGAGCAGCGTCGCGAGCGGGAAGCTGCCGCCCGGCCGCTGAATGAACCCGCTGAGCAGGAATCGCGCGACGCTTCCGATAGCGCCGCCGAGGGCGACATACCAGCTCATGACTTGCGGCCCTCCGTGCACCGGAGCGGCCACGGAAGACGCCGGGCCAGGCTCAGGACCTGTGTCGCGGGCAGCTCCGTGCCACGCTCGGCGAGGCTCGACGGGTGATTGGCCTCATCCAGGCCACGGCGACCGGATGCACCACTGGTCTTCGACATAGCAATGGCTCCTACGCGAAGGGAGACGCGTAGGAGCCATCAGCCAGGATGCGGCGGTTCAGGGTGAGCTCCATCACCCGCTGAGCAAATGATATGTCGCGCCGGCAGGTCGGTCAATGCAGTCGCGGCCTGATCCGCGCTCACGCCGCTCAGCTGCCCGGCGCCGGTGCGCTCGACGCATTAGCCCGGCATCGCGGGCGAAAGTCGCCGGAAAACCGCTTCGTCGCCGCCTAGGGAATGCTCCGCCGTCCCTCACGGACCTGGGCCAGGAGCCGTTCGGTGAAATCCAGCCGTTCCTGCGACTCCGTCTGCAGCTGACGCAACGTTTCCAGTTGCTCCCGAAGGGTGTTGAGCTCGGCCTGAAAGTGAGCGGCGGTGCCCCGCGTCTTGAGCCACCGATTGGCGATCCACATCGCGGCGAGCGAAGGGGGAAGCATTGCGAGGAATGGTATGAACGGGGCGAGGAATACGAGGTTCTCCATGGGCCCTTCCGGCGTCAGAGGCGCCCCGGTCAATGTCCAGACCCGCGGGGACGTCACCACCTCGGGCAACCTGCGGGAGGCCCGCCGGGACGGCAAGCCCGGCCTGGCACCAGCTCACAAGGAGGGCTCGCTCGCCGGGGATCAGCGCGTTCGTTCAACTCGGGTCGGGGACCCCCGTACACCGGGCCGGACACCCGGGCCACCGGGTTCCGCGATACCGCCCGAGGAGAGTCCCCAGCAGTACCACCATCCGAAACAGGATGGCCTGAAGCGGTGCGGGCATGAGAACGACGCACTGCGTCCGCCGATGGCGGAGCGCGACGTGGGCCATGTAGAACAAGGGCGGCCGATTCGGCGGCCCCGCATTCAGCACCTCGAACACCGCGTGAAGGTATTGATCCAGGTCGACGGCCGGGTGGGTGGAGCCCTCGAACGT
>DATJVM010000094.1:0-7015 GCA_035501775.1 Gemmatimonadales bacterium | reverse complement strand
GCCTTCCACTGCACCGCCTGCCACACCGCGCTCAACCCGACCAGGCCATAGACCACGCGGCTCAGGGCGCTCCCGGCGCCGAACAGCGCGGCCACCAGATCGGGCCCGCCCAGCGCGATGAGTCCCCAGTTGAGGCCGCCGACCACCAGGAGGACGGCGGCGAGGATATCGATCTTCTTCATTGCTGCATCTCCGAAGTAGGGTTGCTGTCCAACTAGCGTCAAGCAATCTAGGGAGAATTGGCCGTTATGTCAAGATTATGTCTATGTATTTTTCTTGACGTAACATAGACAACGCCCTATCTTGGCGACATGGCGAGCGGCGAGAGAAAAGGCGGGTCCCAGCGTCGGCACCACCCGGTGCGTGTGGTGTCCCAGCGCACGGGGCTGAGCGCCCACGTTCTCAGGGCCTGGGAGCGGCGCCACAAGGTCGTGACCCCGGTCCGGACGGCGGGCGGACAGCGGCTGTATTCCGACGCCGACATCGAGCGGCTGGCTTTCCTCAAGGCGCTGACCGACAGCGGATACTCGATCGGACAGCTGGCCGGACTGCCGGCGGAGGAGCTCCGGAGGCTGTACCGGGACGAGCCCCGGCGGACCGCTGCCCAGGTGCCCGCTCGGGACGCCGCCGATGTGGCGCGGCAGGCGGCGCTCCGGGCGATTGACGACTTCGACGCGGCCACTCTGGGCCATGAGCTGGAGAGCGCGGCGGTCGCGCTGGGCGTGCCGGAGTTTCTGGATCACGTGCTGACGCCGGTGCTGGCCGAGATCGGCGAGCGGTGGCAGAAGGGCCAGTTGAGTGTCGCGCACGAACACCTTGCCACCGCGCAGGTGCGCCAGGTGCTGGGATGGGTTCGGCAGGCCGCGGAGACTACGGGGCCGGCGCCGGTGCTCGTGGTGGCCACGCCGGCCGGCCAGTTGCACGAGGGTGGAGCCCTGATCGTGGCCGCTGCTGCCGCCGCCGAGGGCTGGCGAGTGCAGTACCTGGGAGCGAACCTGCCGGCGCTCGAGATCGCGGAGGCCGCGCGCCGCACCGGAGCGCGAGCGGTGGGGCTGAGCCTGCTTCACCCCAGCAACGATCCGTCGCTCCCTCGCGAGCTACGCGCATTGCGGGAGGCGCTGCCGCGCGGCGTGGCCCTCCTGATGGGCGGCGCCGCCGCCCCGGCCTATGCGGCGGCAATTAAGGCCGCGGGGGGAGAGCTCGTCGGCGACCTCCCCGCCGCCCGCGAAGGGCTCCGTGCCCTGGTCGCCGGAACTCGCTAGCCATTCGGGCGGTTGAGGCTCCCCCCGTGCCCGCGGCTCCCCTGGACCACCGCATCCACGCCCCTCCCGGTGGGCTCACTCGTGCACGCCCATCGGGCGAGTTCGTGCTGTATTGGCTGCAGACCACCATGCGGGCGCACGACAACTTCGCCCTCAACTTCGCGGTGGAGCAGGCCAACGAGCTGGGCCTCCCAGTTCTCGTCTATCACGGCCTCCGCCACGATTACCCATGGGCCAGCGATCGCTTCCATACCTGGATTCTGGAGAGCGTGGCCGATCTGTACGGCGACTTCGAGGAAAAGGGGATTCAGTACTGCTTCTGGCTGGATCGGTCGGTGGAGCGGTGGGGACAGGGTTCAGGGAGGAGGGGACAGGGTGCGGGGGAAACGACAAGGCGTTCAGCGCGGAGGGGAGATAGGACAGGGGATCGGGGCGTGCATCCCCCCTCCACGGCTCCCCTCCCCCTCGTGTCCCTGGCTGACCGAGCTGCTCTTGTAGTGACCGACTACTTCCCCACCTTCATCGTTCCGCGGCAGATCCAGGGGCTCCGGAGGAAGACCGAGACACCGGTCGTCGCGGTCGATTCCGCCACGGTGGTGCCGATGGGGTGGCACGAGAAGCAGCATGCCACCGCTCGCGGCATCAGGCCGGTCCTCTTGAACGCTCTGCCTCACTTCCTCTGGCCGGTGCCCAACCCGGAGCCTCGACTCCGTCGCCCGGTGGAGATCCCCTTTGACGATGATGACACGCGAAGGCTCGTTGCGCTCCGGGGTGACGGCGTCGCGCTCCAGGCGGCCATCGGGGAGCTCGTGTCCCGGTGCGCGGTGGATCACACCGTCCCGCCCTCGCCCAGCTTCCGGGGTGGGAGCCGCGCGGGGCGGGAGCGGCTCCGCCAATTCCTGAGGGATGGGCTCCGCTCCTACGACGAGCGGAACGACCCGACCAAGCCTGAAAGCGTGAGCCGCCTCTCTCCCTGGCTCCACTTCGGGAACCTCTCGATTCACGAGGTGCTGCTCGCCGCGCGAGAGGCGGGGCCCGCCGACCAGTATGCCTCGTTTCTGGACGAGGCGCTCACCTGGCGGGAGCTGGCGCACAACTTCTGTCATTTCGATCCGAAGCACCGCACTGCCACCGCGATTCCGCCATGGGCTCAGCGCGAACTCGCGGCCCACGAATCGGACCCGCGGCCCAGACTCTATACCCTCGAGGAGATGGAGGAGGCCCGGACCGATGAGCCGCTCTGGAACGCGGCGCAGTGCTCCTACCTCCGGGATGGCTGGATGCACAACTACATGCGGATGCTGTGGGGAAAGACCGTACTCCAGTGGACCGCCAACGCCGTCGACGCGCTCCGCATCCTGGAGCACCTCAACAACAAGTACGCCCTCGACGGGCGCGACCCCAACTCCTATGGCGGAATTCACTGGATCTTCGGCAAGTTCGATCGCCCGTTCTACCGGCGCCCGATCTACGGGATGGTGCGCTACATGTCGCTCAGGGCGGCGAGGGAGAAGTTCGATGTGGGGCGGTATGTGGGGATGAATAGCGTGCAGCGTTCAGCGTACAGCGTACAGGGGGCAGA
Organism: Gemmatimonadales bacterium; assembly: GCA_035501775.1. Lineage (GTDB taxonomy): Bacteria > Gemmatimonadota > Gemmatimonadetes > Gemmatimonadales > GWC2-71-9 > JADJOM01. Next base: position 4,171 of record DATJVM010000094.1, on the reverse strand, counting down.
GAAGTGAGAAGTGAGCGGTGAGAAGTGAGAAGTGAGAAGTGAGCGGTGAGCGGTGAGCGGTGAGCGGTGAGCGGTGAGCGGTGAGCGGGCCAGAAGATCGTGCAATTCATAGCTGATGGCTAACGGCTACCGGCTATCCGGCCTCACCACCCTGAACGCATGCACCCAATCGTTCTTGAGAAACCCCGGGATGCACCACAGCTGGCACAGCGCCTCGATTGGCCCCGCGGCCGTCGCGGTTCCCATATCCTCTCCCGCCCAGCCGAACTGATCGATCACCCGGGCTACCGCGGCCTTCGCCGCCGAGTCGTTGCCGCAGTAGAACATCGTCGGCTTGCCGCCCGGGAGTTTCGGATTCACCATCAGCGCCGTGCCCACGCTGTTGAAGGCCTTGACGAAATGGATGTCGGGGTAGTCGGTCTGCAGCCGCTCCATCAGCGACTCATTGGGCCCGGTGAAGAACCGGAGGACTCCATCCTTGGGCGGAGCTTCGGCGATCGGGTTCGTCACATCGATGACGAGCTTGGCCCGCAGGTTCGCCGGACCCGCCAATCCGATGGCCTCCACTGCAACCCTTCCGGCTACCGCCAGCACCGCCGCGTCCGCCCAGGCCGCCACCTCGGAGAAGGTCGCCGCGGCGATGCCACTCTTGGCACTCCAGTCCCCCAACTTCCCCGGCGAACGGGTTCCGACACGAACCTCATAGCCATGCGCCTTGAGGCCGCTGGCCAGAACCTGACCGACGCTTCCGGAGCCGAGGATGCCGAAACTGCGGGGGGAAGGAGGGGGAGGCATGGGCAGAAAGGTAGTGGGGGGAGAGGGGGCCCGCAGGACGGTAAGGCGGTAGGGCGGTAGGCGCTGACGGCTGACGGCTGACGCCTGACGGCTGATGGCTGACGGCTGATGGCTGATGGCTGATGGCTGACGGCTGATGGCTGATGGCTCCCACCGCCGTCGCTTTAGCGACAGATGCGCCGAGCCGCGGCTTCAGCCGCGGACCGCATTCGCTGACACCTGATGGCTGATGGCTGACGGCTGACGGCCGCGGGCCAACCACGGCCGACAGCCGACCCCCACTCCCCACAAGTCAAAGCCGCGCCCGATGTTGACGTTCGGTTGATCCTCGCCTGCTACCGTCTTGCGCGAGGGTCATGAGCGTCGCCCTCAACGAGTCCGTAGCAGAGCGAAGCGGTGAGGGGCTCCCTCTCTCCGTGGGAGCGGGGGAGTCTCTGTCGTCGGCCGTCTCAGCCGTCAGCCATCAGCCGTCAGCCATCAACCATCAGCCCTGAACGCCGAACGCTGAACGCTGCAGTTCCCGCTCACCGCTCACCCTCTACGCTGAACGCTGTAGTTCCCCCCTCTTGACGGTCTGAAGAAGCAGCGCCAGTTTCCTTCAGATCGTCTTAAGGAGAACCAATGGCCCGCGACCCCGAGCTGGTCCAGGGAACGCTCGAGATGCTGGTCTTGAAGACCCTGGCCCTCGAGCCCATGCACGGCTGGGGCATCGCGGAGCGGATCGGGCAGATCTCGGGCGGCACCTTCCTCGTTCAGCAGGGCTCCCTCTACCCCGCCCTGGTCCGCATGCGACGGAAGGGCTGGGTCCGCTCCTCCTGGCAGGTTACCGCTAACAACCGCCGCGCCCGCTACTACGAGCTCACTCCCGCCGGCCGGCGGCAGCTCGAAGTCGAACGGGCGGCGTGGGAGCGGATTACGGCCGGGATCAGCGCCGTTCTCAACGCTCGCACGGTACCGGAGGCATCATGAGTCTCCTCACCGACTTGGTCGAGCGGCTGCAGGCGCTCCTCTTCCGGTCCCGCGAGGAGCGGGAGTTCCAGGAGGAGGCTCGGCTCCATCTCGCCCTCGAGGTCCAGCGCAACCGCCAAGCGGGCATGGACGAGACCGAGGCCCGGCGCCGCGCCGCTCTCAACTTCGGCGGAGTCGACCAGATCGCGGAACAAGTCCGCGATGCCCGCGGCACGCGCGGCCTGCTGGACCAGACCGGCGACGTGGCCTACGCCCTGCGGAGCCTGCGCCACCGGCCGGGGTTCGTGCTGGTCTCGGTCCTCACTATCGCCATCGGCATCGGCGGCACCACGGCGATCTTCAGTGCCGTGGACGCGGTGCTGTTCCGGCCCCTCCCATATCGCTCGCCCGAGCAGCTGGTCCGGATCTACGACGGGGACGCCAAGGATCCCGAGGCCCGCGGCTTCGTGAGCCCGGTGCCATTCCTCGCTTACCGAGACGCGGACCTGTTCCAGGCCGTCGCCGCGACCAACACCTACGATGAGACCGGCGGCGACGCCGGCACGGGGGACGACGCCCACCGGATCCGCTTCCTCCAGGTGAGCGCGGATTACTTCGACGTGCTCCGGACCGCGCCGGCCATCGGGCGTGGCTTCGAACGCGCCGAGGAGAATGGCCCCGGTGGCGATGGCGGCGTGGGCGCGCCGGTGATCGTGCTGAGCCATCGGGTCTGGGAGGAACGGTTCCACGGCAACCCGGACGCGCTGGGGCAGACCCTGACGCTGGGGGGAAATCCCTACACCGTCGTCGGGGTGATGCCGGACGGCTTCGCCGACCCGATCTCCGGTCCGGGGGTGGACGCCTGGGTTCCCATCTCGACCACGCCCGGCCGGGAGATCAACAACCTCGACAACCACTGGCTCACCCTGATGGGCCGGCTGCGCCCCGGGGTGACGATCGGCCAGGCCGAGGCGGAGTTGAACACCATCACGGCCCGTCTGGTCGAGCCCTTCCCCAACATGCGGGACGACCGCGCCCGGGTGGTCCCTCTTAAGGAAGACATCACCGGACCGGCCAGCCGTCCGCTGGCGCTGATGTTGGGCGCCGTCGGGCTGGTGCTGCTCCTGGTCTGTGTCAACATCGCCAACCTGCTGCTGGTCCGAGCCTCGGAGCGGCATCGCGAATTCGCGGTCCGCGCCGCGCTCGGCGCGGGGCGTGGTCGGCTGGTCCGCCAGCTCCTGACCGAGAGCCTGGTGCTGGCCGCGTTAGGCGCCGCGGCCGGCCTCGTCGTGGCCCGGGCCGCAATGACGGTGCTGATCGGATTCGGCGGCGGCTCCATCCCCCGACTCAACCAGGCCGCGATCGACCTTCGGGCCCTCTCGGTGTCGGCGCTCCTGGCGTGCCTCTCCGCGGTGCTCTTCGGGCTGGCGCCGGCGTGGCGTGCGTCGCGGACCGACCCGGGCGACACGCTCCGCGGCAGCGGTCGGGCCAACAGCGGCGACCGGGCCCAGGGTCGGCTCCGCACCGGCCTGGTCGTGTCGCAGGTGACGCTGGCCTTCGTACTGCTGGCGGGCGCGGGCGTTCTGCTCGCGAGCTTCCGCGCCCTGACCGAAGTTCCGCTCGGCATCACCCCCGACCGGGTGCTCACCTTTCAGGTGCACCTGCCGGAGTCGCGCTACGACTCCACCGCGCGCGCGGTGTTCCACCAGCGGCTGGACCGCGAGCTCCGCGCCATTCCCGGAGTGCGGGCGGCCGGCGCCACTTCGTATCTCCCCGCCACCGGCTCATACCACGTCTGGGGCGTAACCGCGCTGACCGGCTCGTTAGCCGGGACCCGCCAGGCCAATACCAGTGCCGAACAGCGCATCATTACTCCGGACTACTTCCAGGCGATGGGCATCCCCATCCTCGCTGGCCGCGGCTTCGACGCCGGCGACGGAGCCGGGGCGCCGGACCGGGTGGTCATCAGCTCCTCGCTTGTCAAACAGCTGTTCCCCGATGCCGATCCCCTGGGTCAGCAGATTCGGGCCGGCGGAAGAAACAGCATCGTGATCGGCGTGGTGCCGGACGTCGCGGTGAATCCCGAGGGGCGGATGGTCCGCTACGTCTACCACGCTCACGCCCAGTTCGCCGGGGACCGCAACTGGTCCCTCTACGAAGTTGTCGCGACTCCCAAGAATCCGGACGACCTCCGGGAGGCCGCCCGGCGACAGCTGCAGCAGCTTGATCCGGGGGTCGTGATGGACCGGCCGGCGCCGCTCACCGAGGTAATCGGCCGAGGTACGGCGCAGCGCAGGTTCACCCTGGTGGTGATCCTGGCGTTCGCCGCCACCGCTCTGCTGCTCGCGGCGATCGGCATCTTTGGCGTGCTGTCCTACGTGGTGAAGCTCCGCGGCCAGGAGTTCGGCATCCGCGCCGCCCTGGGCGC
>DATJVM010000093.1:0-10035 GCA_035501775.1 Gemmatimonadales bacterium | reverse complement strand
GCCAGGGGAAGGGCGCAGAGCGCGGCGAGGAGCAAGGTGGGAAGGCGCACGGTCAGTCTTCCTTCGCGAGGAGAGCAAGGTCCCGGGCCCACTCGTCCACGCGAATGCCCGTGGGGTAGGCGAGGTGTGCCAGGTCGTCTCTGGTGAACGCGAGGACCAGGACCGTGTGGTTGATGGTGTAGGAGGAGTTCGAAGACGAATCCACAGCGCGCGGAGGCTCAGGGTGTTGGAGCCGGAGCTGAGTCAGTGCGTAGGCGATCGAAGCACTGTCTCCCGTCAGCCCGATGAACCGTGAGTCGAAGTGGTCCAGCCAGGCGCGCAAGACAGGTGGGGTATCGCGCCGTGGGTCCACCGTCACGAAGACAACCCGGATCCTTGCGGCGAGCGCGGGGTCGATCCGCTTCATCGCCTGCGCGATGTTGGCCATCTGAACGGGACAGAGGTCGGGACATCTGGTATAGCCAAAAAAGAGGAGTGTGACAAACCCCTCGGTTTCACGCCGCAGATCGAATCGGTGCCCGTCGGTCCCCGTGAGAATGAGATCGGGCTTGGGGAGTGGCGGGCGAATCTCGGGGCCGGAGAGTCCCGAGTGGGTCCACGATCGATGCTCCGGCCTGCAGGATGTGAGACTTATCAGAAGGACGAGCAGGACCGGTGATGACCGCATCAGGTCAGACCTTGGGAGCAGGAAGCGCGACCAGGACCGCGGTCGCCACGAGGAGCAGCCCGCCGAAGGTCAATTCGACCATGGCCGATCGACGCAGCTCTCGGCTGGATTCGGGCGTCCCCAGGCGGGGGACGACCCGCCTCCAGTTCCATGCACCAAGCGCAAGCGTGAGCGCCAGAAGCGCCAGCTTCACGAGCAGGGTCTGGCCGTAGCGGGTGTGCAGAAGGCTGGTCAGATCTCCGATGTACGCGAACGCCAGCAGCGCACCCGCTCCGGTGGCCATTGCGGCCCCGGCGAGCGCCACCGGGGAAAACGTCCTGACCATGCGGGCGACGGCCCACGCATCCTCGGCCGACTCTTGACCACTGGTGCGGGCTGCGCGGAGCCCCGCGATCAGCATGGTGAACAGACTGCCAAGCCACACGCCGCCGCCGAGCAGGTGAAGCGCGTGAAGGCCGATGCCGAGCTGTCGGCCCCACGGATTCTCCACGGAATGGCCGGTGAACGGAGCAGCCGCGACGATGAGCAGCACGGCAGTGCCCAGGAGGGCCAGGCCGATGTGTGGCCAGCGTCGGCCGGTCAGCGCGATGGGGAGGGCGAGGGTCGCGGCCGATACCTGGGCGAGCCAGCCACGACCCCATGCGGTGCTCAGCAGGACGGGGCGAGCAGCCTCCCAGGTGAGGGCTTCTCCCGGATCGAGGAAGGAATGCACCTGGCCCCATGCCCGGATGAAATGGGCCAGGAGCAGGACGCCGGTGGCGCCGACGGCCACCTGCCATGCACCGTGAAGGGCGCGGGCGGCCAGCGATCGGTCATCGTCGCGAGGGCCGCGCCAGCGGGGAATGAGGGTCGCGAAAACGCAGGTCCCGATCAGGGCGAAGATCGCGAGGAAGGCCAGCCACCGGCCGAACGCGTGGAGGTCGAGAGGCAGCGGTCCGTCGTCAGGGTGCACGTCAGGGCTGCTTGCTGGTTGCCGCCGGATCGTAGGTGAAGAAGTACATCCCGCGGACGGCATGCCCATCCTTCGCGCCGGTGCGCCACATGACCATGTACTTGCCGGGCGTGAGGGGCAGTGGTACCGGGCCGGCCACGGAGAGCGAGTCATCGGTCGCCGCCAGTTTCACGACGGCGACAGGCGTGTGATCCTCCTTCATGATACTGGCACCCGACAGGGCGACCTCCGGAGGTTCGCTGAACCAAAGCCGAAGTGTTCGCGGGGCCGAAGTGACCGTTTCGTCAACTCCCGGCTCTGCCTTCACGAGGTGGGTGTGCATGAGCAATCCCGGGGCAGTGGCCACGAGGGTTGCCATGACAGGAAGAAGCAGGAACGAGCGGGACATCAAGGCCTCCAGGAGCGCTGACCGGCCAACGACAGGGCAGGTATTCTAACACCCCTTCCCCGGCGCTGCGCGCAAGGCACGCGGGGTCGGATCCGCGAGCCAATCCGAGTGCGGGATCATTCCGATCGGGCGCTCGGCCGCGGTGAGCACCTCCTTACGCCTGGAGTGCCGCCGCCGTATTGTTCGGACCAATGATCGGTTCGTCCCGGCGGCATTCGAGCATCGCGTTGGTCCTGATCTTCCTGGCCGGCGCCATGGGCGTGCCGTCCCTCGATGCGCTGCTGTTTCACCGGGGCGGCACGGTCATGGGAGCCAGCCGGCCGCACTTCGAGCCTGAGGGGATGTGCTGCGGGCATGCGGACCGGTGTCTCTTGATGTGTACCGTCTGCGGTCCGCACGTCTCGCTACCACCGGCCGCTCCGCGAGAGACATCCCTCCCCGCCGGCCCCCCGTGGTGCCCCCCTCTCGGGCGAGATCCGTTCGGCTACAATCCCGCCTCCCTCTCCCGGCCGCGTGGCCCACCTGCGCCGTTGATCTGAGGCCGTTCCCGTTGGGGCGCGGCACTTCTCTCCACCGTCGAGCACGGGGGAATGGGTCGGGTATGCCGGGACCGTTCCCACATCCAGCGGCCGATCCTCGGTTGGCGCCAGGGATCGGTCCATGAGGCCCGGGCATTGGAGCCGAAGTCTGGAGGACCAGTGACGCTGAGCAGGTGGGTCATGGGAGTGACCGGGTTGATCACGGCCGGCCTACCCTGTTCCCCGTTGTGGAGCCAGTCCTCCGCCTCCTTCTCACGGCAAGAGGCAGTCGACAGCGCGCTTGCTTGGAATCCCGCGCTCGTCGTGGCCCGGGAGCAGGCCGAGCAGGCGCGCGCGCGGGTCGTCGAGGCCACTGCATTTCCCGACCCGTCCCTCTCGGCGGACTTCACGGGCCAGACGGGGCTCCTTAGTCCGGGCTCACGTACCGGAGGAGACGTGGGAGTGGGAGTGACCGTGCCGTTCCCTTACAAGTTCCATCTGCGGGGCAGCGTCAGCCGGGCGGACGTGGAATCGGCGCAGTATGCCTACACGTTGCTGGCCCAGCAGACGGCTTCGCAGACGGCGCAGGCGTACGATGCGCTGCTGGTCGCCCTTCGGCACCAATCGGACCTGACCGAGGGGAAGCAGCTGGCGGAGGACTTCCTCGAGAAGACCGAGGCCCGGCTGGATGCGGGCACCGCGGCGCGCATCGACGTTCTTCGGGCCCGGGTTGACCTGGCCGCAGCGGTGAATGCCCTGATCGCCAACCAGCGAGACATCGCCAATGCCCGGGCGGGAATCGACCGCCTGCTGGGCCGTTCACTGGCGGCGCCGTTCGAGGCATCCGACTCGCTGCTGGTCCCCGATGATCTTCCGGCCCTCGATTCATTGCTGCGGCGGGCTCAGGCGGGGCGCCCCGAGCTACTGAGCCTGGCGAGTCAACAGGCCGGCGCGCGCGCGTCCACCACGCTGGCGCGCGAATACTGGCTCCCCGATCTCGATCTGTTCGCCTCGCGCAACTACGCTGCGGGCAGTCCCGCGACCTACACGACAGGTGTCGGGTTCTCGATTCCCCTGTTCTTCTGGAATCATCGGCGAGGGGAAGTGGCGGAGTCGCAGCATCACGAGTTCGAGCTGCGCGCCGCCTACCGTGATCAGGCGGCCCAGGTGGATCAGGACGTCCGCCTCACCTATGCCGCGGCGGCGACCGCAATCGAACAGGCGAAGTACCTCCGTGACGATCTGCTTCCCGAGGCCCGGCAGGCCTATCACATCACCCTGGTGAGCTACGGGCTGGGTGGCTCCTCGGCGCTCGACGTGCTTGATGCACGGCGCACGCTGCTGGACGCCGAGAGTCAGTATGCTGACGCGCTGGGAGCGGCGAATGATGCACGCGCCGATCTGGAGCGCGCAGCCGGGTCCCCGGTCGGGGACCTGCCCTCTGGAGACGCACATGACAAGTAACGTGAAACTTCTACTGGGTCTGGCAGCCGGGCTGGCTCTCAGCGCCTGTGGCACCAGTCACTCTGGTCAGGGCGACCCGGTCGATCAGCATCAAGGAGCGGTGCTTTCCGCCCAGCAACGCCAGCGGCTTCGAATCGCCCCGGTGGCTCCGGCGACCTTCCGCCCCAGCGTCGAGGTAACCGGTACGGTGGCCTTTGATGGAGACCGGAGCACATCGCAGCTCTGCCCCATTTCGGGTCCGGTCTCCCGGATCCTGGTGGAGCCAGGCGCGCGGGTGGTGGTCGGACAGCCGCTGGCGCTGGTCGCGTCCCCGGACTACGCGGCCGCGATCGCGAGCTACCGAAAGGCCGAAGTGGCGGCACGAAACTTGGGGCGCATCGCGGAGATGAACCAGAAGCTTTACGAGAACGACGCGCTCTCTCGTCGGGACTTGGAACAGTCCCAAGCCGATGCCGCGAGCGCCGTGGCGGACCAAGAGGCGGCCTTGGAGCAGCTACGAGGTCTCGGCATTGACTCGGCGACGATCGATGACATTCGCCAGCATCGGCCGGTTCCTTCCGCTCAGGGGATCATCCGGGCGCCGATCACCGGGACCGTGGTCGAGCGCCTGATCACCCCGGGACAGCTGCTGCAGGCGGGGGCGACGCCCTGCTTCACCATCGCCGGGCTGGGGACGGTGTGGGTCATGGCAAACGTGTTCGAGGCGGATCTTCCCTACGTCACAACGGGCGATTCGGCACGGGTTCGGCTTACGGACGATTCGAGCCGGACCTACAAGGGCGAGGTCACCTATGTCGGGGCGTTGGTTGACCCGAACACCCGGGCGACGGCAGTCCGGATTCTCACGGTGAATAGCGAAGAGAGCCTGAAGCGCGACATGTACGTGCGGGTCACCATCCAATCGCGGCGGACTCGCAGCGGCCTCCTGGTTCCCGCCTCTTCGGTACTGCGTGACGCGGAGAACCTGCCATTCGTATTCGTCGCGGTGGGAGATACCGGATTCGTCAGACGCGGCGTCCAGCTGGGCTCGCACGTCGGCTCTCAACTCGAGATCAAGAGCGGCCTGACACCGGGGGAGCGAGTCATCACCGAGGGGGGCCTCTTCCTTCAGTTCGCGGAGAACCAGTGACCGCGCCTCCGGCCTTTCCCAATGGGACCGAACCGCGGGTCTCCATGATCCATCGAATCGTCGCCGCGTCCCTGCGGCAGCGATTCCTGATCGGGCTGTTCGCCGTCCTCGTCGTAGCAGTGGGGGCGTGGTCCTTTTCCCGGCTCCCGGTAGACGCGTATCCCGACCTCTCCCCTCCGATGGTCGAGATCATCTCGCAATGGCCGGGTCACGCGGCCGAGGAGGTCGAGCGGCTCATCACGGTCCCGACCGAGATCGCGATGAACGGGGTGCCGAAGATGCGGATCATCCGGTCGATCTCGCTCTACGGACTTTCCGACGTCCGCATGACATTCGAAGAGGGCGCGGACAACTATTTCGCCCGGGAGCAGGTCTTCGAGCGCCTGCCGGACCTGGAGCTGCCGGCCGGGGTGACGCCGTCGGTTTCTCCGCTCTACTCACCCTCGGGGCTCGTTTACCGCTACGTGATGGAGAGCCCCGATCGGTCCGCGATGGACCTCAAGATCATCGACGACTGGGTGATTAGCCGGGAATACAAGTCAGTGCCCGGTGTGGCGGATGACTCTCCGCTCGGAGGCGAGACGATGGAGTACCACGTCGATCTCGATCCGGCGCGGCTGGCGGGCGCCGGTCTCGGCGTGAGCGACGTGGTCAACGCGCTGGCGGCCAACAACAGCAATGCCGGCGGCGGATTCTATTCCGAGGGCGGACAGTTCTATTACGTCCGCGGGCTGGGCCGGGTCGTCACGCCCGAAGACATCGGCAATATCGTGCTCGCCAACCGCAACGGCACGCCGATCCTGGTGAGGGACGTAGGCCAGGTGGAGATCGGTCACGCCCCGCGGCTGGGTCAATTCGGCTTCATGGATCGCGATGACGCGGTCGAAGGCGTGATCCTGCTTCGCAAGGGGGAGCAGGCGCAGACCGTTCTCAAGGGTGTCGAAGCGAAGACGCGCGAGCTGAACGACAGCATCCTTCCGCACGACGTGCGCGTCCGGCCGTTCTACGACCGGAGCGATCTGGTGGAGCTCACCACCCGCACGGTGGAGGACAACCTGTTGCGCGGGATCGTGCTGGTGGTGGCGGTGCTCATTCTCTTTCTATACGACGTCCGCTCCGGGCTGATCGTGGCGGCGACCATACCGCTCTCCCTGTTCTTCGCCTTCATCTGCCTCGATCTCAAGCACATCCCCGCCAACCTGCTGTCCATCGGGGCGATCGACTTCGGGATCCTGGTCGACGGTGCGGTTGTCATGGTGGAGAACATTCACCGGCAGCTCGCTCTGCGCCACGGAACCGAGTACAACCTGGGCGAGGTCATCAGTCAGGCGGCAGCGCAGGTGGACCGGCCCATCTTCTATGCCGTTGCCGTGATCATGGCGGGCTTTCTGCCGATCTACGTGTTCAGCGGCCCCTCGGGCAGGCTGTTCTCGCCCATGGCCGACACCATGCTGTTCGCCCTGCTCGGCTCGCTTCTTCTCACGCTGACGGCCATTCCCGTCCTTTGTTCGTGGGTGCTCCGGCGGGGCGTCCGGGAGCGGCGCAATCCGCCGTTCGAGTGGGTCAAGCGCCGGTATGAGCGAACCCTGGACTGGTGCCTGGCCCGCCCGCGGGCCACGCTCCTGTCGTCACTCATGCTGTTCGGGTTGTCCCTGCTTCTCTTTATGGGGATCGGCGCCGAGTTCATGCCGCACCTGGACGAAGGCGCGATCTGGGTACGAGCCACGATGCCGTACACCATCTCCTTCGACGAGTCGGCCAGGATCGTCCCCCAGATCCGCGCAATTCTTCGATCTTTTCCCGAAGTCACGATCGTGGCGGATGAGCACGGCCGTCCCGACGATGGCACGGATCCGACCGGGTTCTTCAATGCCGAGTTTTATGTGGGGCTCAAGCCGTATTCCGAATGGCACGGGCTCTATCGCCGCAAGGATCAGCTGATCGCCGCGATCAACCAGAAGCTGCAGACCTTTCCCGGCATCATCTTCAACTTCACCCAGCCGGCGGAAGACGCTGTCGACGAGGCGGAGACCGGCCTCAAGAGCTCACTAGACGTCAAGGTCTTCGGGTCGGACCTCGACACACTGCAGGCCAAGGGTCTCGAGATCAAGCACCTGCTCGAACGGGTCCGCGGGATCACCGAGGTAACGCTGGTCCAGGAGCTGGGGCAGCCAAGCCTGACCGTGAGCATCGACCGGGCCAAGATCGCACGGTACGGGCTGAACGTTGACGACATCAATGGCCTGCTCCAGGCCGCGGTAGGTGGGCAGGCAGCCACGCAGGTTGTGCAAGGGGAGCGGCTATTCGATCTCGTGGTGCGGCTCGCGCCCCGATTCCGCGAGTCACCGGAAGCGATCGGTGGGATCCTCGTTCCCACGCCGGGCGGCCAACAGATCCCGCTGCGGGAGCTGACGACGATCCAGATCGCCAGCGGCGCGTCGTTCATCTATCGACAGGGCAACTCGCGGTTCATTGGCATCCAGTACTCGGTTGAGGGGCGGGACCTGGCGAGCGCGGTGCAGGAGGCGAAGACGGTGATCACCTCCGGCGTCAGGGTCCCGTCGGGGTACCATATCACCTGGGGCGGCGAGTACCAAGACTATACCTCGGCCCGGAGCCAGTTGCGCGTGGTTCTGCCGCTAACCCTGTTTCTCATCTTCCTGATCCTGTTCGCCCTGTACAGCAACTTCAAATTCCCCCTGATCACGGTGATCGGCGTGGTGCTCTCGGCGCCGATCGGAGGCATCGTGACCCTCGCCGTAACGGGAACCCCGTTCTCGGTGTCTTCGGGGATCGGGTTCCTGGCGCTGTTCGGTGTGTCGGTGCAGACCGCGGTGGTCTACATCTCCTACGTGAACGAGCTCCGGAAGGGCGGGGTCGAGATGCCGGTCGCGGTTCGTGAGGCTGCCCTGCTCAGGCTGCGGCCCATCATGATGACGGCGATGGTGGCCGCCCTCGGCCTGCTGCCCGCCGCGCTTTCCACGGGAGTCGGGTCGGATTCGCAGCGGCCCTTCGCTCTAGTGATCGTGGGCGGGCTGTTCTCGAGGCTCCTGATCAGTGTTCTCCTGATGCCGGTTCTTTACCAGATGGTTGCGCGGCCGGGAGACCGGCTCGAGGTGTAGCGGCGGAAGCCGATGCCGGCTGTCGGCATGGCGGTCGGACCTTGCGCAGGGTCCGGGGCGGGGTACATGATACGCCCCCTATGGAGTCCTCGTGGCGGTCCGTGCTGAGCTTCGTGGTAGCGGTGCTCTTTGCCGCGAACTCGGCCGTGCCCGGTGTTCTCCACGGCTGCGAGGATAGTGCCCCGGTACCTGTCCCGGCGCACTGCGGCTCCATGGGCCCCGGGCGCTTGGACCACGCCCATCCTCACCAGCATGGCGCTCCGACGCGGCATGGCTGCTGCTGTGTCGGTTGCGCATGCTGCACCAGCCTTCAGGCCGTCGGATCGCGGCCGGTTATCGCGGCGGCGGCGGTTCACCTCCCGGTCGCCGCGCCCCGGACCGACACTGCCTCTCCGCTTCCCCGAGCGGACCATCTCCTTCCGCAGGCCCAGGCGCCGCCTCCCCGTCTCATCTGAGGGATGAGTAGCACGTGCGGCACCGGTGCCTGATCGATCCACCGGTGCGATCTGGAGTCTGGAAAGGGGGACCTATGACATTCAACCGTTGGGGTACGCGCATCCCTCTTGCCGCTGTTGCCTTGGCGGGAGCCGCGTGCGGACTGCGGCGGGCTCATCCACTGGCGTCGCGGGACGGCGTTCAGATAGAGGCCGCGTACGCCCATCCTTCGGCGGGGGATGTCGCCGCTGCCTACTTCCGGATCGCCAATCGCGGCGCCACGACCGATACGCTGCAGACAGTGATCAATGCGGGGGGCGGCAATGCCATGGTGATGAACACCGTGGGAGGCCGTATGGCTCCCATGGGCTCCCTGGTGCTTGCACCGGGCTCAGCCGTGGTGATGGCTCCTGGCGGCATCCACGTCATGTTCGGCGGATTGACCCGCGATTGGTCGATCGGTGACACGATTCATCTTACGCTGCGCTTTGCGCGGGTCGGCGAGCTGGCCGTCGCTGTCCCCGTATTGCCATTTGGGGAGATTCCATAACATGCGGATCTGGATCTACGAGAAGTCAGTGACGGTGGGTGCTTTTCTGGTACGCAGCCTGGAACGGATGATCGCGCGTGCTTCCTTGATCGGGAATCCGCCGTTCTTCGTGTCGTCGCAGTTTCAGTGGGTCAAGCAGCTGGAGGACAATTGGCCGGCCATCCGGCGGGAGGTAGACGCCATTCTCCCCCGGCGGGCCGAGTTGCCGAACTTTCAGGATATTTCCCGCGACCAGGCGTTCCTCAGCCAGGACGATGGCTGGAAGACCTTTTTCTTCTATGCCTACGGCATCCGGGCGGACGGCAATTGCGCTCGGTGCCCCGAAACGACGCGCGTGATCGAGTCCATCCCGGGTATGAAGACCGCGTTCTTTTCGATCCTTTCACCTGGCAAGCATATTCCGCTGCACCGCGGCCCCTACAAGGGGGTAATCCGGGCCCATCTGGGTCTGCTCGTCCCGGAACCCAAGGAGCAGTGCCGCATCCAGGTTGGGCCGGAGTTCGCGCACTGGGAGGAAGGCAAGGTCATGGTGTTCGATGACAGCTACCCGCACCAGGTGTGGAACGATACCAAGGGCGTTCGGGTCGTTCTGTTCCTCGACATCGTGCGCCCGCTGCGGTTCCCGATGAATGTTCTCAACGCAGGCATCCTGAAGCTCATCGCCTGGTCGCCCTTCATCAAAGACGCGGAAACCAACTACAAGCGATGGGAGAAGGAATTTGACCGCCCGGCGCCTCCGCCGCCCGCGACCGCTCGAGTCGCGTGACGAAGCCAGCATCGGCCTGAACCGGCTCGGCCGGTTCAGGCCCG
>DATJVM010000092.1:0-91253 GCA_035501775.1 Gemmatimonadales bacterium | reverse complement strand
CGCTTCGTTTCGGAAGCAGGCTCGATCAGGTGGGTACTCCACCACCGCCCCCACCCGTGCTGCCAGAGACCAAGGTCACTTCGGCAAGGGAGCCTTCCTCCGTCAGCGACGGCTCGATGAACGGCTTGCGGGTCTCCTCTGTCATCGAAAACCTCCAGGCGGTGCGAGTGAGATAGCGGTCACTGTCCTATTCTGCAAGACTCATTCTTTGGCCTCGGCCCTGCCAGAATATCACAAGCCATTACTGCACAATGACTTACATGTAGCACTCAATGCTCGGCGTGGCCAGGTCTGTGGTACCATCATGGCACGATTGCGGCTTGCGTCCTACAGGTCGCCTCCGGCTTTCCGATGCTCCGGGTCGCGCCTCGCGGCCCTCCAGGTCGCGTACATCCCCCGCGCGAGGAGCGTAGCGATCCGTCGCTGGGCGATTCCATGACACGCGGTGCCCTCCACCCAGCGGGCCATCGGCAGCCCTGCCGCCGCCCGCGTCCCTTCGTCGAAGAGGCGTTCCACGAGGCGCGGATGGTCGGCCGCATGGCGACACACCGCAAAGCGCCAACTGAGAGCGAGCGACAAGTCAAACGGCGAGTTCGCGGATCGGTGGAGCGAGGCGAGCCGACAGCCCGCCAGGCTGGCCGCCGCCCCGAGCCAGCTCTCCATGCGTGCCCGCTCGCGGGTTTCTTCCGGATCGTCGAGCCGCTTCGCGATCGTTGCCCAGTCGACATCGCGTGACCCGACCAGAACCGCCGCGTCCTGGAAGTGCTTGAGGTCGTAGCCGCCGGCCGAGTCGATCTCCGCGTGCGCAATCGCCAGCCAGAGCAGTTCCGTCGCCGAGGGGACGCTCAACCGCATTCCGTGACTGTCGAGAACGGTGGTGCCGGCGGTCGCGCGGCGCCAGGCTTCTTCCGGTGCCAGACCCGGGGCCGTCGAGACGTGCAATTCCACTGGGACGCCGTCCTTTGTCGAGAGAGGCATGAGGTGGAAGTGACTGCTGGGGAGATGCGCCGGATCGATGGCAAACTCGTATCCTGCCTTTCGCATCTCGTCCCAGAACATCCGGGCATCGGGCAGGCGAAGCAGGATGTCCACGTCGGTAGTGACCCGGGCATCGATTCCTGGATAGACGTCACCCAGGAGGCCGCGGGCTGATCCCTTGATGAACACGAACGGCACTCCTAACCGGTGCAGCCACTGCGCCATTTCCCAGGCACGTGACTCAATGAGGAGATTGCGCGCGGTACCGGCCCGGACCTCACTCCCGAGCCACCGATGGAAGGGGCCGGGGAGCGCACCTTCCAGACCGAGGATCCGAGCTCGCCGCTCGAGCCAGAGCGCGGAACGCTCGCGACGGACCAGCAAGCGCATCGGGCGGTCAGGTACCCGGCGCCAAGCGTCGATCAGAACGGCCGTCTCGGTCCGGCAGTCCCGCTCAAGGGTGCGGAGTAGGAGGAGGCCCCCGTCAACCGTCATGCTGCCCTGCCCTCAAGGTCACCGTTCCTCGGCCAGCACGAGCGCGGTGCCGGCACACCGCTCGAGAAAGTTCCGGACGCTCTTGGCGGCGCGTTCCTCGCCAACTGCATAGTGGTGCATGATCTCCGAGACCAACTGGTCGAGCGTCCGGGGCTCGCGCAGCGCCTCGAGTATATCGACTCCGACTTCATTCACCGTGAAGTAGCGCCGGGAACCCAGCTGGAGAACGACCCCCTCTCCCTCGAGCGCGGTGAGGCGCAGGTCCGGATGTCTCCGATACCAGGTGGTCATGGGATCAGCCTTGCCGCAAGGTCGGGGTCCTGGAACAGGTCGGGGCCGAGTCGAATGCGGTAGGCGCGGGCCTGCGCGGCGAGGCGCGTCAGGAGGTCCAGGTGATCCTGAGCCAGGGTCGGCTCAAGGGTCACCCAGGCGGACCAGCGGACGAGTTCCGCCACCGCCTGGGCCGGCCGGACGGCGCTGACTTCGGTCCGGCCCTCCCCGACGCTCGGAAAGATCAGAATCTGCGGTTCGATCCGCGGGCACCACCGGCTCCCCAGATCCTCAGGCCAGTATCCCACCTTGCCGCGGTCGGGGAGCGGCCTGCCGCTGCCCCTGCGGAGGAGGGCCTCGCCCCCCGGCCTGAGGGCAATGGGAGAATGAAAACTGTAGGCCGCCACCGGATCAGAACCCCCGGCCAGGAAGGCAATGTCATCCGTTCCCACGCTCCAACCCCGCGCGGCAAGCAGGGCCACGGTCGTCGATTTCCCCATTCCCGAGTTTCCAGCGAGGAGCCAGCCGCGACCGAGCGGGTCCACCGCGATGCCCCCGTGCACGTGGTGCCAACCAACCCGGCGGAGCAGGAAGATCAGCGTGGTGATCATGAACTGCCGGAGGCAATCGTCCAGGCACCGGACCGCCTCCGGGGACAGGCGGACCGCGGCGACGCGAGAGCCCGGCAGGAGGTCTGCCTCCGCGGGACATCGATCCCAGACGATCGTCACCCTCCCGTCCGCGCCGCCGGAACGAATGGTCAAGTCGGGTTGGCGAAAGATGGGCCGTGGGTCCGGCTGGTCGCCTGGCAAGAGCGGTTCGACCCTCACGTCGAGCGTGAGCGGCCGCGGCGGTTGAAGGCGACCCTCTATGAGCCACTGTTCGAGGGTGCCCCGGACCACCGGGTCGGAGCAACGGACTGCGATGCGCTCGGGCATCGGCTAATCATGGCCATATGTCCGCCCACGACGCCAGTGCGGGCCCCGGCCGGGGCGGGTGGCGGCTACATTTCCACCGAGCAGCGCCCCCATTGGCATCTCGCTTCTTCGAGGCCCCCATGCACGCTGATGAACCCACCGGCGCCCGGAACTTCCTCGCCAACCCCATGGCGGAGCGTCTGTTTCGGGCGCGAACGATCTTCCTGAGTGGAGAGATCACCCAGAAGCTGAGTGAGACGGTTTGCGCCCAACTGGTAGCCCTCTCGGCGGAGTCGGAGGCGCCGATCACCCTCTTCCTGAATTCCCAGGGCGGGCACGTCGAGGCAGGGGACACGATTCACGACCTCATTCGGTTCATTCGGGCTCCGGTGCGCATGATCGGAACCGGCTGGGTTGCGAGCGCCGGGGCTCTGATCTATCTCGCCGTCCCCAGGAATCAGCGCTTCTGCCTTCCCAATACCAGGTTTCTCCTGCACCAGCCGGCGGGAGGGGCGGGGGGTACGGCAAGCGACATCGATATCGAGGCGAAGGAGATCCTGCGAATGCGGGACCGGCTCAACCGCTTGTTTTCCAAGGCGACGGGCCAGCCGCTGGAGCGCATCGAGGAGGACACGCACCGGAACTTCTGGCTGGACGCCGAGTCCGCCCTGCGGTACGGGCTGGTTGGCCGCATCATTGAGCGGGCTGCGGAGGTGGACGAGTCAGTCCGGACCTGATCAAGTACTTGAGCAGGTCCCGCCCGCCGGCGTAGCGGGTCGGAGTTACCCTTGGGAAAGCGCGAGCGGATTCATCATTGCGGAGGGATCGGGGCGGCTTGCAGCCTCCGCGGCGAGCGCCGAAAGCCCGTCTCCCCCGCTCCCTCCTCCAGGAGTGCCGTCCCGCGCCGGCGCGAGACCTTCCCGGACGTCCTGCTCCGAAGTGAGGTGGAAGGCGCCCCGGAGCGCGAGCGGGGTCAGAATCGTGGTCAGGAGTACGACCATTACCATGACGGCAACCTCCGCTGGGCCGAAGAGACCCGTCGATGCCCCCATGGCCGTCACGATCAGCCCCACTTCTCCACGGGACATCATGCCGCAGCCGACTCGAAGGCTGCGAACCCAGTCCATCCCGAAGGCGCGAGCGGCGAGTCCGCACCCGACCACTTTCCCCACCACGGCCACGCCCAGCACGACTGCCAGGAGCGACCAGTGGCCGGATAGGGCGCGATAGTCACTCGACAGCCCGATGGCCACAAAGAAGAGGGGGATGAGGAGCGCGTGCCCCAGCGCGTGAAAGCTGCGTTCGACATCGGCTCGAAAATTGGACTCCGCGAACACGAACCCTAGCAGGTAGGCTCCAGTGATTCCGGCGACGCTACCCAGCCATTCGGCCGACAGCGCGTAGATCAGGACCAGGGCCAGAACGCAGCTGGGGACCGCCTCGTGGGCGTCCAGGGTCCGGATCCGACGGAGAAGCGGCTCCAGCCACCACCGGGCGGCGAGGTATCCTCCCACAAAGAAGACCGCCACACAGACCGCCACGACGACGATGTGAACGAGGAGCGAATGGGCAGCCGCGAGACCGACCTCTCGCTGGAGCCAGGCCGTGGCCGCCGGGGCGACGCCGAACGCATCGACCTGAACCGGGCTGGCGGAGGCCGCCAGCACCGCCAGGACGAACAGCCCCATCACATCGTCGATGACGGCCGCGCCCAGAATGACTGTGGCCTCGGGCGACGTCATGCGGCCGGCGTCCATGAGGGTTCGCGCGGAAATCGAGACACTGGTAGCGGTGAGCGCTCCGCCAAGAAAACAGGCCGTGTTCCAGGAAAGGCCGAAGGCATGACCTGCTATCGCCCCCAGCCCGAAGGGTACGACCACTCCGGCCAGTGCGACGATGCCAGCGGTGGCGCTTGCCTCGCGCATCCGGTTGACGTCGGTTTCCAACCCGGCCATGAACATCAGAACGAGCCCGCCCAGCTGCGAGAGGAGCAGCAGGGAGTTGGTTGCCTGTCCATCCTGGAAGATGTGCCAATGCAGGAGGCCGATGGCACCGGGGCCGAACCCGACTCCGACCAGTAGCTCCCCCAGAATCGGGGGGATTCCCAGGCGACTGCACATCGAGGCCGCCACCTTCACGCTTGGCAGCAGAAGGGCGAAGAGGAGCGCGAGCTGGAGAGCCGGCTGCACGGTCAGGAGACGTTGACCATGGAGACGGCCGGCTCACCCCGGGGCCGGCGCTTGAGCAGTCCGGCCAGCCAGGTCCACGGACTCTTGTATCCGCCTCGCTCGATACCCTGCTGGAGCATGGTGCCGATGGTCGCGGCCTGGCGTCGAGCCAGGTCGATCTGCACCGGGTTCGAAGCCAGGCGCCGGGCCTGGTGAGTCTCCATCTCGGCCTCGCGACAGATCCGAAGCCGCATGAGTAGCTCACCAAGCTTGAGACGGGCGATGAAGCTGTCGGGATCGAGCTGGACAGCATGGCGGAGCTCCGCCAGCCCTGCTTCCGGGTCGAGATCGACACAGAGAGCCATTCCGAGCACTACCCTCAGTTCGGCGCGTTCGGGCTCCAGGTTGACGCACTCGCGCAGTCGCTGCAGGAGCCGAGACCGCTCCTCGGTGTCGAGCAACGCTGGGTCCTGGAACATCCTGAGCACCGCATTCCGGACCGGGGTCGGGAGCTGCGGCACCGCCGCAACGGAGGCGCGGGGCAGAACATCAACGGTAATTGGAGCAAGGTGGGTCATTCGCATTGAACCCCGTCAGAGGGTGGCTCACCACGGCCGGGGCGCGAGCGGCCCGGGGAACGCTACCCCGAACCGCTCTGGGCCGGTTACCACTACGTCAGGCCACGGCCGCGCTACGGAGCGCGCCGGTCAGGAACTCGGGCTCTGATCGGAAGACGAATTCCGGATAGCCCAGCTGGCCCATTTCGGGGAGATCAAGCCCCGCAAGCTCGGACTCGGCGGAGACTCGCTGTCCCAGGAACGCGTCCAGCACGACGTTGAGCACATAGCTGAAGGTGAAGACGAAGCCGAGCAGCGTCGAAATGCCGACGAGCTGGGCCGCCAACTGACTGGCATCGCCGTAGAACAGGCCGGTGACCGAACCGCTGACCCCATTCCAGCTTCCGCCGTAGTTGCTCGTTCCGTCGGCGAAGAGACCGACCGAGAGAACGCCCCAGAGACCACAGGTCCCGTGCACGGAGATGGCGCCGACGGGGTCGTCCACTTTCATGTTGTTCTCGACGAACACCACGCTAAGGCAGACCAGCACGCCAGCGACTAAGCCGATGATGGCGGAGCCGGTGGGGTTGACGAACCCACTGGGTGCGGTGATGGCGACCAGGCCGGCGAGGAGGCCGTTACCAGCCATGGAAGCATCGGGTTTGCCCTTGGTCATCCACATATACAGCATGGCGCCGAAGGTCCCGGTGCATCCGGCGAGCATGGTGTTCACGGCGATCGAGCCGATCCGGAGGTTGCCGTTCGCCGAGGCTCCGAGGGTGCTCCCGGGGTTAAAGCCAAACCAGCCAAAGGCCAGGATGAAGCATCCGATCATCACCGCGGAGATGTCGTGGCCGATGATGGCGTTGCTGGAGCCGTCCCGATTGAACTTGCCGATGCGCGCTCCGATGATCAGCGACACGGCGAGCGCGGTAATCCCACCCACGGCGTGCACCACGCCCGAGCCCGCAAAGTCGCAATAGCCCTTACCCAGGCCAAGGTTGGTCCCCAGCTGGGAGAGCCAGCCACCGCCCCACGCCCAGTTGCCGAACAGCGGGTAGGTGAGCGCACCCATGAGCACGGACGAGACGCAGAAGGTGACGAACTTCCAGCGCTCGGCGCAGGCACCGGTAACGATCGTGAGCGCGGTGTCCATGAACACCATTTCGAACAGGAAGATCACCATGACGCCCACGTCATAGGTATGGCCGGCCAGGAAGATGCCGCTCTGCCCGAAGAGCCCCCACGTCTTGCCGAAGAAGGGGATGGAGAACTCCGGTGTCAGGCTGGCCAGCCCGCCCAGGTTGCCATTCCCGGCGGCACCACCCATCTGAATCGCGAAGCCGAGCACCCAGTAGGCGAAGAGGCCGCAACCGTACACAACGAAGTTCATCATGTAGGTGTGGTTTGCGTTCTTTACGCGGCAGAGGCCGGACTCCACCATGGCGAATCCCGCCTGCATGAACATCACGAGGAAGCCCGTGATGAGGGTCCAGACAAAGTTGATGGCGATCTTATTCTGGCCCACCTGAGTTGCCACGTCTGGTACCGTGAGCCCCACGGACGTGTCAGCGACCGGCACGTCGCTGATCGTGCCCGTGATGGTACCGGCCGGATCTCCCTTCTGGAGATCCGCGGAGCTGGGCGCTTTCCCCTGGGCTGCCTTGAGCTCGAGGGTGGTTGGGGATGGCGCAGCGGCTGGCGCAGGGGCCGCTGCCGGCGGTGCCGCGGGTGGAGCCTGCTGGGCGGAGAGGGCCGCTGCCATGGTAAGGCCCACGCCCAGCAGGGCGCACCTGAGCAACCCGGTTCGGAACACGGTCATGGTCTTGCGCTCCTGGCGCAGGGGAT
Source organism: Gemmatimonadales bacterium (assembly GCA_035501775.1). Taxonomy (GTDB): domain Bacteria; phylum Gemmatimonadota; class Gemmatimonadetes; order Gemmatimonadales; family GWC2-71-9; genus JADJOM01. Next base: position 84,020 of record DATJVM010000092.1, on the reverse strand, counting down.
CAGTGGTGGAGGCTGCCGCATCGAGGATCAACCCTTCCAGCTGGCGTTCTTGTTGTAGGCCGCGGGCAGGACGGACGTGATGCCGTACAGGCTCACCCCGATGCCGAGCAGACCAAGAACGATCCTCCCGCCGGTGGTGGTAACGATCTGGATGCCAACCAGGACGAGGATCCATCCCGCCGCAGCCAGGATGGCGCCCGTGGCCTTGAGCCCGCTGGCGCCGCCCCGCTGCGGGGTCTTCCCTTCCCCGCCCTTGATGCTCGAAAAGCCGGCGAGCGCGGCGACCAGGCCAACCACGCCGACCAAACCGACCAGCTTGCCAATGCCGCTGGAGAAGTACGCGATGCCGGCGCACAGCACGGTGAGCGCCGCAAGAAAGAGGGTTAGGTAGCGTCCTTGCGCTTGATTTGCTGCCATTGCCGTAGACTCCTTGACCCGAGAGCGGGATCAGGCGGGGGTGGAGGGTGACAGGCGCTCGGCTCTCGCTGGGAGAGCCAGGAAGATCAGGAACTGCACGAAGACGGTGAGCTCGAGAACGAGCGGAACCCCTTGCTGTAACCGAAGCACCAGAAGGAGCAGCAGCGCGGCCGCCCACTGCCAGCGTGACCGGCGCAGCCGTTCGAGGCGACCTGGAAGGCGAAACAGATCGCCGAGTCGGAGCCCGCCCGCCGCCGCGGACGGAACTGCGGCACGGAGGCAGGCCACCGCGAAGAACCCCGCAAACAGCAACTCAGCCAGCATCGCTTCCAAGCTCATGCACAGGCTCCTCCCCGGCCGGGCGGCGCGGGGCATCAGGGACAAGATCGGCAATCGCCGATGGAGTCAGGATGGGGACTCGACTGGGCCGAGCCCGATGGGTCAATCAGGGTTTCGGCACACCCGAGCGCGGATCGGCTCGAGGAGAATCGGCACTGTCACCCAAGGGCCCCGAATGGGGAGCTCTGCGGTCAACATAGCCTCTGGGTCTCCTCGCATCGGTAGGTGGTGCAAAAGTGTGTTGCTAAACGTGCAACATCTGCAAATTTCACTTGACACCTATTTATAAACCTGCCTTCTGACTGTCAAGTGGCAATAGAAATCATGCTCTTTGTGCAGCCTGATGGTGGCATTGGAAGGGGCGTGTACAGCCCCACAACAGAGGCGACGGGGAGAAGACCTGACTGCGAAGGTCGAGTGGTGCGAGGTGGGGGTGGAGCGTGGGGTGGTCGGGTGGGTCCGGCGGGCTATGGGTGATCGACCGGGAGGCAGGGGAGGATTCGAACGACGGCGGTGCGCCCGTCCGTCGTGTAGCGTTGTCCAGCCGTGTTTCTGCCTTTCAGGGACGCAGCAGGCAGCTGCGTGTACCCCTCCAAGGAGGCGCATCCCCCAGCCAGCAGTTCCCGCACAACGAGATCGCGTTCCTGGTCGACCTTGGAGTCGATCCGATGCGTGGGTGTCCGGCCGGGCTTGAGCAGCAGTCCGACATCCTCGGTCGCTGCCCCGGCCCAGAGCCGCTCACCGGTCGATGGGAACTCCATGTTCCACAAGCGGAGGTGATGCCGGACCCGAGCGGACGGACTGGCGCGCTCGACCGCGAGATCCTCCACCCGCCCATCGTAGTAGGCTGGGCTTACTGGAGCGCGCCGGTCGTGGTGACTCAGCGCGGCATCAACAACGGCGACGACGGTGTGGCCGAAGTTCGAGGAAGAAGCGCTCACCCAGTCCGCGTGATCGAACGCCCGGACCAGATCGCTGTCATTCCCCAGGATCACGAGGTTGATCGGGTCTCCCGTGTCCGCACCCTGGCTGGTCGTGGCGCGCGCTTCCAACGGGGGGAGGGTCAGGTCGCTCCGAAGGTCGGGAGACGTCGCACAGGGAGTACCCGGTGGCGCGTTGAACGGGGCGGCCAGGATGATCGCGGCCTCCTCGCCAGGGAGGACCGAGACGCGGGGCCGGTGGATGAGGTGGGCCAGTTCAAGGCCTGCCGCCGGGGCGGTCGCGACCCCGAGGAGCAGCAGCCCGGCAGGCTCCGCGATCGTCGCAAACAGGGAATGGCGCCCACTCAGCACCGTGCCGTGTCGCACCCGTCGTGGAGACCACTCGAGGGAGTCGAGCACGGCCCCGATCGGATACCACCGTCCCGGCGCGGCCTCGATCGAGTCGAAGGCCAGGCCGAGCCTGCCACGCTGCAGCGCCGTCCGCCCGGCGGAGGAAGTCTCAACGTGAGCCGCCAGGGAAACGAATGCCGGAATCACATCGCACCCGGAGCTTGCCAAGGCCGCCAGCGATTGCAGGCGCACGACCGATCCGACCTCGGCCCTGCCGCTGGTGATCGGTTCGAGAAAGCGCACCAGGAGGCGAGTTCCCGCGGGGACCGTTTGCGCACGTACAACGGCCGGACTCGGCGGAAGAAGGCCGAGAACAAGGCCCCAGGGGATGGACGACCGCAGGTGCTTCCACATCATCGGTGCACCCTAGGGCTGTGCGATGGGTACATCCAGTGCTCCGATCCCACGGAAGCGGTGATCCCGGCCACACAGACCGCCGCCGTTCCAGCAGCCAGGAGGCGATCCCCGGTCGGCCGGGTGGTGAGGACAGAGCGCGCCCGGGTGGACTCGAACCACCGACCCACAGCTTAGAAGGCTGTTGCTCTATCCAGCTGAGCTACGGGCGCCGTTGCTCACCGAAATGTGGTCGGACAGGTTGGGTTTGTCACCAGCGCTCTCCGGGCCACCAGCGCAATCCGAGGGCGGGACCCCGGCCCCGTCACTCGTTGCCACGCGACGGAGCGAGAGTCGAGGCGCGCTGGGCGTGCTCGCTCATCAGGATGGATCCTGCGCGCGGTCCCCGGGCCCTCCCAGCAGTAGCGTCCGATGGAGGGGAAGCTGCTCGGCGGCGACCCGACCGACCGGGGTGAGCCCGAGGCCCGCGCGGTGCGCACTCTGGACCGCCCCCACGCTGAGGTACAGGCGCCCGACATCGGAGAGGGGTGAACCCATCCACACGACGGGGCGAAGCGGCCCGTCAGGAAGCTGCTGCCCCACGCACAGCTCCGCGAGGCGAGCCGCCATCTGCTCGGCGTGGTGAGGCGTGGGAAACTCGACCACGTAGAAGTCGCTGATCTGATCGGGCATAGGTATTGGTCGCGGCTTGGGACCGTCAGTATTCCCAGGCCGCCGCAGGATCGGACGACGGCGCATTGCGGGCGATCTGATCCGCCATGTCCCGGATCAGGTCGGCCGACGTGGTCGGCTGCCACCCGTGGCCCTTGAGCGGTCGGCCATAGGCCGCCGACCCGCCATATGGAGGATTCCGCACTCCTTCGAGGAAGTCCTGAAGCAGGTACACGGCGAGATTGAGGTAGTAGTTGTCCATGTCACCGCAGAAGAGGTGGATCTTGCCGGCCAGGTCCGGGCCGATGGTTGGCCAGGAGCGCGCGAGGTATTCCCGCAAATCGTAGTCGTGGTCGCGCCAATAGCGGGCGACGTCCGCATTAATGGCGCCGGTCGAGTCGTTCCAGATGGGGGCCGGATATCCGTCGGGGTCCGTCGGCCCGTAAGTGGCCTCCCAGATCGCGAAGTTCTCCCCGCCGCGTCTCCGGCTACCCCGCGCGTTGTTGAGCTGATTCTCCTGCCGGAGCATGACGACCGGCTGTCCATCCGACCACCGCTCGGATGGCCGGTCCACGCTGATCCAGCGGTTGCGAGTGATGTAGAAGGCGTTGGTGTCGCTGTAGAGATTGACCAGCTCGTAGCGGCGGAAGTCCACCGGGTCGGGATAGAACACCCAGGTCCCGCCGAAGAAGCTCGGATGGTAGACCTGCAGAGCCAGCGCCTCCCACCCCCCAGTCGAACCGCCGGTGAGCACTCGGGCATACGGCTTCGGGATCACCCGGAAGTGCTGCTCGAGGTACGGAATCAGTTCCTGCATGATCGCATCGCCATATGGGCCATTGTTGGCCGAATTGACGGCGTACGAATCATCGTAGTACGGGGACGGATGCAGAATCCGAATGGCAATCATCCGGGGAAACGAATCACTCACCCAGCTCCGGGCGAACTGGTACCCGGACTCCCGGTTGGTCGTTCGCTCGATTCGCTGGCGCCGTAAGGCCTCTGGCTCCGGAGTACTGTCCAACGTGAAGTCGAACGGCGCGTCCAGGGTGAAGTGTCCCTGCTCCCAGACGACCGGATAGTGGACGTCCGGGTGCTCGTCGTAGCCCCGTGGGAGGAGTACAACCGCGCCCAGGTAGATGGGGTGACCCCACCACTGACTCAGAATGCGGCTCTGGATCCGGATTCGCTTCACGTACGGATCGTCGGGCGGCACCACGACCGAGGGGAGCACCCGCGATACGGCGACGCGCAGCCGGAAGCCGGCGTGCGGTGCGACGTGCACTCGGCGCACTTCGCTTACCAGGGTTCCCGGAGCCCGGTTGAACTGCTGGCCCTCCCATTCATCCATGTGGGCCCAGATGGTATGACCGTCGGCCCGGGCAAATCGCGTGTACACGCTGACGAGCACCTGGACGTAATAGTCGCCGGCCGGCACCTCACCGAGAGACTTGAGGGGGTATCCCGCCGCCCGCGCGTCGATGATCCCCGGAGCGCCAGCGGGAAGATCTTCCACATCCTGTCCGAAGAACGGGACGCTTACCATACCACCCGCCTGGAGTCTCGGCTCCGGGGTCGAATCCGGACTGAAGAACACGAAGATCCGGCCCGTAACAGGCTCGGCGTGGAGGGCGCGGGGGATGACGACCTCCACCTTCCTGGCGGGGGTTCCCGTGACCGTGGGTCCGGGGAGCGCAAGCAGGGCGAGCAGGGCAAGCATCACGGCCTCTGGGGGGCGGGAGCCGGACAATCTAGCGGGCGCCGCAATAGGTGGCGCCCGCTGCGCGCTGGTGAACCGCGGTCATGAATGGAATTCAGTCGTATTAGGGAACTTTAGCCTCAACCCCAGTTGGTAACGGACGACACTGTTGCTACGGCTCTGCACTCGCGGCGCTGCCGCATGCGGCGGGCGGCTGAGCCAGGAGCCCCCAAGTCGAACCGCGCTCACGCGCCAGTAACAATGAGGAGCAACATGTCAGTCCAGGGCCTTACCTCCGGGTACAGCGTTCTCCAATCACTGTTCAGCCCGGCCGCACCCACGGCCACCGCCACAGGCGCCGGCACCGACGCCAGCAGCACAAGCAGTCTTTCGCCCGCGGATCAATTCAAGAGCGACTTGCAGGCGCTGTTCAGCGCGGTGCAGCAGGGTGACATGACGGGCGCCCAGAGCGCGCTCCAGGCCATCACCAACGACGTGAATGCCGCCCAGTCCAACGGACAGTCTGGATATGGGAAGCAGTCCTCTCCGGCCAGCGACTTCCAGGCCTTGATCGATGCGGTCAATTCAGGTGATACGACAGCGGCCCAGAACGCCTTGTCCAAGCTCCAGTCCGATCTGGCCGCCCGAGGGGGTCGCCATCACCATCATCACGGTGGCGGCGGGTGGAACCAGAACTCCAGCGGCTCCACTGCAGGCACCAGCACCGTGCCCGCCGCGGTCGCGCCGGGGACCGGCACGGACGGGGACGGGGACGGGCGGTAGCCGATCCGCTTGCCGGGAAGGAGTCCGGGCGAAACCCCCGGGCCATCTGACGCGTAGTCGTGATGACCCGGCGTTTCCCGTTCTCCTTTCCAATCCATCGCTGGAGGCACCGCCGTGACCGCCCCTGTCGCGTTCGCGCTGTTCCTGCTGGCAACTCCCGCTCCCGCCCATCGAGAATCCGTGGTACGTCCACGGCCCTATCCGGATGGCGCGGCCCTGATCCGGGCGATGCACGACCGGTACGCAGGCAAGTGGTACCACACCCTCTCGTTCGTGCAGACGACGACGCTCTCCCGGCCGACCCCTCACCAGGAGACGTGGTACGAAGCGGCGCGGATACCTGGGAACCTCCGGATCGATATCAGTCCGGTGGACAGCGAAAATATGATCCTGTTCCGGCATGATACTCTGTATCGGTTCAAGCAGGGGCAACTTGCCGGGAGCCGCCCCTTCGTCCATCCGCTGATGGTGCTGGGTTTCGACGTCTATCTGGATGCTCCGGACACCACGATTGGCAAGCTCAAGGCGCTGGGCTTCGCCATGGACCGGATCCGCGAAGCGGCCTGGCAGGGGCGTCCGGTGTACGTGGTGGGCGCTGGTGAGGGAGACACGACCAGCGCCCAATTCTGGATCGACAAAGAGCGCCTGCTCTTCGTGCGGATGCTCGAGCCGGTTGGCGACAAGCCCGGCACGATCGCGGAGACGCAGTTCAACCGGTACCAGCCCCTCGGTCAGGGATGGATCTCGGTCGAGGTGGTCTTCAGCGTGAATGGCGAGCAGATAACCAAGGAAGAATACGCCGAGGTGCGGGGTGACCCGGAGCTGCCGGCGGATCTGTTCGACGCGACAGCCTACAAGGCGCCGGGGTGGGTGGGGGGTGGTGGGAAGTGAGAGGTGAAAAGTGAGAGGTAAGAAGTGAGGCGAGCCGGTCCGGGACGCGTCAGAGTCCGACCTCGAGCCCGAAGCGAAGCAGGCGTCCCGGCGCTGTGAAGTACTGGAGCCCCTTCCCCACCTGGTAGAGAGCATCGGAGGCGCGAGTCTGTTCGGCGACGGTGAAGAGATGGTCCCCGTTGCCGAACCGTTGTTCCGCACGGATGAGATAAACGCAGTTGGGCGTAGCCGAACTGCCACCCGCGTTCACCCAGGTCCCGCATCCCCCCTCGGCCTGGCCGGCGAACTGGAGGTTGATCGTGCTGTCGGACATCAAGACGCCGTTGGCCGCGGCCTCCTGGGCATAGGCTTGGCGGTCTCCGAGAAGATTGAGCGAATGGTCGAGCGGGTCCGCAGTCGTGCCCGTCTCGGTGAAGACTTGAGTGATGTTCTCGGTGTTGAAGAGATTGCGAGCATCGATGAAGGCAGTGAGGGTTGTTCCAGCGAGGCTGAACCCTTTCGACAGGCGCAGATCGATCACCTTGGTGGTCGGCAACCGGGCCGAGTTCAAGCCAGTGGCCGACAAGCCCACACATCCCGGGCCCGGACACGGCGTGTACGGGGTCCCCGAGGCCACCCGGGCGTCGACATACATCCCGACCCGACTCAAGAGTCCCCCCAAGGCTCGCGACTCCGCCCCCGTCTGGTAGAGCAGCGCGGCGGTCACACTGTGCGGGCGAACGTCCGACAAGGGCGAAGCAAGCATCTCTCCGTGCGTGTAGCTGTAGGCGACCCATGCCTGACCTTTGAGCCCAAGCGACTGGGACAGGAGTGCGTCCACACCTGTGGCGGTCCGGTCGGGGCCGTTCACGAGGACACTCAGCCCCGTGTTGGACAGGTTCCTTGGGTCGGCGAAGGCGCGCAGTTCGGCGACGACAACGCCCGCGTCTTTCCGCGTCCATACGGCCAGGTCGGCCGCGGTGCGACTGCCGATGCGATACCGTGCACCGATCTCGCCCAGGACAGATCGCGCGTAGTCCAGGTCCGATCCATATATCTGGGAGCTACCGGTGACGGCGAGGTCGGTGTTCACTCCCTGATACACCGCCGTCAGGTCTGGCATCTGGGCCGTGGATGTGACGGCAGCGCGAACCTCGAGCCGCGGGCTGACTGAGATCGCCGCATTCGCCCTCGGACTTACCCGGGAGTGGCCGAGATCGCTGATCAGACCTGCGTACTGATTGACACACCGCACCGGGACTGCTGCCGCACCGGGAGTGCACCCCGCCGCAGGCTCGGCAGGGTTGGTGGCGTTGAAACCGGGCATGGTGGAGATCCGCGGAAACCAGGCCAAGCGCCCGAGCGTGTCGGCGAAATAGTAAGGGCGCTCCGCCCCCGTCGAGAAGTGGTCGTACCGCAGTCCGGCGCTGAGGGTCAGCTGGCCGGACCGGATCTCGTACTGACCGTAAACGGCCGCGCGCTGGGGCGACTGGACGTAGGCATCAGAGAAGGCCTGACTGATAAGCCCCGATGAGTAGTAGTGGATGTCATAGCTCTCTACCTCGCCCCCAATTCGCACCCTCTGCGCTTCGCCGATGTGACCATCCAGCACGATCTTGCCGACCACTCGGTCCTCCTGGGAGAGCGTCAGGGGGCCGAGCGGCCCGCCGCTTTCGTAGAACGACCGGTTCAGGCCATACGCATTGGTGCGCCACTGACTCACCAACTGGTATTGGGCGGTGTTCTGCAGGTCGTAGGGCGATAGGCGTCCCGTATTGGCGCGGAAATCTTCAACCAGCTGGTTGTTCACCGGAAAGGTGTTTCCGTCGAAGCGGAACCGCAGCGGAGCCAGGAGGAACCCGCCCCAGGGAGAGAGCGTCGACGTCTGGCTCGACGCATCCAGAGGCCCATCGGTTGCTCGGTCGGTCTGCACGGAGAGATGCGCCTCTCCTGCTAGCCGGAGCCGCGAATCACTGAGGAGCTGTCCGTACCAGCTTCCCGTCAGCACCCGGTCCCAGTCGCGGGTGGCGTTCAGGTTGGGGAGGTCGTAGAGGCTCTGGTAATTGAACACCCGAGCCTGCACCTGACTGGCCACGGCGGTGACTTCGAGACGCTGGTGCTCTCCCAGCAGATACCCGAGCCGGGCGAGGACGGAGTAGTTGGAGGTCGCGCTCGCAGGGATGCGGATCCCCGGTGAGGGGGTGAACTTGAGCACGTCAACCGAGGTCGTCGAGCCTCCCGGTGCCGCGACGGTGACGACCGTATCCACGCCAGCCGCGACGTAGACGGGAGATGCGTTCTGGTCCAGGCCGAGTCGTTCCGACCCCTGCCCTTCTCCGACCGCGGCGAGATTCGCGGAGAACCGCCCAGCCTGTCCATCGAAGGCAACCGTGACGCGATTGAGGTTGAGGCCGTGGCTCGTCCCCATGATGGCGTCCGTGGCCCAGCCAGCGTTCACGGCGACGTGGCGTCCGTCGGGAGGCCGCGCCCGCCGGCTCATCACCTCCTGAATGCCCCCGCGCGCGCTCGCGAACTCGGCGGCGCCGGTGCCCTTGTCGAGTGTCAGTGAGTCGAAACCATTCGTCCCGAGCGACACCCCCTCGCCTGTGGCGCCGAACCAGCTTCCGCCCAGAAGGAACGGCTTGAGGCGCCGGAGCCCGGGGGCCACGGGGACGCCATCGAGGTAGGCGTCGCTCGCGGCGCTGCCCGCGCCTCGCACGGAGATGGAGCCATCGTTCAGCGAGTTGACACCCGGAAGGAGTGCCAGCAGGTCGGCGATGCGGTCCACAGGCAGGTCGGCCTCTGTCCCCGTCATCGTCGAGGTGACGACCGGGGGTACTGCGGAGATCGAGTCCTGGGCGTAGAGCGCTCCAGCTGCACAGGAGCAGAGGGCCACGGTCGCACCGAACCGGAGGGTGCGCATTCGAGCACTCGCGGTGGAGGTCTGGCGCCCGGCTGAATCTGCAGGGAGCGGCGGACGCTCGCCTAAGCTGCTCCTGCGCCGGGGCGCGCGCAATGAGGTGCAATGAGGGTTGGGTCGCGAAGGTTTGGGTCGCGCCTGTCTCGGCGTCGCAGGTCGGCCGAGAATCACATAACCCTAGGGGTTGCCCTAGTGGCGATTGGCGGCCGGGGGATCGACTTTAGAACGTTCGCCTCGAAACGGTGCGACGGGCGGGAGCGCTCTCGAGAACCGTCTCTTCGTCACATCCCGCATTGCGGATCCGAGCCTGCCGACAGTAGAGCTTTCGGGCCAACCCATTACTGCATGGGAGGTTGCTCAAGCCTGGCGGCCTGGCTTTCGGGGGGAGCCCGGACGTTTCTTGTGAGTGGTTATGCAGTAGAGGAATTCCAGAGCGTCTTGCGGCGAAAACCGTAATCGAATCGGGGCGCCGGGATTCGAACCCGGGACCTCCTGCTCCCAAAGCAGGCGCGCTACCGGACTGCGCCACACCCCGTGAATTGCGCTGCAACAACTTAGGCGCCCGGGGCCGGAGGTCCAAGGGCGGGCCATGGCCCAACGCGTGCGCCCAATTTGTGGTTGCCGCTGCGACGTCCGGGGCCCATCTTCTCCCATAGCGGCGCGCTCGGCACCCGAAGGAGGCGCCCCAGTGAATGACGCCCTGCTGGATCACAAGTCGAACTCTCTCTCGCGGCCGCCACGGCTGAGCCTGCGGAGAGCGGTTCAGGCCTGCCTGGCGGGCGGCATCGCGCTCGGAATGAGTGGGTTGGGTTGCTCCAGCTCCAGCCCATTTACGAGCGTTCCCTATTACAACACCGTGGACACCGTCACCCTCTACTCGCTCAGCTCCGGACCTCTCCGAGAGCCCAACGCCTTCTCCGTCGAGGCCGGCGCGGTGGAGACGTGGAGAGTCGGATCCGACTTCGACTTTGTGTTTCTGATGGATTCGGCAGGCAGGGCCGCCTTCCTTCCACTCGGCGTACTCGGCTTGCCCGCCCCACGTCGGTCCTCCCGGGGCTGATCCCGGTTGCCGCGGGCAACTTTGCTGGGATGACCACGGCGCCGGACAGCGGCTGGGTCACGCTGGACACGATTCCGGTCTCCGCGGGCGCCCTGTTCTACGTCCGCTCGGGTGTCTCCGTCTGCGCGGCCCTGGGGTGTCCCGCTGTACGGAAAGCTCCAGGTGCTCGATCTCGACAGTGCGACAGGCAGCGTCACGCTTCACGTGCTGACCGACTACGACTGCGGGCACCGAGGGCTTTTGCGGGAGTGGACATGGCGCTGACCCGAGGACCAACCGGTCGAGCCCAGTGAACTGCTCGATTAGGCTGGCCCCTATGCTCGCCGGATGAAGGGTACCCATGTCATGCGGCCTGCTCCCATAGGAGTCGACTTGCCTCCGGGGAGGAGAATCGTCCTCGGCTTGCTCGCCTTGACTGTGGGAGTGAGCCAGGCGGGGCAGACGCAGGCGCCGCCCGCCGTCTGCCTCGACCGCGCGGGCCAACCAATTTCCGTCATCGTGGACAACACCATCCCGTTTGCCGCCGAGGCCACCAGCCGAGACGGTCATCGCGTGATCCTATGGAACAGCCATGATGTGGGGCGCGCGCCGAGGACCATGGCGCTGTTCATCTTCCTGCACGAATGCGCTCACCACAATCTCAATCACCTGGTCAAGGGAGAGAGTCGCTCGATCGAGGATCAGGCCGATTGCTGGGCGTATCAGTTGATCGTTGACGGAGACATGATGAACGGGAGCGAGCTCAACGAACTCGACCTGGCTCTCAAGCGGTCCACCGGGGACGTGAATCACCTCGGCGGAGAGGCATTGCTCAGAAGCGTTCAGAGTTGTGTCCGGTTACGAACCGACGAGACAGCGTGGGACAGCGCACTGACGCTGCTCACCACCGCCGCGGAGGTGCAGTTCCGGGACGTTCAGGGTCCGCGCATTCCCGACGCTTCGGGGCAGGTCTACGAGACGACCGTTGGCACTCCGGGCACTTTCGACTGCGAGCTGCTTCAGCCCCCGGCTGTCCGATGCATGCTGCTCAAGACTAGAAAGGAGAAGGCCGCCGAGAAGCGGTTCGAGGAGCTGGAGCAGATCATCCGTCGGTGGCTCTCGGCCGACTGGACATCAACCGACCCCAGCCCCGCTCCCGGCGGTCTGATGAGGGCCTTCATCGCCCAGAACGGCAGCGAGGGAACGACCGTTGTTCTGGGGCTGACGCCGGACGCGCGGGTCTATTTTCTCGTTAAACCGACCGCCGGGAGCTGATTGGGCCCGCCGGACCGCGAGGCGGGAGCGTCCGCCAGTCGAAGAAGGCCAGTAGAGTGATCACGGTGATGCAGATGGCAGAAATGGCGCACCAGGGGCAGAAGGTCCGGAGAATCACGAATTCAGCGATCTTGAGCCGCAGCGTAAAGACAAACCCACTCAAGGCAAGGAAGAGGGTCGCGTTCACCGGTCCGCTGGAGTCCTGCCACCTCGGGCGGAGGCTAATGAGGCTGGTGGCGAGGAGCAGGGCGTATCCCAGCATACCGATGGTCGCCACGTCGAAGCCGAAAAACCATCCCCACCGGCTGAACATGGCCCGCTCGCATCCCCCACTCGAGCAGCTCAGTGGCCCGATGCGACCCAGCTTGTAGAGATGCAGGTAGACTGCAGACAGGCCCGCGATGAGGCTCAGCATCGCGACCGACATGCGCCTCGCGAGCCTCACGGTCTGCGCGGAGCTGTGGGCGGTGCAATCCCCAGCTCGCTGGCGCGCCGCTGCAACCAGTGGACATAGCGGAGAATCTCGGGGACTTCCGCCGGGTCGATCGGCTTCACCGGTGGCATGGCGCCGAAGTGATAGTTGGACTGGGGCGCCCCCTGGGTGACGGCCCGGACCCAGGCATTGTCAGGAAGGTGTCCCGGGAAGAAAGTCGAATCCAGCATCGGTGGGCCGAGTCCCTCGCCCCTGCCGAAGCGCCCGTGGCAGGAAACACAGTAGGTGTTGTAGAGCACCTCGCCGCGGTTGAGGTCGACCGGGGCCGGCCCTGGGAGAAAGGCCGCGTAGGAACCGCTCCGGTCGCCGCACGCCACGAGGATGAGGAGCAGGAGAGTCTGGAGGAGGCGCCTCACGCCCGGCCCTAAAGACTCGCGATGAGCGCCGCGACGGCGCGCCCACGATGACTGATCCGGTCCTTCTCCTCCGCGCGCGCTTCGCCGAAGGTCTTTCCCAGATCGTCGCTCAAGAAGAGCGGATCGTAGCCGAATCCCTGGCTACCGCGAGGCTCCTCGAGAATGGTCCCGCTACAGCTTCCTTCGAAGACCTCCGGAAAGGCGCCATCTGTCCGTAGCAGTACCAGGACGCACCGGTAGCGGGCCCGGCGGCGGTCTTGAGGCGCACCTCGGAGGCGGCGCAGCAGCTCGGCGTTGTTGGCCTGATCCACCACATCGGAGCTGCCCTGCGCGTTGGCCCAGCGCTTCGATCGAACCCCCGGCTCCCCGCCCAGGGAGAGAACCTCGAGGCCCGAGTCGTCCGCCACGGTGGGAATGCCGGTTTTCTTCAGGAAGTACTCCGCCTTCCGGCGAGCATTGGTCTCGAAGGTGTCGCCGAGCTCCAGGCCTTCTTCGAGCGGGCTCTCGAGGACCCCGGCCTCGTCGGGAAAGAGCACCTGATGGCCGGCCTGTTCGAGAAGGGGGCGGACCTCCCGCTGCTTGCCCAGGCTCCGCGTGGCGAAGAGGAGCCTCACCAGCCCAAGAGCCTCTGCTGTGCGGCGAAGAGCTCGCGGACCCCGCGGTCTGCCAGCTCGAGAAGCCGATCGAGGTCCTCCCTGGCGAAAGTGCCATGCTCGCCGGTGCCCTGGACCTCGACGTAGCGATCGGGGTGGACCACCACGACATTCGCGTCCACCTCTGCGTCCTTATCCTCGAGATAGGCTAGGTCGAGGCGCGGCTCGCCGCTGACGATGCCGACCGAGACGGCGGCCACCAGCTGGCCGAAGGGGCTCGGGATTCCCGCCCGGTGCGAGAGCCAGGCACACGCGTCCGCGAGCGCGACGGCACCGCCGGTGATGCTCGCGGTGCGAGTGCCCCCGTCGGCGGTGAGCACGTCGCAATCGACCTTGATGGTCCACTCGCCGAAGGCCAGGGTCTTCATCGCCGCCCGGAGGGACCGGCCGATGAGACGCTGAATCTCCTGGGTGCGGCCTCCCGGGCCCCGGCGCTCGCGCTCGGTCCGCTCCACGGTGGCCCGCGGGAGCATGGCGTATTCCGCCGTGACCCAGCCCTCCCCCGTTCCCTTCTTCCAGCCGGGCGCGCCTGGTTCGACCGACGCGGTGCAGTGCACCAGGGTGCCACCCATCCGGATGAGGCAGGACCCCTCGGCATAGGGGTTCGCGTTGCGCTCCAGCACGACCGGGCGGAGCTGCTCGCTGGTGCGGCCGTCAGGGCGAGGCACGCAGACGCTCCACGATCGCGGTTGTCGAGTAGCCATCTGCCAGCTCAACGTGTTTCACGCGCCCTCCCCTCGCTTCGACGAAATCCGCGCCTACGGTGGTGCCCCGAGTGTAATCGGCCCCCTTGACCAGCACATCCGGCTCGAGCGCGCTGATCAGTTCCAGGGGAGTGTCCTCGTCGAAGAGGACCACGCAGTTCACGGCCTCGATCGCCGCGACCACTCGCGCGCGCGCCTCGGCGCGGACGATGGGGCGCTCAGGGCCCTTCCCGAGGCGGCGGACCGAGGCGTCGGTGTTGATGCCGACGATGAGAGCATCGCCCTCACCGCGGGCCCCCTCGAGAAGCACAATGTGCCCGGGGTGGATCAGGTCGAACACCCCGTTGGTGAACACGACGATCCCGGACTGCGCCTCGCGCCACGCCGCGGCTTCGTGCCGCGAGCGGATCTTGCACGCGGTTGCAAAGCTCATGTGGGCTCCGGCGGGCGACCGAAGGCCAGCTTCAGGACGGGCGGGGCAAGGAAGGTCGTAAGCATGACCATGAGCAGAACGGCATTGAAGGTGCCCTCGCTCAGCAGTCCCGCTCGCCGTCCCACATCGGCGAAGATGAGTCCGACCTCGCCCCGCGGGACCATGCCGATGCCGACGGCGAGGCGCCGAAAGCGGAGCCAGGGAACGGCCCATCCCGCCGCAACCTTGCCCGCGAGGGCGAGGAGCGTCAGCACTCCAGCGACGAGCAACAGGCCCCCGGCGCCCGGCGCCCGGGGATCGAGAAGCGTGAAGTCCGCAGCCGCTCCCACCTTGACGAAGAAGATGGGGGCGAGCAGGGCGGCCACGGGCCTGACTTCGGCGTCGACCGCGTGATGCAGCGGGGTTCCCCTGAGGATAAGGCCGGCGGCGAAGGCCCCGATGATGAGGGCGGAGCCGGCCATCGAGGCAAACGCCGCCAGCGCCAGCGCGAAGGCGAGGGACATCCCGACCACGACCCCCCGGACCCGCATGCGGATGACCCGGTCGGCGATCCGGGGGATGAGGAGTCCACCTCCGACCACCGTAGCCACCAGAAAGCCGACGGCAATCCCGAAGGTGGCGGAGATGCCTCCGAGGCTGAGCTCCCCGCCCGCGGCGAGGCCGGATACGACACTCAGGATCACCAGCCCGATAATGTCATCGAGCACGGCGGCTCCGAGGATGATCCGCCCTTCTGTGGTCTCCATCTTGCCCAAGTCGGTCAGGACCCTGGCCGTGATTCCCACCGAGGTGGCGGTCAGCGTCGCCCCGATGAAGATGGCGACGGTACCGAGGTCTGCGCCGTCTCCCATCATCGGGTGCGGCACGCCTGCCCAATAGGTGTAGCCGAGGGCGAAGGGCAGCACGACGCCGACCAGCGCGACGAGGGCGGCCGCCGAGCCGACCCTGAAGAGGGCCTTGAGATCGGTTTCGAGCCCAACCTCGAAGAGCAGGAGAATGACGCCCAGTTCCGACAGGAACCGGATGATCTCCGCCCCGGGCATGGTCCCGCTCGGAATGAGGTCGAGCAGGCTCGGTCCCAGGACGACTCCCGCGGCAAGCTCTCCCAAGACGGCCGGGGCGCCCAATCGTTCGGCTACTTCGCCAAAGAGCTTGGCGGCCGCGAGCATGGCGGCGACGACGAGCAGGAGATCGGGAAGTCCGGCCTCGCCCCCTTCGGCGCCCCACAGCACGGCGGGCGCGGCGAGGGCCAGCAGCAGCAAGAGATGCCACGGACGCGGGCGGCCGAGACGGCCCAGCGTCACAGCGGCTCTTCCGTGGTGGGCATGAAGGTGAAGGTGTGACTGAAGAGCGGGACTTCGACGGTTTCGCTATACTGGGTAGTAATGACGATCTTCCGCGGATTGCCGGAGCGGGAGATCTGGAACTTCCGAGCCTCCTCGGGCAAGCCAAGATCGTCGACCTTCTGCTCGAGGCGCCGGCGAATCACGCCGTCGCTTAAGGTGGGCGCGAGGCGGGCCGACACCCGCATCTCGTCGAGCAGCTGGTAGTACCGGAGCCAGGGCTCCCCGAAGTGAATCCCGTAGTAGAGCGCGGCGACGAAGATGGCGAGCGAGAGCAGGCACCCCGATCGCCCCGCGCCTCTCCGAGAGTGCCACACCGAGGTCACCATTGTGACTGCGCTCCGTCCACGATGTTGGTGACGAGCTTGCTGAGGGCCCGCCCGCGGGCCAGGGCCTCGGTTTCGGAGCCTGGCACGTAATCCCCTTCGAGCGTCATGCCGCTCTGCTGCCAGAGCGTCTTCCCATCCTTGCTTTGAATCTGCACGCTCACCGTCACCTGCACCAACCGCCGGGTCACGGTGACCGTCGCGTTGGTGCCTCCGGTGAAGGCGACCGGCACGTCGGGCTCATAGCGCGTCACGGTGCCGTGGACCACAGCGTCGGCCGTGGCTTCTCCGGCCTGGCGCAGGCCGAGCCGGCCCTGCAAGGCGGCGCGCACCGAGTCCGTCACCTCCTGTGTCAGCGAGGGCTCCGTCGTCAGATTGTCGAACGGCAGGATGGCGACGGTCTTGATCTCGGGGGGGAACCCGCCACCCTTGAAGCTGTAGAGGCAGCCCGCCAGGACGAGCGCGCTAAGGCTCGGGAGGACGAGTCCAGGTCTCAGGCGGGAAGGCCGAATGAGGAACCGATGCGTAGTACGTGATCTCCAGTTTGGACGGGACCGTGGGGACCGTAAGCCTGGCCTCGATCGGTGTTCCGTCGGCTCGACTCGTCATCTCGGAGCGGCCCAGCACCTTCCCAGCCCGCCGCACCTCGGCATAGAGTGTCACCGGGTCGCCGTTCACGAGCAGGTACTCCACGGTGTCCGCGCCAACGGCATAGCGCCAAGCGGTGCGTCCGGCCTCTTCGAGGCCAGTCAGTTGCGCGCCGGGATCCGGGGGCCGGGCCACTCCCAGCACCGACCACAGCAGAGCGATCCCGGGTACCAGTTCGTCCACCGAGCGGTCCGGGACGACCCAGAGCGCCGAGTCGCCCACCACCATTGCGGAGCCCTTCCCCACCCCAAGCGAGCCCGCAAAGTCGAACCGCAGGGTGTCAGGCGGCACGATGCGCGCGCTGCCCCGGCCCCCCTTGCTGGCCTTTTCGTCCTCATAGAGCCAGCGAAACCGGTCCAACTCACCTGACTTGGGGATCGTCCTGGCCACCCAGCCCGCGACTCGGGCGGAATCAACCGTCGCGACCCCCTTCGGAATCAGGACCGGCGCGCTGGAGTGGCACGCCGCTAATCCGAGCGCAAGATAGGAGAGGCCCACGAGGTGGTCAAGCCGAAACCATTGCGGCATCAGTAGTTATACCCGAAGAAGAACTGGACGAAGCTACGAGTGGTCTGGTCGGGGGCCAGACCGTACGATCCCACGGAGCCACTATGGTAACGGCGCCCCCAATCCAAGCGAAGCACCAGCCCTTCGAGGAGCGGCATTCGGAAGCTAACCCCCGAACTGCCGAGCAGGGCGGCGTTGTCCCCGCTGATCAGCCAGGCGCGCCCCAAGTCGGAAAAGAACGCACCTTGGATCTCGGGGAACCTGACCGGCCCCAGGGGAGTGCCGAGCGTAAAGTAATTGAGAAGCGGGAAGCGCAGTTCGGCGTTGAGGAGCCAGGCCCGCGACCCGATGATGTATCCGTAATTCGGGTAGCCTCGGATTCCGAGGGTGCCGCCGATGTTGACCAGTGCCGGCCGGTCACCACCACTCAGGTACCCCATGGCTCGCACGGCGACGGCGCTCTGGCGGCCCAGGCGGAAGTATTGCCGGGCGTCCACCAGACCCGTGTAGCTGTCGAACCGGGCGTTGCTGAAGTCGTTCGCCACGCCGGCAGTGAGGGCCAGAAAATGGCCCGCAATGGGTCCGGTCGAGTTCCAGAGAGCGTTGTCGTGCACGTAGGTGACGTACTGCGACCCGATCCAGCCGATGCGCTCGGGGTTCGCGACCGGGAGCACGAAGTCCACGCGGTCGGAATGCTCCAGTGAGAACTGCCCTTCGACCCGCGCGAAGCGCGACAGCGGGTAGCGCAGCAGGCCGAACCCCCCGATGCTGTTTTCGGTGTATGCCGGCGTGAGCTCGCCTTCGTACTGGTATCCCTTGAATCGATAGAGCCCTACCCCCCAATTGACGCGGCGCGTCTGGTTGATGTAGAGGCCCAGGAGACTCACGTTGTCGAACAGGCTCTGGACGCCGGTGCTCTGGAAGGTCTGCACATTAAAGTAGAAGAGATTGTCGCTCAGGATGTCGCTCAGCAGGAAGGTCGCCCCCTGACCCGTTCCGAAGTGGGGGATGTAGGCGAACTCGCCCGCGGCAAAGTCCAGCGTGTACTTGCGGTGATAGGGCTGGCCCTTGAGGACCACGACGCTGCCGCTGTCTCCCTTGGGCCAGGACCACTCGCTGTGGGGCGGCGCGGCGGCGGGCTCGAAGGTCTCCAGGCGCGCGGCGGAGTCGCCGGGGTAGAGGTAGATGCCAAGGGACAGGTCGTGGAAGCCTCCGACCAGCAAGGCGTCCCGATCGCCCGCCGGCGCGGCATCAAAGACACCCGTCCAGGCGGCGGTCTCGCGGCGGCCCCGACCCAGCGTGTCGACCGAGAACGCGTTGAGCACGCCGTCCCGGCTGGAGCTGAAGAGGATCCGGTCCGTGGCCACCCAGCGTGGCGTCTCGTCAACCCAGTCACCGTAGGTGAGCTGGCGAATCGCGCCGCCCTTGAGGTCGAGGATGAACAGGTTGACCGCACCATCCAGCCCTTCGGCCGTGCGATCCGAGGCAAAAACGACGCGCGTGCCGTCCGGGCTCAGGCTGGGATCGAGGTCCTGGTACTGGTCATCGGTGAGGTGCTCCAGGGTGCCGTCGGGGAGGGAAACCCGGTACAGATCGGAGATCCCGCTTTCGGCGAGGCCGCTGAAGATGATCGACGTCCCTCCCGGCCCCCAGGTCGGGGAGAGGATCGAGATCAACGCGGGAAACTGATAGCGGCCGACGATCCGCCGATGGACCTTGTCGAAGACGACGATGGCGTCCCGGTCCCGATAGCGTGTGCTGAAGAGCAGGAGGCCGGGCCGCGACGCGTCCAGCCGCGAATCGAACTCGTGGAGATTCTCGAAGGCCGAACTCTGGCCGGCGGTCACCAGGGTTGTGGCGTCGCCGCCGTCAATGGTTCGCTCCCGGATGGTGACGAGCCCGTTCCCGCCAGCCAGGTAGACCACATCGCCCCCGCCCTCGTCCGGGGCGTAGCTCGGCTTGATAGCCTGCGACGCGAGGAGCGGCGCTACGGCCGGGAGCGAGGTCCTTCCCTCCGCCGCCGGGTAGTAGTCTCGCCGCATCGCCACCTGGAACTCCTCGTTGAGCTCCGAAAGCGGGCGGCCATACACGCCCTGGATTGCGGCCTCGAAGGTCTCGTACTTCCACATCTCATGATAGAACTCGGCGACCCGCCAGTCGCCGTAGGTCTGACCCAGCCAGCGGTGGATCCGCTCCCCCAGCGGATAGACGATGCCGCCGGTGACGTAGTCCAGATCCTGGAGGCGAGGCAGGTGCCCCCCGAGGACCAGATCTCTCAGGATCATGTTGTCGCGCGCGTCCGCTCCCGCGGACCAGTGCTCCGCGAGTCCCTCTGTCCACCACAGCGGGATGGGGATCTGGCTGGAGCGCGGAGACTTGTCGTATCGATCGTGCAGCAGGCTGATCTGGAAGACGTGCACCATCTCATGCCGCAGGGTGTGCCGGAACTCCGCCATGTTGCCGCGGAAGGGCAGCGTCACTCTGCCCTTCAGGTAGTCGGTGACGCCAAGGAGTCCCTCGGGGGGAGTGAACGGGAGGATGTTGGTCTGCTCGAAGTCGGAGTGCGAGGCGTAGACGATGACCGGCACCCGCGCGGTGACGGTGTGCCCGAACTTGAGCGCAAGGACGTCGTAGGTCTGTTCGGCGTACTGGAGCGCGACCGGGGCCAGTCCGGCTTCATCGGGATAGTAGTAGATATCCACGCGCGGGCCGCGCAACACCTGCCAGTCCAGGCGTCGGTACTGGATCTTGTTCTGGTTGAGGAGGTAGTACTGCGCGGCCAGCGGCGCGGTCGCTCCGACCAGCAATGCAAGACAGAGCGCTGCGCGGGGGCACCGCATCAGCGGCGAATGGACCGGATGACGTCACCCTGAGTCACCCGGAGCAGGGTCGGGACGCCATCGGTGACCTGGCCGAAGATGGTGTAGATCCCGTCCAGATTCGGAGCGGGGCTCAGGGTGATGAACCATTGGCTGTCGCCCGTGTCCGGCCCGGACAGTGCCATCCCGACATAATAGGCCCCGTAGCGCCGCCGGTTGAGCTCGTCGCGGATCGGGGTCCCCGGGCCGCCCCATCCGTCGCCGCGCGGATCGCCGGCCTGCACTACGAAATCGGGCACGACCCGGAAGAACCGCTGGCCATCAAAGAAGTGCCGATCCACCAGTCGGAGGAAGTTCGCCACCGTGAGCGGGGCCTCGGGCCCGAAGAGCTGGACCACGATCGTCCCGACCTGCTCGACGTCGATCGCGACGGTGGGCGATCGCACGGAATCAACCCCGTAATCGAACCGGCGCACGATGTCGCGATAGTCGTCCATGCTCCGCCGGGTGACTATCGGATACGCCGCGCCCCAGCGGGTCGCGGCCTCCGGCCAGTTCTGCTCGGCCCAACGGCGGACGATGTAGTCCCCCGGTGGCGGGTCCGGCAGTTGGGCCAGCAGCCGGTTGCTGGCCGCCGCGAGGCCATCTGGCGCGGCCTTGGCAATCGCCAGCAGTGCCGCGGTGGCAGAGAGACGTGCATCAGGGAAGGAGTCCAGGCTGGACGCCTGGTAGCTCGCCACCACCAGCGGCGCATCCGCGGCGCTCGCCCCCCGGGCGATCCCGTCCGCGGCGATGCTCCGCACCGCGGCGTCGGGGTACGTGGCAAGCCGGCGGCAGGCGGCCACGAACGCCGTGTCGGGACCCGTCACCCGCTGGCTCCAGGCCTCGAGCGCGGCCGCGACCACGCGGGGGTCCCGGTCTGCAAGGTAGGGAGACACCGCCGACGGGCGTACCCACGCCCATCCCGCGGCCGCCGTGGCGCGACGGCGCCAATCGCTTGCGCCGGACCAGGGGCCGACCTGCGCCTCGAAAGCGCTGGTGTCAACCCGCGCGAGCGCGAGCAGCGACTCCCGGAGCCGGGCGTACCCGCCCTTGCCGGTTCCAACGACTCGGGCCAGCTCGGCTCCGGCCGCGCCTCCCCCCAGCTCGCCCAGCGTCATCGCGGCCTGCACCTGCACGTTCGGCGCCGGGTCATCGAGGAGGGGGGCGACCTTCGCGGCCAGCTCGGGATCGTGGTACGTCGCGAGCGCACGCAGTGCCTGGGTCCGGACGCCGACATCGCCGTCCCGGGAGGCGCGGAGCAGCGCATCGGCCACCGACCCGTGCGCCAGGCCGGCGGAGTCGGCGAAGCTCCGGCTCAGCCCCCTGACCGCGGCGGACCGGACCGTGGGAGAGGCGTCCGCCAGAGCGCCCAGGAGCGCGGGCCCGGCCACGCGCGCCCGCAGGCGGCCGAGCGAATAGATGGCGCCGAATCGCGTATCGTCGAGCTGGTCGGTGGTGAGCCCGAGCAGGCTGTTGATCGGCGCCAGGGCGCCCAGTCTCCAGGCTTCGATGGCGCCGCGCTGCACCAGGTAGGGCGCGTCGGGCCGTGATGCCCAGAACGAATGATCCAGCACCGCGGCGATGAAGCCCGCGGCCTGCTCGCCACCGAGTCGCGCCAGGGCGGTGAGGAGTTCCTGCCCCGAGGGAAGCGAGAGGGGGGCCGGGTTCTGCGCGCGATCGATGAGGAGAGGAACGGCCGCGGGGTCCCCCAGGAGCCCCATCGCGAAGATGGTCGTGGCCTCTACCAGTGAATCGGGATCGAGCAACAGCGGCTTGAGCAGGGGCAGCCCTGCCGGGTCCCGGAGCCGGCCCAGGCCAAGCGCGGCGCGGCGGCGGACCGAGCTGTCGGGATCGGCGAGGGCCCGGCGGAAGAGCGCCTCGTCGAAGCGACGAGCATCGTCGGCGGCCATTACGGCCGCGAGCGTCTCGATGTTCGCCTCGTACTGCGCCGCCGCCATGGTCGGCCGTGCGAGGACCAGCACGGCTCCGGCCAGCGCTACGCCCAGTGGCCTCATCGTGTGGCGGCGCCTCCCAGCGCTCGCACGACTGCGTCCGGCAGCCGAGATGGTCGGTGGGTATGATCGAGGCACCAGAGGGTGGTTTCCGCCTCTCCTACCAGGGCCCCGGAGTCCGCCCGCTCGAGCCGGTAGGCGAAGACGACGCGGCGGGGAGCGACATCGCGGACCCGGCACCGGATCCGCACGATCTCATCGAAGCGCAGCGCCTGACGATAGCGAACCGACAGTTCCGTCACGACGAGCCGCACCCCCGCTGCTTCCAGCTCGCGGTAGGAATAGCCAGCCTGTCGGAGGTGCTCCGTGCGTGCGACGTCGAGCCAGACGATGTGACGGGCATGATAGACCACGCCCATCTGGTCGGTCTCGGAATAGTTCACTCGGTGAGTGGTGACGGTTTCGGTGATCGGCTGGTGCACAGGGGTCCGCTGGCGAGGGAGAAGATTGGCTCGAACGTTCCACCACGCGCCCCGAAAGTCAAAGTCCGGCTGCTTGCTGGGCCTCTGGCCCCGGCCTATCTTGGCCCGGTGCGTTGCCAGCGCCTCGTGCTGGTCGGGGATGCCCACCTGGGGCGCGGCGCTCCGGAAGCCGAACCGGCCTTCATCAGCTTTCTCGATCGCGTGCCCGACCTCGGGGACGGGCTCGTCGTCGTCGGCGATCTCTTCGAGTTCTGGTTCGCGTACCGGCGGGTCGTGCCCCGCCGCTGTGCCCGCGTCGTCGCGGCGCTGGCCCAGCTTCGCCGCCGCGTCCCCGTTCTCATGGTCGGAGGGAATCACGATCGCTGGGCCGGCGACTTCTGGGCCGGTGAGTTCGGCATCGAATTCCAGCCGGTCGAGGCCCGGTTCGACGTTGGCGGCCGCCCTGCCGCGGTCATTCATGGGGACGGCCTCACCGAAACCCACTGGACGGCGCGCGTGCTGCATCGGATTCTGCGTCGGGAGGCCTCGGTGCGACTGTTCAGCGCTGTGCATCCCGACGCGGGGCTCTGGCTGGTGGACCGGCTGAGCGGATTTCTGGGAGACCGCGAACGCACTCCGATGGAGATCGCCGCATCGGCGGCCCGGCAGCGCGCCTGGGCGGAGGCGCGGCTCCGGCAGGAGCCTGACCTCGCGCTGCTGGCGATGGGACACACCCATCGCGCCGCGGCGCTCACGGTCGAGCCCGGCCGCCTGTACGTCAACCCCGGGGCCTGGTTCGACGGCTACCGGTATGCCGTGGTCGCGAACGGCCACGCTTCCCTGATGCAGTTCTCGCCCTGAGAGATGCCCGACACTCAGCCCGACGATTCCATCGTCCGTGAACTCACCGCGGCCCTCGGCGACCGCTACGCGCTGGAGCGGGAACTGGGTCGCGGCGGGATGGGGGCGGTCTTTCTGGCCCGCGACCTCCGTCTGGACCGCCCGGTCGCGGTCAAGGTGCTGCCCCCCGAGCTCGCCGTCCGCCCCGAGCTGCGCGAGCGCTTCCTGCGCGAGACGCGGGTGGCGGCGTCGTTCTCCCATCCCAACATCGTACCGGTCTACAGCGTGGAGGAGTCGCCGGGCCTGCTGTACTTCGTCATGGCCTACGTCGAGGGGGAAACGCTGACCCAGCGCGTTCGACGTCAGGGCCCGCTCACGGCGACCGACGCGGTGCGCCTCATGCAGGAGGTAGCCTGGGCGCTCTCCTATGCGCACGGACGGGGAGTGATTCACCGGGACGTGAAGCCGGACAACATCCTGCTGGAACGGGCGACCGGCCGGGCCCTGGTCATGGATTTCGGAATCGCCAGGTCGGCTGCTGCGTCGGGCCTCACCCAACTGGGCGAAGCGGTGGGCACTCCTCACTTCATGAGCCCCGAGCAGGCGGCAGGAGACCGGGTCGACGCACGGAGCGACCTGTACTCGCTCGGTGTTGTTGGCTATTTCGCCGTGACCGCCCGCCTCCCGTTTGACGGCGAAAGCGCCCAGGCCATCATGGTGGCGCACATCAGCGCCACGCTTCCCTCGGTGGCGAGCTACCGGCCCGACCTCCCCGCACCACTGACCCAGGCGATCGACCGGTGTCTCGCCAAGGTCCCCGAGCAGCGCTACGCCTCCGGCGAGGAACTGGTCGCGGCTCTCGAAGGCGCGCGCGGCCGGCAGGTCGAAGTGCCCCCCGCGATCCGGCTGTGGGTCGCCCGGTCGGATCAGTGGTTCCGCAATGGTCTCATCCTGGCTCTCCTCACGCCGACGATCGTGGGCCGGTTTCAAGCGGATGGCGATCAGCTGATCTTCGGCGCGGTGTTCGCCGTCGCCACCCTGTCCCTGTGGGCCCAGGTCCCGATCGCGATGCGGTCGCTGGCTCGGCAGGGCTTCACCTTCCAGGACGTCCGGACGGGCGTGGGGGTCGTTGACGAGGAACGCGTCGCCGTGCTTCAGGCAATGCGGGCCGATCCGTCCTACGGGCGGCGGCGGAGGAACCAGTTGCTGCTGTGCCTGGCGGGGATCGTGGCGAGCGTCGTCGTGATCTCCCTGGCTCTTGCCTCGCGCGTCCCCCTGTCGGAGCCCAACAGCTATCGCATGGGACTCGGCTGGGCGGCGGCCGCGTTCGCGGCCGCAAGCGTGGGAATGGCGTCCTTCGTCTTCTTCATGGCCATTGTGGCGGGATCGGGACGGATGGATCGCCGGCTCCATCGACTGTGGAGGGGGCGGATCGGAGCGGCGCTATTCCGCCTCGGATGTATCGGCCTCCGGGGCCGGTCGGAACTGGCGATCGGATCGCCCACGCGACTGGGGCCGCTGGCGCTCCTCGACACGATCGACCCGGAGTCCCGGCGGGGCCTGGGCCGGGTACGGGGAACTCTGGAGCAACTGGAAGGCGAGGTGGAGCGACTGGCGCGTCGTGAGCGCGAGCTCGATGCGGCGGCCGCAGAGGCCCGCAGCAGCCTCCCCTCCCTCGGCGCCGGACCTGGCAACGAGCAGCAGCGCCTGCTCGACGATCTGGAGCGAGCCCGGAGCGAGGCTACGGAACGCCGGGTGGCCGTACTGGCATGCCTGGAGCGTATACGTCTCGGCCTGGTGCGCGTGAAGACGCGCATCGGAGCGCCGGATGAGGTGGCGCGAACCGTCGCGGATGCCGCGCAGGTGCTCAAACAGCCGTCAGCCGTCGGCCGACAAACCTGAGACGCGCCGACCCATCACTTTCTAGCCGCCGAGGGCCACCACCTCGGCCGGTCCCAGCTTCCCGCCGAGAAACCGGGCGGCGACCTGCCTGAAACGCGGCTCGTCGTCACTCACCACATAACGGTGCGAGACCACTTTTCCCAGCGGTGCGGCGAGGGCGTGGCTCTGAAGCGTCTGCTCCACCGCCCGTGCGGTCTCCTCCGCGCTGTCGATCAATCGCACCGCGGGGCCCATGACCCGGCCGAGCAGCGGCTTGAGCAGCGGGTAGTGGGTGCAGCCGAGGACCAGGACGTCGATCCCCGTACGGCGAAGCGGCTCCAGGTACTCCTTCGCGATCAGCTCCGCCGCGGGATGATCGAACCAGCCTTCCTCGACGAGCGGCACAAAGAGCGGACAGGGCACCTGCTCCACCCGAAGCGCTGGTGCGAGCGCGTGAATCGCCTTCGGGTACGCCTCACTCGCCACCGTTCCGGCCGTCCCGATCACCCCTACCGCTCCGCCCCGCGTGTTCGCCACAGCGGCCCGCGCGCCGGGCTCGATCACGCCGATGACCGGAACGGGCGACTCGGCCTGTAGGATCCCCAGGGCGTGGGCGGTGCTCGTGTTACAGGCCACGACCACGAGCTTCACCCCCTGGCCCAGGAGCCAGTGCAGGATCTCCCGGCTGTAGCGACGAACGGTGTCCGGGCTCTTGGGGCCGTAGGGGACTCGGGCGGTGTCGCCGAAATAGAGGGTTGACTCCCCCGGGAGTCGGTCATAGATGGCTCGGGCGACGGTGAGTCCACCAATCCCCGAGTCGAAGATGCCGATGGGGGCGTCGCTCACCGGAGCCGGAAGGGGACCTGAATGTTAGCGCCGAAGCCGCCACCGGGGAGCGGCGCTGCGTTGATCTCAAGGTCGGTCGGAAAATCCCAGAGGTGGGCGGAAACGTAGGCTTCGATGCCGGCAAAGAGGTGGTTGAACCCCAGCAGGACCAGCCAGTCCTGCTGCTCCTGGGCCTTGGCGTGGACGCTGGCCGAGCCGGTTTCGCGGAGGTAGGCGAGCTCGTGAGTGGTCTTGATGCTCATGCCGAGGGTGACCCCTTCCCACATCACAAAGATGGCCCCGGTCAACTTGCGGTGCAGCTTGGCCTGTCCCCAGCCTGGCAGCAGCATCGATCGCCACAACGCCCCCATGGGCGAGACCGGCGCCTTGGGATAGGTGGTATCCGTGGCCTGGCTCCCAGCGGCCGTTTCCCGGGCACTGTCGGATGCCGTCGGCGGCGGAAGCGAGTCTCGCCGCGCCCCCGCCGCAGTCGTGTCCTGGGCCTCAAGTGGCAGCGTCGAGGCGCAGGCCAGCACGGCGGTGGCGACGATGGTGCGCCGCCATTTCCCGGGCCAGCTCACCGCACCATCTCCCGCACACTGCGGGCGAAGCTCTCGACGTCTTCCTCGGTCGTGTCCCACGACATCATCCACCGGACCTCATGCGTGGCTGGATCCCACACGTGGAAATCGCAGATCGCCTGCAAGGCCGCAATATGGCCGTGTGGCACCCGTGCGAACACCCCGTTGGCCTCCACCGGCTGGGTGAGAGTGATGCCCCGCACGTCGCTGATCCGCTCGGCCAGCAGGCGCGCCATCCGGTTCGCGTGGGCAGCGTTCCGCTGCCACAGGTCGGTCTCGAGCAGAGCGACGAACTGCGCCGCCAGGAAGCGCATCTTGCTCATCAGCTGCATTCCCTGCTTGCGGATGAAAGGCATGTCGCGGGGGTTCTGCCCGTTGAGAAAGACGATCGCTTCGGCGCCGAGCAGGCCGTTCTTGGTTCCACCGAAAGACAGCACGTCCACTCCGGCGTCGGTGGTGAACGCCCGGAACGGCACGCCCGCGCTCACCGCGGCATTCGCGATGCGCGCCCCGTCCATATGCAGCACCAAGCCGGCCGCGTGGCTCGCCTCCGCCAGGGCCCGGACCTCGGCGGCCGAATAGACGGTTCCGAGCTCCGTGGCCTGGGTGATCGATAGCACCCGCGGCTGGACTCGATGCTCGTCGTTGGGCGGTGGAAGGCGGCCGGCCAGGTCGCCGGGGCGGAGCTTGCCATCGGGAGTCGGGATGGGAATCAACTTGCAGCCGGTGAAGCGTTCCGGCGCGCCACATTCGTCAACATTAATGTGCGCCCCGGCGGCGCAGAGCACCGCGTGATAGGGCTGGGTCACCGCCTGGATACCGAGGACGTTGGCGGCCGTGCCATTTGCCACGAGCCACACCTGGGCATCCTCGCCGAAGTGACGTCGAAACGCCGCGACCGCGGCCTCCGTGTACTCGTCGTGGCCGTAGGCCCGGGCGTGCCCAGTGTTGCAGGCCGCGATGGCGGCGAGCACCTCCGGGTGCACTCCGGCGTTGTTATCGCTCGCGAAGTGACGCCGGCCGCTCATGAGGCGCAGAGAACCGGGAGAGCCGAGGGCACTACCTGCACGTCCAGTGGCTCGTGACTGGTCCGGATCTCGCCATCGAACTGGGCGCGGAGGGCACCGGAGGGACTCACAACGCGAAGCCGACTGGTCCGGAAATGACGAACCTGCGGCAGGTGGAGGTGACGGCCCAGCATCACCAGCGGAAGCCGGAGCAGCAGCAGCGGCAATGGCATATCCTGGATCGCGCAGATGTCGAGCAGGCCATCGTCGGGCTGCGCCCCCGGCGTGATGCGAAAGCCGCCCCCGACGACGGGGCCGTTCCCGATCTCGAGCAGCAGCAGGCAGTCCTCGAAGCTGTGGGTGTCGGCCTCTACCCGGACCTCGAAGGTGGCTCGGCTGGCGAGGGTCCGCAGGGTGGTGACGAGGTATGCCGGGAGGCCCCGGCCGTGCTTGAGGCGGGTGAGCCGGTCGGCCACCTCCGCGTCGAATCCGATCCCGATCGAATTCAGAAAGAACTCCCCCCATCCTTGACCGACGTCGAGGTGCCGCACCGAACCGCGCGCCAGGCACTGCACCGCGCCACCCGGGGAGAGCCGCGCCGTGCCGCACAGCTTCGCGAAGTCGTTGCCCGTGCCGGCGGGGATGACGCCGAGCGGCGGTCGGTTCGCGCGGGGGCCCCGAAGCAGACCGTTGGCCGCCTCGTGAACGGTGCCATCGCCGCCCAACACCATCACGCGCTCCACGCCCTGCCCGACCGAGTCCTGCACGATCTGAACGGCCGCGCCTGGAGCGGGAGATTCGACCACGCGGACCTCGCCGAAGGCGCCGGCCAACGCGTCCTGGGCGGCCGCGGCCAGATGCCGGGCCCGCCCGTGACCCGCGACCGGGTTGACCAGAAGCAGGGTGGTCACGACCGAGGGGAATGAATCGCTGTCATGGGGTGTCGAGAGAAGCGGAGGTCGCTCGCGGTGGCCCACCGGCGGGAGCGTGTGGGAATCGAACCCACCGAAGCCGCCGAAGGCGACTCCGTCGCGGTTTTGAAGACCGGCTCCGACACCAGTCGGAATCCGCCCCCTTGGTCGGGTTCGATACTGCCCTCCCACGTGTACCTGACGTCGCGCGCTGGGCCTTATCGCGCGCCAAACGTGCCGGGGACGGGCCCGGCGCACAAGGCCGGCGTCAGGGGTGGGGACAGGTGGCGACTGGCAGCCGGCCGGGGGTGGGAGGACACTCGGGCGGGCGGCTCATATCGCTGCGATCAGGTCGATTTCCACGCGCGCCCCTCGCGGGAGCCCGGCCACCCCCACCGTGGAGCGAGCGGGCTTGTGGTCGCCGAAGGCGGCTGCGTACACCTCATTCATGGCCGGAAAGTCGGCCATATCGACCAGATAGACGGTGGTCTTGAGCACCTTGGGGAGTCCCGATCCTGCCGCCTCCAGGACTGCCTTCAGGTTGGCCAGTACCCGCTCGGTCTGCTCACGAATGCCGCCGCTCACCAGCTCCATCGTCGCCGGGTCCAGCGCGATTTGGCCGGCGGTGTAGATGCGGCCATCGAGCAGCGTGGCCTGGCTGTACGGACCGATCGCCTTCGGGGCACGGTCGGTCGCGGTGAACTTCATTGGCATGCGATCTTCTCCCTCGACGTGATGCTAGAACAGGCCCTCGATCCTGCCGTCAGGGTGTACCCGGATGGCCTCGGCGGAAGGCGTCTTGCTCAGCCCTGGCATGGTCATGATCTCGCCGGCCAAAGCGACCACGAATCCGGCGCCGGCGCAGGGATAGACGTCACGAATGTTGATCTTGAATCCCTTGGGCCGCCCCAGCTTGGTCGGATCGTCGCTGAACGAGTACTGCGTCTTCGCCACGCAGATCGGCGTGTTGCCGAGGCCCATCTCCTCGCACTGGGCGATGGACTTGTCGGCCGTCGCGGAGAAGTTGGCACCGTCGGCACCATAGATCTGGGTGGCGATGGTCTCGATCTTCTGCTTGACGGGGAGCTCGGCGTCGTAGATCGGCTTGAAGCGGGCGGTACCCTCTGCCAGCGCAGCAAGCACCTCGTTACCCACCTCGATCCCTCCCTCGCCGCCCCGGGCCCAGACGTCCGACAGCGCGGCCCGCGCCCCCCACTCGCGCGCGGATTGCAGCACGAACTCCTGCTCTTCCTTGCTGTCCGAGAGGAATCGGTTGAGGGCGACGATGACCGGTACCCCGAACTTCTGCACGTTCTTGACATGCGCCTCGAGGTTCACGATGCCGCGCTGCAGCGCGTGCACGTCAGGCGTGCTGAGGCTGTCCTTCTTGACGCCCCCGTGCATCTTGAGGGCCCGCACCGTGGCTACGACCACCGCCGCTTCCGGCTTGAGCCCGCCGAAGCGGCACTTGATGTCGAAGAACTTCTCGGCCCCCAGGTCCGCCCCGAACCCCGCTTCCGTGAGGACGATGTCTCCCAACGAGAGTCCCAGCCGGGTCGCCGCGATCGAGTTGCAGCCGTGGGCGATGTTGCCAAACGGGCCGCCGTGCACCAGCGCGGGGCCTCCTTCCAGCGTCTGGACCAGGTTCGGAAGCAGGGCATCCTTGAGCAGCAGGGTCATCGCGCCGCTGGCCTTGAGCTCGCTGGCGCGGACCGCCTTCTTGTCCCGGGTCAGGCCGACGATGATCCGGCCGAGGCGCGCCTCGAGATCCGCCAGCCCGGTGGCGAGGCAGAGGATGGCCATGATCTCGCTGCCGGGCACGATTACGAACCGCTCCTCCCGGGTGGGGCCGCCGTTCATGCCCCCCAGTCCGATGACGATCGACCGGAGGGCACGGTCGTTCATGTCGATGGTTCTGGGCCAGGTGATGCGACGGCTGTCGAGCCCAAGCGCATTGCCGTGGTGGATATGATTGTCCAGCATGGCGGACAGCAGATTGTGCGCCGAGGTGATGGCATGGAAGTCTCCCGTGAAGTGAAGGTTGATCTCGTCCATGGGCACCACCTGGGCGTAGCCGCCGCCGGCCGCGCCACCCTTTACCCCGAAGACCGGCCCGAGCGACGGTTCGCGGATCGCCAGGACCACCTTCTTCCCCAGCTTGCGCAGCGCCTGGGCGACTCCCACCGTCACGGTGGACTTCCCTTCGCCTGCGGGGGTGGGATTGATGCCGGTCACCAGCACCAGCCGTCCCTTGGGAGAGCGGCGAGCGATCGCTTCCGGGGTGATCTTGGCCTTGTAGCGGCCGTACGGCAGAATCTCGTCCGGACCAAGGCCGACCTCGGCCGCTACCTCCGTGATCGGCCGAAGCTTCGCCGCCTGGGCGATTTCAATGTCCGACGGGACGGTTGACATGGCGACAATCTTCCCCATCGAGAGAGGTGAACCGCGTTGTGGAGCCCGGCTCCCCGCCGCGGGGCCCGGTCACGACTAATCTGCATTCCCGATGTGAACCGGTCGTGAAGCGCGTCTAAGGACGCTGGCCGACCCGCACCCCGAAGACTCGCCGGGCATTCTCGGCGGTCCGGGCCACGAGCTCGTCGATCGGCTCGCCCCGCACCAGCGCCACCCGGTCCGCGGTGTGCCGCACGAAGCCCGGTTCGCAGCGCCGGCCCCGGTGAGGGACCGGGGCCAGGTACGGGGCGTCGGTCTCGAGCAGCAGGCGTTCGCGGGGGACGGCACGCACCGCGTCATCCCGTCCCCAGTTCCCGAAGGTCACCATCCCGCTGAACGACACATAGTAGCCGTGGTCGAGCGCCGCGCTCAGCAGCGTCGGGCCGCCGGAGAAGCTGTGCAGCACGATGGTGGCGCCAGAATGGTTGGCCAGGATGGCGGCGACGTCCTGGTCGGCCTCACGCGCGTGTATGACGGCGGCTTTCCCGGCCTCGGCTGCCAGCGCCAGCTGGCGGTCGAACGCCTCCCGTTGCCGGTCACGGGGCGAGTGGTCGTAGTGATAATCGAGCCCCATCTCGCCGGCGGCGACGACGCGCTCATCTGCGAGGGCGCGGCGGAGCCAGAGTTCGCTGTCGGGCGTCCAGGTAGCGGCGTCATGGGGGTGGATCCCGGCCGTCGCTGACAGGCGCGGTTCATCCGCGGCGAGGCGCAAGGCCTCCGCCGCCGCTCCGGGTGACTCCCCGATCACGACGATGTGCCCGAGCCCGGCCGCCCACGCGCGTTCCAGCACCGCGGCGCGATCTCCGGCGAACTGCTCCGCCGTCAGGTGGCAATGCGAATCGACTAGCACGCGCGCCGCGCCACCATGCGCCGCCGCATTACCCCACCGGCTGGGCTTGGCCTCGCGCCGGAGCCTTCGCGGGTTTGACCCCCGGCTTGCTCGGAGGGGGCCAGCGCCGCCGGATCAGCATCAGCGCCGAAGGGGCGATGTACATCGACGAGAAGATGCCGGTGAAGACTCCGAAAAACATGACCAGGGCGAACGGCCGAATCACTTCCCCGCCGAAGATGATCAGCGTGAGCATGGTGGAGAGCGAGGTGCCGTGGGTAAGTACGGTCCGGGGCAGTGTCTCGTTGATCGAAAGGTTCAGCACCTGCGGCAGCGTTCCGGGGACACGCTTCTTCTCGTTCTCCCGGACCCGGTCGAAGATGATGATCGTTTCGTTGAGCGAAAGGCCGAGCACCGACAAGACGCCGCCGACCACGAAGAGGCTCACTTCGAAGTGCATGAGACTGATGAACATGATCGTGCCGAGCACGTCGTGCGCCGTGGCGCAGATCGCGGCCAGCCCGAACCGCCATTCAAACCGGTAGGCCAGGTACACCAGTACGGCGAGGAAGCTGTAGAAGATCGCGAGCAGGGCCTTGGTCCGAAGCTCGCCGCCTACCTTGGGCCCCACGGCCTCGGTCCGTTCGATCGTGTACTTGCCGGCACCGATCACGCGGTCGAGCGCGGTGCCCACAGCAGCCGCGGTGGCCTGGGTATTGTCCGCGTCGGTGCCCACCTTGGCGGTTCGGGCGCGAACCACGAATTCGTTGGGAGCCCCGAAGGACTGGATCTCCGCCCCGTGGACTCCTTCGGCATCGAGCCCGTTACGCACCGCACCGGCATCGACGGGGACCTGGCTCCGGACCTGGACCAGGGTGCCGCCGGTGAACTCGATGCTGTAGTTGAGTCCCCGGGTGAGGAGCAGGATCAACCCGGGAATGAACAGCATCCCGGTCAGGCCGAACGCGTAGCGGCGGACCCCGACGAAGTCGATCGACGTGTTGGTGAAGAGTTTGCGCATATCAGATGCTCAGCGGGGCTGCCGCGGGTCGCTTGGACAGCCAGATCAGGAAGAAGGTGCGGGTGACGAAGATGGCCGTCACCATCGAGGCCAATGTGCCGATGATCAGCGTCACCGCGAAGCCACGGACCGGTCCCGTCCCGAATTCGTAGAGAAAGAGCGCCGTGACCACGGCGCAGACGTTGGAGTCCACGATGGCATTCATGGCCCGCTTGAAGCCCTCGTCGGAGGCAAGGCGCGTGGTCTTCCCCAAGGCGAGCTCCTCGCGGATCCGTTCGAAGATCAGCACATTCGCATCCACCGCGATGCCGACCGAGAGCACCAGGCCGGCCAGCCCGGGAAGGGTCAGGGTGGCGTCGAGCATCGCGAGGGCGCCCAGCGTGAAGAGGAAGTAGAGAAACAACCCGACCACCGCCAGTAGACCACTGAAGGCGTAGTAGCCGATCATGATGAGAACCACCAGAACCGTCCCCACCACGCCCGCCGTGATTCCCTTGCGGATCGAGTCCGCCCCCAGGCTGGCTCCCACCTGCCGTTCCTCGACAATCTTGAGCGGGACCGGCAACGCGCCGGCCTTCAACGTCAGCGCCAGGTCCCGGGCCTCTTGGATGGTGCGACCGGTCAGCGTGATCTGGCCGCGCCGCTCGATGCGCTCCTGAATGACCGGCGGACGCCCCTGCACCCGGTCATCGAGAACGATCGCCATGTAGTTCCCGACGTTCCTCCCCGTTCCCTCCCCGAAGTCCCGGGCTCCCTTGCGGTCCAGCTCGAAGGTGACGATCGGGCCGTTAGTGAGCGGGTCGATCTCCTCCTTCGCATCGACCAGGCTGCTCCCCGTCACGATGGGGCGGTCCTCCAGCACGTAGCCCGGGCGATAGCTCTTGGCGCCCACCGAGATCGGCACATTGCCCCACCGCCAGTCATAGTGGCGCGGGAAGAGGGACTTGATCTCGGGGAGGTTGAGGAGACTGTCGACCCGCGGCACCGCGCCTTCCTCGACCAGGTACTCTCCGGGCACGAGACCGTAGCCGGCCGAGGCGGAGGTGAGTATCAGACTCGACAGCGGCCCCCCGACGACCACCCCGGTGTCCGCGGTGGTGGTGTCCTTCTTCTTCCCCGTGTCGCTCTTGAGCAGCTCGGTCACAGGACTCGGAGTGGCCGGCGCCCCGCCCGCCGCCGCCACGCCGACCGCCTTGACCCCCATGCGCTGCAGCGCCCGGTCCATCGCGGGCAGCGCCTTCTCCAAGGCCTGGCTGTGATCGGTCATGCGGAATTCCAGGAAGGCGCTGCGCTGGACGATCTGACGGGCCCGGCCCGGATCGTCGATGCCGGCCAGCTCGACCACGATACGGTCGTCCCCTTGCTTCTGGATCAATGGCTCGGTCACCCCGAACTCGTCGATCCGCTTGCGCAGCACCGTCAGGGCCAGATCGATGTCCTTGGCGGGGTCGGCGGACACCTTCTTGGACTGATCCAGCTCGAGGGCCAGGTGCATGCCGCCCTTGAGGTCGAGTCCCAACTTGAGCGGGTCCCGCTTGACGGTGGTGTCGTGGATGATGCCGTCGGGCTCCCGTTCCCGCAGCGTGACGTCGCGCGGGATGAGAGAGATGATCGAGGTGATGATCAGCGCCGCGATGATCGCAAGTCGCTGCTTGAGAGACGTGATGATCATGGTGATTCAGGCATGGGACGCGCGGCTCTGGTCCATGGGGGCTGCGTGCCGGGCGAGCGCGTCGATCGCCATGGCACGGTCCCGCTGCAGTTGCTGCACGAGTTCATCCACCGAGGCAAACCGCTGCACGTCGCGGAGCCGTTCGACCCACTCCACCCGGACCCACTGCCCGTACAGGTCGGCGTCGACTCCGAACAGGTGAACCTCGACGCTCCGACGCACCTCGCCGAAGGTGGGTCGCGGCCCCTGGTTGAGCATGCCGGGGCTCCGTCCCCCGGCCCATTCCACGTAAGCCGCGTACACCCCATCGGGCGGGAGCAGTTTCCGCTCGCTGTACTCCCCCACGTTGATGGTGGGGATGCCGAGCGTGCGGCCGCGCCCCTGGCCGGGAAGGACCCGCCCACTCAGCGTGTAGGGCCGGCCCAGCAGACGGGCCGCCGTCCGCAGGTCCCCGCCGGCTACCGCCCGCCGGATCGCGGTGCTCGACACGGGGTGCCCGTCCATCCCCACCACGCCGACCACGTCGACCTGGAAGCCGTCGCTCACTCCCAGGCGGCGCAGGGTCTCGACGTCCCCACTGCGGCCGCGCCCGAAGCCGTGGTCGTGGCCGATCACCAGTTCAGTCATTCCACATCGCCCGATCAGGACCTCCCGCACGAACTGCTCGGGCGAGTACGCCGCGAGGCGACGATCGAACCGCAGGAACACCACGTAGTCGAGCGCTGTCAACGCCAGGATCTCGCGCCGCTCCGGCCCGGTGGTGAGGAGGTGCGGGGCCGCCTCCGGATTCACGACCTCCAGCGGGTGCGGTTCGAAGGTCACCAGCACGCTCTTGCGACCGGTCGCCTCCGCCCGCTTGGCGATTTCCCGCAGCACCGCCATGTGCCCGCGATGGACGCCGTCGAAGGTGCCGACGGTCACCACCATTCCCCCCGGCTGGGACGGGAGGAGACGCATCAGCCGCGGGCCTCCAGCACCACCTCCGGCTGGAAGGCGCCGTCCCGCAGCTCCCCCACGGCAACCAGGCGCCCGTCGGGGGCCGTCGCGGCGACGGGGCCTTGGCCGTGGGCACCAAGCGCGACCGCCTTCCCCACCGCGAGTTGCTCTGCCTCGGCATCGGACACCTCCACTCGGAAGAGATGCCCGAGCACCTCCAGGGGTGGCCGAAGCGCACCGCGATCGACTTCATCGAGAGCGACCGCGTCGCTGAGTGACAACGCGCCGATTGCCTCCCGGCGAAGCGCTCTCAGGTGTGCCGCGCTGCCGAGCCGCTCCCCCAGGTCACGGGCCAGCGCCCGGAGGTAGGTCCCCGCGCTGACGGTGGCCCGAAACCGGAGATCGGGGTACGCGTACTCGAGCAGCTCTACCTGCCGCACGACAATGTCCACGTCGGCGAGGGCCACCGGATCTCCGCGTCGCGCCCGTGCGTAGCTGCGCTCCCCGCCCACGTGCTTGGCCGAGTACACCGGTGGGCGCTGCCGCGAGGCGCCCTGCAACGCACTGAGCGCGGCCTCGACTTCTTCCCGCGGGGGGACCCGACTCCCCGGCGGTCTCTCGCTGGGGAGCGGCTCACCGGTCAGGTCGTCCGTGGTGGTCGCGACCCCGAGGCGTGCCGTTGCATCGTACGTCTTCTCCTGACGCTCGATGTATCGAGCAAGCCGGGTGGCTCTGCCCACGAGCACCACCAGCAGTCCGGTGGCAAACGGGTCCAGCGTTCCGGTATGACCGACGCTCCGGGTCCCCAGCGCGCGGCGCACTCGCGCAACGACGTCATGGCTGGTGAGACCGGCGGGCTTGTCCACCAGCAGGGCGCCGATCAGGACGGCTTCTCCGATCGGAGGTCTCCTAGGATCGCGTTGATCCGCGCGGCGTGCTCCAGCCCGCGATCCAGTTCGAACCGGAGCTCCGGAACGATCCGGGAAGTCAGGGTCCGAGCGACCCGCGCCCGCAGGAAGCCGGCGGCGCTGGCGAGCCCCCGCAGCGCCTCCTCGCGGTCGACGCCCTCTCCCATGACGCTCACGAAGACCCGCGCCACCGAGAGGTCGTTGGAGACCTCGACCCTGGTCACGGTGACGAACCCGATTCGCGGGTCGCGGAGCTCGGTGAGCAGCAGGTCGCCGATGACCTGGCGGATCGATTCCGCCACCTGATCCGGCCGGTGCCGCGGGCCTCTCATCGCGCCGTCACCACCGTGTCGATGATCCGCACCCCGACGGTCTCCTCCACCATCCGGTCGGCCGCACGCAGCGTCTCCTCCGCCACGCGCCGGTCACTGGCGACGGTCGCGCATGCGATGCCGGCGCGCTGCCACAGGTCCTGATGGTCCACTTCGGCCACCGCTACGTTGGCGCGCCGGCGCAATTCGGCCTTGAGGCGCTGCATGATGGCCCGCTTGTCCTTGAGGGAGTGGCATCCCTCGAGATGCAGATCCCAGGTCTGCGTCATGGTCAGCACCGGCCGGCTTCCTCACCGATCCCGGAACCGGGCCGTCACCGCGCCCTGGCTCACGCCGCTCCGGTGCCCACCGGGGCGCCGAGGGTACGCTTCACCTCTTCGACGCGATAGGACTCGATCACATCGCCGACCTTGAGGTCGTTGAAGTTCTCCACGCCGATACCGCACTCCAGCCCTTCCTTGACCTCGCGCACGTCGTCCTTGAACCGCTTGAGGCTGGCGAGAGTTCCATCGTAGACCTGCACTCCGTCCCGCAGGACCCGGGCCTTGCCGGTGCGCAAGATGACCCCGTTCTTCACCTGGCAGCCGGCGATGGTCCCGACTCGGCTTACCTTGAACAGCTGGAGCACCACCGCATCGCCCAGCACGGTCTCCTTCGACTCGGGCTTGAGGAGTCCCTCGAGGGCGGCACGGACCTCATCGACGGCCTCGTAGATCACCCGGTAGCTGCGCACATCCACCTGCTCCCGCTCGGCCGCCGCCCGCGCGCCCGCATCGGGCCGGACGTGGAAGCCGATGATGATCGCGCCCGACGCCTTGGCGAGGAGGACGTCACTCTCGCTGATGGAGCCGACGCCCCGGTGCACGATGTCCACCCGGACCTCGGCGGTCGACAGCTGTCCGAGCGCGTCGGCGAGCGCCTCCGCGGGCCCGCCCTGGTCCGCCTTGATGATCAGGCGCAGGGCGCCCATCTGCCCCTGGGCCAGGGCCCGCGAGATATCCTCGAGCGAGCCACCTCGCGCGGTGCGGCGGTTCTGGGCTTCCCGTTCGAGACGCTGACGCTTCTGGGCGATCTCGCGGGCCTCCACCGCGTCGGAGGTAACGAGGAAGTTGTCGCCCGGGGACGGCGTGCCCTCGAAGCCGAGGATCTGCACGGGGATCGACGGGCCGGCCTCCTTGACGCTCTTGCCGCGCTCGTCGAACAGGGCCCGCACCCGGCCTGAGAACTTGCCGCAGATGAAGTTGTCGCCCACGTGCAGGGTGCCCTTCTGCACCAGGATCGTGGCGACGGGACCCTTGCCGGGGTCCAGGGTCGCCTCGATGACGGTACCGCTCGCCGCCCGATCCGGATTGGCCTTGAGGTCGAGGATCTCCGCCTGCAGCAGGATCTGCTCGAGCAGCTTGTCGACGCCGGTCCCCTTCTTGGCGGAGATGGGCGTCGACAGCACTTGGCCGCCGAACTCCTCCAGCACGACGTTGTGCGCCAGGAGGTCCTGTTTCACCTTCTGAATGTTGGCGGTGGGGAGATCGATCTTGTTGATCGCCACGATGATAGGCACGCCGGCGTTCTTGGCGTGGCTGATCGCCTCGACTGTCTGGGGCATGACCGCGTCCTCGGCCGACACCACGAGGACCACGATGTCTGTGACCTGGGCGCCCCGGGCTCGCATCGCGGTAAAGGCCTGGTGCCCGGGCGTATCGAGGAAGGTGATCTTCTTGCCGTTGGGGAGCGTGACGTGGTACGCGCCGATGTGCTGGGTGATGCCACCCGCTTCCCCTGCCACGACGTTGGACTTGCGGATGTAGTCGAGCAGCGAAGTCTTGCCGTGGTCCAC
The DNA here is from genome assembly GCA_035501775.1 of Gemmatimonadales bacterium. GTDB lineage: Bacteria > Gemmatimonadota > Gemmatimonadetes > Gemmatimonadales > GWC2-71-9 > JADJOM01. The sequence goes on along the minus strand of DATJVM010000092.1, from coordinate 45,577 downwards.
GTGGCCCATGATGGTGACCACCGGCGGGCGCGGCGCCAGCTTCTCTTCGACTTCGGTTTCCTCCGCCAGGGCCGTCGGGGCCGCGTACTCCTCCTCCTTCATCGCCTGGTAGCCGAATTCGGAGGCGATCAGCTCGATCTGGTCGAAGTCGAGTCGTTGATTGACCGTCACCATGAGCCCCAGTTCCTTGAACGCGAGCTGCACGATCTGGGTGGCCGGCACCTTCATCAAGTCGGCCAGTTCGGAGACGGAGATGAACTCATTGACCCGGACCCGGGTCTTCTCCGCTTCGCGCTCCTCCTTGGCGCGGGCCAAGGCTTCCTGATAGCCGCTCGACTCGCGGCGCACACCCTTCTTGACCGAGCCGCGGTGCATGCCCGCGAGCGTCTTTTCGATGTTGGCCAGCACTGCTTCCTGGTCCACCGAGGACTTGCGTCCCTTCTTTCCCTTTCGGCGGCCGGCGCCCTTCTCAGCGTCGGGCCCGAAGGTGCGGGCGCGCTCGCCCGTAGCCGGCCCGACCGGCGTCGCCGGCCCACCGCTGCGCGGTCCCCCAGGGCGCGGCCCGCCGCCAGAGCGAGTTCCCGGCCCGGCGGGCGAGCTGGAGCTGAAGACCGGCTTGGGGCGCTGAAACCGCGGAACCTCGCCGCCGGGCCGCTCCACCGGACGGGGAATGCGCGTGGGAATGCGGGGCAGGCCGCTCGGGCCCAAGGGGATGCTGGGACGCGCCGGCACGGCTGGCGCTTCCGTCCCGGCGGAGCCGGCGGGTCGCTCCTCGCGCGGCCCCGAGGGGAGGGTCGGGGCTTCCTCGACCGGCAGCGGGGGCAGGTCCTTGAACAGGGCCCGGGCCCGTTCCTCGAGGGAGGCGGATACCATGGACTCCTCGCGCCGCTCCGCCGGGCGCGCCAGCTCGAGCGCCTCGGCGCGCAGCGCCTCCGCGGCCCGCTCCGCCTCTGCCTGCGCTTCGGCCTGCGCCACCTCGGCTGCGGTGCGCCGGCGACGGACCGGCTTTCCGCCCTCCGCTGTGGGCTCGACCTCGGGTGCCGGCTTGGCCGCCTTCTTGGTGCGCTTGCGGGCTGGCGCCTCTGCGGCCCCCTGGGCCGCCTTCCGCTTCTCCCGCTCCCAGCGCACCCGGATGGCGGACACCTGACTATCCTCGAGCGGAGACATGTGGCTCCGCACGAAGATGTTCATGTCCTTGAGCATGCTCATGAGCTGCTCGGCCGGAACGCCAAACTCCGCTGCCAGATCGTGGACTCGGGTCTTGACCACTCACGCCTCCAATGGGGCGCCGGTTCGGCTCGCTTGGGCGAGCCCCTGAGCCAGCGCCCGGTCCAACACACCGGCGACCATGATAGCCGGCCGTCCGAGCCGGGCCCCGATCGCCTCTGCCGACGGTCCGGGCAGGAGCGGGACGCCCCTGCCACTCGCCAGCCGTAACACTTTTTCCCGCGCCCGCGGACTTACATCCGCGGCTACCACCACACACCGCACCCGACCGGCTTGGAGCTGAGCCCGGACCTGATCGACTCCCACGACCACCTGCCGGGCGCGGAGCCCGAGCCCCAACAGTCGCAGCAGCGCCTCAGACCGTGGATCCGGCGTCTTCGCTCCCTTCCTCGGTCAGCTCCGCCAGGAACGATACCAGCTGCTCGCTCCGTTCCGGCGTCATCCCGGGAATGCGTTCGATGTCCTCGCGCTCGAGATCGAGCACGTCCTTGAGTTTCTCATACCCCGCGCCGTTCAGGATGGCCAGCAGTTCCGGCGAGAGCCCCTTGAGCTCCGACAGGGGAAGCTGCATGACCGCTTCATCCTCCGGGGGGAGGGGCGCGAAGAGGGGGCCTTCCCCACCGCGTTCCAGCCACTCCCGGCTGGAATAGAGGTCGATCTTCCACCCGGTCAGCTCGGAGGCGAGCCGGACGTTCTGCCCGTTCCGCCCGATTGCCAGGGAGAGCTGGTCCTCGTCGACAACGGCCTGGATGGTCTTGTTGGCGGGGTCGGAGAACACCTTCGCGACTCGCGCGGGGGCCAGGGCCAGTCGGGCGAAGCGCTCCGGATCGGGCGACCAGGGCACGATGTCGATCCGCTCGCCCCCAAGCTCATTGACCACGGCTTGGACCCGCGACCCCTTGAGGCCGACACAGGCCCCCACCGGGTCGATCGCATCGTCCCGGGAGATCACGGCGATCTTGGTGCGGCTGCCCACCTCCCGGGCCCAGGCCCGGATATCCACGATGGCCTGCTGGATCTCCGGCACCTCGAGCTTGAAGAGCGCCTTCACGAAGAGCGGATCCGCCCGGGACAGGATCAGCCGCGGACCCTTGGGCGTCTCCTCGAGGCGCTTGAGCACCGCGCGGATGGTATCGCCCTGGTGGAACTTCTCCCGGTGATTCTGCTCGCGATACGGAATGATCGCCTCCGCCTCGCGGAACTTGTTCAGCATGATGACCAGCTTGCCGCGCTCGATCTGCTGCACCTCGCCGGACAGCAGTTCCCCGACCTTGTTCGCGAACTCGTCGCGAATGCGGGTGCGCTCCCCTTCCCGGACCCGCTGGATGATCCGCTGTTTCGCGGCCTGCACCGCCAGCCGCCCAAACTCCGCGAAGGGGACCTCCTCCTCCAGCATGTCGCCCACGGCGAACTCGGGGTCCTCGTACTGGGCCTCTTCGAGGGAGATCTGGGAGCTCGGGTCCTCCACGGCCTCCACAACCTGACGCAGGCGGATGATCCGGATCGCCCCCTTGAGCTCGTCGAACTCCAGCTCGAAGCGCACGTTGGGGCCGTACCGCCGGGCCAGTGCCGCTTGGATCCCGTCGCGGAGCAGCTCCAGCAGCTCGTTGCGATCGAGTTGTTTGCTGGTGGTGAGCTCTCGAATCGCGCTCAACACCTCGGCGGAACCGGACATCCTTCGCTCTCCTGCGCGTTTATGGCCTGCGGCCCGGGTGGGCCGCCGGTGGTTCGGTCTCCTGCAAGAGCGCCTCGCGGATCGCGTCCAGGGCCAGCGTCGTCTCGGAGCCGTCGGGCAGCCGGAAGGTGACGTGAAAGTCGTCCGGCACCCCCAGAATCACGACCCGGGGATGGCCCGCGAGGTCCCGCGCGGACACCCGCACCGTCCGGCCCACGTACCGACGCCAGTGTTCGGGAAAGCGGACGGGTCGCTCGAACCCGGGCGAGGAGACCTGCAGCTGATAGCGGCGGCCAACGCCTCCCTCCCCCTCCAGCCACCGCTCCAGCACTCGGCTCACTCGGGCGCAATCCTCCGCCGTGACGCCGTATCCCGGGCGACTCTCCGGGCGATCGATCCGAACCTGAATGGACGGGCGCTGGGGCGGGCCCGACATCCGGAATTCGATGAGCTCGAACCCCAGTGCCGTGACGTGGCGGCGGACAGCTTCGAGCGGCGAGGCACCCATCGCACCAAAAAAAATGTGGGGGAACTCCCCCACATCGACACCGACCCGGCTGGAGCTCCCCTGACAACCGCGGAAGTATAGGCGGCGCATCACGCCCCGTCAATGCGCTGAGCGGTGGATCGCTATCGTCAAGCCGAAGCGGGGAGGCCAAGGTACGCCACCATGCGGCCGTCTCGCCCCCCGGACCCGCGATGGCTGTAGAAGTGCCGCATGTCGTGCCGTGAACACCAGTGTGATGTGGAAATGTGTCTCAGCCCAAGCCCGCGCCCCTGCTCCGCCAGAATGGCGCGCAGCTCCGCATGCCAGGGCCCGGACCCCACCGCCTCGATCCCACACCCATCCATGACCTCACGTCCAACTTCATAACACGCCCCACAAATCCCGACTCCACAGTGCATTACCATATTATCAACAGCCGCCTGATAAACTTCGCCCAGCTTCTCCACCGCGCGCTGGAGAATCCCGCCTGCCGTTCCGCGCCAGCCGCTATGGACCAACGCCACCGCCGGCACTTCGGGGGCCACGAGATACACCGGGATGCAGTCTGCCACGGTGACCGTCAGCAGGAGGCCGGGCGCTGCCGTGACGTGGCCATCGATCCCCTCGACTTGGATCCACCCGGTTCCCCCGGGATGGCACATCACTTCGATTCCGTGGACCTGATTCCCCAGCACGACTCCGCTGAACCCGGGCTCCACTCGGCGAAACTGGGCCCAGCGCGTCATGACCTCGCCCACGGGCGCATCGGTCCAGAGCCCCAGGTCGAAGCCTCTCCCCGGACCATCACCTCGCCCGGTGACGCCGGCGACGACCCCGTAGCGCTCGCGCCATTCCGGAATCTCGAAGCGGGGAACCGGGCCGGGAACGGCGACTTCCTGCACACTCAGGCCGGGCGGAGGCATGGGGCGGGGCCTACTCGAGGCGGGTGATGTCGGCGCCGAGGGCTTGGAGGCGGGCATCGATGTTCTCGTAACCGCGTTCGATCTGTCCGATGTTGTGGATGGTACTCGGACCTTCCGCCGCCAGCGCGGCCAGCAGGATCGCCATGCCGGCCCGGATGTCGGGCGATTCCACCGTCCCGCCCCGGAGTCGCGAGGGACCCGCGATCACTGCCCGGTGCGGGTCGCACAGCACGATCCGGGCTCCCATGCCCACGAGCTTGTCCACAAAGAACAGGCGGGACTCGAACATCTTCTCGAAGATCAGGACCATCCCCTCGCACTGCGTTGCTGTGACCAGCGCAATGGACATGGCATCAGCCGGAAAGGCGGGCCAGGGACCGTCCTCGAGTTTGGGAACGTGGCCACCCAGATCGGCGCGGACCCGACGTTCCTGCCCCGCGTCGACAATCAGCCGGATCCCATCCACCCGCGGCCGGACCCCCAAACGGTCAAAGCCGAGCAGGGTGCTCCGCAGGTCGTCGGACCGCACCGGCTCGACGGTGACCTGGCCGTTGGTGACTGCGGCGAGGCCGATGAAGCTCGCGACCTCGATATGGTCCGGCCCGATCTCGAAGGTGGTGCCATGCAACGGCTGGCCCCCGTCGATAGTGTAGACGTTGGTGCCGATGCCCTCGATCCGTGCCCCCATCGCGTTGAGGAGCCGGGCCACGTCCTGGACATGGGGCTCGGCGGCGGCATTCCGGATGACAGTCCGGCCTCTGGCGACGACGGCCGCCATGAGGCAGTTCTCGGTGCCAGTGACGCTGGGCTCGTCCAGAAAGATCTCGGCGCCGCTCAGGTGCCGGGCCTCCAGTTGGTAGCGGTCACCGAGCGCGAGCGACGCGCCCAGCTGTTCCAGCGCCAGAAAATGGGTATCGATGCGCCGCCGGCCGATCACGTCGCCGCCCGGTGGCGGGAGGGTGACCCGGCCAAACCGGGCCAGCAGGGGGCCGGCGAGGAGAATGGAGGCCCGAATGCGCGCGCAGAGTTCGGGATTGAGGGGCTTGGGCTGGGCCGATCGCGCGTCGATCCGAACCAGGTTATCGCCGGTCCACTCCACTCCGGCGCCGAGGTCCGCCACCAGCTCCAGCATGGTTTCGACGTCACGAATGCGCGGCATGTTGCCGAGCTCGACGGGACCATCGGCCAGCAGCGTCGCGGCGATGGCCGGGAGCGCCGCGTTCTTGTTCCCCGCCGGGCGGACCGTGCCGGTGAGCGGGCGTCCACCGCGAACCAGAAAGCGCGAAGGCATGGCGTAAGCTCTCGACGCATGGTGCAAGCGTCAAGCGTGGGTGTATCTTCTGGCGGGAGGAGGACACGGATGCTGCTCATGCAGGCCGGCGGGAGTGCGGGTTGGGTCGGCCCAACCGTGGCGGTCTCGCTGGTGGTCATTGCCCTGGCGTTCGCGCTGATCGCCGCGGCCATCTTCTTCGCGGTCCGTCAGGCTGTGCTCGAGATGCGGGAGCTCTCGGCCTTGATCCGCTCGCTGCGCGGTGACCTGGCGCCCGCCCTGGGGGCGATCGAGGCCGTGTCGAGCGAGGGGCAGCGCCTCGCGGGCATGGTGAGCGGCGAGGCAGAAGAGCTGGTCAATGCCAGCCGTCGGCTCCGGGCCGGCCTCGGGGACCGGCTCGCCAACCTCGAAGCCCTCTACGATGTGGTGGAGGAGGAGGTCGAAGAAACAGCGCTCGATCTGGCCGTCACCCTCCGTCGCCTGCGTACGGGCACCGGGTGGTTCGTCCGACTGCGCCGGTTGCTGGTTGGGAGGCGCAGGCGGTGAAGCCCGGCCGGATTCTGCCCATTCTCGTCGCGGCGCTGCTGGTCGGCGCGCTGCTCCCCGCACCGCTATACGCCTGGACTCCGGGCACCCACATCTACCTCGGAGAAACGGTGCTCGCCAACCTGGGAGGGCTGCCCGCACTGGTGGGCGACCTGCTCCGGGCCTTTCCCTTTGATTTCCTGTACGGGAACATCGCCGCCGACAGCTCCATTGCGAAAAAGTACGCCCCGGTGGGCCGCCACTGTCATTCCTGGGTGGTCGGGCAGGAGATCTTCGACCTGGCCCGGAGCGACGCCTTGCGTGCCTTCGGCCTCGGCTACCTCTCGCACCTGGCGGCCGATGTCGTCGCGCATAACTACTTCGTCCCGAGGCAACTGGTGCTGACCAGCAGCACCACGGGATTCGGGCACTCCTACTGGGAAAGCCGCTTCGAGACGCCACTCGGTGACAGCTTCGCCCGCACCGCGAAGGAGGTGATCCTGCTGGATCACTCTCCGGCGGACGCGCATCTGGACCGCATCATCGCGCCAACGATCTTCAGCGTGAAGACCAACCGTCGGCTGTTTCGCGGGATCGTCCATCTGACCGAGACGCAGGGCTGGCAACGCGCCTTCCAGGTGGCGGAGAAGCGAAGCCGGTGGGACCTTCCGATCATGGACATCGAACGCCACGTGGCGCTGTCGTTCGACTACATCATGGACCTCCTCAGCCGCACCGAGGCGGAGCCACGAAGGCACGACCCATCCGGCGAGGTTCCGCTTCGCATGGCCAAGCGGATGCGGCGGGAGGCGCTGCGCTCGGGAGGCTGGCACGACTCGGGCCGCCTTCGGGAGACGGCCGAACGGCACTTCGGTCTTCCGGAGCGGGACCTGGATTTCTGGCCTGGCGCGGTCGTGAAGAAGCCGTGGGCGGCTTAGTCAGGCGACTTCAGTCGCGGAAGGCTGCCCCCGCTGCCTGGTTCGTGCTCCTGTTAGCCAGCTTCACTTCCGATCCACTCACCGCGCAGATGCTGGTGGAGACCCGTCCTGCACATGTAGGGCGTGGGACACTCTTTCAGATCCGCATCACCCCTACCCTCAACACGATCGTCACCGGAGTCGAGGGCAGGATCGCCGGAGAGCCGTTGCACTTCCTGCCAGGCGACGGGCTGGGCTGGGAGTCCGTCGCTGCCGCGCCACTCTCGGGCGGAGACTCGCTGCCGATCATGATCGTTCTGGTGCACGGAGAGGGCCGCGATACGATCAACACCCAGATCGGAGTGGGGCGGCCCGAGTTTCCGGTCGAACGACTGACCGTGGCCCCAGGCCTGGCGGAGCCGGACCGTGCCGCAGAGCGGAGAGTCGCCCGCGACAACGCGCTGGCTCGGCGGGTGAGTCGCCGGGCGCACCAGACGCCGCGACTGTGGACCGACGGATTCCTCCTGCCCCGGCCCAGCCGGATAACCAGCGCTTTCGGTACCACGCGACAATACAACGGAGCCGTGGTGAGCCGGCACCTGGGGACCGACTTTGCCGGGGCCATCGGCGATCCGGTCCGGGCCACTAACAACGGGCGCGTCGCGCTGGTCGCCAACTTCTACCTCGCCGGCAAGGTGATTTACCTCGATCACGGCGACGGGCTCATCTCGGCGTACTTTCACCTGAGTCAGGCTCTGGTCAGGCCGGGCCAGTTGGTGAAGCGGGGCGAGGTCATCGGGCGGGTCGGGGGAAGCGGCCGGGTGACCGGCCCACATCTCCACTGGGTCATGCGGTACGGGGCCACGACGGTGGATCCCATGTCCGTCGTCAGCCTGCTTGGCGAGGCCACGATGGGCCAAGACTCGGGCGAGCCGTGATCCGCCGACCGGCCCGGTCCACCGCCTGACCCGCGACCTCATGGTGCTGGAACTCTCGTCCGGTGGGCTGGCCCGCGCCCACGCGGCCCTGCTTGCGGGGCTTCTGGGCTTGAGCGCCGCCCGTCCCGGTCCGCGGGGGCGCTACACGGGGATCGCCCTGGGCGCCGTGGTCGTTCTGGTGGTTCCGATTTTATGGATCGGGCGCAGTGCGACGACTCCGCGGGCCCCGGTGGCGTGGGGGTTCTACCTGCCGCTCATGCTCTCGCTCGCGATGCCCTTCCTCGCGGCCGCGGCGGCCATACTCCTCCAAGGTCGTCGGGCGGTGCCCGCGTCTCCGGCCGTCCGCCTGGGCATTACGCTTGCTGCCTACCTCTTTGGCCTGACGCTATCCTATCCCGTTTCCTTCAACTATTCGCTCTTCTACTTTCTGATTCGATAGGGTCACGGCGCCTTGAGGGCTTCGAGCAGCACGGGTGCCACCTTCTTCGGATCGGCCTTGCCGCCACTCCGCTTCATGACCTGTCCGGTCAGGAATCCGAGGAGCTTGGTCTCGCCGCCGCGGTACCGCTCAACCTCCCTGGGGTTGGCCGCGCACACCTCGTCGACCCACGCCCGGAGCGCGTCAGTGTCACCCACCTGTACGAGGCCCAACCGATCCGCGATAACCTTGGGGTCCTCGATGGTCTCCCCCAGCTCGGCGAATACCCGCTTTGCGGCCTGATTGCTCACGGTGCCATCCTGGACCAGTGCAACCAGCGCCGCGAGCCGGGGAGGAAGCACGGCAAAGCGGCCGCGCTCGTTGTAGCCGCGAAGCGCCTCGTTGATGACCCAGTTGGAGGCGACTTTGGGGGGGACGCCTTCCGCGACCACCGCTTCGAAATAGTCAGCCACGGCCCGTTCGGCCGCCAGCACCCCGGCATCGTACGGTGGAAGGCCCAGCACAGTCATGAACCGGTCCCGTTTCGCGTCGGGCAGTTCCGGCAGCGCCTTGTGCCGCTCCTCGATCCATCGTCGGGCGAGACGCAGCGGCGGGAGGTCGGGGTCCGGGAAGTAGCGGTAGTCGTGGCTCTCCTCCTTGGAGCGCATGGGGCGCACTTCGCCGGTGGCCGCGTTGAACAGCATGGTGACCTGCTCCACGCGGCCGCCGGCTTCCACCAGGGCGATCTGCCGGTCGCGCTCGACGGCGAGCGCTCGCTCGACATTGGCGAAGCTGTTCATGTTCTTGACCTCGGTCTTGGTGCCGAGGCGCGGGTCTCCCACGTGGCGGATGGAGATATTCGCGTCTACGCGGAGCGAGCCCTCCTCCATGTTGCAGTCGCTCACGTCGCAGTAGAGGAGGATCTGCTTGAGCACCGTCAGGTACGCGCGGGCTTCCGCCGGGCTCCTCAGGTCGGGCTCGCTGACGATCTCGGCCAGCGGGGTCCCCGAGCGGTTGAGGTCCACGGCGGTGCGACCGGGAAGCCGGTCGTGCAGCGACTTGCCGGCGTCCTCCTCGACATGGAGACGGGTGATGCCGATCTCGAGCCGCCCCCGCTCCGGGGACTCGATCGTGACCCGCCCGTCGGTGGCCAGCGGCTGGTCGAACTGGGAGATCTGATATCCCTTGGGGAGATCGGGATAGAAGTAGTTCTTGCGCGCGAAGACGCTCGTCTCGTGGACGGCGCAGTTGAGGGCCAGTGCGGCGCGGGCGGCGAGCCGGATGGCCTCCTCGTTGGGCACGGGGAGCGCACCGGGGAGCCCCAGACAGACCGGGCACACCTGGGTGTTCGGCTCGCTCCCGAAACGAGTGGAGCAGGCGCAGAACATCTTGGACCGAGTGAGCAGCTGGACGTGAACCTCGAGCCCGATCACCGTCTCCCAGGTCATCAGCGCACCTCGCGGAGGGCGTCGATACTGGCCTCGATCGCAGCCGCAACGCTCAGCATGGCCGCCTCGCCGAACCGAGGGGCCACCAGCTGCGCTCCGAGTGGGAGCCCGTTGGCCCGCCCGACCGGAAGGCTCAGCGCCGGGAGGCCCGCCAGATTGATCGAACAGGTGAAGATGTCGGCGAGGTACATGGCCACCGGGTCAGCCGTCTTCTCCCCGGCCCGGAAGGCGGGCGTCGGGGTGGTTGGCGTGAGGAGAAGGTCGACTCGTTCCTCCTCGAACAACTTCCGGAAGTCCTCCGCCAGCAAGGCCCGGACCTGCTGTGCCTTGCGATAGTAGGCGTCGTAGTAGCCGGAACTCAGCACGTAGGTGCCGATGATGATCCGCCGACGGACCTCCGCGCCGAAGCCACGCCCCCGGGTGGACCGGTAGAGGGCCCGCACATCGCCGCCGGGGCCCACGTGCCGGGGGCCGTAGCGCACCCCGTCGTAGCGCGCGAGGTTCGCCGCGGCCTCCGCCGGCGCGACGATGTAGTAGGTGGGCACGGCGTACTTCGTGTGCGGGAGGGAGACCTCTCGCACGGTTCCCCCGAGCTGCTGGACGACGCGGGCCGTGTGATCGAGGGCGGCCCGAACCGCTCCGTCGAGGTCGGCCGGGAAGTACTCCCGGGGCATGCCAAAGACGAGCCCCTCCAGGCTGCGCCGTGGCAGGTCCGGTACGAGGGGTGCGCGCGCCGCCGACGTGGCGTCCCGCTCGTCGTGGCCGCTGATCGCCGCAAGCACCCGCGCGGCGTCGTCTACTGTGCGCCCGAATACGCCCACTTGGTCGAGCGACGACCCGAACGCCACCAGCCCGTAGCGGCTCACCCGGCCGTAGGTCGGCTTGACGCCGACCACGCCGCAGAAGCTCGCCGGCTGACGCACCGAGCCACCTGTTTCCGAGCCCAGCGCGGCCGGCACCACGCCCGCGGCGACGAGGGCCGCGGAGCCGCCGGAAGATCCGCCCGGCACGCGAGCGGGGTCGATCGGGTTCTTCACGCGGCCGAACGCCGAGTGCTCCGTAGAGGAGCCCATCGCGAACTCGTCCAGGTTGGTCTTGGCGGCCACAAACGCCCCGGCCTCGCGCAGGCGCTCGATGACGGTCGCGTCGTAGGGCGAGACATAGCCCTCCAGGATGCGCGAGGCGCAGGTCGTCGGCTGGGCGGTCGTGACGATGTTGTCCTTCACGGCCACGGGGACGCCGGCCAGTGGCAGCCGGCTTAGCACTGCAGGCGGATAGGCGTCGATACGCGCCGCCTCGCGGTCGAGCAGGTCCTGCGACCAGTGCAGAGTGGCATTGAGGGAAGCCGTGGCGCGGAGCCGCCGGGCCGTCTCGCGTGCGGAGGAGGCCGCGGAGGTCCGACCCTCCCCCACCGCGCCGGCGATGAAGGCCACCCCGCTCATTCCGCCTCCTCCATGGCCCCGAGCCGGGGAACCACGAAGAAGCCCTGGGCGAACTCGGGCGCCATGTCGGCCGGCGCGCGACTCAGGTGGCAGGGCTGGACCACGTCGGGACGCAGGGTGACCTCGGCCGGTCCGGCAAGGAACGGTGGCGCCGCTTCGCCAGCTGGCACCTCGTTGAGCTGGGCAACGAACGCGACAATCCGCCCGGTCTGCTCGACCAGCCTGGGCAGCTCATCCTCGGCCACATCGAGTTCCGCGAGCCTTGCCACGTGCAGCACATCTTCCTTCCGAATCGTCATGCGCTCTCCCATTCCCGCTCGAGACCGGCGTAGGCGACCAGCAGCTGCTTCACCCCATGCTCGGGATCATCGAACCGGACCGCCACCTTGAGGTCCTTGCCAGTTCCGGTCAGCCCTTGAATCGTGCCGGCACCGAAGCGCCGGTGCCGCACCCGCTCGCCTTTCACGTACCGCGGGGCATCCTGGGATACCTCGTCCGGCGCCTCGGTTCCGCCTCCGGGCGCCGAGAAATCATCGTCCCAGGCCGCCGGCGCCGAGGGCCGCCTCCGGGCCGAGGCCGCGCTCCAATCCGGCGCCCACATGCTGCTGGTCCGCTTTTCCTCTATCACCCCGGGAGGAAGGGCTCCGAGGAAGCGAGATGCCCGGCCGGGTCGAAGCTCCCCGCCCCGCCGCCGGGCCCTGGCCCAGCTGACATAGAGCTTGTCCTTGGCCCGGGTGATACCAACGTAGCAGAGACGGCGCTCTTCTTCGAGTCCGTTCTCCTGCTCTTCGGCGCGTGCGAGCGGAAAGAGGCCGTCTTCCAGGCCGGTCAGTGCCACCACCGGCCATTCGAGTCCTTTGGCCGTGTGCAGCGTCATGAGCGTTACGCCGTCGGGGCTCCCCGCCACCGTTTCAGCCGAGGAGAGCAGTGCCGCCTCGGCCAGAAACCGTTCGAGCGGCGTCGCCACCTCGTCCGCGTCGGGTTCCACCACCTCCGACCATTCGGCGGCGCTGGCCACGAGTTCCCGGACATTCTCCCAACGGTCCGCCCCCTCGGGCCCTTCCGCGAGGAGCACCTGCTCGTAATCGATGGATTGGATCAGCTGTTCGAGGACCTGAGCCGGAGGCCAGGTGGTGGTCCGCTCCCGGAGATCGTCGATCAGGGTCGCGAACCTCCGCAACTGCTCCCGGACGTTGGGGCGGAGCCCCTGCACCGCGTCAGCTGAACGGGCACTTTCGAGGAGGCTCTTACCCCACCGGCGAGCCGCCTCCTGGAACACCGCGAGGCTCGACTCTCCCAGGCCCCGCTTGGGAACTCCGATGGCGCGGCGGAACGCCTCGTCGTCCGACGGATTGGCGACCAGGCGGAGATAGGCCAGCAGGTCCTTTACCTCGCGCCGGTCGTAGAAGCTGATCGCACCGATAATGCGGTACGGAATCCCGGCGCGCCGGAAGGCCTCTTCCAGGGCCCGCGACTGACTGTTGGTCCGGTACAGCACCGCCATCTCGCCGTAGGTCCAGTCGCCGCGCGCGCTCCGGGTTCGGAACTCGTTCACCACCCACTCGGCCTCGTCGCGCTCGTCCGCGGCGGCCACGAGCGTGACCGGCTCGCCTCCCTTCCGCCGGGTTCGCAGAGTCTTGCCAATGCGCCCCTTGTTCTCGGCGATAACGGCGTTCGCTGCGTCCAGCACCACTTGAGTAGACCGGTAGTTATCCTCGAGACGGACCAGCTGGGTCCCGGGAAAGTCGTCCTGGAATGCCTGCATGTTCCGCACATCGGCACCGCGCCAGCCGTAGATCGACTGATCGTCGTCGCCAACCGCCGCCACGTTCCCGTGCCGCCCCAGGAGCCGGATGAGCTGGTATTGCGCCGCGTTGGTGTCCTGGAACTCATCTACCAGCAGGAAGGCGAACCGTTCCTGGTAGTAGGCCAGCCGGTCCGGATGTTCCCGGAATAGCGTGAGGGGATGAAGCATCAGATCGTCGAAATCCATCGCGTTCTGGGCCTTGAGGGCTGGTCCCAGCATGCGATACACCTCGGCGGCAACTTGCACGGCGCGGTCGAGCGGCGCCGACTGGGCAAGTGCGTCCGCGCTCGTCATGCGGTTCTTCGCCGCCGAGACGAGTCCCTGGATGAGGCGGGGCGGGAAGAGCTTGGTGGAGTGGCCGCCCTGCTCCATCAGGCGCTTGATCAGCGAGAGGCGGTCATCCTCGTCGTAAATGGTGAAGCGGCGGGTGAAGCCCAGCGCCTCCGCCTCCCGCCGGAGCAGCCGAGCCGACAAGGAATGGAAGGTGCCGATCCAGAGCCCCGCCGGGTCCTGTCCCAGTAACCGGCCGACGCGCTCCTTCATTTCGCCGGCGGCCTTGTTGGTGAAAGTGACCGCGAAGATCCGGCCGGGCGGTACGCCTGCCTGATCAATCAACCGCGCGATCCGCATGGTGAGGACCCGCGTCTTGCCGGACCCCGCCCCCGCCACGACCAGCAGCGGGCCATGGACGTGCTCGACGGCTTGCCGCTGCGGCGGGTTGAGCTGGTCGAGGCCGTAGAGCGCGATGTCGTCAGCCGGCATGGGACGGGATCCGAATCAGGAAGCTCGCACCGACCTCTCCGTGCTCCAGCACCAGGACGCCGCCGTGGGAGTCCTCGACGACGCGGCGAGCCAGGGCGAGCCCGACTCCCCAGCCACTCGACTTGGTCGTGATGCCAGGCTCGAAGATCGCCCGCCGAATCTCCCGGGGAATGCCCGGTCCGTCATCGCTCACGCGCAAGGTCGCGGCCGCCGGGTCGGCTCCGACGGCGAGGGTGATGGTCCCTTCCCGACCCTGCAAGGCGTCGATGGCGTTCTTGACCAGGGACTCGAGCGCCCACTCCAGCAGAATCGAATCTCCGAGGACGACCGGCCCGTTCGCGGGCGCCTCAACTCGGATCGTGATCCGATTGACGCGGGACGGCAGTCGAGGCCGAAAATAGTCGGCCACCTTCCGTGCCAGCTCCCCGAGCGCGATCGGCTGCCGCTGGATCATGTGGCCGATGCGTTCGAAACGTTGCGCGACGCGCTCCAGGCGCTCGGCGTCGGCCGCCAGGTGCTCCGAGAGGCCGGGGGGAGGAGCGGCGCGCGAGCGGAGCTGCTCGATCCAGCCTTGCAGGCTCATGAGCGGCGTACCCATCTGGTGCGCGGCCTCCCGGGCCATCGCCACCCAGAGCCGGTCCCGCTGCGCGGCCATCGCATTCCGGTACGCGACGAACCCCACGCCAACGATCGTGATGAGAATGAGGCCCTGGAGAATCGCCAGCGCCGTGAGCTGGCGCTGGGCAGGCACGGCGCCATAGTGCAGGGTACCGCCCAGCGCCGGCTCCGTGATGGGTGGATTCTGGCGATCGAGTCGGAGCGCGTAGGCCGCGACCCGCGGGTCGTCCAGCGCGGCGTCGAAGGGGAGGTTCGCGGCGGCCGTGACTCGACCCGCGGTGTCCGTGACCACGAGGGGGATCCCGCCCAGCCGCACCTGTTCGCCGAGGCGGAGCAGCGCGTCGACCGCCGCCCCCGGCCGGGGATCGTTGAGGCCCGCAAAGACGCCGGAATACAGCCGCCCCATCGAGCCGGCATCACGCCGGAAGTGCTTGACGACAATCCACGCCGAGCCGACCGACAGCCCGGCGAGGAGCGCGACGAGCAGGATCACCAGCGCCGGAGCAAGCCGGCGCAGGTCGGGCCTACGCACGTGGCAACAGGCGGTCGGTGCCGAGGTAGGGGGCGAGCATCGCGGGGACGCGCACCGAGCCGTCCGCTTCCTGATTGTTCTCGAGAAGCGCGATGATCACGCGGGGAAATGCCACGCCGGAGGCGTTCAGGGTATGCACGAACTCCGGCTTGGCCCCGGGCTCCGGCCGGAAGCGGATGTTGGCCCGGCGCGCCTGAAAGTCCGTGAAGGTGCTGGCGCTCGAGACCTCGAGCCAGGCCTTGACCCCCGCGGCCCACACTTCGAGGTCGAAGGTCCGCGCGCTGGCAAAGCCGGTATCGCCCGCCGCCAGCGCGACACGCCGGTAGGGGAGCTCGAGACGCTCCAGCACCGTTTCCGCGTGGCGCGTCATGACCTCGTGGCGCTCGGTGCTCTGCTCCGGTCGACACAGCCACACCAGTTCCACCTTGTCGAACTGATGGACCCGGATCAGGCCGCGCGTGTCTTTCCCCGCCGCGCCCGCCTCCCGCCGGAAGCACGGGGTGCATGCGCACAGCCCGAGCGGCAACGCGCCGGCGTCCAGGATCTCCTCGCGATGGATGTTGGTCACCGGCACTTCGGCTGTCGGAATAAGAAAGAGATCGTCAGTCGTCGCGCGGTAGAGCTCCTCCTCGAACTTGGGCAGCTGCCCGGTGCCGGTCATGCTGGCCCGATTGACGAGCAGCGGCGGAGCGACCTCGCGGTAGCCGTGTTCCGTGGTATGCAGGTCCAGCATGAAATTCTTGAGAGCGCGCACCAGGCGCGCGCCCATGCCGGTAAACAGGGGAAACCCCGAGCCGGTGAGCTTCGCCCCGCGCGGCAGATCGAACAAGCCGAGTGCCTGCCCCAGTTCCCAGTGCGGGCGCGGCTCGAAGGCCAGGCTCGGCGCCCGTCCAACCTCCTTGACCACCTGATTCGCGGATGCGTCCCCGTCGGGCACCTCGGGAAGGAGGAGATTGGGCACCTGGAGGAGCAGGGCATCGAGATCAGCCTCCACCTGGCGGACCCGCGCGTCCAGAGCCCTGACCTCTTCGCCGGACTCCTTGAGGCGTTCCAGGAGGTCCTCGGCGGGCTCCCGAGCCTTCTTCCGGCGTGCCACTTCCTCGGAGGCGGTATTGCGCTCGGCCTTCAGCGCCTCGGTGCGGCTCAGCACTTCGCGCCGGGCCCGCTCCAGGTCGGCCAGCTGATCGAGCAGGGGGCCTAGGGCGGGATCGCCGCGCCGGGCGAGCGCGGCGCGCACCTGCGCCGAGTCCTGGCGGAGCACCTTAAGATCAATCACGATCGTTCAACCGGGCGGAATGCGGGATGAGGCCCCCGGATCCGGGGGGAGGCTTCACTCAACTCGACGGCACGCCGGGCTTGAGGCTCCGGTACCCACAGTTCTGGTTGGCGAGGGACTGGAACTTCACGGTGTGGGTGACAGTGTCGCCCAGGACCACACTGTCCAAGGCCAGGACTTCCACCTTGCCGTAGAGCGGGACCCCCAAAGTGGCGCATGTGGTGACGGCGGTCCGAACGTAGTACAGGTCTCCGACCTGAATGGGAATCGTGTCGGAGGTGATCCAGCCATTCGAGGGCGGGGTCGTCATCAGGTCAAACGTCGTGTTGGTGGCCTTGATCAGACCGGGCAGCACCGTGTTCGGCACCGTAAGGTTGAGGACCTCGAGCGGCAGGAAGGCCGGCTGGCCCGCCGAATCGAGGTCGAACGCGAACTCGAAGTTCGACCCTACGTTCCAGGTCTCCACGCCCCCGCCGATGCCGGTGTTGATCGAGTAGGCGTTCGGCTGGTTCAGCGGCCCGGTGGACAGGGCGTAAAGCGTGATGGTATCGACCACATTGTCGAAGGAGGCCGGCGCCAGGGTGGAGCTGCTGCAGGCGAGGCTGGCGATGCCAGCAGCCAGAGCGGCCGTGCCGAGGACGCGAATGGGACGGAACATGGGGGGAACCTAGGCGCGAGGGAAAACAGGGTCAACCCGCAGTGATTCCTTGACTTCGCACTACTCCACCCGGTACAATGGCAGCCAGGACCATCCCAAGCTCGGGAGCAAGCCATGGCAGGGTTGCGCGACGTAGTGCAGGGCCTCGCGGCCCGGCCCGATGTGGACGCCGTCGTCGTGCTGAGCAGCGACGGCCTCCCGATCGACTCCGCAGGCCGCTCCGTCCTGGACGCCGAGGCAGTGGCGGCGCTCGCGGCTACCTTCGCGAGCGGTGCCGACCGACTCGGGCAAGCCGCCGAATGCGATCGCTGCACCGCGACCGTGCTCGAGTTTGGCGATCGTCTGGCGGTGGTTCGTGCGCTGGGCACGGAAGGTCATCTCTTCCTCCTCGCCGCCCGCAGCACCAACATCGGCCCACTCCTCTTCGATCTCCGTCGCAAGGCCCCCGACCTCGCCTCCCTGCTTTGACCGCGCCTGTGCCCTCATGCGCTGGGCGGTGATTCTCGCCGGTGGCTCGGGCAGCCGTTTCTGGCCGCTCAGCACGCCGAGCCGACCCAAGCAGGTCCTGCCCCTCGCTGGTACGGAGTCGACCGTCGAACAGGCGGTGGCCCGGCTGGAAGGGCTGATCCCTTCCGAGCGAGTGCTGGTGGTGACCGGCCCCGCGGTGGCGCCTGCGCTGCAGGCGCTGTTACCGCTCCCGCCGTCGAACATTCTGGTCGAACCGCGCCCGGCCTCGACCGGGCCGGCACTGGTCTGGGCCAGCTTTGAGGCGCAGCGCCGGGACCCGGACGCGGAGGTGCTCTCGCTGCACGCCGACTGGACCATCCGGGAGGCCGGCGCCTTCCGCCACACCGCCGACCAGGCACTGAACACCGCCCATCGGCATAGGCGCCTCGTCACGGTGGGCATCGTCCCATCGCGCCCCGATACCGGTTACGGATACATCGTGCCGGGTCCGCCCCTGGACGAGGTGGGCCGAACGGTATCCCGCTTCACCGAGAAGCCGGATGCGGCGACGGCCCTGGACCTCATGGCCTCGGGCGCCCTCTGGAACAGCGGCCTCTTTGCCTGGTCCGCCCAGGTGCTGCTTACGGAGATCCGGCGACACTGCCACGAGATCGCCCCGCATCTCTCCCGGCTGGAGGCAGGAGACATCGCCGGGTTCTTCCAGGGCGTCACGGCGGTCTCGATCGATGTGGGGGTTCTCGAGCGGAGCGAGGCCGTCGCCGTGGTACCCGGCCGCTTCACTTGGGACGACGTGGGCACCTGGGACGCGCTCTCGCGAGTGCGACCGAGGGACGGCCACGGGAATATTGCTGTCGGCCCGGTTTTCCTCATCGACGCGGAGGACTGCGTGGCCTGGTCCGCCGGCGACCCGATCATCCTGAGCGGCGTCAAGGACCTGGTGGTGGTGCATGCCAACGGCCGCATCCTGGTGATGCCCCGGCAGCGAGCGTTTGACCTGAAGGCAACCCTCGATCGCCTGCCCCCCGAGATTCGGGACCTCCCCTGAGGGGACGACGCATGGGCAAGGCACCGGCACTCGTCATGTTCGACGCCCCGCCCCGGGCCTCCCGGAGCGGGTGGGCGCCCTTCGTGGGAGTACGGCCACTGTCGGAGCTTCGGGCCGGCGTCTGGCGGATCCGCGAGCGCTGGGAAGCTGGACTGGATCTCGAGACCGCGGCGGTCCTCTCGGACCACGCTCCCGGATTCGTGGAGGGTGACGAGCCCCCCTCCGGCACTCAGCTGCCGGCATCGGGACCTGTTCTCCTGGCTCGTTCGACCTTCGCCCCGCTGGGAACGCCGGTCACGCTCGCGCCAGGCACGCGGCGCCTTACGAATGCCGGAGAAACGGTGGCCTGGCTGGTCGATTCGCCGGCCGCGTGGAGCGGCCCGACGGACGAGGGAGATGCCCAGGAAATCGACGGCTTCGCCCTGCGAGGCACCTACGACCTCGTGGCTGCGCTGGATCGGTTTCTGGTCACGGACTGTCTCGCCTTCGGAGCCGGCCAATCCGATCCGGTTCCACCCGCCAGCATCGTGCTGGGCGACCCGGGGCTGATCTTCAGCCGGGGCGCCACCATCGAGCCCGGGGTGGTCTTCGATACCCGCGGGGGCGCAATCGTGATCGAGGCAGGAGCCGAGGTGCGAAATGGAGCCAGGCTGGAGGGACCGCTATACATCGGTGAGCGCGCCCGCGTGCTGGGTGGCCAGGTGCGGTTCACCGTAGTCGGTCCACGCTGCAACGTCCGTGGCGAGATCTCCAACTGCTCCTTCCTCGGCTACGCCAACAAGAGTCACGACGGCTTCGTCGGACACAGCGTGGTGGGCTGTTGGGTAAACCTGGGCGCCGGGACCACGACCTCCAACCTCAAGAACACCTACGGCCAGATATCGCTCGAAGTCGCGGGCGAGCGGATTTCCACCGGCCGGCAGTTCCTGGGAAGCCTGATCGGCGACCACGCCAAGACCGCGATCGGCACCCTGCTCGCGACCGGGACGGTGATTGGCGCCGGCGCCAACGTGTTCGGGCCGGCCGCCACACCGCGGTACGTGCCTCCGATGGCGTGGGGCAGCGACGGCGCGGACCGGGTCACGGAGGAAGGCTTCCTGAAGGTGGCCGAGCGGGTTCTGCCCCGGCGGGACATCGCCTTTACGCCCGAGCGCCGGGAATCGCTTCGCGCCACGCACCGGCGGCTCACCGGGTGACGACGCTCTACGTTCTCGGGTCCGGCTCGGCCGGCAACGCCTTTGCGCTCTCGGCGGCCGGACAATCGGTTCTGATCGATGCCGGCTTCAGCGCCCGCGAGATCGTGAAGCGGGCCGAGCGGGTCGGCCTCGCGATGGACAGTCTCACTGGCCTCATTCTCACCCATGAGCATGCCGATCACGCGACCGGGGCCGAGCGGATCGCCCGCACCCTGGGCATCCCGATCCTCGCCAGCCTCGGCACCTGGGACCGGCTGCGCCCACGGATGCCGCGGGCCCGTTTCACCCCGCTCGTCCTTCTCGGCGAAACGACGCACGGTGGCTTCCGCATCCAGGCCTGCCCCACCAGCCACGACGCCGCGGAACCGATCGCGCTCCGGATCTTGTCCCCCGCCGGACACTGGATCGCGGTGGCCTACGATCTCGGTCGCCCCACCGCGGGGGTGCGCTTCCTTCTCCGTGATGCAAACCTGATCATCCTCGAGGCCAACCACGACGAGCTTCTGCTCCGGACCAGCGGCTACCCGCCGTCGGTCCAGGAACGGATCGCCGGCTCGGGCGGGCATCTCTCGAACCGGGTCGCCGCCGAGCTGCTACGAGAGGCGACGCATCCGGCGCTGCGCGCCGTGGTGCTGGCTCACCTGAGCGAGCGCTGCAACAGTGCCAGCCGGGCCACCGAGGAGATCCTTCCCGTCCTCGCGCCACACGGCGTCGTGCTGCACGTGGCGGGACAGCATGAGCCGCTCAGGCCGATCGCGCTGGACTGAGGACGGCTACTGCGTCTGGTCGGGATCGGGAGGGATGGCGACGCTGTCGGGGCGAGGCGTTGCGGGGCCGATCCGCGTCAGGGAGATGGGCTTGGCGAGATCCCCGCCGGAGAGGGTGAGGCGATTCCCCTTCACCACGAGACGGTAGGTGACCCACTCCCCGCCCAGCGCGATCATGATGCTGTCGGGCTTGAGCCGCCAGCGAGCGGTCTCCTTGGCCCAGCTCGCACTCGAGTCGGCGCGGACTACCACCTCACGCGGTGCGTCCTTCCGGTCCTGGTCCTTGAGCTCGGCCTTCCAGGTGCCAATGATCGGGGCCTCGGCCTGAGCGCGCAGCGGCGCGACGACGAAGAGTTGCAAGGCGAGACCCAGATGGATCAGAGATGTCCGCACAATGACTCCTTGCGAGGTCAGTCCGGGACCGTTTCCCGTCTTCTCCGGCGCCTGAGGGCAGGAACTGCGCCAATCTAACCGCACGCGCATGGCCCAGAAACGCCGCGCGCCCCGAAGCCGGAGGCCTCGGGGCGCGCGGTTACCAAGGGCGGAACTAGTACATCCCACCCATGCCGCCGCCCGGCGCGGGCGGGGCCGGCTTCTCCTCCTTGCGCTCCACCACGACGCACTCGGTGGTGAGCAGGAGGCCGGCGATCGAGGCCGCGTTCTGCAGCGCGGTCCGCGTCACCTTGGTCGGGTCGATGACCCCGGCCTTCACCAGATCCTCATAGGTGTCGGTCTGGGCATTGTACCCGAAGGCCCGCTCCTTCGCCTCCTTGACTCTGGCCACGATGATCGAGCCCTCCATGCCGGCGTTGGCGGCGATCATCCGGATCGGCTCCTCCAGGGCCCGGCGGACGATGTCCACGCCGATCCGCTCGTCCTCGGTGCCCTTCACCTTCTCGAGAGAGCCCTGGGCGCGCAGCAGGGCCACGCCACCGCCAGGCACGATCCCCTCCTCGACGGCGGCCCGGGTCGCGTGCAACGCGTCCTCGACGCGGGCCTTCTTCTCCTTCATCTCGGTCTCGGTGGCGGCGCCGACGTGGATCACGGCCACCCCGCCCGACAGCTTGGCCAGCCGCTCCTGGAGCTTCTCGCGGTCGTAGTCGCTGGTCGACTTGTCGATGGCGACCTTGATTTCCGCGATGCGGCCCTGGATGTCGTCCTCCTTGCCCTTGCCGTCGACGATCGTGGTGTTGTCCTTGTCGATCACGATCCGCTTGGCCCTGCCCAGGTCGCCCAGGACGGCGTTCTCGAGCTTGAAGCCGACTTCCTCGGAGATCACCTTGCCGCCCGTCAGCTTGGCGATGTCGATCAGCATTTCCTTCCGGCGATCGCCGAAGCCGGGGGCCTTCACCGCACACACCTTGAGGGTGCCGCGCAGCTTGTTGACCACCAGGGTCGCGAGCGCCTCGCCTTCCACGTCCTCCGCGATGATCAGCAGGGGCTTGCCGGTCTGTGCGATCTTCTCGAGCACCGGCAGCAGGTCCTTCATCGCCGAAATCTTCTTGTCGTGAATCAGAAGGTAGGCGTCCTCGAGGATCCCTTCCATCTTCTCCGGATCGGTCACGAAGTAGGGGGAGAGGTAGCCCCGGTCGAACTGCATGCCATCGACCGTCTCGAGCGTGGTCTCGAGGCCCTTGGCCTCCTCGACCGTGATAACGCCATCCTTGCCGACCTTCTCCATCGCATCCGCGATGAGCTTGCCGATCTCCGAATCGTTGTTGGCGGAGATGGTGCCCACCTGCGCGATCTCCCTCTTGCCGGCCGAGGGAGTCGAGAGCTTGCGCAGCTCCTCGATCACCGCCTCCACCGCCCGCTCGATGCCCCGCTTGAGCTCCATTGGGTTGGCGCCGGCGGTGACGTTCTTGAGGCCTTCACGGTAGATCGCCTGGGCGAGCACGGTGGCCGTGGTGGTGCCGTCGCCCGCCAGATCGCTGGTCTTGGTGGCGACTTCCTTCACCATCTGGGCGCCCATGTTCTCGATGGGATCCGGCAACTCGACTTCCTTGGCCACCGTCACGCCGTCCTTGGTGACCGTGGGGGAGCCGAACTTCTTGTCGATGACCACATTCCGCCCCTTGGGGCCGAGCGTGACCTTCACGGCGTCGGCGAGCGCGTCGACACCCTTCTTGAGCTTGGCGCGCGCGTCGCTGTTGAAAAGCAGTTCCTTGGCAGCCATAGATGCGTCGTCTCCTGAGATCTGGTCAACCGGGCGCGGGGCCCGGATCGGTTTGGGTCAGTGGTCAGCTGTCAGCCATCAGCCGTCAGACATCAGCCGTTGGCCGTTAGCCGCTGGTTGTTAGGTCAGCTTGGCGAGGATGTCGGACGCCTTCACGATCACGACCTCCTCACCATCCAGCGTGATGTTGGTCCCGCTGTACTTCCCGTACAGCACCTTGTCCCCAACCTTCACATCGAGCGGCACACGGGTTCCCTTCTCCACCCGGCCCGGGCCCACGGCGACCACTTCCCCCTGGGTGGGCTTCTCCTTCGCGGTGTCGGGGATGTAGAGCCCGCCACGCATCGTCTCCGCTTCATCGTCGGGCCAGATCACGACCCGGTCCTCGAGCGGCTGGATCTTGAGCTTGGGCTTGGCCTTGGCGGTGGTCATTGTTGTCCTCCAGGGGTGTTAAGCAAAGTTTAATGTCGACAACAGGTTAGCAGTCAGCAGCATGGACTGCCAGAAAGGTCGGAGCGGAAAATAAACTCGCGCTGGCACTTGTCAACCTCGAGTGCTAGCTGCGCCGAGCGGGCCCCCGGTCGGAGCACCCCGCTCGCGAGAAGAGGCGACGGCGGCCATCCCGTATTCGGCTCGGGCTGGCTGACAGGCGCGCGCGGCCCGCCTACATTTCCCGCCGCCCGCCGGAGGCACTGGTGCCACGGCGTCGAATGCGAGCAAGAGGAACCTACAGATGCCGCTGCCATTCGTTCTGCTGGCCGGGCTGGTCGTGCCCACCCCGCCCCGCCCCGCCCACCTCATCCGCCCCGCGCATGAAGACGACGTGACGGTCACCGTCACCGTAGACTCGTCCCACCATGTGGTTCACATCAAGGCCGGTCCCTTCTATCTCCCGAACATGCCCAAGATGGACCATCACATGATGGACATGATGGCCGGGGGGATGACGCAGGTGTACCACTTCACCTGGCCGGTAGAGGGATGGATGCGCGGCTTTCGGAGCCAGGTGGAGGACGCCCATGGAAAGCTCCTTCCCAAGCACCTGATGCACCACATGATCGGGCTCAACTTCAGCCGCCGGCAGCTGATCTACCCGGCCGTCGAACGGCTGTTCGGATCGGGAGCGGAAACGGCCGACGTGACGATTCCCGCGACGATCGGCGTGCCCATGAAGCCGGGGATGGACCTCGGGTTCTACATCATGTGGCACAACGACACCGGGGCGGACCTGGACAGCGTCTACATGACCGCGGATCTGCTGTACTCTCCGAAGAACCAGAATCCGCGTCCCGTCGAGGTGCTTCCCCTCTACATGGACTGCAACCTGACTGTAGGCGGAAGCAACGCCTTCGACGTGCCGCCAGGCTGGTCGGAGAAGTCCTACGAGTTCACCTTCCCCATCGATGGGCATCTGCTCGGCTATGGCGGGCACCTGCACGACTACGGGGTGTCGGTGAGCCTGATCGATGTGGAGTCGGGCAAGGTGGTGGCCAAGGTCACCTCGGACCACGACAAGGACGGAAAGGTGAGCGGCGTGAGTCGGAGTCTGCCCGGGGTCCGCGGCGCCGGCGTCAAACTCGCGGCTGGCCGGCGCTATCGCGTCGTCGGAGTCTACGACAACCTGACCAGCGATACACTGCACAACGGCGCGATGGCCCACATCACGGGAATCTTCGCTCCCGACGACCTTTCACAGTGGCCCAAGATCGACGATACGGACCCACTCTATCAGCGAGACCTGGCCTCCCTCGAGGCGCAGGGCATGGATGACAGCGGGGACATGAGCCACATGCACATGGACCATGACCATATGGACATGGGTCACAGCCAGATGCAGCACGACCGCTAGGCGGTTCTCGACCACAAGGCCCCCCAGCGGTTCCCGCTGGGGGGCCTTGTCGCTTCGGGCGAGTCACCTGCCGCCGAGGGTCCCTCCCGTGGGCGACGGGCTCTGCGCGGACTCAGCTCACGATGCGCCGCGCTCCCACCCACCGCTTGAACCACCAGCGTCCGCTGACGTCCTCGGGGCTCAGGACGCTGATCTGCACTCCCTCACTCGCGGAGTGAATGAACTTGCCGTCACCGATATACAGGCCCACGTGCGAAACCTGCGACCCGGTCGTCGCAAAGGTCAGCACATCTCCGGGCCGCAGGGCGTCCACGTCGCGGCCCACTTCCAGGCCTTCGCGTGCCTGATCGATGCTCCGCCGCGGCAGGGTGATGCCGTGCTTGGCGAAGGCGTAGCGAATGAGTCCGGAGCAGTCGAAGCCCTCTTCGCCCTGATCACCCCAGCGGTAGGGCATCCCCATTACATCGAGCGCGGTCTGGATGACGCCGCTGATGAGGCTCGCGCGGTCCTCGGGGAGCCCACGCCGGCCCAGGTCGCCGCGGATCGTCGCCGTGTCAGGGGCGGAACGGTCCACTGCGGCGGGATCCCGCGATGACGATCCGCCGCCGCCCCCGCCCCCGTCGCGGCTCCCGCGATCGAGGCCGAGCCGGATGCCCATCTCGACTCCGTGATGGGCGCCGGGACCGAGCGCCCGGTACCGTCCTTCAACCGCGAACGAAACCCCGTGCAGCGGAAACACCTCGTACCCCAGTCCGGCCGACCACGATCCCCAGAAGGTGTGGCTGGCCTGGGTCGCAAACCCGCCTTCGACCCCACCCAGGAGATAGAAGCCCGGTTGGCCGCCACGAAACAGGGAAAGATCCATCCCCGCGCCCCACAGGTTGCCGAGGGGACGGTCCCCGTCACTGGCGAGGGCATGAAACTCGGTGCCGACGACACCCATCAGTTCGCTGGAATAGCCGAGACGATAGCTGGTGGCCGATGGTGAGGTGAACAGATGCCCGACCTGAAACCCCAGTCCCTGCGCGTGGAGAGGCGTCGCCGCGACGAGCGGGAGCAGCAACAGCGAGCGATTCACCTCGGGGCCACCTTGACCGGCCGCCCGGTGACGAGACTGACCCTGTACCAATCCCCGGCACGGCAGCCTCGCCAGACGGCAGCCTCGATCGTCGAGTCATTCACCAGTCGCGGGGTCACCCCGGTGTAGAGCAGCGGAACGGGAGTGCGGCGTCCCTGAGCCCGGATCTCCATCACCCGCTCGAGACAAGCGCGGCCGGCGGTGTCGCTGTCGCGGCGCGCGGCAGTGAACCAGACCTCGATGCCGGACGCGGTGCGGAGCGCCAGGCTGTCCTTCGGTCCTGCCGAGTCGTGAGGCGCGGCCTGCCCCGCGGCGGCCTCCGGTGGAGAGGCGCCGGGACGCTCACCCGAGCAGGCCAGCGCCCCAATCGCGGTAACCAGCGCGAGCTTTCGCGGAGAGATCATTCCCGGCTCTCCCCCGAGGCCACCTCGACCGCCTCATCCGCCTCATCGAGCACGGGCAGGCCTTCGCGGTCGACATGCAGCGAATGCCGGAGCCGTGGCGAGCGCCGGAGGAGCTGCATCCAGGCCAGCATGGCGGCGACGCCCGCGAGCAGCGCCCCGGCGAATGCGGCGTAGACAGCGTGACGGGGGTTCGCGAAGCGGGCCTGCGCGGTCAGCACGAGCCAGGCGCCGCAAAACGAAGCTGCCCACGCCACCAGCGGCGTGAGCAGCCAGCCGACGACCCGAATCAGGATGCCGAGCCCGCGCATCCACTCCTACTTCCGATGTGCTCCGAGACCCGACGCGATGGTCGCGAGCACGAGCCCCGGGAGGAAGGCGACGCCATAGGTCCCCACATTCCAGCCGGCGCCCGGCACGTGAATCAGCACACCGACGATGGTGGCGACGGCGGCTCCGACCAGGACCGACCCCACGGCGGTCGCCGGATTCGGCCGGCCATGACGATCCGCCTGATTGGCGAGGATCCAGGCTCCGAACCAGGGCAGAAAGGTGCCGACCATCCACCACACCGGGTGGTACCACCAGTTGCTGCCACCACCGATATCCCGCCACCGATGAGTGTAGAGGCCAAAGGGCTGGAACAGGGCCACATCGACGATCAGGAAGACCACCGTCGCGCCGAGGCCGATCCCTGCCGCGCCGGCGATGCCTTCGATGGTCCGGGCGCGGGTCCACAGCCCCGGCAGGAAGCTGACTGCCAGAACCGCGACGCTGACGAGGAGCAGCAGGAGCAGCTGGGCGGCTGCGCCCGAGACAAACCGGGCCACGAGCCCGATTACCAGAACCGCGAGGGACTCGAAGATGCCAAGCCGGATGATGGCACGGAGAACGTGGGGCAGGTCGGTCTGGTCGACGGCGTCGGGCGTGGTGACCGCGGCACTCATGTGATGCGAGGCTCCCCAAGGTGAGATAGATGAATGGCTTAACTATAAACGCCCCACCCGAGGATCACCACCAGGTCGGTCACCGCCCAAGCGACCAAGGCGGCGTACATCCCGGCCTGATGCTCCGATGGAGTCATCTCCCGATGGCGGCGGACCCACGGAACCAGCACCGCGCCCCATGCTCCAGCGGCGATCAGCACCCCGAGCCAGCGGATGACGTCGAATCCGCGCGCTCCCCAGCCCGCGAGGAAGCCGGCAATGCCCAGCAGGAGAAAAGCCAGGATCGCGGCCCCGCTCGCGACCATCAGGCTCCGCCGCATCCCGAGGATGAGCGCCAGGGTGCGATCGCCGCGGCGCCGGTCTTCATCGAATTGATAGAGCTGGGTGAGCGGGTACAAGCTCGCGAACAGCGGGCAGAACGCGGCGAGCACGATGGCCTGGGGGGGGCGGAGTGGCGCGCCCGTCGCCACGAAGCCCGCGTACGGTGTGAGGGTCCCGAAACCCAGCATGTTGATGACCCAGTCGACCCCGGCCACGGCCTTGAGGCGAAGCGGGGGAACAGAGTAGGCCAGGGACATCGCGAAACAGACCGCGTAGGTCCAGCCGAAGCGCGGCGGCAGCTCCAGGGCGAGCAGCTGACCGGTGGTCATCAGAGCCAGGGCGACGAGTGCGAGGTGTCGCGGCGCTGGCGGCGGCGACCTCAAATAGCCGATGTCCCCCTCGTCGCGATCGAAGGCGGAGTTGATGGCGAGGGTGCCCCCGTTGAGGCACACGACCCAGAGCACCAGCGCCAGTGCTGCCTGGGCCCGCCGCTCTCCCCTGAGCGCACCGCCTACCCCCACCGCCAGCAGGTAACCCACGGTCGTGTGAGCGGCCATGATGGGCCACTCCGCGGGTCTCAGGTGCAGGATGTAATCGAAGGCTGGTCCGAAGATCCGGTATCCGATGCGGCGACCCGCGGTCACCAGCGCGCCCCGAGGTGCCGGGCGGCCAGGCGGAGGCCGTGCAGGGTCAGGTCGGCATCGACCTGCTCGATCAGCTCGGTGAGGGGGACGATGGTCGATGCGAGCCCGCCGGTCGCGACGATTCCAGGGCGCTCGGCGGTGGGCCATTCCCGCTGGATGCGTCGCAGGATGCCGTCGACCGCGTCCGCGGTACCGAGCAGCACGCCGGCCCGGATGCATTCCTCGGTGCGCCGGCCGATGACGCGCTCCGGGGGCTCGAGCTCGGTTGCGGGAAGCTTGGCGGCGCGGCGGGTGAGCTGTTCCGCGGAAGTCCGGAGCCCCGGCATGATCACGCCGCCGATGAAGCGGCCGTCGCCCGTGATGCAGTCGAAGGTGGTGGCGGTGCCGAAGTCGACCACGATCGTATCGGCGTGGTAGCGTTCCACCGCAGCCAGCGTATTGACGATGCGATCCGCGCCCACCGTCAACGGCTCCTCCACATCCAGGCGCACCGGGAGCGGCGACGCCGCGTCGACTATGAGCGGGGACGCGCCGGTGAGCGCCCGTACGCCCTGTAGCAGGCTCTGCGTGACTCCCGGCGCCACCGAGGCCATTACCCCCGCCCGGATCTCGTTTGGAGAATGTCCCGCATGCAGCAGGAGCGCCCCCAGGGCGACACCCCACTCGTCGGGGGTCCGGTCGACGGTTGTTGTGAGCCGCCAGTGGGCGGCGATGACCTCTCCCCGCACCAGACCGATGGTGGTTTCGGTGTTGCCGACATCGAGGGCAAGCAGCATAGGAGAGAAGTTAGCCCGCCAGGCGGGGTGTGCCACTGCGGAGGCGCCGAAGATGCCCGTCCTCGCCCCGGAGCCGGAGCGTTCCATCGGCCGCGAGGCCGTCTGCCACGCCGGGCTCGGGCTCCGTCAGGCGCTTGCCGAAGAGCCAGTCGCGGGCCGCGAAGCACTCCAGCTCCGAATCATCAAGATGTCCGTCCAATCGGCCGGCAAGCGCGATGGCGCGTGCCACCGGCTCGACCAGGCTCTCCGGCGCCGCTCCCGATGCTACCCGGCTCAGCGCGACGGCTTGTCCTTCGAGACCAGGAGGAATGGCGTTGGCCACGTTCACACCGATGCCGGCCGCGACCCACGCCACCTTGCCCGCCTGCCAGCGCGCCTCACACAGAATTCCGCCCAGCTTCTTCCCCGCGAGCATGAGGTCGTTGGGCCACTTGAGGCCCAGGTGCACCGCGGGATAGGCCTCCTCGATGGCACGGGCGGCCGCGAGCGCGACCCGGACGCTCAGCACCTCGAGGGCCGGCGCCACCGCCGGCCGGAGCAAGACACTGAGCCAGAGCCCGCCCAGCGGAGACTCCCAGCCCCGGCCCCGACTGCCCCGCCCCATGGTCTGCACCTGGGCCGCCACTGCCGTTCCGGCCTCCGCCCCAAGCGCCGCCAGCTCGTGAAGCGCATCCTGGGTGGAGGGAGTCGTCGTGAGCCGGTGGATGACCGGGAGGCGGGCCATTAGAGGGGCGGGAAGCCGCTTCGCGCATACAGCCAGAGCAGCAGGCCGCCAAACGCGATTCGGTACCAGGCAAACGCCGAAAAGCTGTGGTGGGCCACGTACCGGAGGAAGGCTTTGACCACCACGAACGCGGCCACGAACGACACCACCGACCCGACCACGAAGAGAGGAATATCCGCCCGGGAGAGGGCCGAGAGGCTCTTGACCAGGTCGAATCCCGCGGCGGCCGTGATGACCGGGACAGCGAGGTAGAACGAGAACTCGGTGGCGGCGGTGCGGGAGAGACCGAGCGCGTACCCTCCCATGATGGTCGCGCCCGAGCGCGAGACCCCGGGCCACAGGGCCAGCATCTGGGCGAGCCCCACGCCGAAGGCAATCCGCACCGGGATGTCATCGGCGCTGGCGATCGTCTGCGCGGGCCGCCACCGCTCGATGATGAGGATCGCCAAGCCTCCGACGATGAACCCGAGGGCCACCGTGGCGGGAGTGAAGAGGTGGTCCAGAATCCAGCGATGCGTGAAGAGCCCGAGCACCGCGGCGGGAATGAAGGCGACGATCAGGTTGGTGACGAACCGGCGGGAGGCGGGCTCGGTCGAAAGTCGGGTCAGCACGTCGACGAACCGATGCCAATACAGCCAGACGATAGCGAGGATGGCGCCGAACTGGATGAAGATCTCGAACGTCTTGGCCCGCTCGCCAACGAAGCCCAGCCAGTCGCCTGCCACGATGAGGTGTCCCGTCGAAGAGACGGGGATGAACTCGGTCATCCCCTCCACGATGCCAAGCACGACGGCTGCGTAGAATTCGGCCGGGGTCATTGCACGGCCTCGGAGTAGATCGCCTCGTACATGGGCACGATCCGTTCGGCGGAGAAGGTCTGGGCCTTCGCGAGCGCGGCCTCGCGCATGGCCTGATAGCGTGGTGGATCCTGCAGGACCTCGATCGCCCGGCGCGCCATGGCTTCGACCGAGCCGGGCGGCTCGAGTATACCGGAGACGCCATCGTCGATCACTTCCGGGAGCCCACCGGCTCGGCTGGCGACCGCGGGGGCGCCGCAGGCCATGGCCTCGAGCGCGGCCAGGCCGAAGGACTCCGTCTGCGACGGGAGCAAGAACAGGTCGGTCGCCTGGAGAATAGTGGCAACCCGATCCAGACGGCCCAGGAACTGTACCGCGTCCGCCACCCCCAGCTGCTCCGCCTCCTGCTCGGCCTCCCGCCGATCAGGGCCGTCGCCCACCATCAGCAGCATCGCCGGCATCGCGCGGCGGATCCGCGCGAAGATCCGCACCACATCCTTGACCCGCTTCACCTCGCGGAAGTTCGACACGTGCGTGATGACCCGGTGGCCGGCGGGGGCCAGCGGATCCCGGCACACGCCGGGGTCGGGCCGATATTCCTGGAGATTGACGAAATTCGGGATGACGCGGACATCGCAGTCCACACAGCCGAAGGTGCGATAGGTCTCGTCCCGGAGGAAGCTCGAGACGGCGGTGACGGTGTCCGAGCGCTCGATGGAAAACTTCGTGATTTCGTAGAAGCTCGCCTCCTGCCCCACCAGGGTGATGTCCGTGCCGTGCAGCGTGGTGATGACCTGGAGGCGGCGCTGGTCCTGGATCATTTCCCGGGCGAGCCAGGCGGTCGTGGCGTGGGGGATGGCATAGTGAACATGCAGGATATCGAGCTCTTCCCGTCGCGCGACCTCATACTGCTTGGAGGCCAGTGCCAGAGTGTACGGGAAATGATCGAAGAGCGGATAATGCGCGATCGTGGTATCGACCTCGTGGAAGAACACCCGTTCGGTGAAACCACGGAGCCGGAACGGTGACGCGTAGGAGATGAAATGGACTTCGTGTCCTCGACTGGCCAGCGCGAGCCCCAGCTCCGTGGCGACGGCCCCGGAGCCGCCATATGTCGGGTAGCAGGTGATTCCGATCCTGAGACCGTCCCGGCTCATCGCGCCCCGGCCGAGGCGAGAAGCTCGGCCACACGGGCGTGGCCCTTTTCGGTGGCCAGGGAAAGGGGCGTCGCGCCGGAAACGCTCGCCGCCTGCGGCTCCGCACCGTGCTCGAGAAGGACGGCAACCACCTCCGCATGGCCCTTCTCGGCGGCTCCATGGAGCGCGGTCCACTGCCCTGACTGGGTGGCCCGGGGATCGGCGCCATGCGCCAGGAGCAGCCGCACGACCTCGGCGTAGCCGCTGGTGGCGGCGGCATGGATGGGCTGATTCCGGAGCGGGTCCAGCGAGACCGCGTCGACATCGGCCCCGATCTCGAGCAGGTACCGGGCCGCGTCGAGGTGCCCGAAATACGCGGTATAGTGGAGCGGCGTGCAGCCGGCCTCGTCGGGCATGCTCGCGAAGTCGCGGTTGGACTGGAGCAGCGCGCGCAGCGTGGCGGTGTCACCAGTCTGGGCGGCCTCGGAGAGCTGGTCGCGGAATTCCATGGAGATGCCGGGTCGGCCGCGGATAAGGTGGTGGAGAATACTCCGGACGATGCCGGCTGTCACCCCGCCACGCCCTGCCAGCGCGCGACAATCTCGGCGGCGACGTCCTCCGGCGGCCGGGTGGCGTCCAGGAGCAGGACCGGCCCGCCCAACTGGTGGCGGAACCAGGTCTCCTGCCGCTTGGCGTACTGGCGGGTGGCGGTGGCAACGGCGGAGGCCACGCTTTCACGCGAGCGCCTCCCGTGCAGATACTCCACGGCCTCGCGGGGGCCGATGGCGTCGAGCCCCGGTGCCCCGGGGGCGCGCCCCTCGGCCAGGACGGCGGCCACCTCCTCGATCATCCCGCGCCGGACCATTTCCTCCGCGCGGCTGGCGATCCGCTGATGCAGGACAGGCCGCGGCGCGGTGAGCACCACGTACCACGGTGTGATCGCCGACGCGCCACGCGCCCGCGCCTGCCAATGGCTGAGCGGCCATCCGGTCAGGAGCGCCACCTCGATGGCCCGCGCGGCCCGCCGCCGCCCCCCGCCGCGGAACCCTGGATCAAGCCGGGCCGCCCACCGCACCAGGTCGCCGGCTTCGAGCAGAGCGGTCCAGCGTTCCAGGTCACGACGACGGAGCGGATCGAGCGTCGGCTCGGCGAAGAGTCCGTCGGCGAGCGCCCTGACGTACAGGCCGGTCCCTCCGACTACAACCGGCATCCGGCCCCGGCTCCGAACGTCGGCGATCCAGCGCGGCGCGTCCAGCGCGAACCGACCGGCGCTGTAGCGCTCACCTGGCTCCACCAGATCGAGCCCGTGATGAGGGAGCCTGGCCAGCCAGCGGCGCGGCGGCTTGGCGGTGCCGATATCGAGTTGGCGATAGATCTGCCGCGAATCGGCCGAGATGACCTCGAGGGGCCAGTACCGGGTGAGCGCGTAGGCCACCGCGGTCTTGCCGATGCCGGTGGGGCCAAGGATGACCGGGGTCCTACCGCCGGCCAAAGCGACGCTCCAACTCCTCGCGGGGCAGCTGCACGATCGTGGAACGGCCGTGCACGTCGTGGGGCGGAAGCGAACAGGCCAGGAGGCGCGTCAGGAGTTCGCGCCGCTCCCGGTCATCGAGGGGGTCGCCACCCTTCACTGCGGCCCGGCAGGCGTAGGTGGCGGCAAAGCGCTCCAGGCGGTTGGCCCAGCCGCCGAACCGTCCGCGCGCGAGATCCGCCACCATCTCCTTGAAGCATCTCCCCGCGTCGAACCGCGGATGCGGGACGGGCACCGCGTGGAGGGCCACGGTCCGCCCGCCGAAGGGCGCGACTTCGAAGCCGATGCGCTCCAAGGCATCGCGGTGGCTTTCGACCGCATCCATCTCCTCGTCGGTGAGTTCGAGGGTAAGGGGCAGGAGCAGGCGCTGCGCCGGCAAGCCTCCGTCCGCGAAACGCCGCATGACCGCCTCGTAAATCACGCGCTCGTGAGCCGAATGCTGATCCACGAAGACGATGCCATCCGGGCCCTCGTAGACGAGATAGGTGTCGAAGACCTGGGCCACGAGGCCGGGAAAACCCTCTGCTGCTTCAAGAGCCCGCGGTGATTCGGCGGGCTCGGCCTCGGCCGGGGCAAAGAGCATGGGGCCCGCGTCGGGGGCGGGGCGCTTCTCCGACGCCTCCCAGCCGGGACCCGAGGCACCGAGGGCGGCCCCACCGGATCGCATCACCGCCGCGGCGTCGAGCCTCCCCAGTGCATGCCGGACTGCCTCCTCCGTCACCCGTTCCGCGCCGATCCGGTCCCGGAACCGTACCTCGAGCTTGGCGGGGTGCACGTTCACGTCGACATCTTCCGGGGCCGTTACGATCTCCAGGAAGAGTGAGGGCCGGTCCCCGGGATGAATGGCCGAGCGATATCCGGCTTCCGCCGCACGGATGAGGAAGTTGTCGCGGAAGGGGCGGCCGTTGATGAACAGCTGGGCGCGCCGGCCGGTGGGGGCGGCGTCGCCGGGACGTTGGATGAACCCGCTGATCCGGAAGCTCCCGGCCGCGTACTCGACCGGCACCAGCGTCCGCGCGATCTCCGCGCCCCAAACCGCTTCCAGCCGCGCGACCGGTTCCTGCCCCGGAGGGACCGCGAGGCGTATCCTGCCGTCCATCCGAAGCTCGAAGCCCGCTTCCGGGTGCGCCAGCGCGAGGGTGGCCACCGCATCCCAGGAGGCGCGCGCCTCGCTCGAGGCGGAGCGGAGAAACTTGCGGCGAGCCGGCGTGTTGAAGAAGAGACTCCGGACCGTGACGGTGGTGCCCCGCTGACGCGCCACCGTGTCCACCCGCTCCACCCGGCCGCCGTTCACCTCGATCTCGGTGCCCTCGCCCTCCCCTTCCGAGGTGGTCACCCGCATGCGGGAAACCGAGGCGATCGCCGGGAGCGCCTCCCCTCGAAAGCCGAACGTAGCGACCCCGACCAGATCCGCCGCGCTCCGGATCTTGCTCGTGGCATGACGGTCCAGGGCGAGCACGGCATCCTCTCTGCCCATGCCGCAGCCGTCGTCACTGACCTCGATCAGCGTCTTTCCGCCCTGTTCCAGCTCGATCCGCACTCGCGACGCGCCGGCATCCAGCGCGTTCTCGGCGAGCTCCTTGACGGCGGAGGCAGGCCGTTCCACGACCTCCCCCGCGGCGATCTGATCGGCAACGGTATCGGGCAGGATGGCAATGCGGCGCGGCATAGTGGCCTGAAAGATAAGGCGGCGGCCGGGCCGCTCAGCGGAAGGGCTCTCCAGAGAGGGACTGCACCGCCTCCTCGGGCATCCACCCCAGCTGCCCCGCCCCGGCATCGACCTCGACCCAGCCGGGCCGGTCGAGCAGCAGCCGGATCGTGCCCAGCTGGGCCACTTCTCCGACGGCGGGAGACAGTTCGTGCGGGGAGAGGCGGAGCTGCTCGTTGCGACGCACCACAGCGGTCGGGAGCCGATACCAGTGGTCCAGCGCCGACGCCGTGGCCAGGAGCAGCGCCCCAGCGCCCAGCAGGACGCTCCAGCGGCCGCGCATCCGCCGGCTCCAGAAGGCGCCGCCCCAGCCCGCGAGCCATGCGACGATGCCGAACAGCCACAGCTCATCGGGGCTCACCGGAGCGATCCAGAGCGCCTTGCCCGCGTGCTGGTCCGCGGGCGCGACCAGCAGCAAGGCGCGGCGCACCGTGCCATCCCGTGGCGCCAGCCGACCGGCCCGCACCCAGGCCGCCAGTGCGGCCGCATCATCCCCCGCCCGATATGCCGCGTCTCCCAGATTGTACCAGTGGGCGGGGACGTCGGGTTGGGCCAGCGCTTCCTGACGGAAGCCATCCGCCGCGGCTCGATAGGCCCCGGCATTGTAGTACGCCTCGGGTGAGGTCTGCCCGAGAGCCACCCGCGCCGACACGCAGAGAGCCAGGGTGGCGAATATCCCCGTCCGCTCCCGCCAACGGCGGCGACCCGCTTTCGCGCGGGGGCGAAGCCGCGCGATCATCTCCTCCGCCCGTTCGGTCAGCACCTTCACCGTGGCCGAAGCGCCGCCGAAGCGGGCTTCCCGGATGCGGGCCAGAAGCTGCTCGGCCTCGGTGGCCTCGGCTGGCTCCAGGGCACCGCCTCCCAGCAATGCGGCAAGCCGCAGCTCGGCCGCGCGCAGCGGATTGGTGGCCGGGGCCAGCGTGGTGCGGCGCCGGCTCCGGCGCGGAACCAGCCGGACCACCCAGAAGAGTGCGGGTGCGATCGCGATGATGAACCACAGCTCGCCCGGGAGCGCCTCCCGAAGCGCGAGTGCGAGGGGCCGCGCCGAACCCAACCGCATAGGCGGCGGCGCCGCACGCGATGCCACGGCCTCGTCCCGGGGCGCAACGATCACCATGGTGCCGGTGCCCTGCGTCACCTTGTACTTCTGATCGACCAGATCGAAATAGGCATATCGCATTGGCGGCAGGCTCAAGGCGCCGGCCGAATCCGCGACCAGGAGAAAATGGAACGTCTTGATCCCCGAGAGCCTGCCATCACGCATGGTGAGCTGCTCTTCGGCAGCCTGGGGATAGACCCGGAAGGAGGCCGGCCACACGAGATCCGGTGCGGGCCAGAGGGCCACGTTCCCTTCCCCCTCGACCTTCACCTCCACGGAGAACGCCTCGCCCTGTCGGCCGGTGACCGGATCGACGCTTTGCGCGATCACCAGATTATGACCGACGGCGCCAGCGAAGCCGGGATCCCGGCCATCCGCGGGGAGGGCCCGGACCAGGAAGCTGGTGCCCGGAGTCTCGATCTTGTAGGACTCTTCCTGACTGAAGAACTGGTATGCGAGCGGGACGCTGTACTGCAGGCGGGCGGGAGACACCGCCACCCGACCCGGCGTAAGTGGAAACACCACCTGGTGGAGAACGAAGAGATCGTAGGTCTTGCCCGCCACCTGCCGGGTGGCCGCGATCCCGCCCGGGACCGGCTGCGGATAGCTCCAGACGCCATCGATCGTGGGCGATTCCACCGTCGGGGCCCGGCGCAGCTGCTGGCGCAGCCCCCGCTCGAACCACGCCAGCGTGACCACATCGACCTGCTCGCCCACCAGCACGTCCGGATCGGATACCACCACGCTGATCCCGGCCTGACCGAGCGCGTCAGGCGGCGGCGCGTGCTGCACGATCCGACTGAGGCGGCTCGACAGGCTGGCCGTAACCGGCGCGCTTCCTCCGCCCTCCACGGTTACCGCGACCGCCTCGGACTGGGCGCTGGTGGGGCCCTGGTGCACCGTCACGGGGCCCAGATGCCACTCGCCGGGGCTCATGGCGCGAAGCTCGAGGCGGATCGTGGTGGTTCGACCGCCGGAGGGGCCCGGCATGACATCGCTCCGCTCGGAGCGGGACTCCAGCTCGAAGCCATCGAGCGTGGGGAGATCCACCTGGATCGGATCCGGGGACTGGGTGGCGACATGCACCGTAAAGGTGAGCATGTCACCCGCAGTGACCCGGTCCCGGTCAACGCCCAGCATTACCTCGGGCGGCTTGGCCGGGCCCGCCTCGGGCTGCTGCTGGAGCGCGATGGCGAGGAGCAGGAACACCATGGCTACCAGTCCTTCTCCCCCGGAGGAGTCGAGTAGCTCTTCCCGAGGCGACGGTTTCGCGTTTCGAGCTCTTCTCGCGCGACGGAATTCAGGATCTGGTCCGCCTGTGAGGGGGACAGGTTAGGCATGGCTGTCCCCGGCGTGTTCTTTCCCTGGCTCGGGTCCGGCGGGCGTTGGCCTCCCGGTGGAGGTTGCTTGGGGCTCGAGCCGCCTCCCCCGCTCGGCGGCGGGGGATGCCGCCGCTCGGCGAGTTCGAGATTCCACTTGGCCGATGCGTTGGTCGGGGCGAGCGTGAGGGCCTGCTTGAGGTGATCGGCCGCGAGCGCCAGCAGGGAGTCACGGCGTGCGCTGTCGCGCGCCGCGCTGAGCAGGGCCGCGACGCCGTCGTTGTACAGCGCGCGAAACCGCAGATCGGGGTCGAGCGAGCGGGCGGCGTGGTCGAGCGCCTTGCTGGCGGCCTCGTACTGGCTGTCGGCGAGGAACGCCGTCCCCGCGTTGTACCAGACTGTGTCCGAGGCGGTCGGGGCGAGGCGCGCAGCCAGGCGCCGCACCGCTCCCGCGAGGTTTCCCGACGCGAACTCGCGCTCGCCGGGGGCCGGCCGCTGGGCATCGAGGCGCGACACCAGAAGCAGCCCCCCGAGACCCACCAGCGCCGCGGTGCGGCGGGTGACGGTCTGGGCGGCGAGGAGGATCGCGGCGAGAAGCGCGGGAATCCAGACCAGGGGCAGCAGGTCCTGATTGGTGGACGCGCTCAACGGGGCTCGCTTGAACGCGCTCAACAGCTCGCGAACCGCGCCCGCCTGATCGGGCAGGTCTGCGGGCACCAGGGCACCTTCGGCTCCGTCTGCCACCTGCTGCAGGATGTCATCACGGCGCCAGGTGAGGACGGTCTTCCCGGCGTCATCGGTCTTGTATTCGGTGATGGCGCCGGTGCTATCCCGAAGCGGGATGGTGACCGGCTTGGTTTCCCCTTCCGCGACTAGGACCAGGCGAATCTGCTGCTCCTTGAGCTGGCGCGCCGCGGCCAGGACGTCCGGCAGGGAATCGTGCGCCTCGCCATCGGTGAACAGGACCAGCACCCGGTCGCCCGCCTCCCGCGAGGCGTTGAGGAGCTGCCGCCCCTGGTTGAGCGCCGACGCCAGGCCGGTCCCGCCCTGGCTCGCCATTTCGGGCGACATGCCGTCGAGGAAGAGCGTGATGGCGCCACCGTCCAGCGTGAGCGGGCTCAGGATGTAGCTCCGCCCCGCGAAGCCGATGAGGCCGATGCGATCCTGGCCGAGATCCTGCACCAGGCGGTGCGCCTCCTGGATGGCGCGCTTGAGCCGGCTGGGATGGGTGTCTTCGGCGAGCATCGAGCGACTGATGTCGACCGCGAGCACCACGGACAGCGATTGAGTTTCCGTCTTGACCGAGGAGGGGCCTCCTCTCGGGCCGGCCAGGCCGACGCCCGCCACCAGGCCGGCGAGGCCCAGCAGGAGCGGAGCCCAGCGTCCGGTCGCGCGTGCGCGCTGGGCCAGGTCGTCCGACCAGGCGGCCGCCCGGGAGATCCGCCGCCGGCGCGCGAGCAGCGCCACCGCCCCGACCGCCGCTCCCAGGACCGGGGCGAGCACCAGCAAGCCCGGCGAGTCGACGGTCATGGCGTGCGCACCACCAGTGTGGCGTTGAGCAGCAGCTCGAGCGCCAGCCCCAGGAGGCCTACCAGCACCAGCGGCTTCGAAAACTCCTCGTACTTCACGTACCGGGTGACGTGAATCGGGGTCTTCTCGAGGCCGTCGATCTGCTTGAAGATCCGGCTGAGGGCCTCGGAGTCCTTGGCCCGGAAGTACCGCGCGCCGGTCGTGGCGGCGATATCACGGAGCAGATCCTCGTCGATCTCGACCGGCAGCACCTCGTATCGGAACCCGGAGAGCCCGCGCCCGGTGGGGATCGGCGCCTCGCCTTCGGTG
This sequence comes from Gemmatimonadales bacterium, assembly GCA_035501775.1. Taxonomy (GTDB): domain Bacteria; phylum Gemmatimonadota; class Gemmatimonadetes; order Gemmatimonadales; family GWC2-71-9; genus JADJOM01. The sequence continues at coordinate 6,833 of DATJVM010000092.1, read as the reverse complement.
CCCACGCCGATCGTATACACCCGGATGCCGAGCGCCGCGGCGGCCGCGGCAGCGGTTCGCGGGTCCACCGTTCCACGGTTGTTCACGCCGTCGGTGAGGAGGAGAATCACCTTCGACTTGCCGGGCGCCTCACGCAGGCGATTGATCGCCGTCGAGAGGCCGGTGCCGATGGCGGTCCCATCCTCCAGCATCCCGATGTGCAGCTCCGAGATGGCCTTTTCGAGCACCGGATAGTCCACGGTGATCGGGGCGAGGGTCAGCGCCTCGCCGGCAAAGGCGACGGCGCCGATCCGATCGGCGCTCCGGCCCTCGATGAACTGGATGGCCTGCTGCTTGGCGACCTCCAGGCGGTTGGACGGCGCGAAGTCCTCGGCCAGCATGCTGCTCGAGATGTCCACCGCGATCACGATCGAGATGCCTTCCTTCTTCTGTTCCACCCGGGCGCCGCCCAGCCGCGGTCCGGCGGCGGCCAGAACCCAGGCGCCGTAGGCGAAGCCCCGGCACCACATGGGGAGGCGGCCCAGCCACCGGGCTTCGCGGACCAGGCTCACCAGGCGGAGATCGCTGTACCCCGTCCCGGAGGCGGGCCGCGACCTCCGCCACCACCACCAGGCGAAGGGGAAGAGGAGCAGCAGGAGGAGCCACGGGCGGGCAAAGCTCACGCGGACGCCTCCAGGCGGGCGCGAATGGCCTGGGCTCGTTGCGCGAGGTCCACCACGTCGCCGTTGGCGACGCCGGCGTACTGGGCCGATTCGAGCGACCGGAGCACCAGCGCGATTTCGGCGGTGGGCCACGAGGGGCGCTGCTCATCCACGGTCCGCACCAGCCGCGAGGTCACGAGCCCCGGGGCCGTGCCGGGCAGGTGCGAGGTGATTGCACCGCGCAGCGCGCGGGCCGCGGCCGCGGCCACCGCGCGCGGTTCCCCCGCCTCACTCCACTCCGCGACCGGAGGCTCGGGCGACCCCGACAACGGCGAACGAACCACCGCCACGGGCCCTCGGCGACGCCACCACCAGGCCAGGGGCAGGAACAGGAGCAGCGCGAGCGCCAGCGCACCGACCAGGGGCCAGGCCGAGCGGACTCGTTCCGGCACGATCCCCAACTCGGGGCGCACCCCGATCTGTCCCGGCGCCTCGCCGGCCGGAAGCACGCTGGCCACTTCGATGGTGCGCGGTTCCGCCGGGAGCGAATCGGTGACGCCGTCGCGGTGGATCACGATGGGGCCGGGGACGAGAATGGTCCGGGTGCCCGCGCTCCAGGCCACCGCGGGGTACGCTACGGTGGCCACGGTGCCTTCCTGCCGAACCACCGGGCGGCCGAGCAGCGCGATGTCTCCTTCCGGGTCCCAGGCCGCGGGGCGGATAGTGGCACCGGGAGGCAGCTCCACCGACCGCTCGAGCCAGATGGTGTCGCCGACCGTCGGGAGGGGCACCTGCAGCGCCAGGAGAAGGAGAAGCATCAACGCTGCAGCCGCCGGGCGCGCTGCGCGAACGCACGGCGGAGCGCCGCCGTGTAGTCCGCGTGGGTGGAGATCATGACCTGATCCACATTCGCGGTAGTGAACGCCCTTCCCCGCTCCTCCCGCCGGCGTTCGGCGAGGGCGCGGAGACGGCCACGCACCTGGCGGTCGCTGGTGTCCACCAGGCGCCGGCCCCCGGTCTCCGCATCCACGAGATCGAGCCAGCCGGCGTCCGGCAGGTCAGTCTCCCGTGGGTCCTCGACGGCCACCGCCACGACGTCGTGACGGACGCCCAGCTGGCGGAGCGGCTGCTCCCACCCTTCGGCCAGAAAGTCGGACAATACGACCACGATGCTCCGGTGCTTCAGCAACTCGGTGGCATACTTGAGGGCGACCGCCAGGTTGGTCCGCCGGCCCTCCGGCCGAAAGGCGACGAGGTCACGAATGACCCGCAACGCGTGTCGCCTCCCCTTCTTGGGGGGAATGACGCGTTCCACCTTGTCGGCAAAGAGCAGCGCCCCGGCGCGATCGTTGGTGTTGGCCGCGGCCAGCGCCAGGATCGAAGCGATCTCGATGCCGACCGCGGCCTTGGTCCGCGGCGTGCCGAAATGAGTGGACCCGGACTGGTCGACCACCAGCAAGAGGGTGATCTCCCGCTCCTCGACGAAGGTCTTGACGTAGGGGTGGCCCAGCCGGGCCGAAACGTTCCAGTCGATGGCGCGGAAGTCGTCCCCATGCTCGTACTGCCGCACCTCGGCGAACTCCATGCCCTGCCCGCGGAACACCGAGCGATAGTCCCCCGCGAAGAGCGAGGAGACGATGCCGCGGGAGCGGAGTTCGATCGCTTTGACCTGCTTGAGGACTTCGGGGGAGATGGCGGCCATGGCGGGCGTGAAGGGCCGGATCTACAAGCGGGCACCGAGGCGACCCGGGAGCCCGCGGTCCCGGTGGGGCGGCGCACCTCCCGGAGTGCGTGACGATTGCGCAACCCGGGTTCCGATCGTCATGGCACGGGCACCGCGTCGAGGATCCGGGTGACTATCTGGTCCGCGTCGATCTCCTCGGCCTCCGCCTCGAAGGTCAGCAGGACGCGATGCCGGAGGGCGTCCAGCCCCACCGCCCGGACATCCTCGGGAATCACGTAGCCGCGCCCACGCAGATAGGCATGCGCCTTGGCCGCCTGCGCCAGCGCGATCGAGGCTCGCGGCGAGGCGCCGAAGGCGACCAGCGGCTTGAGGTTGGCAAGTCCCACCACCGACGGATCCCGGGTCGCGCGCACCAGGTCCACGATGTAGTCGACCACTTTCTGGTCGAGATACGTGGCCGAGATAGTCTCGCGCAAGGCGAGAATAGTGCTGGGATCGAGCAGCTGCCGGACCGGGGACTCCGCGAGGCCGCTGCGGCGGAGCAATACCTCTTTCTCCTGGTCACGCGTGGGGTACCCGATGCGGACCTTCAGCATGAAGCGGTCGAGCTGCGCCTCGGGCAGCGGGTAGGTACCCTCGTTTTCGATGGGGTTCTGGGTGGCGAGAACGAGGAACGGCTCCTCCAGGGCGAAGCTGGTGCCACCGATGGTGACCTGGTGCTCCTGCATCGCCTCGAGCAGCGCGGCCTGGACCTTGGCCGGGGCGCGGTTGATCTCGTCGGCCAGGATGATCTGCGCGAAGATGGGTCCCCGCTTGACCCGGAACTCCTGAGTCTTCGGGTCGAAGATCATGGTGCCGATGAGGTCGGCGGGGAGGAGATCCGGCGTGAACTGGATACGGGAAAAGCTGGCGTCGACGATTTCGGCGAGGGTCTTGACGGCCAGCGTCTTGGCCAGGCCGGGCACGCCCTCGAGGAGAATATGGCCACCGGTCAGCAGCCCGATCAGGAGGCGCTCCAGCATCGTCTCCTGCCCCACGATCCGACGACCCACCTCGGTCACCACCTGCTGTATCGGGCTTGCGTCCACGGTGCGCGTAGAGGGGGCGGAGCGAACAGTCATGGACCCATGATCGGTCAGAGGGTGACGTTCAATAAGTACTCACCTGAAAAGAGGATAGTTGGCTCCCGCTCTCTTGTCAGCCCCACCGACGACTGTGACCGGGCTCACGGCCTACCCGCCTCCTTTCAGGCCGATCGCGCGGTATATGCCGGCCTCCTCCGCGGGCGTGAGCGGCCGCCAACTACCCACGGCCAGGTCGCCCAGGCGCACCGGGCCATAGGACAGTCTCGCGAGCCGTTCCACTTTGAGCCCCATGGCCTCGCACCAACGACGCACGATGCGATTGCGGCCCTCGGTGAGCGTGACGTCGAGGATACTCCGCCCTTCCTTGCCGGGGCGCACTCGCACCCGAGTCGGGACTACCGGAGCGCCGTCGATGACGACGCGCCGGTTTGCCGCGGCGGCAATCTCGGATGCGGGCCGGCCGTGGACCAGCGCGGTGTAGCTGCGGGGAATGCGATAACGCGGGTGGGTCAGGCGGTGCACCGCCTCACCGTCGGTGGTGAGCAGCAGGAGGCCGGTCGTATTGACGTCCAGGCGACCGACGTAGGCGAGCCCCCGGGGGTCCTTGATGAAGTCGAGAACGGAAGGCCGGCCGCGCTCGTCGCTCGCGGTGGTGACGACGCCCATCGGCTTGTGGAAGGCCAGCCAGCGCTGAGCGAGGGTCGGAATGGGCCGCCCGCTCACGGTGATGCGCTGGGCGGCCGGGTCGACCTTCATGCCCAGCACCGCCACCTGACCGTCGACCCGCACCCGGCCGGCTTCGATCAGCTCCTCGGCGGCGCGGCGGCTTGCGATACCTGCGCGAGCCAGGGCCCGCTGCAGGCGCATGAGGCTCACGATTCGGCGGGGACCGAGGCGGCCGCCTCTTCGGAATCGGCGGCCTCCGGCTTGTGCGGCTGGAGCGCGACGCTGAACTCCTCGGTCTTGGGAAGCTCCCCGAGGTCCCGAAGCCCGAGCAGCTCCAGGAAGAGCGCCGTGGTCCCATAGAGGAGGGGGCGCCCCATGCCCTCGCTCCGTCCCACTACCTCGATGAGACCGCGTTCCTGCAGGGTGCGGAGCACGCCCCCCGCGGACACGCCGCGGATCTCCTCGATCTCGGCCCGGCCCACCGGCTGGCGATAGGCGACCACCGCGAGGGTCTCCATCGCGGCGGCGGTGAGTCGCGGGGTGCGCACCGAGAGCTGGGCGCGCTCGATGGCCTCCATGAAGACCCGGCGGGTGAGGAGCTGGTATCCGCCGGCCAGCTCCAGGAGCTCCACCGCATGGCCGTCGAAGTCGTAGTGCTCACGGAGCTCGTCCAGCGCGGCCCGCACCTCCGCCAGCGACGCCTCCGGCTCGAGGGTCTGCAGCTCCTCGATCGTGAGCGGTCGATTGGCCGCGAACAGCGCGGCCTCAATCAACTGGGCCAGGGACTTGAGCGGCATCAGGGGCTTCCGTCGGTGGGGCGGCCAGATCGTCGGGTTGTCGCTCCCGGCGAATTACGAAGGTAGCGAACGCCTGCGACTGCGCCAGCCGGATGCTGCCTCGGCGGGCCAGTTCGAGCAGCGCGAGCAGGGTGGAGAGGACGTCGACGATGGTTGGCTCGGGGCCCAGCGCCTCCAGCCAGGTGAATTCCTCCCGCTCGGTCAGCATCGAAACCAGACGCCGAGTGGCGCCCTCCGTATCGAGCGGACGTGCCACCACGCGATGCAGGACGGGAGAGGGGATCTCTGCAATCACCTTCTCCACCGCGCGAAGCAGCTCCAACAGATCCAGCGTGAGGGGCAGCGGCGGCAGCTCGGGGGCCGGCGGCAGGTACCCCCGTGGCAGCTGGTCGGCGCGCCGCTCCGCCGCGCGCTCCAGCCATCCGGCGACTTCGCGCACCAACTGGTATTCGAGGAGGCGTCGCACCAGCTCGTGCCGCGGGTCTTCCCATCCCTCTTCTCCCTCGCGGCGCGGCAGGAGCATCTGCGCCTTGAGACGGAGCAGGCGGCCCGCCATCTCCAGGTAGTCCGCGGCCTGGTTGAGGCCCAGCTCGTGAATGGCCCGGAGGAACTGGTCGGCGATCCGCGCGATGGGTATGTCGGCGATGTCGATCTGCTCCTCCCGGAGCAGGTGCAGCAGCAGATCGAGCGGGCCCGAGAACGCGTCCAGCTGAACGACGAAGGCGGGCTCGGCGCCCAGCGCCGAGGTCGGGCCGGCGGGCGTGCTCATCCGGAGAGAATGCGCCAGGTATCACCGATGCCGTACGGCGCGATGGCGCTGAAGAGCCAGCCGGCTCCCCAGTAGGCGGGCATCAGGAAGAAGTTGGTGACCGGCTGGAGAAAGATGAGCAGCACCATGAGCGGCAGATAGCCGAACTGTCCCAGCTGGCGGTACCGTGCCCCCCACGCGGGGGGCAGAATATGATAGAAGAGGTGAGAGCCGTCGAGCGGAGGCACCGGAATCAGGTTGAAGAAGCAGAGGATGAGGTTGAGCCAGATGCCCCAGCTCATCATCCGCTGCAGCGTGCCGAGCGCCTGGGCCAGGCCGGGCATGAGTGGGGCGAGGAATGCCAATCCGACGAATACCGCGGAGCACCCCAAGGCCAGGAGCAGGTTGGTGATGACCCCGGCCGCGGAGACGATCAGGTCGCCACGCACATAGTTGCGATACTTGCGCGGCACTACCGGCACCGGCTTCGCCCCGCCAAAGGCGAATCGGCCGCCGGAAGCGAACCACAGCACCGCCGGCAGCAGGAGACTCATCCAGGGATCGATGTGCGGCAACGGATTGAGGGTTACGCGCCCCAGCATGTAGGCCGTGTCGTCGCCCTGCCACAGCGCGGTGCGCGCGTGGGCGTACTCGTGCGCCACCAGCGAGAAGACGAGAATCGGAAGTGCGAGGATGAAGTCACTCATGAGGGGTCGCCCAATCTAACGGAGGGTATACCCCCTGAAAACCCGTCCAATCCTTGACCTCATCAGCATCACCATCTAGCTTCACCGCTCCTGTTGGCCGGCTTCGGCCGCGAGTGTCTTCACCACGAGGTCGTCAGTGCCCCGTCTTAAGTCCGCCAAGAAGGCGATGCGCAAGTCCCGCGCGGCGAACCTGCGGAACCGCACGCAGCGCAGCCAGCTTCGTACCGCCATCAAGAAGGTGCGCACCGCCGGCACCGCGAAGGAAGCCCAGGCGGCCTACCTCGAGGCCGAGCGCCTGCTGGCCCGGGCGGGGCGCAAGAACCTCGTGCACCGCAACACCGCCAGCCGGGTCAAGAGCCGGCTCGCCACCCTGGTCGCGGGCAAGAAGTAGCGGCCCCAGGCGGCAGAAACGAATCGACCCTCCGCGAGCCAGACTCGGGAGGGTCTTTTGCTAGGCCACATCTCGAGCTCACCTACAGCGCCGCCAACTCCGCGCCGCACCGCT
>DATJVM010000091.1:0-2769 GCA_035501775.1 Gemmatimonadales bacterium | reverse complement strand
TTGAGCGCGGTGGCGAGTGCCAGGAGATCACGCGCCCCAACGCGTTTGAGGAGCGCCTTGAGCTTGCTCCAGGCTAGCTCGATGGGATTCAGCTCGGGGTGGTATGGCGGAAGGTACAGAATGCGTGCACCGACCGCCTCGATGGCTTCTCGCACCCCGACGGCGCGGTGAGCGCCGAGGTTATCCAGGACGACCACGTCGCCGGGCCGGAGCGACGGTGCCAGTGCCTCTCGAGCAAACCGGAGGAATGCGTCGGCTGACGTGCCACCCTCGTAAGCCATCATGGCGCGTACGCCATCCAGAGCCACAGCCCCGACCACAGTTAGAACCACACCGCGACTGCGCGGCACGATCCCCACCACGCGCTTTCCGCTCGGCCCGCGGGCGTACTCCCGCGTCATCGGCGTGTGCGTGCCGGTTTCGTCCACAAATACCAAACGCGAAGGGGCTGTACGGCTGACCTTCTCGAGGAAGGCTTCGCGCCAGGCCGCAATTCGTGGGGTGTCGCGTTCCTTGGCAACGAGGGACTTTTTTTTCGAGTGAAACCTAGCCGGTGAACGGCCCGACCCATCGTGGCGCGGCTCACCTTCGTGCCCTCCTCACCGTTGTACGCCGCAGCGAGCTCGTCGACGCTCCAGTCCGGGTTGGCTTCGAGCAACCGCTGGACCCGCGCCAGATTCCCCGCCGGGATCTTGTGCTTCTGCCCTCCCCCGTGCGGGCGAGGCTCAACCGAGCTGGTCTCCCGGTACCGCCGGATGAGTCGCTTGACCGTGGCCGTCCCGACCGAGAAGCGCTGAGCGAGCTCAGGGACTCGTAGCTTCTCCCCCTGCCACGCCTGAATGATCCGGGTCCGAAGGTCCAAAGACAGAGGGCTCATGTCCAGGTTCGATCACATCTCCCGGATCGATGCAAGAGGCCACGGCCATCAGACGCGGGTGCCTGCGGCGCCTCATCGGGCCCCAGAAGGGCCTCTCGCCGGCTCCACCTCCTCGTCGGTGCTGCGCGAGCCCGCCCGCGCGGGCGGCCGAACGCCTTCACCGAGCGGCCCAAACTGCTCGACCCGGCAGCGCTTGCTCAGGCTGCGTCCAGCGCCCCCCGCAGCTCGGCCACTAGGTCGCGCCAGTCCTCGACCCCCACCGAGAGCCGCACCAGGGAGTCGGAGACGCCGTACCGCAACAGCTCCTCGGGCGAGAGCTCGGAGTGGGTGGTCGAGGCCGGGTGGCAGGCTAGGGTCTCCACCCCGCCCAGGCTGACCGCGTTCTTCGCGATGTGCAGGTTTCGGAGCACGGCGAACGCGGCCCGCTTCCCCCCGGTCATCTCGAAGGAGAGCAGGCCACCAGGGAAATCGCACTGCGCGTCGCGGATGCGTACCTGCTCCGGATCGGTGAAGAGCGAGGGGTAGTGGAGCCGGGCGATCTTGGGGTGCCCGGCCAGCGTCTCGGCGATGTGCTGCGCGTTCTTGCTCTGCCGGCTCATGCGCAGGCCGACGGTGGGGAGCCGGCCGTCGAGGAGCCAACACTCATCGGGCTGGAGGATGTTGCCCAGGATGGCGCGGGTACCCCGGAGCCGGGCCACGAGCTCCGCCTCCTTGGCTAACACCACCCCGGCCAGCATGTCGCTGAAGCCGGAGAGGAACTTGGTGGCGGAGTAGACCACTAGGTCGGCGCCGAGCTGGAGCGGGTGTTGGAAGGACGGGCCCAGGAAGGTATTGTCCACTGCCACCAGGGGGCGATCGGGGTGACGGGCGGCGGCGCGGCTGGCGTCGGCTACATCGGTCATGGTGAGTGTTGGGTTGGCCGGCGTCTCAACCAACACGAGCTTGAGGTTCCGCGCTCCCTCGACGGCCTGACGGAGGGCAGCGGTGTCGCCGGCGGGTACCGGGATGCCCTGCATGCCGTACGGCTCGAGGAGCTGATGGATGAGGTGCTGGGTACCGCCGTAGATCGGGGCGGTGTAGACGAGGCTCGCCCCCGGCTGGCAGAAGGTGGTGCAGATGGTGGAGATGCCGGCCATCCCGGAATTGAAGACCGCGGCGGCGGTAGCTCCCTTCTCCAAGGGGACGATTTGGTCCTCGAGTATCTCGGCGTTCGGGTGGGAGAGGCGCGAATAGATGAGGTCGACGCTCTCGCCAGGCGAGGCGCGCTCCTTGCCCAGGGCGATGAGGAAGGCGCGCTCCGCCGCCTCGGGGCTGGAGAAGACGTAGGTGGACGAGCGGAACACCGCCGGACGGGCGGAGCCGACCGAGAGCCGCGGGTCGAACCCGCGGGTCAGGACGGCGGTGTCGGGACGGACGACGTAGGGCGGCCTCCTCGAATGGGTCATGGCCTCCTCCGATCGTGCGAACGATAGCGCAGCCAGCGGTCGGCAGGTGAGTCCGGATCGCTTGCGGGAGGCGAGCTAGCCTCGGCGAGCGGTTGCGGTCGAGGCGTTTCAAGGCCGCTCAAGCCGAGTCCCATCCGCTATAATCTAACGAGGCTACGCCTCAGACCAACGAGTCATGTCGGGTAATCGTGCTCCCGGCTGGTTGAACCCGCTGCCGTCGTCTGAGCAGGCGAGCTGAAGGCAACGGGCTCAGGCCGAGCCGATCGGGATACGTTGTACGCTCCCGCATGAGCCGCCGAAGCGGTAGTTGGTCCCGAGGGACCGTGGACGACCGGAGCCCGTGATGAGCCTACCACGCACGGTCTCGGACATCCTCCGAGAGCACGTGACGCTCGAGATTGAAGGAATCGATCGGATGTACCTGAACGTGTACGTGCCCATCTTGCA
>DATJVM010000090.1:0-16062 GCA_035501775.1 Gemmatimonadales bacterium | reverse complement strand
TCCGAATGAGACGCTTCGCCCCGCGGCTTCCCTAGCCAGTCGTTCGCGGTGGCGCATGCCCTTTCGCGTGCTTCGCGTCTTTGCGGTGGACATCTCGACCGCCAAGGCGCCAAGAGCGCGAAGAAATCGTGAAAGCCCCCCGTTGCGTGCTTCGTCTCTTCGCGGTGGAAACTTCGACCGCCAAGGCGCAGGGCGCGAAGGAGTTCGTGAAAGCGCCCCTTCGCGTGCTACGCGTCTTCGCGGTGGCACCCTCGACCGCCAAGGCGCCAAGGGCGCGGAGGGATTCGCGAAGGAGTGCCCGGAGGCAACTCGCCGCTACCCAGGCCCATCGTTACCGCCTCGAGCGGGAGCCGGGGGCCAAGGCAGTGGAGTAAGGTCGCCAAGGGGGCCGCCGTGGGTCATATTCCGCCTCCATGCGAGAGATCCCTAATCGCCTCGCCGGCGCCCTCGCCGACCGCTACCGCCTCGAGCGGGAGCTGGGGCAGGGCGGCATGGCCACCGTCTACCTCGCCCACGACCTGCGGCACGACCGGAAGGTCGCGCTCAAGGTGCTGCGGCCGGAGCTGAGCGCCATCCTCGGCGCCGAGCGGTTCCTGACCGAGATCAAGACCACGGCGAATCTGCAGCACCCACACATCCTCTCGCTGTTCGACTCCGGCGAGGCGGACGGGTTGGTCTACTACGTCATGCCGTACGTGGAAGGGGAGAGCCTGCGGGATCGGCTGGCGCGGGAGCATCAACTGCCGGTGGACGACGCGGTGCGAATCGCCTCGGAGGTGGCGGACGCGCTGCAGTACGCCCACGAACACGGCATCGTCCACCGCGACATCAAGCCCGAAAATATCCTGCTCCACGGAGGTCACGCCCAGGTCGCGGATTTCGGGATCGCGCTCGCCGCGGCGCGGTCCGACGGCGGGAGTCGGATGACCGAAACGGGCATGAGCCTCGGCACTCCTCATTACATGTCTCCGGAGCAGGCCATGGGCGAGCGGGAGATCACCGCCCGTTCCGACGTGTACGCGCTGGGCTGCGTGCTCTACGAGATGCTCACCGGCGACCCGCCCTTCACCGGCAGCACCGCCCAGGCGATCGTGGCGCGGGTGATGACGGAGCACCCGCGCTCGCTCGGCAGCCAGCGGCACACCATTCCTCGCCACGTCGAGGACGCGGTACTCACCGCGCTGGAGAAATTGCCGGCGGACCGCTTCGCCACCGCGGCGGAGTTCGCGGCGGCACTCGCGAGCCCGGGCTACACCCGCCAGGCGAGCGCCGCCCTGGTCGCCGCCAGTCCCGAGACCGCCCGGTGGCGGGGCGTCGCCCTGGCGGCGGGCAGTGTGGCCATCCTTTGCGCTGCCGTGGCGCTGTGGGCCGGGCTCCGCCCCGCGCCGACCCAGCCGGTGACCCGCTATGGCCTCGCCTTCGCCCAGGGTCAGACACCGACGGGAGTCGTGGAGATCACGCCAGACGGTTCCCAGCTCGTCTACATCGGGCCGGGCGACAGTGGAGCGCGAATCTGGGTCAAGAAACGTGACCAGTACGAAGCGACACCACTGGCCGGCACCACCGGTGCGCGAGGACCCAGCATCTCACCGGATGGGAAGTGGATCGCGTACGAGCAGCAGGGGAAGTTGAAGAAGTCGCCAATCGGGGGGGGTGGAGCGATTACCCTCGCCGACTCGGCCTTCTACGGCTCCGCCGCCTGGCTGGAGGACGGCACACTGGTCTTCACCTCGCTGCGGTTCACCCTGATGCGGGTCCCGGCGGCCGGGGGAAACGCCGTCGAAGTCCAGCGTGCTCCCGATACCGCGAGGTCCCACGCGTCCGTGCTCCCGACGCCGCTGCCGGACACACGGGGGGTGCTCTTCACCGAGTGTACCACCAACTGCGTCGACGCGGATCTTTGGGTGCTCGACCTCAAGTCCGGCGCCTCCAGGGAACTGCTCCCCGGCGCCCTTCGGGGATGGTACCTCCCCACCAGGGATCTGGTCTACGTGCGTCGAGATGGGGGGATGTTCGCGGTGCCATTCGATCTGGGTTCGCTCAAGATCCGGGGCACCCCGGTACCAGTACTGAACAACATCGCCTTGCGGGGTGGCATCATCCCCGTCGTGACGACATCCTCGGCCGGGACCCTGGTGATGCAGATAGGGACGGCCACCGGCTCACAGCCAGACCGCTACGATCTGGTGTGGCTCAACCGCTCGGGAGCCCGGACCCCCCTCGATACCTCATGGAGCTTCCGCCTGTCGGTGGCCGGCGGCAACGAGGGCTGGGCGCTCTCCCCCGACGGGACCCGGCTGGCCATCGGGCTCAATACCGACGCCGGCGATCACATCTGGATCAGGCAGCTGCCCACTGGCCCGCTCTCCCGGCTGACCTTCGACAGCCTGGCACAGCAGCGCCCGCGGTGGACCCCCGATGGGAAGTCGGTCACCTATATCGTGCCTCGCACCAATTCCCTGAATCAGCGCAGGGCCGACGGCACCGGCACCGAGCAGGTGCTGCTGCGGTTCCCCGGCAACGTCACCGAGGGGTTCTGGTCGCACGACGGTCAATGGCTGGTGGTACGGAAGGGAGGAAATGTGGGGCAGGCCGGCGGCCGCGACATCTTCGGGCTGAGACGGGGTGCCGACACGACCCTGGTCCCGCTGGCGGCCAATCCGGGGTTCGATGAATCGGCACCCGCACTCTCCCCCGATGGCCGGTGGCTGGCCTACGAGTCGGATGAGACCGGCAAGACCGAGGTGTATATCCGGCCCTTCCCGAACACCGAGGCCGGCAAGTGGCAGGTCTCGACCAATGGCGGCCAGGCTCCACTCTGGAGCCACAGCGGCAGGGAGCTCTTCTTTGTCGATGGCGCCCGGAATATGGTGGTCGCTACCGTTGCAGGGGGTCCCACACCCGGGCTCGGCGCGCGGCGGACCCTGTTCCGGCTCGGCGACGATCTCTATCTCTCCAACGCCGAGCACTACACGCCGTTCGACATTTCCCATGACGACACCCGGTTTCTCATGGCCCGACGTGTGACGGCGGCGCAGCAGGCGACGCCAACCTTCCTGCTGGTGGAGAACTGGTTCGAGGAACTCAAGGCCAGGGCCGGGACAAAGTAGGATGACCGATCCCCTCGTCGGTCTTTCCGCCGCCCTCGCCAACCGCTACCGCCTCGAGCGCGAGCTCGGCGCGGGCGGTATGGCCACGGTCTATCTCGCCCAGGATCTGAAGCACGACCGCCGGGTCGCCATCAAGGTGCTCCGGCCCGAACTCGCGGCGGTCATCGGCGCCGACCGGTTCCTCTCCGAGATCAAGACCACCGCCAACCTGCAGCACCCCCACATCCTGCCGCTCCACGACTCGGGAGCAGCGGATTCCTTCCTCTACTATGTGATGCCGTTCATCGAGGGCGAGTCCCTCCGTGACCGGCTCAACCGCGAGAAGCAGCTCCCCATCGCCGACGCGGTGCGCATCGCGACCGAGGTCGCCGGCGCCCTCGACTACGCCCATCGCCACAACGTGGTCCACCGCGACATCAAGCCGGAGAACATCCTGCTGCACGACGGCCGCGCGCTGGTCGCCGACTTCGGCATCGCGCTCGCGGCGAGCAAGGCGGGCGGCACCCGGATGACGGAGACCGGGATGTCGCTGGGCACCCCGACCTACATGAGCCCCGAGCAGGCGATGGGCGAACGGGAGATCACGCCACGCAGCGATGTGTACGCGCTCGGCTGTGTGCTGTACGAGATGCTGCTGGGAGAGCCCCCCTTCACCGGGCCGACGGCGCAGGCCATCGTGGCCAAGGTGATGACCGCGGCGCCGACCTCGCTCACCACCCAGCGCAAGTCGATTCCGCCCCAGGTGGAGGCGGCGGTGTTTACCGCGCTGGAGAAGCTGCCGGCCGATCGCTTCGCCTCGGCGAAGGAATTCGCCGACGCCCTCGGCGATCCCCGCTACACCGCGGCGGGGCGGCCAGAGGCGGCCACCGGCCTCTCGCCTCGGGGCGCCACGATCTCGCCGCGGCTGCTGGTTGCCGCCCTGGCCGTCGTCGCCTCACTCCTGATTGTGGCGGCGATCGGCTGGCTCCGACCCGTGCCTGCGCCCGCGACCAGTCGCCAGCGGGTGACGCTGTGGCACACCGCGCTGGGGCAGTTCCTCTCGCCAGGAGTGGTGTTCGAGGGCACCCAGGCCGCGATCGCCCCCGATGGCTCCAGCATCGTCTTCTGCGACGGTGTCAGCGACTCCGCCCGCCTGATGCTGAAGCCTCGCAATGAGGCGGAGGCCCGACCGATGGCCGGCACCGAGGGAGGTGTGTCTCCCTTCTTCTCGCCCGATGGCCGGTGGATCGGCTTTCTCACCCTCAATGGCCGCCTCCGGAAGGTCCCGCTCGAAGGCGGAGGTGCAGTCACACTGGCCACCGACGCCAACGTCAGCTACCTCTCGGCCGCCTGGCTGGAAGACGGATCCATCGTCTACATGTCCGCGACGGCCGAACTCCGCCGGATCTCCGCGGAGGGTGGTTCCAGCCGACCGGTGCGGCCCTCCGCGCGACCGGAGCGGGTGAATCTCGGCGCCTTCTTTCCCCTGCCCGGAAGCCGGGGGTTTCTCTACACCAGGTGCCCCGGCAACTGCGCCGTGGAGACCGCCGTCTATGTCTTCGATTTCGCCGCAGACAGTGGCCGGCTGTTGGTGCCCAATGCCGCGGGAGCGTGGTATTCACCCACCGGTCACCTGCTCTACACCGACCGGGCCGGCGGGCTCTATGCCGCCGGCTTCGATGCGAAGCGGCTGGTGCTCACCTCCGGCGCGGTTCCGGTCATCGAGGGCGTCGTCCCGGTCAGCTTCGCGATCTCCGCGTCAGGCAGCGTCCTCTATCAGGTCGGCAGCGGCGGAGCCGCACCGGCGGAGCTGCTGTGGGTGTCACGAGACGGCCGGACTGCTCTATTCGATTCGGCCTGGAAAGCGGACTTCCAGTACCCCGCCCTCTCGCCGGATGGCAAGGCACTCGCCGTGGGTGTGCACGACGGTTCCACCCAGATCTGGATCCGGCGCTCCGACGGCACGCGGCAAAAGCTCACCGACAGCGGATCGGTGAACTGGCGTGCCTCCTGGCTCGCCGATGGCCGGGCGATCACCTTCAGTTCAAACCGGCGGGGTGGCGGCAACCAGGATGATTACGACATCTATCAGCAGCCCGTGGATGGCAGCGCGCCCGCCCGGCTGCTGCTGCATCACACCTTCGGCCTCTGGGAAGCGGAGACCTCACGGGACGGGCAGTGGCTGGTCGTCAGGTCCGACGAGGCGGAAGGCAAGTCCAGCCTGCGCGGGCGCCGGCTGCAGGGTGACACGGCGCTGGTCCCGCTGGTCGTTGACCAGGGCCTCGCCACCTATGTCTCCCTCTCCCCCGATGGGCACTGGCTCGCCTACGGCTCGGATCGCACGGGGCGGAGAGAGATCTACGTGACCTCCTTCCCGAACGCGACCACGACCCAGTTGGTGTCGCGCGATGGCGGTACCGAGCCGCGCTGGGCCCACAGCGGCCGCGAACTCTTCTTCAAGGGACCGTCCCAGCTGATGGTCGTCCCGGTCACCGGGGGACCGAGCTTCGCGGCCGGCACACCCCGGCCGCTCTTCTCCCTGTCGGGTTACCGCGAGGCCAGAAACCGGCAGCAGTACGATGTCGCTCCGGATGATCGGCGTTTCGTGATGATCCGGGAATCCTCCAGCAATGGGTCCGGTAACATCATCTACGTCGAGAACTGGCTCGCGGAACTCGAGGCCAAGGTGAAAGGCAAACGATGACCTCCGTTCCCGACCGCCTCGCCGCCGCCCTCGCCGGAGCCGAATCGTGGTGATCCAGCATCTTCCCAGGCTGCTCCGCCACCTGCGCAACAGGACCGGGGGCACGCCATGAGCGCCTGGGTGTTCGCCGCCCGAGCTGCGGCGCAGTGGGACGCCACATCGGTGCCATGACGCTCGAGCAGTTGAGTGCCGCCCTTGCCGACCGCCACCGTATCGAGCGCAAGCTCGGTGAGGGCGGCATGGCGATGGTGTATCTCGCCGAGGACCTCAGGCATCACCGCAAGGTCGCGGTCAAGGTGCTGCGGCCCGAGCTCGCGGCGGCGCTGGGGCCGGAGCGGTTCCTGCGCGAGATCGCGACGACGGCCAACCTCCGCCACCCGCACATCCTGCCGCTGTACGATTCAGGGGAGGCTGCCGGCTTCCTCTACTATGTCATGCCGCTGGTCGAGGGGGAATCGCTCCGCGACCGGCTCGATCGCCAGAAACAGCTCCCGATCGACGAGGCGCTGAGCATCGCGCGGGAAGTCGCCGACGCCGGCGTCAGGAGGGGAATGAGCGTTGGACATCGGAATCTCCTGTTGCTGCCGGCTCGTTCGCAGCGTACCAAAGCGTCGCGGACCAGCGCCGGTCACCGATTGGGGCAGGCTTCAGCCAGGAAGCAGTCCCTGCCGCGGTGGCCGGCGTACGTGGGATCGTGTGGGAGGTCGGGGGCACCGCTTACCTGTCCCAAATTGTCATGTTGCCGTCGATGTCACTCAGCGACTGGTTGGGCCCGAAGTTGAGCAATCGGCTGCTGGTCTCGACCCGGCGCCCCTTGCCGGCACCTTCGGTGATCCGGCCGACCAGGTGGGTCTGACCCGAGACCACCTCGACGGTTCCATTCAACTTTGCCTTGAAGGATTCTGACGCCGGCACCGCCTCGACTACCCAGTACGAATGGACCAGTGCCACCCCGGCTTGCCCCGATGATCCCTCGTCGAAGCCGAACGTAAGCGTCGCCCGGCCCTGGCGCTCCCCATTCACCGTACCCGACATGATGTACTGGCCCGCGCTGTCCCGCTTGATGCCCTTCACGTGATAGGACAGCTCGATCCTATCCTGACTCGACTCGTCCGCACGAGTCTCGTTCTTGCCGTGCAACGAGCTTCCGATGGGTACGAGCCCCAGGCTCAGCACCACAAACGCACGACTCTGGATTCTGGTAAACATTGGTGGCCTCCTCAGGCGTAATCGTGAACAGGTGCGGCTCAGCCGAAGCTGGACGCAAGCATCTGACTCTGGCCTATGCCGGCAAGCGCATCTGTTTCCGCAGGCTCTTGTCGAACGCCGATTCGGGAACGAAGCGCCGAAGCAAACTGATTTGGCGGGCCGTCCGGCCCGCGGTGTAGCGGGCGCGCGGGGCCGCCGCGGTCGCGGCTTTCACGATCGCACTCGCGACCAGCTCCGGCGTGTCGGCAGTCTTCATCCCGTCCCGCAGGACTCCCTCCGCGTTCGTTCGTGCCGACTGATAGGCATCGAGCTGCTGGTCTGCCTGATAGGTGTTGCCCTCGAAGGAAGTCCGGGTGTAGGCCGGTTCGACCAGCACCACCCTGATCCCCGAGCCTCTGATCTCATGGTCCAGCGACTCGGAATAGCCTTCCAGGGCGTGCTTGCTGGCGGAGTAGAGGGCCATGAACGGCGCCGGGATCAGCCCCATGACCGAGCTGATGTTGACGATCCGTCCCGCCCGTTGCCGTCGCATGGTTGGAAGAACCGCCTTGGTCATGCGAATCACGCCGAACAGGTTCACGTCGAAGATGGACTTCGCTTGCTCCACTGATGACTCCTCCGCCCCCGCGACCAACCCCACCCCGGCGTTGTTGACCAGGAGGTCGATGCGGCCGGCCTTTGACAGCGCTTCACCGACCGCGGCCCGTACCGACTCATCACTGGTCACATCGCACGCCAGGTACTCGACGCCGCTCAGCCTGGCCGCAGGGGGCCGGCGAGAGGTGCCGAACACCCGGTAGCCGGCCGCGCGAAGCGCCCGCGCGGTCGCCTCTCCGATTCCTCCCGATGCGCCCGTCACGATCGCCACGGGCCCAGTCTGCTGCTCCTGTATGGTTGACATAACGTGCTCGCTTTCCCGTTGGGGTCCATTTCCGCGTCCACATAGCCCGAATATGATGCCCATCATATTTCTATCCAAACCCAACCTGGACACCGGAGCTCCAGGGTAGTCAGCCTGTCGGAGTGAGGTGGTTCAGGGCCGCCTCGCGCACCTCATCGGAGAGCTTGCGATCATCCACGGCACGAGCCAGGACCAGCGCACCGACCGCAGTGGCCACCGTGACGAGCGCCCGCTCGTGCGCGCCCGGCTGCCCCCAGTCGGGCGACTGGCGGGCGACCAGATCGATCATCTCCCTGATCCGGCGGGTGGCGGCCCGCCGCACCTTCGCCGATTGGCGCGGGACTTCGGAACCCAGCGCGGCGATTGCACACCCGGACTCGACGCCTTCCACGTGCGCCTTCGAGAGATAGGCGCGGAGCAGGGCTCCGAGCGCCTTCTTCGGCGGTGCGGCAGCTGCTATCCGCGCGAGCTGGACCATTCCGTCGGCGCCCGCCCGGTCAGCCGCCTCGGCCAGCATACCTTCGCGTGAGTCGAAGTGGGCGTAGAAGCCGCCGTGCGTGAGGCCCGCCGCTTTCATGATCTGGGCGACGCCGGCGCCGCCATAGCCGTCCCGCCGGATGGCGCGGGCAGCAGTCTCCACAATGCGCTCGTGGGTGGCTTCCTTGCGGCTGGGGGCGGGTCGTCTCGAGGCGGCAGCGCTCATATGACGACCATCATATATCAACGACGGCTCGAGCGCAAGTGGCGCGGGGGCAGCCCCTGAATCCCAGCATGCCGCCAGACGGTCCCGGATACCGCTGAACGGCACCTGATCGCCCTGGAACAGGAGTGGAACGACGCCATTCTCCGAAACGACCGCACTGCGGCTGGGGCTTTCATGGCCGAGGAGTGGACGGAAATCACCAGCGAAGGGTCGGTCCTCGCCAAGACCGAGGATCTCGATGAGCTGGTCGGTGGGTACCATGCGACCTCACTGCTGCTTTCCGATTTGACGTCCATGTTTTCGGGGAGGCGGCGTTGGTCTCCGGCGTCACCGACGAAGAGAGCAGCTTCCGGGGGAAGGACACCAGCGGCCGATTCCGCCGGATGGATGTATGGGTCAGGCGAGCGGGCCAGTGGGTGTGCGTTGGGATCTTCGGTCACCAGGATCACCACGAAGTGAAAAGCCCTCCTGACGCCGCCATTCCAGCGGGCGCACTCGGCCACACCGGTCGGGGCGATGACGGCTGTCTAACAAGCGTATGGACTCTGTCGGGGCCCGGCCGTCGGCTGTCCTCGGGCCGGCACGGCCCGACGTCGTGACGTAGGATTTCGAAAAGCGCGCCGCGGGCCCAGAGGGCATGCGCGGGCGCCAGGTCGCTGGACCACTACCGGAGGCACCCTGATGCCCCACGGCAAGATCTGTTACCTCGAAATCCCGGCCAACCGCGCTGAGGATGCCGCGCGCTTCTACTCGAACATTTTCGGCCGGAAGGTGCGGGAACGCGGGGATGGCAACTTGGCCTTCGATGACACGGGGAGTGTGCGCGGGACGTGGGTCAAGGAGGGGACCGGACGCCCGATGAGCGCACTCGGATCTACATCATGGTCGACAGTATCTCAGATTCGCTGAAACGAATTGGGCAGGCCGGGGACAAGGTTGTCACGCCGCGCACCGACATTGGACGGAACATGGGGGCCTTTGCCGCCTTTACCGATCCAGTCGGCGACGAGTTCGGGCTCTACGAAGAGCCAAAACGGTAGGCACGCCGCTGGCTAAGCGGTCGGACTACGGTTCTGGACGTACCGCCAACCGAATCGTCCCTTGATACAGAGGTTACCACGGGTCACGTCGTGATCCAGCGGGGAGGTGACCTTCACAATCTCATTGTCCTGGACGTGCAGCTCGAGGTTGCAGCCAACGCCGCAGTAGGGGCAGATGGTCTGGGTGACGGTCTGCTGCGTCTCGTCCCAGCTGCCGATCTGTCGCCGGTCGTACTCCGACTTGAACATCAGGGCCCCCGTAGGACAGACGGCGATGCAGTTGCCGCAGTAGACGCAGGCGGACTGTGGCAGGCCCACCGCAAACTCCGTCGAGATCCTCGCGTCGAAACCCCGCCCGGCCACGGTCAGGGCGTAGGTGTTCTGGAAATCCTTCCCGCACGCCTCGACGCACTTGTAGCACAGGATGCACTTGCCGTAGTCGCGGACATACAGCTCGTTGTCGATCTTGGTCGGTTGGGCGACAGTCGCCCGGCACCCTGGGTCCGGCGGGGGGTGGTGGCCGGGCTGGAGGCTGTCGCGGTGACCGGCCGGCGCCGGCGGGGCTGGTGGCCCATACCGTTCGGGCGACGCGCCGTACTCCTCCAGCCACACCTCGACATCCAGAGTGGTCGAGAGATCGACCGACGAGGCCAGGAACTCGAGGACCATCTTCCGGCTGTGCCGCACCCGCGGCGAATCGGTCTGGACGACCATGCCGGCCTCGACGGTCCGCGAACAAGCAGGGACCAGCACCCGGGAACCCTCGACCTCGACCATGCACACTCGGCAGGCGTTCACCGGGTGCAGGGTCCGCAGATAGCAGAGCGTGGGAATGACCGTAGCCTGCTGGAGGCAGGCGTCGAGGATGGTGGTGCCCTCGGGCACCTGCACGGACTTTCCATCGATCTGGAGGTCGACGACTCGGCGGGGCCGCTCCAGTTGTACAAGGACGGTCATGGCCGGGTAGCTCCGTCGAAGAGGTGGAGTCGCTTCACGGCAGATTCGACCGCACTGTACGCTGTCTGCCCGAGGCCGCAGATCGAGGCGTCTTTCATCGCCAGGCCGATCTCCTCGAGCAGCGCCAGCTCCGCGCCCGTCCCGCCGCGAGTGCGCCCCGCCTTGAGCCGGTGCAGCGCCTCTTCCTGCCGCACGGTTCCGACCCGGCACGGCACGCACTGCCCGCAGGATTCGTCCCGGAAGAACGCCGCGATCCGCAGGAGGATGTCCGTGAGGTCCACGGTATCATCGAATACCAGGATGACGCCGGACCCCAGCGTCGCCTGCGCCGCCCGCGCGCCTTCGAAGGTCAGCGGCATGTCGAGCTCATCGGGCCGCACGAAGCCACCCGCCGCGCCACCCAGGAGGATCGCCTGGAGAGGGCGGCCTCCGGCCACGCCCCCGGCCAGGTCCAGCAGTTGGCGGAGGGTGGCACCGAATGGCACCTCATAGACGCCGGGCCGGGTCACACAGCCCGACAGGCAGAAGAGCCGTGGACCCGCGGACCCATCGGTCCCGATCTTCGCGTAGGCGGCGCCGCCGATACGCAGTATCTCCAGCACATTGACCAGCGTCTCGACGTTGTTGATCAGGGTGGGCTTACCGAAGACCCCTGCCTGGACCGGGAAAGGCGGCTTGTTCCGCGGCTCGCCGCGAAAGCCTTCGATGGAGTTGAAAATTGCGGTCTCTTCGCCGCAGATGTAGGCGCCTCCGCCCTTCCGGATCTCGATGTCAAAGGAGAAGCCGAAACTCATCACGTCGGCACCCAGCAGGCCATGTCCCCGGGCGGCGTCGATAGCGTTCTGAAGCCGCTCCCGTGCCAGCGGGTACTCGCCCCGCACATAGATGAAACCCTGGGCGCATCCGGTGGCATACGCGGCGATCGTCATCGCCTCCACGACGGCGAACGGATCCCCTTCCATTATAACGCGATCCTTGAACGTTCCCGGCTCGGATTCGTCGGCGTTGCAGATCAGATAGTGAGGTCGAACCGGTTGCCGCGCGACGGCGTCCCATTTCCTGCCCGTGGGGAAGGCCGCGCCGCCTCGGCCCATCAGCTTCGCGTCGGTGATTTCCCGGATGACAGCCTCCGGTCCCATTCCGACCGCCCGGCGCAGCGCCTGATAGCCCCCATCAGCGCGGTATTGGTCGAGGCTGTCCGGCTGGGCAACTGCCACCCGCCGGAGCAGTCGCAAAGAAGCATCGCCGGCCTGAGGGAGCGGGGGACGCTGGATCGTGGTCGGGCTCAGGTCGCCTTGCAGCACCCGGGTCGCGCCGTCCACCGTGAGGTTCCCAAACAGCCATTCGACCGGGGCCGGCCCCGCGACAGTCACCAGGGCAGCAGGGGCTTGATCGCAGAGGCCGAGACAGGGACTCCTGAGCCAGGCGGCCCCGTCGGGCGCGATCTCATGGCGGTCACCACTCGGTCCATGGTGGGCGGCAGGCCCGAGCTTGCGCTCCAGGTCGGCGCAGAGCCGTTCCGCTCCCCGAGCGCGGCAGGCGATGTCGTCGCAGACGTGCAAGACCCGCCGGGGACGGGGAACGGTGGACAGCAGGGCGTAGAAGGTGACGACTCCGTACGCGTCGGCGGGAGGGATCGTGAGCCGGGCGGCGATGTAGTTGAGCGCCCCTTCGCTGATCCAACCGACCCGCGACTGCACCGCGTGGAATGCCGGAAGGAGGAGGTGGCGGCTGCCGCGCGCCGCGTGCCCGCCGGCGGCGGTATGGTCGTCCCGGGTCCCCCTTGGCCCGCCCTCCCAACCGGAGGCGGGGCCGCCCAGGAATGCGTCGACCGCCGCGCGTTCCTCGGCGGTGGGCTCCGCGGCAAGCAGATGAAGGTCCACGGTGGCTTCGATGCCTCAGGAGGCGTCGGGAGACCGCGACGCGCCGCTCCGCGTCACCGCCCCGATTGACTCGAGTCGCACCGCACAGGCCTTGAATTCGGCGGTGCCGGATTTCGGGTCCGTGTGGTCCACCGTGAGCACGTTGGTTTTCACCTCGTCCTGGAAATGCAGTGTCATGAAGACCAGACCTGGCCGGAGCGAACGGTCGATCCGGATCGGCGCCACCACGCTCCCTCGGCGGGAGGTGACCCGCACCGGGTCCCCGTCCAGTAGTCCGAGGCGGGTCGCATCTTCCGGTGAGAGGTCCAGCGACTCGCCCCGTCTGAGCGGCGAACTATACCCGCCCGTCTGCACCCCGGTGTTGTACGAGTCGAGGCGCCGGCCGGTGGTGAGCTGAAAGGGGTAGTCCGCGTCCGGCCGTTCGAAAGGCGGATCGTGTTCCACCACCGAGAACGGTGCCGGTGGACCCTCGATGGGATCCTGCCAGAGTCGACTGTGGAGAAACAGTTCTCCCGGGTGATTCTCGTCGTAGCACGGCCAGTGCAGGCCGCCCTCCCGCTCCAGCCGCGCGTAGGTCATCCCGGCGAAGATCGGCGCCAGGGCCCGGACCTCGTTCCACACGTCCTCCGCGGTTGGCGCGCCCCAGTCGTGGCCGAGGCGTCGGGCCAACTCGCAGATGATCCACATGTCATCCCGGGCGCCGACCGGCGGCTCCAACGCCTTCCGGAGGCGCTGTACCCGGCGCTCGCTGTTCGTCACGGTGCCTTCGGCCTCGCACCAGCTGGACGAGGCCGGGAGTACCACGTGGGCAAATTCCGCCGTTCGGGTCAGGAAGATGTCCTGCACCACGAGGTGCTCGAGTCCGCCCAGCAGGCGCTCCGCCCGCCTTTGGTCGGCCTCGGATTGCGCCGGATTCTCCCCGATCGCGTAGATGGCCCGAAGCTCCTGATGCTCCATGGCCTCGAACATCTGGGTCAGCGTCTTGCCGTACTCGGGCTTCAGCGTTACGCCCCAGGCGCGCTCAAACTTGGCTCGAATGGCTGGGTCGGTGGTCCAGTCCTGGAAGCCCACCAACCGGTTCGGGATGGCGCCCATGTCCCCGCCACCCTGCACGTTGTTCTGGCCCCGCAGGGGGTTCACGCCCGAGCCGTAGCGGCCGACGTGACCGGTGAGAAGAGCGAGGTTGATCAGGGACAGGACATTGTCGACCGCGTTGTGGTGCTCGGTGATGCCGAGCGTCCAGCAGATGACCGCTCGGTCGGCACGGGCAAAGGCGAGGGCCGCCCGCCGAATCACGTCGGCCGGCACCCCGGTCTCTCGCTCGGCGTACTCCAGGGTGTAGCGCTCCACGCAGGCCCGGTAGGCCTCGAAGCCGGTGGTCGCCCGCCGGATGAAGGACTCGTTGGCCAGTCCGGCATGAATGATCTCCCGCGCCATCGCGTTGGCCAGCGCGATGTCGGAACCCACGTTCAGCCCGAGCCAGTCGTCGGCCCACTGAGCGGACACCGTGCGCCGCGGGTCCATCACGTAGAGCCGGGCGCCCCGATGGATTCCCTTGAGGACATGGTGGAAGAAGATGGGGTGGTTTTCGCGGGCGTTCGCTCCCCAGAGGAAGACGACGTCCGTCTCTTCCACTTCGCGGTAGGAGCTGGTGCCCCCACCGGCACCGAAGACCGTCGCCAGACCGACGACGCTAGGAGCGTGTCACGTTCGGTTGCAGCTGTCGACGTTGTGCGTGCCGAAGACGACCCGGCTCAGCTTCTGAGCCAGGAAGTTCATTTCATTGCTCGCCTTCGAGCAGCTGAACGTGCCAATCGCATCGCCGCCGTGCGCCTGCTTGACCCGGCGGAAGCCGTCCGCCGCGCGGTCGAGAGCCGCGTCCCAACTCGCGGGACGCAACCTGCCGTTTTCGCGGATGAGGGGCTCGGTGAGTCGGGTGAACTGCATTGCCATCGGAGCACTCCGATCGACGGGGAGGAAGCCAACCCTGCACAACGTCTACCACCTGCGGATCCCAATACTATGTCGCGGACAGGCGCGGCGGAATAGCGACCGGTCCGGGCACCGGCCTTGACGGTCTGGGAGGGCGCTACGGTGGATGGGCACGGGCTTGGGCAACGCTCTTCTGATCCGGAGGGGCAGCCTAACTCATTGATCTGTCAGCAGGTTGCAGCATTTTTGCCGCGAGGTGGTGCACACCTTAGCGAGGGTTAGACGAATTGGATGATCGAGTTTGCTAGGCTTCGCTCGCACAAATGCCGAGGTTGCGTGCTCTTCACGTTCAACCTGCCTAGCTGATTCCTTACTCTAGGCAGAGATCCAAGCAGCCGCATGGCATTCCTGGTCCCGCCGTGTATGTTAGACGCGGAAGCCCGGAGCCTCCCCGCCAGAGGCTAGCTGGCTTCTCCGCACGATGTGGGGCTGCCTCACGCCGATAACCACATGCTACTGGGGCTCGGGCTTGGGGGCTCATGTGAAGAGTCTCTCGTACGTGACTCTCCTCGTTATGGGCCTTGAGTTCTGGGGCTCGAAGCCCAGCCACGCCCAAGCCATAACCGGCGCCCTTTCAGGACATGTGCTCTCCAGCGAGGGCACTCCGCTACAAGGTGTTGTCGTGACGGTCACGGGACCGGCCCTTCAGGGTCCACGCACCCTGGCCAGCAACCACGACGGTGAGTTCCTGTTTCCCGCACTGCCCGCCGGCACTTACTCCCTCGAGCTCCGACAAATCGGCTACGCGCCCCGTCGCGTCAGTGGGGCAGCCGTTGTCTTGGGCGGCACGACGGCGCTCGGAGAGCTGCGCCTCACTCCGGAGACCGTGGAGCTGCCGGAGATCGAAGTCTCCGCGGTGAGGCCGCTGGTCGACCCTACGACGACGGCCAACGTCACTGTGCTGGACTCGTCCCGCTTCCTGTCCCTGCCCACCGATCGCAGCTTCCGTGCGCTGCTGCCGCTGGTTCCCGAAGCGGACCCGAGCCCCTACGGCGACGGGACCAACGTCGCTGGTGCCACCGGGCTCGAAAACGGCTACTTCGTGGATGGGATCAACATCACCGATCCCTTACTCGGGGACGGTGGTCTTGACTTGCCGTACAATTTCGTGCGCGAGGTGCAGGTGGTGACCGGCGGGTATGATGCGGAATACGGTCGCACCCAGGGTGGCCTGATGAACGTGATCACGAACACTGGCGGGGACCAGTTCCATGGGCAGGTGCTCGGGTTCTACACCGGGAGCGGTCTCCGCGCCACGCCGCGCTGGGGTGTAGGGCAATCCCGGGTCGAGAGGTTCTCCCAGTACGACGTTGGCGCGAGCCTCGGGGGCCCGATCCTACCGCACCGTCTTTGGCTCTATGCGGCATACAACCCTAGTTTTGAAAACAGTGACGCCACTGTCCCGGGCATCCCGACTCAAAAGGACTCACGCACCACCCACTTGTTTGCCAGTAACGTAACCGCTCGGCTAGGCTCGGGCACCGACCTGGCTTTGACGCTCCTTGGTGATCCCAGCGTTCGCGACCTGGTGTCCTCCGTCTCTACTCCCACCGCCGCGGACCCGGGAGCCGTGCTGGGCCGTCT
>DATJVM010000089.1:0-60130 GCA_035501775.1 Gemmatimonadales bacterium | reverse complement strand
CCGCGGCCCAGGACGCGGAGCAGGTCGAAACGGTCACCAACTGCGGTGATGAGGTCGGCCGGGAGGTCCGAGGCCATGCAGCGAAGATAACATGAATATGGGCTCTAGCTGAGCAGGGCAGGGGCGCGGCAGATTACTCGGCGCCTGGTTTCTCGTCTTTCCGAGGGCGGACGCATGCGCAAGTTCAACAGTCTTTCCGAGCCCGAGATACTGGCGCTGGCCATCTCGCTGGAGGAGGAGGACGAGCGGGTCTACACCGACTACGCCGATGGCTTGCGTGAACATTACTCTGGGTCCGCCGCCGTGCTGGACGGGATGGCGGCGGAAGAGGCGGGCCACCGGCACCGGCTGATCGAACTCTACCGCCAGCGCTTCGGGGAGCATATTCCGCTGATCCGCCGTCAGGACGTGCGCGGGTTCGTGCGCCGCACGCCGGTGTGGCTGACACGGCCGCTGGGCCTCGATACGGTCCGCAAGCAGGCGAGCGCGATGGAGGTGGAGAGCCGTCGGTTCTACGAACGCGCTGCTTCCCGCGCGACCGACCCCGGCATCCGGCAGCTCCTCGACGATCTGGCGACGGAGGAGTCCTCCCATGAGCGGCGAGCGGGGGAGCTGGAGCGGGAGAAGCTCACCCCCGCCGTCGTCGAGCGGGAGGACGAGGCGCGCCGGCGACTCTTCCTCCTGCAGGTTGTCCAGCCGGGACTGGTGGGGCTCATGGACGGCTCGGTGTCCACGCTGGCACCGGTCTTTGCCGCGGCCTTCGCCACCCACAGCCCGCGGCCCGCCTTTCTGGTGGGACTCGCCGCGTCGGTGGGCGCGGGCATCAGCATGGGCTTCGCCGAGGCGCTCTCCGACGATGGCAGCCTCACGGGGCGCGGGCATCCATGGCTCCGCGGAGCGATCACCGGCCTGATGACCGCGGTGGGCGGAATCGGCCATACGCTGCCGTTCCTGATCTCGTCCTTCCGGGTAGCGATCGTCGCGGCGGTGGCCGTGGTCATCGTCGAGCTTGCGACCATTTCGTGGGTGCGGCACCGCTACATGGATACGCCGGTCTTCTCGGCCGCCGTGCAGGTGGGACTGGGTGGGGCCCTGGTCTTTCTCACCGGCGTGCTGCTCGGCAGCTCCTGACATCGGCCCCCGGTATTGTGCCATGACCTCCGATCTGCACGCCACGCTGGCCCACCTCTTCAATCCAGGTGAGCTCACCGGCGCTCTGATCTACGCCCTGATCTTCGGCGGGCTCGCGCTCCTCGGATCGCGCGCGGTCCGCGCCCTGGTGCGACGCCTCGCCGCGCACTTCCCCGACCCCACCGGCGCCGTGTTCCTGGGCCAGCTCGCGCAGGTCGGCGTGGTGCTGGTGACACTCATTCTCTATGCCCACCTGATTCCCGACCTCCGGGCGATCGGCACGGCGCTGCTGGCCGGGGCCAGCGTGCTGTCGCTGGTGTTGGGGTTTGCGGCGCAGCAGACGCTGGGCAACCTGATCTCGGGGGTCGCGCTGGTGCTCTACCATCCGGTGCGTCTGGGCGACGCACTGCACGTGACCACGACCATGGGGATCTTCAAGGGGACCGTGAAGGCGCTGACCCTGGGCTACACCGTGCTCGAGTCTGCCGCCACCGAGGAGGTCATCGTACCCAACACGGTGATGGCCTCGGCGGTCATCGTCCGCATCCCGGCCCCGGCGGGCGACGGGTGAGCGGAGGATGACCGAGGCGCAGTCGGTCCTGCTCGCCATCGGCGTAGCGATCGTCGCCATCCTGCTCACGGCGCTGGGGCGGCGGCTCCCGATCCCCACGGCCATCCTGCAGGTCCTGGGCGGGCTCGTGGTCGGGCTCGTGCCCGGTGCGCGCGAGTTTCGGGTGAGCCCCGAGCTGGTCTTCTTCGTGTTTCTGCCGCCGGTCATCTGGTCGGCGGCGTTCTTCACCTCCTTTCGCGACTTCAAGGCGAACCTCCGGCCCATCGGCCTGCTGGCGATCGGCCTCGTGGCCGTCACCACCGTGGTAGTGGCGCTGGTGGCCCACCGCCTCTTTCCCGGAATGCCATGGCCCGCGGCGGTGGCCCTGGGCGCCATCGTCTCTCCGCCCGATGCGGTGGCCGCGGAGGCGGTGCTCAAGCGCCTGGCGATCCCCCGGCGGGTCACCAGCATCCTGCTGGGCGAAAGCCTGGTCAACGATGCGTCGGCGCTGATCCTCTACCGGGGAGCGGTCGGCGCGCTGATCGGCGGGCTGTTCAGCCCGGGCGAGCTGATCGTGCGGTTCTTCGTCGATGCCGCGGTCGGTGTCCTGGTGGGGCTCCTGGTCGGGTGGCTCATCGTCCAGGCGGCAAAACACACCGACGATCCCTTGGCCGAGACGGCGCTGACGCTGCTGGGTCCGTACCTGGCGTGGATCGGCGGAGAATACCTCCACGTCTCGGCGGTGCTGGCCTGCGTGGCGGGCGGGATCTACGTCCGGCAGCACTTCTCGACGATCGTGGCCCCCGCCTCCCGTATTCAGAGCCGCGCCGTCTGGGACCTGTTTCTCTTCGGTCTCAATTCGCTCGTCTTCCTGCTGCTGGGGGCGGAATTCAGCGATCTCCTGAGCGCGGTTCCCGCCGCGACGCTGCTCACCGTGGGGGGGACCGGTCTCCTGATTGCCGGGATCGTCATCGTGGTGCGTCTGGTCTGGGTACCGTTGGCGGCGTTCATCCCGCGGTGGCTCGACGCCGCTCTCCGGGCGCGCGACCCGATGCCGGGAGCGCCAGTGCTGTTCGTGATCTCGTGGACGGGGATGCGGGGTATCGTGTCGCTGGCGACGGCGCTGGCTCTGCCGCTCAGCACCGCGGAGGGAACGCCCACGCCGTTCCGGGCTACCCTCATCCTGGTTACGGTGATCGTCATTCTGGTGACATTGGTGCTGCAGGGACTCACGCTCATGCCGCTCTTTCGGCGGCTCCCGCTCCCCGAGGATCGCGCCGCGTCGGTGGAGGAGCGGCACGCGCGGACGGAGGCCCGGCGCGCCGCGCTGGAGCATCTCGAGGATGTGGCGGACGAGCCCTGGGTGAGACGCGAGGAGCTGGAGCGGGTCGCGTCCGACGTGCGGACCGCGGCGGCTCATCACCCGGGGGAGGACGGTGCGGAGGGTGCGGGGACGCTACGCCGGCTCCGGCTCGGAACGGTGGCGGCCCGGCGGCGCGCGCTGGTCCGCCTCCGGGACGAAGGCGCGATATCCGACGAGGTGCTGCTCGACCTCGAAAGCGAGCTGGATTACGAGGCGCTCCGCCTCGGCGCCGGGAATGCCCGGGAAGCCTGACCTCAGGCCGAGCGACTCTCCCCGGCGATCCCTTCGAGCGCCGCGGGGCGCGCCGTCGCCCCTTCCTGCAGGCGCTCGATCCGGTCCAGGCGATTGACGTCCACGGTCACGACTCCGTCCGGAGAGTCGACGAACATGTCGGCAAACCGCCCGTCCCACGCGACCTCCTCCCACAGGTAGGAGGTCCGCGAGATGACCCGGGTTGAAAAGGTCTCCTCGTGGGCCGTCACGTATACCAGGACCTCGGCGCGCCCCTCTCGGAGCTCGGCGGGGGTCACCCCGACCAGAGGGCTGGTGCGGTCGATCGGATGCACGATGGTCCAGTGCAGGGGGAAGAATTCGACGCGGTGCCGATCGAGCGCCAGTTGGTGGAACCGCCGTTCGCGCTTGTCCCCATTGCGCTCGAACCAGGCCAGGGTGACCCGGACCTCCACATCGCTCAACTCACTGGGGTCGGTATTCACGATCCGGAACATCAGGCCGCGTCCCGCCTGGTAGGGCGCTACCACCGCCCGCTGGGAGAAGCGGACATGAGGCCGGGGGCGAAGCAGCCGAGCCAGGGTGAGACCGCCGGCGACGGCCAGCCCGACCAACCCTCCCAGCGATTCCAGGATGGTGAGCCACTGCGCCGTCGAGCCCACCGCGACGACCGGGCCGGCGCCCACGCCCGTAAGGATCGCCATGCTGTAGGCGAAGGAGCGGAAGAACGGATCGGAAAGTTGCAAGCGGTCGGTGCCATCGAGCGCCGCCGGGCCCAGCGACTGGTACCCGATGGCGAACACGCCCGCCATGAGGAGGGCCAGGCCGATCACCCAGGCAAGGAACTGTGGCCAGGAAGCCGAGAGGGAACGCAGGTAGAGGCGCGACCACGCCTGGGAGCCGAGACCGTATTTCCGGCTGCTGGGGGTGCCGTCCTTGTTGACGAGCCGGCCGCGCAGGCGCTCCGTCACGACGCGGCCAAATCCCAGGTCATTTTCCGTCATGCGTACCTCGGGTCGGCTGGGCAGGTGAAGCGAACGAAAACCGCAAGGGGATTATAACGCCTCCGTATCACCCGTCGTGGGGGGCTGGTGGAGGCGGCCTCGCGGGGGCCATCTTTTCCGCACGCAGCCGAGGCCTCTGTTCAGTGGGCCCGGCCGCGGTCACGTTCAACCAGGAGTGTTGCCATGGCCCGCATCGCTCATCCTCCGCGGCCCCGCGTCACCGAGCCCGCGTCCCAAGACGGGGTGTCCCGCATGTACCCGACCAAGAACGACCTGCCCGAAGCCAGCCGGCGCGAGGCGATTACCCTGCTCAACCAGCGCCTGGCCGACTCCATCGATCTGCAAACGCAGTGCAAGCAGGCGCACTGGAACGTGAAGGGACCGAGCTTCATCGCCCTCCACAAGCTGTTCGACGATATCAACGAGGACGTGGAGGAGTACGTGGATCTGCTCGCCGAGCGGGTGGTGCAGCTGGGCGGGATCGCTGAGGGGACGATCGGCGCGGTCAACGAGCGGTCAACGCTGATCGATTACCCGCTGGGGATTGCGACCGGCGGAGAGCATGTGGCGGCGCTCTCGGACGCGCTCGCGATGTTCGGCCGGACGGTGCGCGTGGGGATCGAGGAGATGAACGACCTCAACGATGCCGACTCCGCCGACATCCTGACCGAGATCTCCCGGGGCGTCGACAAGTGGCTCTGGTTTGTCGAGGCCCACCAGCAGGGCGAGGAACAGGCCCGCTGACTTCGGGAGCCGCCGCCGGAGCCTCGGCGCCGAAGGGCGGCGCCCCCGCCCTCGGCCTCCATCACGTCACGGCGGTCTGCGGGGAGCCCCAGCGCAACCTGGATTTCTATGCCGGGTTGCTGGGGCTCCGCTTCGTGAAGCGGACCGTCAACTTCGACGACCCGCAGACCTATCACTTCTATTATGGAGACGCGGAGGGTCGGCCCGGCAGCATCCTGACCTTCTTCCCGTGGCCCGGCGCGCGACAGGGCCGGGCGGGCATCGGTCAGGTGGCGGTCACCTCCTTCGCTGCCGTGCCTGCCGCCCTCGGCTTCTGGGTCGAACGGCTGGTCCACCACGGGGTCCAATTCGAGGGACCGACTACACGTGGGGTCCCCGGGTCAGGCTCCGAGCAGGTGCTCCGGTTCCAGGACCACGACGGGTTGCTGCTCGAGATCGTCGCGACAGCGGGCGCGGGCGCGCGCGCGGGGTGGGGCGGGGCGCCGGGCATCCCGACGGAGCACTCGCTTCGCGGATTCCACTCGGTCACGCTGTGGCAGGATCAGGGCGATCCCACGGCGGGAATCCTCGTGGATGCGCTGGGCTTCCGCCTGCTCGGGGAGATCGAAGGCGGGCGGCGCTACGCCGCCGGAGACGGGGGACCGGGAACCCTGGTCGATGTCCGCGCGGTGGGCGGGTTCCTGCGCGGAATCGGCGGCCTCGGCACAGTCCATCACGTGGCCTTTCGGGCCGCGAGCCAGAGCGAGCAGCTCGCCATCCGCGCCCGCGTGGCCACGGCGGGGCGCGACCCCACCCCGGTCATCGACCGGAAGTACTTCTACTCGGTCTACTTCCGGGAGCCGGGTGGGGTGCTGTTCGAGGTGGCCACCGACCCGCCCGGGTTCGCCATCGACGAGCCGATGGAGCGCTTGGGCGAGCGCCTGATGCTCCCGCCACAGTTCGAGCCGTTCCGGACCCAGATCCAGGCGGCGCTGCCTCCGATACACCTCCCCCTTCCCGCCCGCCAGGGGGAAGAGCTCAGCGCGGGCGGCGGGCCGGAGGATGTGCGCGAGGACACTCTGGGGTTCATCCATCGCTACCTCCCGCCCGAGTCCGGCACCGAGCTGACGGGGAGCACGACTCTGCTTCTGCTCCACGGAACCGGCGGCAACGAAGACGATCTGGTCCCTCTCGGCCGCGCCCTCCTGCCCGGCGCGGGGCTTCTGAGCCCGCGCGGCAAGGTGCTGGAGCGCGGCATGCCCCGTTTCTTCCGCCGGCTCGCCGAGGGAGTGTTCGATCAGGAGGACCTGGAAAAACGGACCACCGAGCTGGCGCAGTTTGTCGAGACGGCCATCACGACCTACGGCCTGTGTCGGGACGGGATCATCGCGGTGGGATTCTCGAATGGAGCGAACATCGCGTCGAGCCTGTTGCTCCGGCGGCCCGGGCTGCTGCGTGGGGCGGTGCTATTGAGCCCGATGGTGCCCTTCGAGCCGGACCAGAGCGTGAACCTCACCGGCACCGCGGTGTTCATCGGCGCGGGCCGAAACGACACCGTCGCTCCGCCGGCTCAGGCGGAACTCGTTGCCGATCTGCTGGGGCGCGCCGGGGTGGCCGTGACCGTTCACTGGCATGCCGCAGGCCATTCGGTATCCGAGGATGAGATCCTCGCGGCGCGCGACTGGCTCCTGGCCAACGCGGTCGATGGCCCCCGGCCCGGCTCGCCCGGGGAATAGCCGCTCAGGCCGGGCCCTCCTTCAGGTGCCGGCGGAACCAGTCGATCGCCAGCCGGCTCACCTGCTCCAGCGTACCCGGTTCCTCGAAGAGGTGGGTCGCCCCAGGAACGACGACCATCCGCTTCACGCACCGCAGCTGCTTCAGGGCGAGGCTGTTGAGCTCGAGGACCGTCTCGTCCAGCTCGCCCACGATCAGCAGCGTCGGGGCACTTACCTGTGCCAGCCACTCGTGGGCCAGATCCGGGCGGCCGCCACGTGACACAACGGCATGCACCCGCTGGCCCGCGCGAGCGGCGGCGATCAGCGCCGCGCCGGCGCCGGTGCTCGCGCCGAAGTACCCCAGCGGCAGCTGCTTCGCATCTGGCTCACGCTCCAGCCAGTCGGTGGCGGCGAGCAGGCGATCGGCCAGCAGGCCCAGATCGAAGACGTTGGCGCGGTTGTGGCTTTCCCCTTCGGTCAGCAGATCGAAGAGCAGCGTTCCCAGCCCGGCCTGATGCAGGCTTCGCGCCACCGCCTGATTGCGGGGGCTCAACCGACTGCTGCCGCTCCCGTGAGCGAATGCCACGAGGCCGGTAGAGCCTTCCGGCAGGATCAGCTGGCCGGCGAGCTCCAGCGGGCCAACGGGTACCAGCACATCGCGCTCATGAACTCGTGTCGTCGTCGTCATGTTCTCCTCCGAACTCCCCGCCGCGCCGATTCAGAGGGCCGACGGATAGGTCTCGGGCAGCTCCGCCTCACCTTGCTCCCACACCGTGGTTCGCTCCAGGGGCTCGACCGCCCGGGTGTGATCGTAGTGGAAGACCGCGTCGAATTGCGCGGGGAGGCTGGCCCGGAAATAATGACTCAACCGCTCGGTCTCGGGGCGATAGATGACCCCAATGGCGCGCTCGAGGCGCGGAGTCGCGAGGAGTCGGGTTGCCTCGTTCGGCGCGCGCAGGTCCAGGAAGAAGTTCCCCGGACCGGCTTGGTGAAACAGCGCCTCGTAGCTTCCCGGCAGCGCCGCGCGCACCCGTTTCCGCTCGGCGTGCGCATCCCACTCCGACGCGGCGGTGACCGTTCCCGAGTAGGTGGTAAAGCCCACGAGCAGGGCCGATCGTCCGAAGCGCTCGCGCGCCAGCTGGCCGAGGTTCAACTCGCCGCGCTGGGACATCTCGGTGGCCCGCGCATCGCCCTGGTGCGAGTTGTGGGCCCACACCACGATCTTCGAGCCGGAGCCCTGGGCCTTCAGGAAGGTTCCCAGCGCCACGAGGGTGTCCGCCATGTGCCGGTCCCTGAGATTCCACGAGCCCTCATGGCTCTGGAACATGGTGCGATAGTACTGTTCCGCCGACGCAACCACCTGGGCGTTCCGCTCGGCGAAGAACAGGTCGTCCGCCGCCTGGCGCCCGTCGCGGAGCGCGTATTCCGCCGCCGCCGAGCGAAGCTCCACCAGCTGGCCCAGTACCTCGCGTTCGCAGGAGGCCTTGAGCCCGAGGCTCGTGGCGTATCCGTATTCCTGCGGGTCGCCCCCGAAGTGATCGAAGCAGGCGTATCGCCCGGCCGCACGCCGTGCCGCCTCGGGGTCGACGATGCGCAGATACTCCAGCACCGCGGACATGGAGGCGTGCAGGCTGTAGAGATCGAGGCCGTAGAACCCGACCCGGTTCCGGTCGGCGGCGATCTCGTCGTTGTGCTCGCGGAGCCAGCCGACGAAGTCCAGGACATCGGCGTTGCGCCACATCCATTGCGGGAAGCGCACGAACCCCTCGAGTGCTTCTTCCGCGTCGGCATCGCCGGGGCGGCCCCGGACGTAGCGGTTGATCCGATAGGCATCCGGCCAGTCCGCCTCGACCGCTACGGCCTGAAAGCCATGCTCCCGGATCAGTCGCTTGGTGATCTCGCCCCGGACCCGATAGAAGTCATGAGTCCCGTGGGAGGCCTCTCCCAGAAGCACGACGTCGGAAGTCGCAGCGAGTGCGAGCACCCGGTCGAAGTCTTCCGCGCGTCCGGTCAGCGGGTACGCGGCGGCCGCCACCGACCTGGTAGCTGAATCAGCGTTGGGCGGCATCGGCCAGTCCTCCGGTGTGTGCCTGCTGCAGTGCTGCCAGCACCTCGGCATCGGTGGTCTGGGTGAAGTCCCCGTACCAGGCGCCCACGCCGTAGAAGGGCTCGGGCGTGGCCACGGTCACGCACGCGTCCGCGACCCGGGCCAGATCATGCTCTGCCTGCCGCGACATGACCGGCGCGGCGGCCACCAGTTTGGCCGGCCGATGTTCGCGCAAGGCGCGAAGCCCCGCCAGCATCGTAGACCCCGTCGCGACGCCGTCGTCCACCAGCACGACCGTCGCGCCCCGGAGATCGGGGAAGGGCCGGTCGCCGCGGTAGAGACGCTCGCGGCGGATCACCTCGCGGCTTTCCGCCTCGGTGACCGCATCAAGAGTGTGGCGCGAGATGCCGAGCGCGTGGAAGGTTTCTTCGTTCACCACCCGGATGCCGCCGCTTGCGACGGCGCCCATGGCGAGTTCCTCGTGCCCCGGGACACCGAGCTTCCGTACCACGAACACATCCAGTTCAGCTCCAAGCGCCTGCGCCACGGTCGCGGCCACGGGAACGCCGCCACGCGGCAACCCAAGGACGATCAGATGGGGCGCTCCACTGAGATTCTGCAGCTTCTGCGCAAGCTGTCTTGCCGCCTCGCGTCGATTGGCAAAGAGTGGTGTCATGACTTGGTCCCTCCGCATGAGGGGCGGGCAGATGCGGCCAGCCCGCGGGTCACGCGGGGCTGGCCGCTCGCTCCCCACTCACAAGGCAACGGCGAGTTCGTTCTCCACCTTCGTCACCCCTGGCGCCGCCCAGGCCGCGTGCTCGGCCTCGCGCCGCTCATCCCAGGAATGGACCGTGCCGGTCAGCGTGACGCTGCCGTTTCTCGTTTCCACCTTGATCTGCTGGGCGTGCAGGGCCGCGCTCCGGCTCAGGGCCGCCTTGATCTGCTGGCTCACCTCGGTAGTCTTGACCGCGGGCGACACCGCGATGAGGTTGGTCACTCCGCGCACTCCGGCGAGCAGCCGTACCGCGTCCTCGGCGGCTTCCTTCTGGAACTGCCAGTCTAGCGCCCCTTCCAGCGTGACCCAACCCTTCTCCACGCGTACCTTGACGCGATCCACCGGGACCGCCGGGCACCAGAGGACGGCTCGCATGGCCGCCTCGGCGATCTCGACGTCGGTATGCTCGAAGGCACGCGACGGGACCACCCCGAGCTCGTTGGCGATTGCCCGGACACCCTTCACCCGCTCCACGGCGCGGATGGCCGCGAGCTTCTCCGGGTAGCTCCGTACCCGCCCGGTGAGGGTCACCAGGCCGTTCGCGACGCTGATGCCGATCTCCTTCTCGTCCAGACTAGGCTCATATTTGAGCTCGTCCATGACGTCCTGTTGAAGCTGCTTGTCTGGTTTCATATTGATCCTCCATCGTGTCCGGAGTGCTCGCCGGCAGCCGACTCCGCCCGCGAGCCCGTATTGCACGTGACAATGTACCCCATAGGCGGTGAAGCGGTGGTGAATTGCGGCCGAAGAGAATCCTTCATGGCGATTTCACAATGCTCACAACTGGCGGTCTCCTACCTTCTTCCAGCGCCGCGGGCGGCGCGCCTATGGCCAGTATCCTCGAAGTCGACCGGCTGAGTGTTCGTTTCGGCCAGCAACAGATCCTCCTCGACCTGACCTTCGCGGTCCCCGAGGGGGCAACCCTCGCCATCATTGGACCGAACGGGTCGGGGAAGACGGTGCTGTTCCGGGCCCTGATCGGGGCGCTCCCCTATACCGGGGAGGTGCGTTGGGGACCGGGAGCCAGGATCGGCTACGTTCCCCAGAAGCTGGACCTGGAGCGCGATCTTCCCGTGACCGGGCTCGACTTCCTGCGCGCCAGGGCCCGAGTGGGCGGAATGGACGATACCCAGGTGGAACAGGCGCTGGACCTGGTGAGCCTGGCCCCGGGCGTGGTGCGCCAGCCGATCGGGACGCTTTCCGGCGGGCAGTTCCAGCGTCTGCTGCTGGGGTTTGCTCTGATGGGCCGGCCAACGGTCCTGCTTTGCGATGAGCCAACCGCCGGCGTGGACGAGCCCGGCGAGGAACGTCTGTACACGATGCTCCACCGGCTGCAGGTGGAGGAACGTCTGACGCTGCTCCTCATCTCCCACGAGTTGAACGTGATCTATCGCTACGCGACTGCGGTTCTGTGCCTATCCCTCGCGCAGCGCCCCTGTCTTGGCCCCCCGGTCGAGGTCCTCACCCCGGAGCGGCTGCAGAAGATGTACGGGGCGCCAGTGCAGTTCCACCGGCACGATGGCTCCGTCGATTAGCGCCCTCGCGCTGCCGGTCGCCGCCGCGGTCGCCGCCGGGCTGGTGGGGAGCTTCGCGGTCATGCGGCGCATGACGCTGGCGGCGGATGCGATGTCGCACGTCGCGCTTCCCGGGATCGGCCTTGCGCTGCTGCTGCACGGGAACGCCCTGGTGGGCGGCGTGGTGGCGCTCGCCCTGGGCGCGCTGCTCATCTGGCTGCTGCAGCAGCGCACCCGAGTGCCAAGCGAGGCCATCGTGGGCGTCGTCTTCTCGGCGGCGCTCGCCGTGGGCAGCATGCTCACCTCGGGCGAGGACCTGCTCGAGGCATTGTTCGGCGCCCAACGGGCACCCGGCTCGGTGGAGACAGTGATCGGGCTGGCCGCCGCGGCGACCATCGCCGGCCTGATCCTGTGGGCACGCCATCGGCTTCTGCTCTCGCTCGTCTCGGCGGACCTGGCCCGGACCGCCGGAGTCAACGTGGCCCGGCTCGACCTGGCATATCTGCTGGGCTTCGCATTCACGGTGGCCCTGGGCCTCAGGTACCTGGGAGTGCTGCTGATGGGGTCCCTGATCATCATCCCGGCCGCCACCGCCCGGCATCTCAGCCGTTCTGTGGATACCATGCTGTGGGCGTCGGCTGGGCTCGCGGTGCTGGCGACGACTCTTGGCATCGTGCTGGGAGGCTGGTGGGGGCTCCCCGGAGGGCCGCTTACCATAACCGTCGCGGCCGTCTTCTTTGGACTTGCGGTGCTGCTCCGTAGCGGCCAGTGAGGACCGGGAGATCACCAACGTCGAGGCTGTAATGCACTTTCGCGAGACCGCGCTGACCTTCGCTTCCCTCGAGGCCGTCACCTCACGCCGGAGGATGGTGGAGCTGACCGCCGATCTGCTCCGGCGGGCCGGCGAGCGGAGCGCGGAGCGGGTGGTCTATCTGCTGCAGGGACGGCTCCGCCCGCCCTACGAAGGGCTCGAAATCGGTGTGGGGGAGCAGCTCCTCACGGCGACGCTAGCCAAGGCATACCACTGTTCACGCGCGACCGTGAGCCGGCGGCTGGAGCGACTGGGCGACCTGGGCCTCGTCGCGGAGGCGCTCTCGAGCGAGCCCAA
Source organism: Gemmatimonadales bacterium (assembly GCA_035501775.1). GTDB lineage: Bacteria > Gemmatimonadota > Gemmatimonadetes > Gemmatimonadales > GWC2-71-9 > JADJOM01. The sequence continues at coordinate 47,969 of DATJVM010000089.1, read as the reverse complement.
GGGGGCGCGGCTCACGGTGGACCAGGCATTCGATGCGCTGCTCGAGGTCGCCCATACCAGCGGCGCCGGCTCGGTGGAGGGCAAGATCTCGCGCATGGCGACTCTCCTGGGACGGGCCGATTCCGTCGAGGCCCGTTACCTGGTGCGCATCGCGCAGGGGCGGCTCCGGCTCGGCGTAGGAGACCAGACCGTCCTCGAGGCCGCCGCCCTGGCCGCGCTGGGCGATCGGGCGAAGAAGCCCCTCCTTGAGCACGCATACAACGTCCGGTCCGCCCTGGGTGCGGTTGTGCGGCTGGCGTTCCGGGAGGGCGAACCAGGGCTCAAGAGCCTCGTTCCCGAGCCTGGGATCCCGGTCCGGCCGGCGCTGGCACAGCGCCTTGGCTCCGCCAGGGCGATCCTCGACCGGCTGGGGAAGGTGCAGGCCGAACCCAAGTACGACGGGTTCCGCCTGCAGCTCCACCGGGACGGCGCGCGGGTCTGGGCGTTCAGCCGGCGACTGGACAACGTGACCGAGATGTTTCCCGACCTGGTGGCGGCCGTCCGGCGGGAGCTCCGGGTCAAGCGCGCCATCCTGGAGGGCGAGGCGCTGGTCCACAATCCGGAGACCGACGAGTTCCTGCCCTTCCAGGTCACGATGACGCGGAAGCGCAAGAAGGAGATCGGGGCGGCCGTGGAGCGGTATCCGCTCCGGCTGTTCGCATTCGACCTCTTGTACTCGGGACACGCCAGCTGTCTCGGGTGGCCGCAATCACGGCGGTCGCGCGAACTCCGACAAATGGTCCGCGGCGGAGCTGATGATCCCATCGTGGTTACCGAGAGCGAGATGATCGACAGCCCGGTCCGGCTCCAGGCCTACTTCGAGGAGATGATTCACCGGGGTCTCGAGGGGGTGGTGGCCAAACGGCCCGACGCACCCTATCAGGCGGGAGCGCGCGGGTTCGCCTGGGTGAAGCTCAAGCGGGCTTATCAGTCACGGCTGCGGGACACGGTGGATCTGGTGCTGGTAGGCTACCTCAGGGGGCGGGGCAAACGCGCGGCCCTCGGCGTGGGGTCGCTCCTAGCCGCGGTGTACGATGAGCCGCGTGACCGTTTCCGGACCATCGCCAAGATCGGGTCGGGCCTGTCCGAGGAAGGCTGGCGGGCGCTCCGCGCCGAGTTGGACCGGGACGCTTGCCGGGTGCGACCCAAGGAGGTGGACAGCCTGATCGTTCCGGACGTCTGGGTGACACCCAGGATCGTGGTCGAGGTCCTGGCCGACGAGATCACCCGGTCGCCACTCCACACCTGCGGCAAGGTGGGCGATCACCCGGGCTATGCCCTTCGCTTCCCTCGCCTCCTTACCCGGCGCACTGACAAAGGGCCGGAGGACGCCACGACGGAACGTGAGGTCCTTCGGCTCTTCCGGCTGGAGCGGCGCAAGAGCGCCACGAAATGACCGTATCGCTCAGCGAGCCCAGTGGAGGACCACCGGCGCTTTGCGGGGCACGGGCGGGGTGTGGCCGGAAGGCACGCCCACGATAATGGCGGCGATGGCGGAGAACTGATCGGGGATCTCGAGGTCCCGCTTCACCTCGGGCGTATTCAGGATGGGAAGCGCCAACCCGATGCAGCAGGTGCCAAGACCCAGCGCCGTGGCCGCGAGCATGAGATTCTCGGCCGCGAGCCAGCAATCCGCCTCGACGAACGCACCCTCCGACGGACCGCAGATCACGATCAGGGTTCCGGCGTTGTAGAAGATATTGAACGTGGGGTCGGCGAAGTGAGCCTCGAGGTGTTCCCGCGGAACCATCGCCTTGCCGCGATCCGAGTAGCGCTTGAGCTGCGCCGGGTCCTGGATGACCACGAACCCCCACGGCTCCCGGTGCATCGCGGTGGGAGCGTGGACCGCCGCGTCGAGCAGCGCCTGGATGGCTGACTCGGAGACGATCTCCGGCGAGAAGGAGCGGACTGCACGCCGCTCGTAGATGGCTCTCAGTACCGGGTGTTCCTGGGCGACGGCTGTCATGGAGGCCTCCACGGTGTATTGCCCCACACCATTCTGGGGCCGCGCCCAGTAAGGAACCGGGAAATCTTCGTGAGGTTCTCGAGCTGCGGCTATCTTCGATGAGGACCACGCCATGACTCAGAGCCTCCGCACGATCATGCCGCTCGTCGTTGGGCTCGCCGCGCTGGAATGCCGCGGCGCTCCCGCTCGAGCGACATATCACCCGGTCCACCGGGAAATCACCATCACCACCCTCCCCTTGCTGACCAAGGAGATGGCGAAGATCTATCCGTTTCTCACCAGGGAGTTCGCCCACGGCGGACTCCTGGACGGCAAGGAGATCTACGCCTTCGAGCCCAGCACGGTGACGGTGGTCGAAGGGGACACGATCGACTTCCAGTTCATCAACCCGGAAGACGACCTGCACTCGTTCGTGCTGGCACCGGACCTGTCGGTGACGCTCCCCGGCCTCAAGGCCACCTCCGCTCGCTTCGTCGCGCGCCGGGCCGGCATCTACCCATTCACCTGCAGCATCCCGGCCCACCTTCCTTCCATGTGGGGGCAGCTGGTGGTCCTGAGCCCGGAGGCCGTCGCGACGGGGGCGGAGCAGGGGCGTGGAGCGCGCTGAGCCCGCTCCAGCGGCCGAGCGGTCTCAGGCCGCGCGGCTGTGGGAGGTGGCTGCCCTGTTCCTCCGACTCGGCACGGTCGCGTTCGGCGGACCGGCCGCCCACATCGCCCTGATGCAGGACGAAGTGGTCCGGCGGCGCGGCTGGCTCACCCAGGACGAGTTTCTCGACTACCTCGGCGCCACCAACCTCATCCCCGGTCCCAACTCAACCGAAATGGCCATTCACATAGGCCTGACCCGCGCGGGCCGGGCCGGGCTGGTGGTGGCCGGCGCCTGCTTCATCCTTCCGGCCAGCCTGATCGTCACGGCACTCGCCTGGGCGTATGTACGGTTCGGTACGCTGCCGGCAGCGGCGGGCTTCCTCTACGGGGTGAAGCCAGTGGTCATCGCCATCGTGCTGCAGGCACTGTGGAGGCTGGGGCGGACGGCGGTGAAGACTCCCGCGCTTCTGGTGCTTGGTTTGGCGGCGGTGGTGGCCACGGTTCTGGGCATCAACGAGCTCTGGGTGCTGTTCGGCGCCGGAGCGCTCATGGGGCTCGCCGCATGGCGCTCGGGACGTCCGGTGGCCGCCGGCGGACTGCTGCCGGTGCGAGCGGTGGCGGGAACGGCGTCATTGGTGGCGCTCTCCACCGCCGTGCCCCTCAGCCTGTGGAAACTGTTCGGCATCTTCGTGAAGATCGGCGCGGTTCTCTTCGGCAGTGGCTACGTGCTCCTCGCGTTCCTCCGCGCGGACCTCGTGGTCAGGCTGGGCTGGCTCTCGGAGCGGCAGCTGCTGGACGCGGTGGCGGTGGGGCAGTTCACGCCAGGCCCGCTCTTCACCACCGCCACGTTCGTCGGCTACGTCCTCGCCGGCACTCGCGGCGCCGCCATCGCCACCGCTGGCATCTTCCTGCCGGCGTTCGTGTTCGTTGCGCTGAGCGGGCCGATCGTCCCACGGCTCCGCCGGTCACCGGTCGCGGCCCGGGTGCTCGATGGTGTGAATGTGGCCTCCCTCGCCCTCATGGCCGTCGTGACCTGGCAGCTTGGCCGCGCGGCGCTGGTGGACGTGGTAACGTGGGTGATGGCCGGCTTGAGCGCTCTCATCCTGTTCCGTTACCGGCTCAACTCCGCCTGGCTCATCCTGGGTGGGGCGGTGGCAGGGCTCGTCGTCGCATTGCTGCGCGGCGGGATGTAGCTACTGCCTGGCCGTTGCGTCCTCCGCACGATAGTAGACCATCCCGCCACCCGCTCCGCCGCTCAAGAGATCCAATCTGCCGGTTCCCCGGAGGTCGCCGAACACCGGGGTGGAGTACGGCGGGAGGTGAAAGGCGAAAGTCGAATCACGCACGAACCTCGGCTCGTGGCGGGTCCCGACGTTGCGGAAGATCACGGGCGGGCCGTGCTCGGTGCCGACGATGAGGCTCGGCAGCCCGTCGCCGAAGAGATCCGCGAACCGGGGGGCCGTGCGGCGGCCCAGCTTCTCCCCGAGGAAGTCGTCGGTGACCAGCACGAAGCGCGGCACCGCGGGCGTCCCCTCGTTCCGGAAGAAGAGAATGCGTCCCGACGACTCGCCAAGGAAGAGATCGAGTCGCCCGTCGCCATCGATGTCCACCAGCGCCGGCACGGCATTGCTGCCGTGCGGCAACCTGACGATGGCGGAATCCACCAGGGTGAAGTGCGGATGGCCTGGCGTCCCGTCGTTATGGTAGAACGCCACGGCATCGTGGAACTGCCCCAGGATCAGGTCGGGCTTGCCGTCTCCATCCAGGTCGCCGAAGGCCGGCGCGTACTGGAAGGCCGGGGCCACATCGAGCTGCCCGCGCAGGCGGAACTCTGGCTTGGTGCGGGAGCCGGTGTTCTCGAACCAGTAGAGACCGCCCCGATGCAGGTTGTCCGGCTCGATTTTGGTACCGACCACCAGATCCGAATCGCCGTCGCCATCCAGATCCACCAGGGCGGGGACGCTCTCGCTGCCGAGGTCGACGGCATCGAGCAGGTGCGTAGTGCGGACCGTCCAGGCGAGTGGGCCGGTCTGATCCAGCTCGTAGAGGTTGTCCCGGCTGGTCTTGATGGGGTTGTAGGCGCCGCCCAGCACGCCCACGACCAGGTCCAGTCGCCCGTGACCGCGCAGGTCTCCCACGGCCGGCGCGTTGTAGCCGCTGGTTTCGAGGGGCGCGTTGGGCGGGAAGGGGATATGATCGCTGTGAAAGTCGGGATGGCGGCAATTGCCTACGTTGCGGAGCCAGAGCAGGCCGGGCTCGAAAAAGTCCCCCCAGAGGATGTCCGGGTCGCCGTCGCCATCGAGGTCGGCCACGGCAAGGGTATTCGCTCCGTGCAGGCTGATCCGCTGACCGATGATCTGGATGTCCTGGAAACGGTCCGTGACCAGGCGGAACCGTGGTGTGCCGGTCGAGTCGAGCGATTCCATCTCGTACTGCGCGATGGTGCCGTCGACCCGGCCCAGGAGCATGTCGAGGTGGCCATTGCAGTCGATGTCGGCGAACTGCGCGATGTTCTGCCGGTCGGCATAGATCGGAACTCCCGCGACGTCCTTCAGGGTGTCCGCCGCGACGACGTACTTCGGATGTCCTTTCGTCCCCGCGTTGTGGTAGTACCGGATGTAGCCGTAGCGGGACTCGGCGAACAGATCGGGCAGACCGTCGCCATCCACATCCACGAAGCGGTACCACTCGCCGATGTCGAGGTCCTGGTAGCGGTCGGTGCGCCATTCCCAGCTGAGCGAGTCGCCGCGGCCCACCGGCGTGAAGAGCATGAGCTCCCCGGTGTACTCCTGAATGAGGAGGTCGGGCTGGCCGGTTCCGTCCAGGTCCACCAGCTGAGGGCGGGGATGGTCGAAGCCGCCCAGGAAGGGGAGGGCGTAGGGCCGTCCCGTCTGGTCGAAGACCGGAAACGGCTTGATGTCCCGCACGTAGCGCGGCGGGAGGGACCGCACCGGGGCCCGATGCTCGGGGCCCGGTGGAACGGGAGCGCCGCCCGGAGCGGCACACCCGGCCCACGCTGTCGCGGAGATGATAACAAGAAGGAAGGGCCGAGAGATCCGTCGGGGGACCGCGACTGCCCGACCGATCATTCGGTCCCGCCGGACCCCATGCCCGCGCCGTCCGGAGCGGTGTCGAGGGTACGGAGCACCCGGTGGTGGACGTCGTCGATCACCACGACGTGCCCCGGTCGATCGGTGCTGCCCGCCGCCATGCCCACCCCACCCATGTCCATCGTCTTGCCGGTATTGTGGTTGGAAATGAAGACCTGGCCGTTCGGAGTGATAGCGATGCCGTGCGGCTGGGCGAAGCCCGAATCGCGGAGAGTGAGGAGGACCTTCCAGCTGGCCGCGTCCACGATGCTCACGTCATTCGACTGCTGGTTCGGCACCCAGAGCTCCGCGCCATCGGGCGAGAAGGCCACGTGCCAGGGCCATATTCCGACCCGGACGGTGCGGCGCAGGGCCGGGCGAGCGGGGTTGGCGAGGTCGAACGCCAGCAGCTCGCCGGTCAGCTGGGCCGTCGCCGCCAGGGTGCGCCCGTCCGGCGAGACGGCGAACTGGACCATGACCCGGTTGGTGTCGCCGGGAACATCGACGACGTCCGCGCGGTCCTTCTGGACATCGTACACCGCGATCTGGTTGGTGCCGAGGCTCCCGACGTAGGCGTAGCGGCCATCCGCGGAGAGCGCGACCGCGTGGGGCCGCGGGACCACCACCTCCACCTCGTCGATCGACATGTCCGAGCGGTGGATCACCCCGATACGCGACGGGGCCCGCACCGCCGACATCGAACGGGTGGCGATGAGCCGGTCGCTGTGCGGATCGAGGGCGAGCAGCCCCGGCGTTTCCATCGTGGCCTTGCCCACCACGTGGTTGTTTCGATCCAGCTTCACGACCGCATTGTCGCCCACCAGCGAGACATACCAGTAGGAACCGTCGGGTTCCACCGCGACGAAGTGAGGCTTGGCGTGCGGAGAGAAGCCCAGCGTGGTGAGGTCCACCGTGGTGAGGACGCTGTCACCGACGGGATCGATCACGGTCACCTTGGCCGCCGCCTGATTCGCGACGTAAACCCGGGGAGGCGTTCCCCCGGGGTGGGCGTGCGCCGGGGCGGCGGCCGTCGCGGCCGCCGCCCAGATCGTCAGGAATCGGTTCACGGGATGGCTCCTCCCGGGTGCGCCTTGAGGACGAACAGCCCTTCCTTCATGCTGGTCACGGCCACGACGCCGCTTGCATAGAAAGGATAGTTGCCCCAGGAGCCGCCGAAGCCCGGCACGTCTGGCCCGACGGGAACGGTATCGAAGAAGCCGATCTGCTTGGGGTGCAGCCGGTCGGCAATGTCCAGCACGCGGAGTCCGCTCAGGTAGTTAGACTGGTAGACGGTGTTGCCGACCACGAACAGGTTGTGGTCGGAGGCCTTGTCCTTCGAGATGTACTCGCCGGCCAGCACCGGGTTCTCCAGGTCGCTCACGTCCCAGATCAGCGTGCGGGTGCCATCGACCAGGCCCTCGAGCTCATCCAGCTCGTCGTCCTCGTAGACGTATTTCTGGTCCTCGGTGAGCCACCCCTGGTGGGCGTAGCCCACGTTAGGGTACGCCTGGTGGGAAAGGGCCTTGGGGTGGTTCTTGTCGGTCACGTCCGCGATGGCCACGGCTGTCTCGGCGAAATCGAAGCAGACCTCGTGGTTCTGGAACTTGGTGTCCGGGCCGTGGTAGACGACGCACTGGGCGTCGTGCACGTAGCCCGTCCCCGCCCGGCCCACGGTGGAGTCCGCGAAGCAGCCGACGAAGCGAGGGTGCAGCGGATCGTGGATATCCACCATGTGGAGCCCGCCGCCACAGGTTTCCCCGCCGGCCGACCCGCCGACCAGGTAGGCATAGCCGGTGGTGGTGTCGATCACGATGTTGTGCGCGCTGTGGATCAGGCTGTAGTGCGCATCCTCGGTGAACCTCACCGGCTCGCGGCCCGGGTGGCGCAGCTTGTCGAGGTCGAACACCTGCATGCCGTGCTCGCGGGCGCCGTCCGCCACGATGAAGGCGTAGTGCCTGTAGGTCTTGATGTCCCGCCAGATGCTGGCCGGGGCGGTGCTGGTCTTGGGCAGGTCGCCCACGAACACGGGGTGCGAGGGGCTGGTGATGTCCACGAAGGCGGTGCCGTCGATCCGCCCCACCAGCGCGTACTCGTGGCCGGTCTGGGGATCGGTGTAGCCCCAGATGTCGTTCAGTTCGACGCCCCGGCCTCCGCCGATGTCCTTCACGGGGAGGAAGGACATGAGGTCCACCTGCTGGCAGTCGAAGATCGAGACCTTGCCACCGGTGCACTCGCGCTTGGCCCCGGTCAGCGCCGCCAGCGAGGCCACGTCACCCACCACCTGCTGGTCGAGCTTCCACCCCTTGGCGGACGGGGAGAAGAGAGCGGCGCTCCCTTCGAAGAAGTCCCGCCCAGGCGTAGTGACGACGGCGGCGGAGTTGGATGCGGCGAGACTCAGGCCGAAGAGCGAGATCCCCTGGTCGCCGAGTCCGGGGACGGCCAGCTTGCTGGCGGCCGTCCAGCCGGAGGTGTCATGCGTGAAACGATACACCCGGCCCTGGAGCCCCGCGGCCCCCGGCGCGCCCACCCAGAGCTCCGATCCCACCTCGGCCACTCCGGCGCCGAACAGCGTCTGCGGGCCCGCGTCGAAGGGCTGCAGACGCGTCGTCGAGACCCACTTCCCGGTCGAATCCCGCACGAACAGGAAGACCGCTCCCGCCCCGCGGCCGTAGCCCGGGGCTCCGACGAGCAGCGTGTCTCCCTTGGGCAGCAAGGTCACCCCGAATCCGGTGCGGGTCTCGCCGCGGCCGGGGCTGAGCCGCGCTTCCTCGTGCCAGCCACTCCCGCCGTGAGCATAGATGTAGACGGAGCCGGAGGCGGAGTCCGCCCGACCGGAGCGGAGCGCGGCCGCGCCCACGAACAGGCGGCCACCGGCGATGGCAACGCTTCCGCCATACCAGCCCTTGGGCTCGCTGTCGCTCGGCATCAGGGTCGTGTCCGGCGTCCAGCGACCGTCACTGGCCCGCGTGAATAGATGGACCGCGCCGGCGCTGGACCCGCGCGAGCTGGAGATGGCCGCGAGGTCGCCCGCGACGGCAACATGCCGGCCGAAGCTGTCGCCGGGCGCGGCGTCCGGCGCGGTGAAACGCGCGGCCTGCTTCCAGGCTCCCGCGGCCGACCGGTTGAAGACGAACACCGCGCCCCGCGCCGAATCGGCCGCGATCGAGCTGATGAGCGCGGTGTTGCCGTCGAGGGCGATGCTCTTGCCGAAGCCGTCGTTGTTGGCGGCGCCATCGGCGGAGAGCTTGCCGATCAGCTTCCATTCTCCCTTGGGGCCGGCCCGATACGCATACACGAACCCCGGCGCGTACTGATTCTCCGGCTGCCCGATCAGCACCTCGTTCGGTCCGACGGCGACGGAGGCACCGAAGTTGAAGCTCTGCGCCATGAGCGGGGGAGCGGCCAATGCCGCGGCAAGCAAAGCGACTGCCGACGTAAGGCGGTTGCTCACGAAGGATTCTCCGTTATGCCCCAAAGGGCGGGTGAGGGGACGGCCCGGTGAGGGACCGGGCCGCGCGGAACGGCTTCCAGACAGCACGAAGCACGGGTCAGTCAGGTTTCAACTGCCCAGCAGGTATACGCTGCCGGCGGGCTCACGGCAAGACCGTCCCGGCGGCTGTCTCGCCATCAGCCACCGGACTCCGGGGGGACGGACTGCATCCGGAAGGCCGGCGCGCGATAGCCGCGGGGACGATCGGGTTCGGGGATGGTGACCCGGTTGCCATCCCGCAGGGCTCCTCGCGCTCGACAACCTCGGCGTCAATATCAGCGCCCTCGTGGCCGGGCTGGGGATCGGCGGCGTGGCGATCGCGCTGGCCACTCAGAGCATCCTGGGCGACCTGTTCGCGTCCCTGTCCATCGTGCTGGACCGGCCCTTCGTGGTGGGGGACTTCATCGTCGTTGGCGACCTGATGGGGACGGTGGAGCATGTCGGCCTCAAGACCACGCGGGTCCGGAGCCTCTCCGGCGAACAACTGGTCTTCTCCAACGCCGACCTGCTGGGGAGCCGCATCCGCAACTTCAAGCGGATGGCGGAGCGGCGCATCGTCTTCGCCGTCCGGCAATTCGAGGCGGAGGGAATCGAGTTCGCCTATCCGACGCGGACGGTGTTCGTGCGGAACGAGGCGGAGGAGGCGGTGGCGTGAGATGCGGTGAGAAGTGAGAGGTGAGAAGTGAGAGGTGAGAAGTGAGACGTGAGCGGAAAAGGCAGGGCGACTGATGGCTGATGGCTGATGGCTGACGGCTGATGGCTGATGGCTGCCCCCTCAGTCGTCCGAGAAGAAGAACCGGACCTCCACATCCGCCGCTTCCATCATCGCGACCAGCTGCTCGATCACATCGCGGATGGCGCGCTGCTGCCGGGTGCCGAGCCGGCTGAGTCCGTGGAGGAGACGCCCCTGGGCGGGCTCCGGCGCCCGGTTCGCGAGATCGCGCCCTCTGGCGGTCAGGGCGATCTCCACGAAGCGGCGGTCCTCGCGGGGGCGGAGGCGGCGCACCAGGCCGCGCCGCTCCAGGCGGTCGACCAGCACCGACAGCGTGCTGGGCTGGACGGCGAGAGCCTCGGCCAGCTCGCTGGTGGCGAGGGCGCCGCGGCGACTCAGCGTCTTCACGGCCCAGAGCTGGGGGCCGGTCAGCCCGTACTTGCGGAATACGTCCTGAGAATAGAGTTCCACGGCGCGAACGATGCGGCGCAGGCCATTGACGATCCGAAGTGCGTCGGCGGTGAGACGCGGACGGCGTGCGCGGGAGCGCCGAGGCCGGATGCGGGATGCGGAAGAAGGCATGCAGTTGGCGCGATGGCAAGCCAAGATAGATTGAAGTCAAACTAGTCACGACGCCGGCTGTGTCAATCGACGCCTCCACACCGGGCAGCTGCTTCCTGGCGAGGCTCGGGCTCAGCCTTCCGCCTGCGGCGGGACCGGGATCGGATGACTGCTACTGGTGCGTGGGGAGATCAGGTGCGGCAGATCGTAGTCGACCGGAGGGAGCCGGAGCAGGAGCCCCGGTACCAGGGTTACGAGGACGGTATAGAGCACCAGCCCGCCGATCAGCGCGGGGGGCACTCCCGGCTGCTCGCGGAGGATATCTGCCACCACCAGGGTGAACACCAGCGTGGGCAGGAGCGCGAGGCCCACGCGAACGCTCTTCCCGGGCTGCTCGCGGAGCGCCAGCCAGCGATGCAGGATGATCTCGCCGACTCGGAGCCCGCTTACCCCCAGAAGCAGCGCGAGGCCTAGCACGACGGCACGCCAGTCCAGCTCCTCGGAGGTGATTCCCTGGCCGGCCTTGAAGAAGTAGAACGGCACGAACACCGAAGCGAAGGCCTCCACCGCGCCGAGCATGCGCTCCGACGACATGGCCGGGAGCCGGGCCCGGAACTGCCGCGCCGCCAGCCCGACGACGAAGGCGCCGACGAGGTAGTAGACTCCGAGGCGGCGCGTGACGGAGGCGCACACCACCGCGACCATCAATAGGAAGGCGAACTCGGAGCGCGGCGCGTAGGGAGCGATACGGGCCGCGAACCAGCGAAACGAGGGCGGCAACACTACGATCAGGCCCAGGAGGATGCCGACGCTCAGGGCCAGCTGGCGGACGGAGGTCGACTGCAGGGCGACGAACATGACCACAAGGGCGAGCAACTCCGACGCGATCGCCTTGGACTTGGTCCAGCGTTGCTCCCCCTCCGAAAGCCCGAAGAGATTGATGGAATCGAGGATGAAGCCGGTCGAAGGAGTGATGAGCCCGAGCGCGACCAGCGCCGCGGTCCGCGCCGGGAGCGGTACCTGCCAGGCGGCGAGCGCGGCGAGAGCCGCTAGCGTGGCCGCCCAGATGACGAGGTGCTGGATTAGGACCGGGACGTCCGGACGGAGCGCCTCGAGGTCCACGTCCAGTCCGGCAAAGAGAAACAGGGCGACGATGCCGAAAGTGGCCAGCAGGGCGATCGTCTCATCGTGCTGGAAGAGGCCCAGTGCCGTGGCCGCCACGCCAAGTGTCAGGCTGGTGAGGGCGCTCGGCAGACGGTAACGCTGCAGGAAGCGCGGCACCACGAAGAGCACGAAGAGCAGCAGAACATACGAGAGATCCTTGGGCACGGGCCCAATCTCGAGGAGGAGGAGGCATCGTGCAAGCGCACCCGATGGGAGGCGTCCGGAGGTCGGGGCCGTGGCGCTGAGCGTGGTCTCGAACCGGCTCCCGGTGACGGTCCGACCGGGCCCCGCCGGCATCGCGCTGACCGAGAGCGTCGGGGGCGTCGCGACCGGCCTGCGCGGCATCCAGAGAGATGGCGGCGGGATGTGGATCGGCTGGCCAGGTCCGACCGACCACCTGTCCGTCGAGGAGCGGGCGGAGCTCGATCGGCTCCTGCTCGACCGCCGGTGCGTGGCGGTCCATCTTACCCGGGCCGAGGTGCGGGGGTTCTACCAGGGGTTCTGCAACGGAGTGATCTGGCCGCTGTTTCACTATCTCACCCAGCAGGTTCCGCTGCATCCGCGTCACTGGAACGATTACGAGCGCGTCAACCGCCGCTTCGCCGAGGCGATCGCCGAGCGCTGGTCGCCGGGGGACGACGTGTGGATCCACGACTATCAGCTCCTGCGAGTGCCGTTGCATCTGCGGCGGCTGCGGCCGGAGGCCCGTATCGGGTTCTTTCTCCATATCCCGTTTCCGTCGTTCGAGGTCTTCCGCATCCTCCCCGCGCGACGGCTGATCGTCGAGGGGGTCCTGGGCGCGGACCTGATCGGATTCCACACTGCGTCCTACGCCGAGCATTTCACCAGGGCCGTGCACGCTCTGCTCGGGGTCCCGGTGCTGGAAGCAGGTCACTTCGACTACGAGGGGCGCACGCCCACCGTCGGCGTCTTCCCGATGGGCATCGATGTGGCGCGCTTCGAAGAGACGGCGGCAGCCAGCCCATTCCGCTCCGCCGAGTCGGTGAAGGTGCTCGTCGGCATCGATCGCCTGGACTATACCAAGGGCATTCCGCGGCGACTGCTCGCCTTCGATCACATGCTGGAGCGGCACCCGGAGCTCCGGGAGCAGGTGACCCTCATCCAGGTGGCGGTCCCCTCGCGGACCGGTGTCAAGGCCTACCGCCGCTTCCGCGCGCACGTCGACCGGCTGGTAGGGCGCATCAACGGGCGCTACGGCACGGCGGGGTGGACCCCGGTGCAGTACCTGTACCGGAGCTTCTCCCAAGCCGAGCTGATCAGTCTCTATCGCTCGGCGGACGTCATGTTGGTGACGCCGGTGCGCGACGGGATGAACCTGGTGGCCAAGGAGTTCATCGCGAGCCGGCTGGATGCCGACGGGGTGCTGGTGCTGAGCGAATTCACCGGCGCCGCCGCCGACCTGGTCGAGGCGGTCCAGGTGAATCCCTATGATATCGAAGGGACGGCCGAGGCCTACGTCCGGGCCCTGACCATGCCGCCGCACGAACGGCAGGTCCGGATGCAGGCCCTTCGGGCGCGGGTGCGCGCGGCGCCCGTGTCCCGGTGGGCTGGGTCCTTTCTTGAGGCTCTCCATAGGGTGCCGGTGCCCGGGTCGCCTCCGGCGGAAGCGCTCTCCCCACCGAGCGTGGTCCAGGCCGAGCTGGACCGGGTGCGGGCCGCCCCGGCGCTGCTCGTCCTGCTGGACTACGATGGAACGCTTGTTCCCTACGCACCCACCCCTGGGCAAGCCACGCCCGACGAGGCGCTGCTCCGGCTGCTGGCGGCCGTGGCCGCGCGAGCCCGCACCGCGGTGCATATCGTGAGCGGACGCCAGCGCGCCGTGCTGGAAGGATGGTTCGGCCAGCTGCCTCTCGGGTTGCACGCGGAGCACGGTGCCTGGTCTCGGCTGCCGCAGGGAAGGGAGTGGGAGCGGCATGAGGCGGTCCGACCGGTCCCCTTTGACGCGCTGCTCGCGCTCCTCAACCATTACACTGCGCTCACCCCCGGGTCGCTCATCGAGCGGAAATCCACCGGGTTGGCCTGGCACTACCGCCTGGCCCATCCCGCGACGGGAAGACAGAACGCCGAGGCGCTGATTGCAGATGTGAGGCGACGTTTCGCACCGGACAGCCTGGACCTGCTCCGGGGCGAGCAGATCGTGGAGTTCCGCCCCAGCGGTGTGCACAAGGGGCTCATCGTGGCTCGGCTCCTCAGCGAGGCGGCCGCGCCGGTGGTGGTGATTGCCATGGGAGACGACACGACCGACGAGGACATGTTTGCCGCGCTGCCGGAGAGCGGCCTCAGCGTGCACGTGGGGCCGCGTCCGAGTGGGGCGCGCCTCCGGCTCCGGGACTCGGCCGCCTGCCGGGCATTTCTTGCCGAGTTGGCAGGTTTCCATTTGGGCTGACCCCACATCCTTCACCTCACGTTCAGCCTTCCATCAGGGCCACAGGTCTAGTATTCGAGTAGGGATTCAGAGGGGGCGACCATGACGTTGATTGCTCCGGGCAGGGTTCGCCATCCCGCCACGTGGGGTCGGATGACGATGAGTCCCTGCCCCCAGGCGTACTTCGAGTTCGGTCCGCACGTGGGGGAGATACAGCTGCAGCTCCACGGCATGACGATCGCCGCGGTCCTCGAGCAGGCCGGGATTGCGCTGGGGGAGTTGTTGGCCCCGGCCGCGGCAGCGGGACCGGAAAAGGTCGAGGAGGTGAGCCTCACCGCGCCGGACCGCTCCGCGCTGCTGGTGGAGTGGATCAATGAGCTGCTGTATCTGGCCGACCGCGACCACTGGATTCCAACCCACTTCGATTTCCATGACGCGACTGAGCACCACGTGAACGCCTCGGTCCGGGGGCCGGTCCTGGCCGAGGCGCCCACCGAGGTCAAGGCGGCGACCTGGCACGGGCTCCGTTTCGATGTGCGGGACGGCGCCTTCGTCGCCGAGGTCGTGCTGGATGTCTGAGGCCACGGTGGCGACGGCGACGCTGGAGCGGCTGATCCACGATCTCCCCGATACGACCCGGGCGGGGATGCGGGTGCCGGCGCGGGTCTTCGCCGATGACGTGCTCTGGGAAGACGTGCGGCAGGAGCACGCACTGGAGCAGCTTTGCAACGTCGCGACCCTTCCGGGGGTGGTCTCGAGGGTTTGCGGGATGCCGGACATCCACGAGGGCTATGGCTTTCCGGTGGGTGGCGTGGCTGCCACCCGCGTCGGCGATGGCGTCATCTCGCCGGGTGGCGTGGGCTACGACATCAACTGCGGAGTGCGGCTGCTCACGACCGGTCTCACCATTGATGCCATCTCCGGGAAGGTGCCGGAGCTGGTCCACGCGCTGAGCCGCAGCATTCCGACTGGTGGGTACGGCAATACCCAGCTCCGTCTCGAGCGCCGCGCGATGGAGCAGGTGCTCAAGGAAGGGAGCCGGAGCCTGGTGGCGATGGGGCTGGCCACGCCGGAGGACCTGGCCCACACCGAATCGGGCGGGGCGTTGCCGGGCGCGGACCCAGCGGCGGTGTCGGAGCGTGCGCAGGAGCGCGGCCGCGACCAACTCGGGACGATGGGGTCAGGGAATCACTTTGTCGAAATCGAACGGGTGGAGGCGGTGACGGACCCGGCGGCGGCGCGGGCCTTCGGCCTCGTGGTTGGCGGCGTCGCGGTCCTCATCCACACCGGCTCGCGTGGGCTGGGGCACCAGGTGTGCACCGACTATGTCCACCTGATGCTCGGCCGTCTCGAGAGCTGGGGCATTGAGCTGCCTGACCGTCAACTGGCGTGCGCGCCGCTTTCCAGGCCGGAAGCCCGCCGCTACCTCGCCGCGATGAACGCCGCGGCCAACTTCGCGTTCGCCAATCGCCAGGCGATCACCGCCGCGGTCCGCGACGTGTTCCGGACGGTGCTGGGACCGGCGGTCTCGATTCAGGTCTGTTACGACGTCGCGCACAACATGGCGAAGCTGGAACGGCACGGGGGTCAGGAACTGTGCGTTCACCGTAAAGGGGCGACCCGGGCGTTCGGCCCGAGCCACCCGGAGACCCCCGCGGCCTACCGGGATGTCGGCCAGCCGGTCTTCATCCCCGGCAGCATGGGCACCGCCTCGTGGGTACTTGCGGGCACCGACGCCGCGCTCGATCTGAGCTTCGGTACAGCCTGCCACGGGGCGGGCCGCGCCCGGAGTCGGGGCGCCGCCCGCGCGGCCCACACCGGGCGCGACGTGCGGGAGGCGCTGGTGCGCCAGGGCATCTCGGTCGCCGGCGCCTCCGCCCGTGGGTTGGCCGAGGAGGCTCCGGACGCGTACAAGGACGTGGAGCGGGTCGTGGAAGTGGTGCATCAGGCGGGGCTCGCCCGGAAGGTGGCGCGGCTCCGTCCTATCGGGGTTGTCAAAGGCTGAACACCATCGGGGGCACACTATTATGGAAAGCCCGGTCCGCATTACCGGCAAAGGCGTGGAGCTGACCTCACACGAGGAGGAGTTGATTCGAGCGACAGTTGCGAAGCTCGAGCACTTCTACAACCGGATCGTGGCGTGCCACGTGACGGTGAGCGTTCCCAACCGCCGCCCCACCGGTGAACCGGTGGCGTGGGCGGTGCGATTCACCCTGACCGTTCCGGGAGGCGAGCTGGAGGTGAGCCGACAGCTGGAAGCGAGCTTCAAGGATGCGCTGGACCAAGCCTATGCCGCCGCGCGCCGCCGCCTCGAAGATCACGCGCGTGAAATCCGCGGGGACGTGAAGGCGCCGGCGCCCCAGGCGGAGGGGCGGGTGACGAAGCTCTTCGGCTACGAAGGCTACGGGTTCGTCACAGGCGAGGACGGCCGGGAGATCTACTTCCACCAGAACAGCGTTCCGGGCGGCGACTTTGCCCGACTTGCGCTGGGAGACCCGGTGCGCTACGTGGCGGAAGAGGGAGAACAGGGCCCGCAGGCGAGCACCGTCGTGCCGCTCGTCTCCCGCCACCACACCGCTCGGCCATCGGAGCCCGCGTCGCCATGACCGGGAAGGGCGGCGCCAACGCGACGGTGCCCGGCGTGGTCTCCGAGCGCCGCCAGCCCCGCCTGCCGGACCCTTTCAACGCGGCCATAGCTCGGCGGCTGGACGAAGTGGCGTCGGTCCTGGGGCAGCAGCAGGCGGGCCCCTTCCGGGTCCGGGCCTATCGCGGCGCGGCCGCGGCGGTGCGTGACCTGCCGGTGCCGGTGGCGACGCTGCTCAATGATGAGGGAGTCGAGGGGCTGGAGCGGATCCCCGGCGTGGGGCCGCGCATCGCGCGGGCGATCGCGGAGCTGGTGAGGACCGGGCATCTGCAGATGCTGCGGCGCCTCGAGGGTGAGGCGGACCCGGTGCAGCTCTTTGCCACTCTGCCCGGGATCGGGCCGAGGCTCGCCGAGCGACTGCACGCGGAGCTGGGTCTCTCGAGCCTCGAGGACCTGGAGGTCGCAGCTCACGATGGCAGGCTGGATGCGCTGCCGGGGTTCGGGGCCAAGCGGGTGGCGGGGGTGGTGAGCGCGCTCGCCCAGCGCCTGGAGCGGACCCGGGCCCGACCGGCCCCGGAGGAGGCGCCGCCGTCGGTGGCTGAGATTCTGGATGTGGACCGCCAGTACCGGGAAGGCGCCGAGGCGCATCGGTTGCCGACGATCGCGCCCCGGAGGTTCAACCCGGAGCGGCGGCCCTGGCTTCCCATCCTTCACACCAGCCGGGGCGTCCGCCATTACACGGCGCTCTTCTCCAACACCGCGATGGCCCACCGGCTGGGCCGGACCCACGACTGGGTCGTCATCTACGGCGATGGGGAACGCGACGAGCACCAGGCCACGGTGGTTACGGTACGGACTGGGCCCCTGGCTGGGCGCCGCGTGGTGCGGGGCCGCGAGTCCGAGTGCCTCGACTTCTACCGCGAGCGCTGAGGCCTCCAGCCGGTCCCGGCCGGCATCTCGATGCCGCCTCCAGCGCTGAGTGAGCGCCGGGCTTCCTTCCCGCTCGATACCGATGTCGCTAGTATGTCAGGGCCCTTCGCCGGGCCCGCCGCAGAAGCTCGCCCATGAAGCCAAAGGAGATGTCATGACCCCAGTGAGCGCCGCGCCTTCGCTCACCGTACGCGAACGAGCACAGCTGCAACGCGCCAATGCCTCGGGCCGGCAGCCCGTGATCTTCATTCACGGCCTCTGGCTGCTCGCGGGCAGCTGGGATCGCTGGGTGACGTTCTTCGAAGAGGCCGGCTACTCGGGCCTCACCCCGGGCTGGCCGGACGACCCGGAGAGCGTCGGCGACGCGAACGCCAACCCTCGAGTCTTCGCGAACAAGACGGTTGGCCAGGTGGCGCGACATTTCGAGGAAATCGCCGGGCAGCTGGTTCGTCGGCCCGCGGTGGTGGGTCACTCCTTCGGGGGGCTCCTCGCCCAGATTCTGGCCGGACGCGGAAAATCGGTCGCGACGGTGGCGATCGACCCCGCTCCCTTTCGCGGCGTGCTCCCGCTCCCCATCTCGGCGCTCCGCTCTGCCTGGCCGGTGCTCGGCAATCCGGGCAATCGACGGCGGGCCGTCGCCCTCACCTTCGACCAGTTCCGCTACGCCTTCGCTAACGTGGTGAGTGTGGAGGAGGCGCGTGAGCTGTATCGAACCCACGCGGTGCCGGCGCCCGGCGCCCCGCTCTTTCAGGCGGCGACGGCTAATCTCAATCCCTGGACCGAGGCGCAGGTCAATACCAGAAACCCCGCGCGCGGTCCGCTCCTGATCATCTCCGGCGAGAAGGACCACACCGTGCCGTGGGCCATCGCCAACGCCTCGTTCAAACGCGAGCGGCGGAACCCCGGAGTCACCGAGATCGCGCAGATCGCGAATCGCGGACACTCGCTGACCATCGATAGTGGATGGCGGGAGGTCGCCGAAACCGCGTTGGCCTTCATCCGGCGGTTCGCGAGCCCGTAGCGGGGCGGGACCGCGGGGCAGGGCGCAGCGTGTTGTGTGTACTGTTCAGCGGGCAGCGTTCAGCGTTCGGCGTGTCATGGCCTCTGGCCATGGTGAAAGGAGCGCCTCGATGTCGAGGCGATACGCTGCGCCGGGAAGACTCAGCCAGCTGCGACGGTGCCGAAGAGCCGGCCGACGAGCGCCGTGCACGCCATCGCCGCCGCCCCCCAGAAGCTCACCCGAAAGGTGCCGCGCCAGAGCGGCGCCCCACCGAGACGGGCCGCGAGGCCCCCCAGGAACGCCAGCAGCACAAGGGTGCACGCCGCGAGCACGATGCTGAGCCTCGGGACGGGGACGACCCAGGTCAGGAAGACGGGCGGCAGCGCTCCGCTTGCGAAGGCCGCCGCCGAGGCCAGCGCGGCCTGCAGCGGCCGGGCGCGCGTGATTTCCGAGAGCCCAAGCTCGTCGCGGGCATGGGCCGCGAGGGCATCGTGCGACATGAGCTGTTCCGCGACCTGCCGGGCCAACTCCGGCTTGAGCCCGCGGGCGACGTAGATGCCGGCCAGCTCCGCGCGTTCCCGCTCCGGCTCGGTGGCCAGCTCCTTCCGCTCCCGGGCCAGGTCGGCCTGCTCGGTGTCGGCCTGTGAGCTTACCGAGACGTACTCGCCGGCGGCCATGGAGAGCGCGCCGGCCACCAGGCCGGCCCAGGCGGCCAGGAGGATGGGCTCCCGAGTGGCCTGCGCGGCAGCGACGCCCACGACGAGGCTGCTGGTCGAGATCAGGCCGTCGTTGGCGCCCAGCACCGTTGCCCGGAGCCAACCGATGTGCGCCGTACGGTGCAGTTCAGGATGTGTCATGGAGGGCCTTTCGCGGTGAAGGTCACCCGGCAAGAGCCGCCAGCTTGATCACCGTGTTCCAGTTCCGGCCGGTCCCCCGGCTGCCGAGCTTCCGCTCGATGAGCGCGTTGGTCAGCTTCGACCTGCCCACTCCGTCGGGATAGACGAGATACGCCTGGCGACCTTTGGCGCCGACCACCTCACGGCCCACGATGGATTGCTGCAGCGCCCGAACCGCATCCCGCTCCGGCGCCTCCTTGAGGCACATGACCAGGAAGTGGCCCGGATCCCGCCTTGCCTCGTCGGGAAAGGGATTGTCCCGGATGAGCCGGCCCCACTCGTCCGTGCTCCGCACCAGGAAATCGGTTTCGAGGTCGAGGCGCTCCTTCAAGGCATCCTCGAGCAGTCCCTCGAGCCTGGCGGTGGCGGAGTAGCCACTCCGGAAGACGGCGTTGCCGCTCACGAGCAGGGTGCGGGGCTCCTCCATCCCGCAATGGGAGAGCAGGTCCCGCAGCTCCTGCATCGCGATCCGATTGTGACCGCCGAGATTCACCGCGCGCAACAGAGCGATGTAGGTCTTCATCGAAAGCAACGGCGGCCTGCGCCTGGGAAAGCCTGGGGAGATGCCGGCTATCGGGAACCGGCGGGGAGGCGGAATGTGAACATGGCCGGCGGATCCTGCATGCGCCGCCCGCCCGCCGCCTCATAGAGCTGCAGCGCGGCCTGGTTGGCGGGGCTCGTCAGCACCCAGGCTTCCCGGCAGCCGAGGCGCGCTCCGAGGTCGAAGATGCCTTTCAGCAGGGTCTGGCCCACGCCCTTGCGGCGATGGGTCGGTGCCACCCCGACCTCGTTGATCCAGAGCTCGGCGGGCTTGTCCGGGTGGATATAGTGGACGGCCGACGCAAAGCCGACGACCGTGTCACCATCCAGCGCGACGGCCAGATGATGCCGCGAGTCGCCGAGAAACTCCTTCACGAGGGCAGGCTGCAGGTCCTGGTCGAACACACCAGGAGCCACCTTGGAGAGAACGGCCGTGTCGGCCGGGCCGAGGATGCGGACGGGAATGGTCACGGGGAAGATCCTAGCGCGCCAAGATGGCGACGTCCAGCCTCCGGAACCGGCGCGGTCGCCCCCACGGCGGCGAGGGCGCGCACCCGCCACTCGCGGCGGGCTTCCGGACCGGCCTCCCGGCCGGACTCGGCCGCGAGCCAAGCCCATCGAGGGGGGCCCTGAGCGCCGCTGGCTTCCGGCCGTCATGTCCCGGACCCGGCTACCACGCCGGGCTCCCGCCGCAACATGGGCCCGGTCCACATGGGCCACCAAGAAAGTCGATGATCGCGGCGTTGGGCTCGGCCTGTGCGGCCCTCCAACGCGAGGGACCACGATCGGAAGTCATGGTGATGCTCGGGGTTGGTTGATCCTGCCGGTCCTGGGCCGGCGGCCCGCCACGTAGAACCGGGAGTATCAGGGCGCAGGGCACCATGTCACGACAGGCTCGCCGGCCCGACCTGAACCAGGGCTCAGGCCATCCTCAGTCTCGGTTCAAGCCCGGCGTGGCAGGTTGGCCACTCGGAGAAGTAGTCTATAGGAATCCTCATGGGCCCGCGGAGCCGCTCGGAGGAAGAACCCCAGTGACGTCCACCTCATCATTCCTTCCTTCCGAGATTCCCTGGGGAGAGCCGGCGGGCGCGGTCGCCGCCGCTCTGCGCACGGATCCCATCCAGGGCCTCACCGGTTCGGAAGCACTACGTCGATTGGCCGTCTATGGGCTAAATCAGTTGCGTGCCCGCTCACCCCGCTCGATATGGAAGGTTCTGCTCGCGCAGTTCACCAGCCTCCTGGTCGGATTGCTGCTTGTCGGCACGGGCCTGGCCTTCCTCGCGCGCGAGTGGGAGGAAGGGGCTGCAATCCTCGTCGTGGTGCTGGCGAACGGCGCGATCGGCTTCGTCATGGAGTTTCGCGCCGCGCGAGCCATGGAGGCGTTGCGCGCGCTCGGCGTGGCGAGGACGACCGTACTTCGAGATGGGCAGGTTGCACGGATCCCCGCCGAGTCGCTCGTACCTGGAGACGTGGTGCTCGTGGAGGGGGGCGATGTGGTCACCGCCGACCTGCGCCTGCTGGAAGCATCGAAACTCCTGGCCAGCGAGGCGGCACTCACGGGCGAGTCGCTTCCGGTCGCGAAGCACTCCGCGGCCATTCCGGTTGGGCGGCCGCTGGCTGAGCGCTCCAACATGCTTTACAAGGCTACCGCGCTTACCCGAGGAACGGGAAGAGGCGTCGTGGTGGCCACGGGGATGCGGACCGAGCTGGGCCAGATCGCCGAGCTGGTGGTCGAAGCGGAAGAGGGCGAGACACCGTTGGAGCGCCGGCTGACTGGGCTCGGTCGTCGGCTTGTATGGAGCGCGTTGGGCATTTCGCTATTCGTCATCGTGGCGGGCGTGGCCAAGGGCGAGGATCCGTTTCTCGTTGTGGAGACGGCAATTGCCCTGGCAGTGGCGGCGGTGCCCGAGGGATTGCCGATTATCGCCACGATAGCTCTCGCTCGCGGCATGCAGCGCATGGCCCGACATGATGCCATCGTGAACCGCATGGCGGCCATGGAAACCCTTGGCGCGGCCACGATGATCCTCACGGACAAGACGGGTACCTTGACCGAGAACCGACTTAGCGTGCGTCTCCTGGTGACGTCCGAAGGCGAGGCCCGCTCGTCGCCATGGCAAGGAGTGGGGGAGCGCGCGCGACGGCTCGTCGAGGCGGCCGTCCTGTGCAATGATGCGGCGCTCACGGAACGCGACGCGGTCGGCGACCCGATCGATGTCGCCCTCCTCCGACTCGGAGTGGAAGCCGGACTCCACCGCGCCGCCCTGCTTGAACGATGGCCCGAGGTCCACGAAGAGGCCTTCGACCCTGAGACCCGCCTCATGGGCACCGCGCACGTCGCTGGCGGGGAGATCCGAGTGGCGGTCAAGGGCGCGGTGGAAGCGGTGCTGCCCTTGTGCGTGGCCGCGGCAACGGAGGCCGGAGTGCATCGGCTCGAAGAGGTGGGGCGGGGGGCCTGGCGCGCGCAGGGGGACGAACTGGCACGGCAGGGCCTTCGCGTGCTTGCGATCGCCGATCGGCGAGGCGGCCCGGCGGACCAGCTCTATCACGACTTGACGCTGCTCGGGCTCGTCGGAATCGCCGATCCCCCACGAGCCGATGCCGCCGACGCGCTTCTCGCCTGCCAGCGAGCGGGGATTCGTGTGGTCATGGTTACTGGAGACCACCCTGCCACCGCCAGGACGATCGCCCGGCAGGTTGGGCTGCTGCCTGAGGGCTCGGAGTCGGAGGTGGTGCTGGGGGACGAGATCACGGGCCCCGAGGCGCTGAGCCCGAGACAGCGCAAGCGCCTCCTTGCCGCCACGGTCGTCGCCCGCGCCAGCCCCCTCCAGAAGCTGCGGCTGCTGGCGCTGCATCAGGGCAATGGGGAGGTCGTCGCCATGACGGGCGACGGGGTCAACGACGCGCCGGCGCTCGCCCGGGCCGATGTCGGGATCGCCATGGGAGAGCGAGGCACCGACGTGGCAAGGGAAGCCGCCGACGTCGTGCTGCGAACCGACGCCTTCACGGCGATCGTGGAGGCGATTCGTCAAGGCCGTGTCATCGTCCAGAACCTCCGCGTGTTCATTGTGTACCTGCTTTCCTGCAATCTCAGCGAGGTCGGAGTCGTAACCGTGGCTCTCCTGCTGGGTGCGCCGCTGCCGCTCCTTCCCCTGCAGATTCTCTTCTTGAACCTCGTCACCGATGTCTTCCCCGCGCTGGCACTCGGCCTGGGCGAGGGAGATCCCTCGACCCTCGTCCGCCCGCCCCGCCGCGCGCGGGCGCCGCTCTTGGGGCCGCGCCAGTGGCGGACCATCTCGGCCTATGCCGCCCTCCTGACTGCCGCGGCCCTGATCGCGCAGTGGCTGACGCTTCATGGGCCGCGCCCTGAAACGGCCTCGACGATCACATTCCTCACCCTGGCGCTGGGGCAGCTCTGGCACGTGTTCAACATGCGATCGGTCGATTCGGGCATCCTACGCAATCCGGTAACGCGTAACCGGCTCGTCTGGGCGGCGCTCGCGCTGTGCGTGGGGCTGGTTCTCCTGGCGCTGGGGATTCCGGCGGTGGCGCGGATCCTGGCTCTCCGGCAACCCGGGTGGCAGGGGTGGCTTACGGTGCTTGGGTTCAGTCTGGTGGCTGTCCTGGTGGGCCAGGCAGGCATCCAACTTCGGGGTCGAAGGAGCCGCCGAGTAGTCGCATCGGGTGAGGGACGGGCCATGGGGGATGGGGCAGGAATGCGACCGGCCTAGAGCGCGGTCCCCCTCCTGCCCTCGGCTCGAGGTTCAGCCGACTCCTCGCCGCGGACGGCCGTAGAGGGCACGCAACTCATCCTTGGCCGCGTTCAGGATGGCTCGGCGCGAGGCCGGGAGGGTTCGCCCGGCCCGATTGATATAAAAGGAAAGCATCGACATTGCGGAGCGGAACGGCTCCGCCTTCCGGCGCTGGCTCTGCTCCGCCGAGGCCATGAGGGACCGCGCGATGGCCCGGGGATCCGACCAGGTGAAGACCCCCGATTCGAGGTCCAGCGCGTTGCTCGTGGCCGTCACGCGCTGCGCCCAGCGGCGGGACGCCTTCGGATCGTTCATCGGTCTGCCCCGGTGGTCCCGCCCCCTGAGCACCGAGCCGGGTCATGGCCGGCGACTGGCGAGAGCCGCGCCGCGGTTCCACCTTCAATCAGACACCGCGTGGAGGACCTCATGGCTCGTGCAGTCCGGACTCTGCTGTCCGTTCTGTCGCTCGGCCGCCTGGCGTGGGCAGCGCCCGCTGCAGCGCAGAAGGACGTGCCGCACGCCATCCAGGAGTTCGAGAAGTCCGACCCCGGGATGACTCGGTTGTTCGCGGAATCTGCCGGCTACGCGATCTTCCCATCAGTCGGCAAGGGAGCGATTGGGATCGGTGGCGCCCGCGGCAAGGGCTGGGTCTACGATCACGGGAGACTCCGCGGGCGGACCACTCTCACCCAGGTGACGATCGGCTTCCAACTCGGAGGACAGGCCTACCGTGAGGTGATCTTCTTCAAAGACCAGACGGCGCTCAACGAGTTCTGCCGCGGCGACTTCGAATTGAGCGCCCAGGCCTCCGCGGTGGCCGTGAAGACCGGCGCCTCCGCCAACGTGAAGTACAACGGGGGTGTCGCCATCTTCACCATGGCCAAGGGCGGCCTGATGTACGAGGCCAGCGTGGGTGGCCAGAAGTTCTCCTTCAGCCCGCAAGGCTGAGCCCGCTCTCTCCCCTGTCAGGGGGTCGTGACCACCGGCAACTCGATGAAGCTCGCGTGCGTCGGCTCATGGTAGATCCGCTCGGTGGCTTTCCGGTAGTCGGACGGCCTGGCCCAGAAGATGTTGGGGACGAAGCTCTGCGGATTCCGGTCGTACAGCGGGAACCAGCTCGACTGGACCTGCACCATGATGCGGTGGCCCGGCAGGAAGACGTGGTTCGTGGGTGGGAGCGCAAACTGGTAGAGCAACGGCTGGCCGGGCGCGATCGGCTTCGGGGTCTCGAAGCTCTCGCGATACCGGCCGCGGAAGATGTCCGCCGCGATCATCAGCTGGTACCCGCCCATCTCCGGCTGATCGGCCACCTCGTCCGGGTAGACATCGATCAACTTCACCACCCAGTCCGCATCGGTGCCGTCTGTCGCCGCCACGAGATGCGCCATCGGCTGGCCGCTGATCTTGAGCGGCGCGGTCAGCACATCCGACGTGTACGCCAGTACGTCGGGCCGGCCCGAGGCTTCCCGCTGGTCATCCACCAGCCAGTACTCCCAGGTGAACTCCCCGCCATAGCCCATCGGCTGGATGGGGCGCGACCGGAAGGGCACCGGTTTCGCCGGGTCGGAGACGTACTCGTCGTAGGCCGGTCCCCCAGCGGCCGGGGCCGTGAACGACACGCCGAGGCCCGCGTTCAGGTAGAGTGGAGTAGGATGGATGCTGCAGCCGCTGGCGCAGCCCGCGGGCCAGGCCGGCAGACGGCGCCAGGTATTGGTGCCGGTCTCATAGGCGGTGACCGGGGCGATGTCAGCCCGCGGCGCTCCGTCCTTGAGGTACTGCGCGAGGAACGGCCGCAGAATGTTTTCCCGGAAGTAGAGCGCGGTGTTGCTGTTGAAGCGGAGTGCCGCGATGTGGCTCCCCTCCTCGATCTCCTGGCCATGGTACCAAGGGCCGAGGACGAGGTAGACCATGTTGTTGCCCGCGTCCTTGGGCTTGATGGCCCGGTACACCGCCGGCGCGCCGTAGATGTCCTCCTGGTCCCAGAGGCTGTGCACCAGCATCACGGGGACCTTGAGCGGCTCCTTCGCGAGCACTTTGTCCACGGCCTGGTCGCGCCAGAAGGCATCGTAATTCGGGTGTTCCAGGATCTTCCGCCAGAACCCGACCTGCTCCAGGCCGCGGCGGCGGCCCAGCTCCCCCGCCGACCCGGCGTTGAGGTAAGTGTAGTAATCGTCGAAGTAGGTCGTCCACCACTTGGCGTCGTTCCCCCGCGTGGCTTCCTGCTCGTAGATGTACGGCATGTTCTGCTGGCGGAAGGCGCCATTGTGGAACCAGTCGTCGCCCATCCACCCGTCTACCATCGGATTCATCGGCACCGCGACCTTGAGCGCCGGATGGGGATTGACCAGCGCCATGAGCGGGAGGAAGCCGTCGTACGAGATGCCGAGGATGCCCACCTTCCCGTTGCTCTCGGGGACGTGCTTCACGAGCCAGTCGATGGTGTCCCACGTGTCGGTCGAGTGGTCAACTGGGGTAGGGTTCTGCGGGCCATGTAGCGGCCGGTTCATCACATAGTCCCCCTCGGAGCCGTACTTGCCTCGGACGTCCTGCACCACTCGGATGTACCCGTCCTCGACCATCACGTCCGTGGCATTGTCGTAGCCGTTGAGGATTGGCCCCAGGTGCGCGCTCGCCGCGTGGGTGGTGAGCTCGGTGGCGTCGTAAGGCGTTCGGGTGAGCAGGATAGGCGCATGCTGGGCGCCCCTCGGCACCAGGATGACGGTATGGAGCCTCACCCCGTCCCGCATCGGGATCATGACGTCGCGACGCTCGTAGTCGAACTCCTCGGTGCGTGGCACCAGGACCGCCGGGGTCTCGCTCGGCAGCGCCGGATACTGTGGAGGCGGGGCCTGCTGCGCCGCCAGGGCCGCGGTGAGCGCGGGAAGGAGCGAGAGGAGAGAGAGCCACTGCCGCGGCATGCGGAGTCCTTGGAGGGAGGTGGACGGGTCCATCAGCGGGTGGAGTTTGCGGGGTGGAGCGCCCGGTCAATCGCCGCCCGGACGAAGACCCGCGATTCGCGCGGCAATGCCGCTTCGAGGCTTGCCCGCGCCGACGCCCCTCCCGCGCGGGCGGCGACACGAACCGCCGCGGTCGCGAAGAGCGGGTCCGGGTCGCCGATCAGGCGCAGAGCCACGCTCGCGGCGCGGGCACTGTCACCGGTCGAAAGCAAGGCGTTGAGGCCGGCGGCGCGAAGGTTCCGGTCCTCGCTGCTCGCGGTGAGCCCCTCCAGGGCATCCAGCGCGCGGGGGTCCCGAAGCCGACCCAGGTACCGCACCGCAGTGAAGCGCATGCTGAGCGGCTGGCTCGGCCCGACGGCACCGAGGAGGAGGTCGAGCGCTCCCGCGCCCCGGCTCTGGGCGATCACGCCCAGGGCGCTCTGCCTGGCGGCGTTGTTCGGGTCCGAGGGATAGATCGCTTCCGCCAGGGCGAGGCCCGAGGCGCTATCCTGCGCGGTGAGGGCGGCGAGCGCGGCGCCGCGGACCTGGCCATCGGGGTCGCGCACGGCGGAACGGAGCACGGCGCGGGTGGCGGCACTCGAGTCCGCACCCATCGCCTGGAGCGCCAGCTCCCGGAGCGCCGCGACGTGCTCGTTGAGCACCACCAGGCGCCGTGCGGCTTGGGCCGTGGAATCGTGCGAGGTGGCCAGCTGGTCGAGGGCCCAGTCCCGACCCCGCACGTCGAGGTCGTGCTCCGCCATCTGCGCCAGCTCGTCGGGTGAGAGGTCGCCGGTGACGGTGCCCAGCAGCCAGCCCCCCTCGTCGAACCGGAAGGAGAGCGGCTGGGACGGCAGCGGGGCATCGAACGTCTCGCTGGTCCGGGACACCATGATCTGCTGTCTTAGCACGGAGTCGCGGGTGATGATACGGAGCGTGACGGGGAAGCGGAACACCGGGTGCAGCGAATCCACCGGCTGGGTCTGGGTCACGGTCACCTGCAGCGTCTTCGAGGCCGCATCCCAGTGCCGGGTGAAGTGGACCCGCGGGTACCCGATGCCGTAGGCCCACTGGTCGAAGAACCAGTCGAGGTCGCACTGGCAGGTCTTCTCCATGGCCACCGCATAGTCGGCCGTGGTCACCGGCCGGTAGGCGTTGTCGACCAGGAACCGGTGCATGCCTGCCCAGAAGAGCGAATCGCCGAGGAGGCGCCGTAGCTGGTGGGCCAACTGCGCGCCCTTGGGGTAGATGTGCCCGGTGAAGAA
The DNA here is from genome assembly GCA_035501775.1 of Gemmatimonadales bacterium. Classification (GTDB taxonomy): domain Bacteria; phylum Gemmatimonadota; class Gemmatimonadetes; order Gemmatimonadales; family GWC2-71-9; genus JADJOM01. The sequence goes on along the minus strand of DATJVM010000089.1, from coordinate 20,074 downwards.
GAGCGCGATCGGGTCGGTGCCGGTGTATTGCCCCCAGACCAGGGGACGGGCCCCGCGCTCGTCTGCCTGCATCGCCGCGCGCTGCTGGCCTTCCCACTCCAGGGCCGCCGCGTCCCAGCCGCGGGTCTTCTCGTTCTGCACCGATTCCATGTAGGTCGTGAGCCCCTCGTTGAGCCAGGCGTCGGCCCAATCGGCGGTGGTGGTGAGATCCCCGAACCACTGGTGCGCCAGCTCATGGGCATCGAGGCCGCGGCCCGACTGCTCGGGCTCGCTCCCCGCGCCGTGGAGGGCAAGATCGGTCTGGGTGGTGGCGGAGACGTTCTCCATCCCTCCATAGGTGAAGTCGGGGATGATCGCCTGATCGTACTTGGCCCACGGGAAGGGGACGCCCAACAGCTCGGAATAGAGCTCGATCATGGCGGGCGTCTCCCCGAAGGTGCGCCACGCGGCATCCACCGTGTCGGGGTAGGTGTAGTAGTCGACCGGAATTCCGCGCCACTGGTCCTTGAGGATCGTGAACGGCCCCGCCACCACCGAGTAGAGATATGTGGACGCGGGGCGCTCCTGGCTCCAGTGCCAGACCCGCTGGCCGGCGTTCGCCGGGGCGGGGGTCACGTCCACCAGGCGTCCATTGGAGAGCACCACCAGGCCCGAGTCCACGGTCACGTAGAAGTCCCAGGTCGTCTTGTCGTTGGCGGCATCGTAGGTGGGGATCCAGGCCCGCGTTTCGGTGGCCTCACCCTGGCTCCAGACCACGTTCCGCCGGGGCACGAAGTAGAGGCCCCGCTCGGGAAAGCCGTGGTAGGTCAGCGTCACCTCGACGGTGTCCCCGGTCCGGCCGGTCCGCGGCAGTCGAACCGTCACATGGGTCGTATCCTGAGTGAACTTGAGGGCGCGCCCGCGCGGGTCGGTGGCCCGGTCGATGATCAGGTTTTCCGCGTCGAGGCGGAAGGTGTCGGTCGGGAAGATGAGCGCCACGCGGGTGGTCACCTCGCCGAACAGCTGGCGGTGCGCCGCGTCGAAGCGGATCCGCATCGTCTGGTGCAGGAGGTCGAAGCGGCGCGCCTGTTGCGGCCAGGTGCGGGGCGGCGTGTACTCGCCCACGATGCCGGTGGGCCGCTGGGCCCAGGCGGCCGGAGCGAGGCCGAGAGCCAGGAGCACGAAGGTTGCACGGGAGATCATCGGGACTTCCGGTAAGGAATGAAGAGGATTCGACTGGCCGAAAGCTGGGCCGGGTCGTGCGGAGTGGCAAGCGGCAGGGGGTGTCCCACGCCAGCGCCGACGTCCGGGCGGCGCCGGGGGTTTCAAGGTCTCGTGAACGAGATGACGCCTGAGGATGCCCGAGTGGACGAAACCCGTACGAGGAACGCTCCCCTCTAGAACAGCGTGCTCCCTCAGCGCAGCTTCAGGGCGGTCTCGCAGATCTTCCCGCCGGCCTGCCTCCAGTCGCCGTTGATCTGACTGTCTTCCATGGTCAAGCGCGCCTCGCAGGCCGTCGTACTCCGCACGACGTCGACCCAGCGCATTCCCATCGCGCCACGGACCGAGTAGCGCGCTTTGTCCCCGACCCCCGGCAAGGGGGCATACCCCTGCTCGGTAGGGTTGTCGAATATCCTGTCGGAGTCGTCGTGGAGGCTGACATCGAGCTGCGTGTTCTGTTGCCGGAAATCGCAATCGACGTATTGAGCCTCACCGGCGTGGTCGGGATCGCTCTGGCTGTCGTCTGCGCGGCTCAGCACAAGGGCCGGCTTGACCAGGGGCTGGATGAGAGGCTGCAGCTTGCCGCAGAAAGCCTTTGCGGGAATCGGCGTATTGATATGCCGAAGGGAAAGGGAACCGCCGCTGACCAGCGCCGCGGCGAGGCACAGCTCAAGGTGATGACGTCGCATTCCGCCACTCCACTGGGTGTTGAACGTGGAGCCCTCAGGGCAAGACATGAGAGTATGGGACGCCGCGCTCGTGCGTCCAGATTGGGACGCGAGGCACGATCTCCCAGGATGACACTGGGTCGGGCCCCGTGGCGAATCGTCGGACCAGACGACTCCGCAGTGCCACGCGCGGAAGCGAATATGGACCCCTGGGGTATTCCCTAGGAAGCCCGGAGCGGGTTTCCCCCGGGGTAGCGCGCGCTATCCCGCGCTGCATTATTAGGTAGGACCGTCGCACGGCTCCTGATAGGCATAACTAGCACGTCGGCCTTCCGCCATCGCTGGGCGAGACACCGCGCGATTCTTCCGCCGCCTTCTGCCAGGCCCGGAGAGTCGCTGGCCATTGGAAGACGATTGTCAGATCTCGCCACCTTCTCCTGGCGGACCCATGCGCTTTCCCCTCATTCCGCGAGCGGCAGTCCGTGACGACCGCGCCGGCTTCGGCCTGCACCAAAGTCGACTGCTGATCCTCGCCCTCCCCCTGCTCATCGCTTGCGGGTCCAGCGGACCCACCGCGCCGCCGGTGACGCTCAACCAGGTCGATGCCACCGATGTCGGGGGTGATCTCGCAGCCGACGTGAACGCCCTCGCGGCGGACCTCGAGTATTTCTTCCTGGTCGGCGAGTTCCAGCGGGCGCCGCTCGCGCTCCAGGGGTGGCATGGCCTGTGTCAGCCGACGGTGAGTGGAGACTCGACCAGCGATAGCAAGGGCGTCGCCCTCAACGCCACCTTCACCTACAGTCGCCCGAGCTGCCGGTTCACCACGCCGAATCCATCCAGCGGCATCGACTCCGAGACGGTCTCGTGGTCGGGGACGCTCCGCCAGAGAAACTTCACCGGAGGTAACGTCTCGTACGGAGTGAGCGCCTCGGCCCAGCAGTACCATTGGTACTTTGCGTTCTACGGCAGCGGGACGTTCGAGGAAATCGACTTCGACATGGATGGCACCGACAGCGTCTCCTACAGTGCCAATGGCGCCTTCCGGTCCTCCAACTTCATCATCGGCGAGACGCTGAACGGAAACCCGACCTACACCACCCAGATCGCCGCCAATCTGGTGTTCACGCCTCTCCAGGGAAGAACCATCCAGCCCAGCCTGGATTCCGTCCCGCCGGGCAGCATGCTGCTCGAGCCGAGGGTGCCGGGAGGCGCGGCGGTGTATCAATGGACCCGATCGGTGTCGACGCCGGCGAGCTACACCTTCGATATCACCACGCCATCATCTTTGGTGGTCGACTCGCTGTGCACTAACAGCCCCGTCTTCAAGAGCGGGACGATCGAGGCAACCCTGGCGCACTCCAGCACCGGGCTCACCGTCAGCTACGGCGGGTGCGGCGTGACGCCGGTCGTTGCCACATTCTGAAGAACGTTTGCCCCGCCGGCGCGTGTTTCGCGGTCAGTATCAGCAGAGTACCTCGGCAGCCTCCCGCGGCCCCGACCGTCACTTCGGGGGCAAGGCGCCATCTATTTCCTTCGCGCCTTCTCTTCGCTTTCGGGCGCATCGGCGCTGGTGCGCGGCCGCGGGGTCGCGCCGCCGAGACGCCCCTCCAGGTAGTCAACGCATCCCTTGAGCGAGCGGAGATGCCCGTAATCGGCCTCCGGCACGTTCACCCCCAGCGCCTCGTCCAGCCCGACCACGAAGTTGATGAAGTCCATCGAGTCGAGGTCCACCTGGTCCCGGAGCGGAGCCGCGGCGTCGATGGGCTGGCCCCGTGCCTCCGGCACGACCTCCCAAAGCGCATCGAGCACGGCCTGCTGAATCTCTCCCCGGGTCATAGCGCCTCCGGCGACTGGAGCAGTTGGGCCAGGGCCGCCAGAAACCCGGCGCCTCGGTGGCCGTCCGTCGCCCGGTGATCGGCCGCTAGAGACGCGGTGACCACCTTGCGGATCCCTACCTGGCTGCCGATCACCCACGGACGCTCGAGGATCGTCCCGAAGCCGACTACCGCCGTCTGAGGTGGATAGATGACGCCGAGCACGCTGTCGGAGCCGTCTTCCCCCAGACTGGTGACGGTGATCGTCGCGTCGGACAGGTCGGAGCTCCGGAGCGTTCCGGTGCGGGCCCGGTCCACGGCTCCACGGAGATCGCGCATGAGCGCCGGCAGGGTCTGCTGATCGACGTGATGCAGCGCGAGGATCACGAGGCCGCCGCCGTGCAGGTACGTGGCCACGCCGACATGGACCGCTCCCGCCGGTTGGACCCGCCCTTCCTCCCAGCGGGCATTGAGCTCCGGATAGTCGCGGAGTGCCAGCGCGGTGGCCTTGAGCAGGAGTACCGTGGGAAGCAGACGCTCGGCGGGCTTCCGTTCGGCGTTCCAGCGCGAGAGCCAGTCAGCCGCGGCGGCGAAGTCGATGGTGCGCGTGAGGTAGAAGTGCGGAATCTCCCGCTTGGAGCGGGCCATCGCGGCGGCGATGGCTCGCCGCATCCGCTCTCGCCGGTCGCCGACACCCGCCGCGGCTTCCACGTCCTCCTGCAGGATGGCGCCGTCAGGTCCTGATCCCTTGATGGTGGCGAGGTCCACCCCTCGCTCCGCTGCGAGTCGCCGCGCGACAGGTGAGACGCGGAAGCGCGCCCCTGGCGTAGGGGCCGGGCTGGGGGCTGCGGCAGGCGGTTGCTTCGAAAGCGGCACGGCTGGAGCCGGAGCGGCCGGCGCCGGTGCCGGCGGTGGAGGCCCGGCGCTCGGTGCCGCTCCTTCCGCCCGAATGACGGCGAGGAGCGTGCCCACCGGCACCTTCCGGCCCTCTTCCACGACGACGCGGTCGAGCACGCCGTCTTCGAACACTTCGACGTCGATCGAACCCTTGTCGGTGTCTACCGCGGCGATGATATCCCCGCGGTGCACCGTGTCGCCCGGATGCTTGTACCACTCCGTCAGCGTGCCGGCCACCATGTCGGCGCCGAGGGAAGGCATCCGGAACTCACCCACGGGCCCTCCGTGCCGACTGCAGCGTGGCGAGCGCCGTCACGCGCCGACCCCCACCGCGGGCTTCACCACCATCTTCGCGGCCGCCACGATGCGCTCGGCACTGGGCAGCGCCGCATCCTCCAGGTGCTTGGGGTACGGTATCGGCACTTCGGCGGTGCAGACCCGCGCCACGGGGGCGTCTAGATCGTAGAAAGCGCCCTCGGTGATCCGCGCACTGATTTCGGCCGCGAGGCTCCCCGTGCGCCACCCTTCGTCCACCACCACCGCGCGATGGGTCCGCCGAACCGAGCCCAGGATCGTGGCGTCGTCTAGCGGGCGAAGGCTTCGAAGATCGATCACCTCCGAGTCGATCCCTTCGCCCATCAGGTGCTCGGCGGCCACGAGGGCCTTGCCCAGCGAGCCGCCGGAGGCGATCAGCGTTACGTCCCGGCCCGGGCGGCGGATGGCGGCGCTGAACAGCGAAAGTGGGCCCGGTTCGGAGCCAACTTCGCCTTCTTCTCCATAGAGCATCGCATGCTCGAAGATGATCACCGGGTCGGGCTCCTTGAGCGCGGCGGTGAGCATCCAGCGGGCGTCGTGAGGCGTGGCCGGCGCCACGACGCTGATCCCCGGCACGTGGGCGTACCAACCCTCCAGGCTGTGGGAATGCTGCGCGGCCACCTGGCGCCCGGCACCCGTCGCCATCCGGATCACCAGCGGGACGCTTAGCTGCCCACCCGACATGTGCCGCAGGCTGGCTGCCCCGTTCACGATCTGGTCCAGCGCCAGGAGGCTGAAGTTCACCGTCATCACCTCGACGATTGGCCGCATGCCGCCCAGCGCGGCGCCGACACCCGCCCCGACGAATGCCGATTCCGAGAGCGGCGTATCGCGGACCCGCTCGGGCCCGAACTCTTCCAGGAGCCCCTTGCTCACCGCGTAGGATCCGCCGTAGCGCCCCACGTCCTCACCCATGAGGAAGACCCGCGCATCAGACTGGAGCGCTTCGCGGATTGCAGTGCGCACCGCCTCCCGATAGGTCATGCGCATGTCGGCGCCCTCGTGTAGACATCTTTCAATAGATCTGCAATCGGCTCCCACTGGCCCGCTTCGGCGACGGCCACCGCCTGATCGGTAACAGCCTCTGCCTCGCGCTCGAGCGCCCCGACATCCCGCGCGGTGAGGACCCCGCTCTCCGTGACCTTCGCGGTGAACAGGGAGATGGGGTCCCGCCGTTTCCACTCTTCGACCTCCGCCTTGCTGCGATACAGCTCGGGGTCGTACATCGAGTGCGCCCGGAAGCGGTAGGTGCGGCACTCCAGCAGGAACGGAGCACCACTTGTGCGCACCTGCTCCGCCGCCGCGCGGGCCGCGTCGGCCACGGCTGTCACATCCATGCCGTCCACCGCAGCGCTGGGGAGCCGGTATGCTATGGCCTTCTTGCTGATGTCGGTCTCCGCCTGGTGTCGGTCGAGAGCGGTGCCCATCGCGTAGTAGTTGTTCTCGCAGAGGAAGAGAACCGGAAGCCGCCACAGTGATGCGAGGTTGAGCGACTCGTGGAACTCCCCTTCCGCCACCGCGCCGTCGCCGAAGAAGCAGGCGGTGATCCCCCGCCGGCCTAGCAGCCGGTCCGCGAGTGCCAGCCCAACCGCGAGCGGCAGCCCACCGGCCACTATGGCGTTTCCTCCATAGAAGCGCCGACTCACATCGAAGATGTGCATTGAGCCGCCCCGGCCCCGGCTCACTCCATTCGCCTTGCCATAGAGCTCGGCCATGATCGTCCCTGGCGGCAGCCCGCGCGCGAGGGCGTGACCGTGCTCGCGATAGGTGGAGACGATGTTGTCGTCGGGCCCGAGGGCCGCCATGGTGCCGACGGCGCTTGCCTCCTCGCCAATGGATAGATGAAGGAAGCCGCGGATCTTCCCGGCGCTGTAAAGCTCGGCCGCCTTCTCTTCAAACCGGCGGATCAGCTGCATCTGGCCCAGGAAGGTCCGCGCAAGGTCGGGTGAGACCGGCCGCGCATCGGTCGCTGGGGCAGGGGCAGGGGCGGGGGTCTCAGTCACTGCCATGTGAGTCGTCCTCCAATGTGGAGGTGTCGCCCTCGGGCAGTCCCAGCTCCCTGGCCTTGAGGAGACGGCGCATGATCTTACCGCTCCTTGTCCGCGGCAACGTGGCCAGAAATCCGATCTCCTTCGGCGCCACCACGGCGCCGAGCCGGACTCGGGCATGGGCCAGCAGATCGCGCTCCAGGTCGGGCGAGGTCTGAAACCCCGGCTTGAGGGAGACGAAGGCCTTGATCACCTCGCCCGCCACCGGGTCCGGCTTGCCGATCACTCCGGCTTCGGCTACGGCGGGGTGTTCGAGCAGCGCGCTCTCCACCTCGAATGGGCCGATCAGGTGTCCCATCGTCTTGATCACGTCGTCCGACCGTCCGACGAACCAGTAGTAACCGTCCGCGTCCCGGCGGACCAGATCGCCGGTCAGGTAGAACCCGCCGGCAAAGCACTTCGCGTAGCGCTCCGCTTCGGACCAGTACGCGCGGAACATGGACGGCCAGCCGGGACGCAGGGCAAGCTCCCCCACCGCTCCCGGTTCGGCCAGCTCCGCGGCGCTGTCGGCAGTGCGTCGGACCACCGCCGCCTGGATTCCCGGGATGGGGCGTCCCATCGAACCGGGCCGTACCTCCATCGAGGCGAAGTTGGCGACCATGATGCCACCGGTCTCGGTCTGCCACCAATTGTCGTGGAAGGGCTGGCCGAACACCTCGTTGCTCCAGACCACCGCCTCCGGATTGAGCGGCTCCCCGACGCTCGCCAGGAAGCGGAGGGCCGTGAGGTCGTACTCCCTGGCCACCTCGGCCCCGGCCTTCATCAGCATCCGGATGGCCGTCGGCGCCGTGTACCAGACGGTGACCCGCTCGGATTGAAGCAGCTGGTACCACCGCCTCACGTCGAAATCGGCCTCGTCGAGGATGGTGGTGACGCCGTTCGCGAGCGGGGCGATCACGCCGTAGGAGATGCCGGTGACCCAGCCGGGGTCGGCCGTGCACCAGAAGACGTCGTCCGGGTGGAGATCGAGCACCAGGCGGCCGGTCACCCGATGCGCGGTGACGGCGCCATGGACGTGCAGCGCTCCCTTGGGCATCCCGGTCGTGCCGCTCGTGAAGTGAATCAGGGCCGGAGTCTCGGGGTCGGTGGGCGGGATGGTGAACACCGCGCTGGCCTGCGCCATCAGGGGAGACCAGCGCTTGACCGACGGGTCGCCCGCAGGGGCTTCGCCCTCGCCCAGGAGAATCACGTGCTCGAGGTGGGGGAGACGGGCGCGGATCGGGGCGATCTTCCGCCGATACAGCTGATCGGTGGTGACCAGAACCCGGGCCTGGCTCTTTTCCATGCGGGTGTGGACCGGCTCCGGTCCGAAGGCGGAAAAGAGCGGACAGAAGATGCCACCCAGCTTCCAGGTGCCGAGCGCCGCGATGTGCAGCTCCGGCACCCGACCCAGGAGGCTCACCACTCGGTCGCCCCGGGTGACGCCGAGAGCGTCGAGTGTGTTGGCGAACCGATTGGAGAGGCCGGCAAGCTCCCCGAAGGTGAGGTCTCGCCGAGCGTCCTCCTTTCCCAGGCATCTGAGCGCGACGTGCTCGCGGAGCGCGCCGGCCGCGTGACGGTCCACCGCTTCGTAGGCGATGTTGACGCCGGCATTGTCAGGCAGGCCGGCCAGCTCCGAGCGGGCGAAGGCCCAGTCGAAGGCGTGACAGACCGCCTCGTAGTCCCGGAGGTTCGGCGTCCGGTCCGGCCACGAGACCGGGGGGATCGTCTGGCCCGGCGGGGTGATCAGGCCGGCGGACGCTGCAGCTCCGCTGGCATCCCCTCCAGCATCTCCTTGAACCGGCTCCATTCGATCGCTCCCCACGTTTCCGTCGTCGCCTGGCCGTGGATGTGGATCAGTGTGGCCACCTTGGTGGCGGTCTCGACGTCCGGCGCCCGGAAGACATCCAGATAATCGTACGGGCCGAGCAGTGCCCAGCTCTGCAGCCATTCGACGCCGGGGCATTCCCGGCGGATATGGGCCATCGTGTCCGCCTCGAGGCGCTTGAGGCTCCGGCCGCTGGAGAGCCCTCCGGGTTGCACGCGGGTCAACATGACGAACGCCGGCATGGCTACGACCGCTCCTTCACGACGAACGACACCTTGCAGTTGGCCCGGAAGGTGGTGACGCGGTCGCCCTCCACCTTCGCACTCAGGTTCTCGACGTACACCGACTTGATCCCCGATACCGTCTTGGCCGCTTCCAGCGCGGCGTTTCTGATCGCGTCGTCGAATCCCTTGTCGGACTGCGCGATCACCTCGATCACCTTGACGATGCTCATGGCGCCTCCCTGGTGATGGCCCAACCTGCGACTCCATGCGTGAACTGAGCTTGAGTATCCCGTGAACGGAGGTTCAGGGGGGTGGATCGAACCGGCCGAGCGGCCTCGCCACATCTTGCGCACCTCATCCAGCAGCCACACGTTACCCGGGGTCAGTGAGCTGCACACTCGGCGGTTCGCCTGCACGTCCCACGGGCCGTTGGATAGGCATGACACACGGCTCGCCTTGATGGCAGGACCACAACCGTCTCACGGACGATGGCATCGTGGCTCTTTCCAGCCGGCGTATGACCGCATACCCGATGACCTGGCGCTCGATTGTCCTGGCCTTTGCCCTGGCGCTGGCCACCAGCTCGTGGTGCGCCGCGCAGACCCGCGTGGACCTCGGTCCCGTGGTCGGGTTGTACGCTCCGACCAGCTCGGTGTTTGCCTACCAGCCCAGCCCCATCGGGCCACTTGGCGCCGAGGCCACCTTTGGGACGGGTGTCGCGATCGGTGGGGAAGCAGTCGTCTGGTTCTCCCGGCACCTTGGTGCGGGTCTGCTCGGTGCGACCGGCGCCACCTCACTCAAGTTCGCCGGGTTCGCCCCGACTGGACACGTCGTGATAGGTGCCGGTGCGGCCTTTTGGCGAGTGCCTTTCGCGAACGAGCAGAGCGATCTGCGTATTGGGGCCGGCGTCGCATACCTCAAGCACACGGGGTCCGCGTTCAAGCCCTTCGGAAGCCCTTCCAACCTGGCGGGCTTTGCCAGCTTCGGTACGTACCGCTCCATCACCCGTTCGATCGGCGTCGAGCTCAGCCTGAATGCCTGCTTGTACAACCTGCTCCTGACCGAGCCCGGCACCGGCAGCCCGCCCCCTCCGAGCCGGTTTCAGGTGGACCTGCTCGGTCGGGTCGGGCTGATCTATCAGCTCAGGGTCGGTCACCATCACGGCTGATCGCAGCATCGGCGGGAGCAGTGTCTCCGGGGGAGGGCCGGATGGGCCTCCACCGGAGCCTATGTTAGGCGCGACCCGCGCGCCGCGGGCTCACCGTGGCGGCTCGCCCGGTCTGGCTCGGTCGACACTTGGAACCCCACGCTCCCCGAGTCCGTATTCTGATCCGCACCTTCCCAACCCTGGAGCGGTTCTGATGGTCCCCTCGGTTCGCCGGTTGTGCCCGCTGGCCTGCGTTCTTCTCCTTGCCGGTCCGGGTCCGGTCGCGGCCCAGACGTCGGGTCTCAAGGTCCCGTTCGAGTTCTACACCCTGGGCAACGGGCTTCGGGTGGTGCTCTCGCGGGACACCACCGCGCCCACTGCGGGGTGGGCGTCTACTATCATATCGGCTTCCGGAACGAGCCCCGGGACCGCACCGGGTTCGCCCACCTCTTCGAGCATCTGATGTTCCAGGGCTCGACCAATCTGGGAAAGCTCCAGTTCATCAAGCTGGTGGAGTCGAATGGCGGGGTCCTCAACGGGTCCACCCGCTTCGATTTCACCAACTACTACGAGGTGGCCCCCTCCAACACTCTGGAGCCCATGCTCTGGGCGGAGGCGGACCGGATGAAGGGACTGGCGATCGACAGCACCAACCTCAATAACCAGCGGGATGTGGTGAAGAACGAAGTTCGGGTGAATGTCATCAACCAGCCCTATGGCTCGTTCCCCTGGATCGACCTCCCCATGGCGGCGAACCAGAACTGGTACAACGCCCACAACTTCTACGGCGATTTCAAGGACCTCGACGCCGCCACTCTGACCGACGCCGCGGCCTTCAACCGCCGCTATTACGCCCCCAACAATGCCGTCCTGGCGGTGGTGGGAGACTTCGACCCCGCCCAGGCCAAGGCCTGGATCACGAAATACTTCGGCGGCATCGAACCGGCCGAGCTCCCGCCGGCGCCGGACCTCTCCGAGCCGCGCCAGACCGAGGAGCGACATGCGAGCCGCATCGACTCGCTGGCCACGCGCCCCGCACTCGGGTTGGCCTGGCACGTCCCGGAGCGTTGGACCCCGGAGTGGTTCGCGTTTGGCATGATCGACCAGATCCTGGGTGAAGGCCGCGACAGCCGGCTCTACCAGGCGCTGGTGCAGGAGAAGGGGTACACCAGCGATGTCAGCGCGGGAATCAACTGGGGGCTCGGCAACCAGTTCAACTACCAGGGGCCGATGCTCTATATCGTGAGCCTGTACCACGACAAGAGCGTCCCGGCCGAATCGCTGCTCGCGGTGGTTGATCGCCAGGTGAAGGCGCTGCAGGAGACGCCGATCGACGCCACCACCCTGGCGCGGGCGCGGACCAAGATGCGCTCCGCGCTGTACGACGATTTCGAGTCGTTCTCCGGGCTGGGCAAGCTGGACATCCTGGCTTCGTTCGCCTTGTTCGACGACGACCCCGGTCGGATCAACCACCTGGAGGAGGGCTTCGCCCAGGTGACGCCGGAGCTGATCCAGAAGACCGCGCTGGAATACCTGCGCGACAGCAACCGGACCGTCTACACCATCGTGCCGGGCGCCAAGGACGCGGCGGCGTCCGCGTCCGGCAGCCAGTGAGGAGCGAGCAATGCACACCGTGACGCTGTTGATCGGCCTCGGCCTGGTGTCGTTTCCGCTGGCCGCGCAGAAGGAGGCGCCTCCCGCGCCCGGTCCACCGCGCGCCTATCGCGTGCCGCCCCACCGGACCTTCACCCTCCCGGACGGGATGCGGGTGACGCTCGTCCAGTACGGCCTGGTCCCGAAGGTGACTGTGTCGCTCGCGCTCGCCACCGGAGGCATTGACGAGGCGGCCGATGAAACTCAGCTGGCGGAACTCACGGCCAACCTGCTGGTCGAGGGCACCGAGACCCGAAGTGGCGCCGAGATCAGCCGCCAGGCCGCGGACATGGGCGGAGGCCTCACGTCCGGCGCCTCGGACGACAACGTCACCATCGGGGGCGAGGTGCTGAGCGAGAACGCCGTGCGGTACGTGCAGCTCGTGGGCGACGTGGCTCGCCACCCGCGGTTTGCCCAGGCAGACGTCGAGCGGCTTCGCGCCAACATGATCCGCGACAACTCCATCGCGTTGAGCCAGCCGGACCAGATCTGCCGCGAGAAGTTCCGTCAGCTGATCTTCGGCGATCACCCCTACGCCCGGATCTACGCTTCCGAGGCGATGCTCCAGGGCTACTCCGCGGAGAAGGTGCGCGCCTTCTACCAGAAGAACTTCGGTGCTCGCAGAGCGCACCTCTACGTGAGCGGCGTGTTCGACGCGAAGGCGGTGGAGCAGGCGGTGCGCCAGGCCTTCCAGGGATGGCCCTCCGGCCCGCCCGCCACCTCACGGCCACCGGTGCCGGTCACCCAGCGTCAGGTGAGCCTGGTGGATCGCCCCGGCGCGGTGCAGAGCGCGCTCCGGGTGGGGCTCCCCGTGGCGGACCCGTCGAGCGCGGACTGGATCCGTCTCTCGGTCACCGATGCCCTGCTGGGCGGCGCGTTCGGTTCGCGGATCACCGCCAACATCCGCGAGGACAAAGGCTACACCTATTCTCCCTTCTCGCTGGTCATGACCTGGCCCCACACCGGCATCTGGGCGGAATTGGCGGACGTGACGACCAACGTCACCGGGCCATCGCTCAAGGAGATCTTCCACGAGGTGAGCCGGCTCCGCAAAGAAGCCCCCTCGGCGGCCGAGCTGGCCGGAATCGAGAACAACATGGTGGGCCTCTTCACGCTTCGAAACAGCTCCCGCTACGGTCTCATCAACCAGCTGCAGTTCGTGGATCAGCACGGGTTGGGTGAGAACTACCTGACCGACTACGTCCGGAACGCCATGGGGGTCACACCGGCCCAGGTGCAGCAGACGGCGGAGCGCTACCTCGACCCGGACCGGATGAGCATCATGGTGGTGGGGGACAAGCAGGTGGTGGATCCGCAGCTGGCGCCGTTCAAGGGCGGAACGCCGTGAGGAAGGGGACAGGGGAGAGGGGACAGGGACCAGCGGACAGCGCTACGAGGTGGCTGGCTCCTCCCTGCGATGTCTCACGGTCCGGCGATCCGCTTGATTCGCCCACGCGGCGTAATGTCCCTCAGCTCCGCACCCGGCTCGCCTGCAGGTAGGCGATGAGCGCCCGTAGCGCTGGCGTCCCCTGCCGGCGCTGTGGGTAATAGAGGTAGAGGCCGGGGAACGGGGTCGAGTACTCGTCGAGGATCTTGACCAGCGTCCCCCGGGCCACGTCCTCGAGCACCCGGTCTTCCGACCCGATTGTGATCCCGATCCCGGCCCGTGCCAGCCGGATGTTGAGCGCCGGGTCGGTCGTGAGCACCCGCGACCGCACAGTCACGGCGAAGTCCTTCCCGTTCTCGGTAAACTCCCAGCGATAGGGCACGGCCCTCGCCGAGGCGTGCCAGTTGATGCAGTCATGCTCAGAGAGCTCGCGTGGGTGCTGCGGTGTCGGGTGCTGCGCCAGGTAAGAGGGTGCCGCCACCACCACGAGCCGGATGTCGCCGGTCACCGCGACGGCGTGCATGTCCTGGTCGATCACCTCGCCGAGTTGGATCCCCGCATCGAAACCTCCCGCGACGATGTCGAGCGGGTCGTCGCTCAGGACCAGGTCGAGCTGCACGTGCGGGTGGCTTGCCAGGAACCCCGCGAGCAGCTGCCCCTCCAGGAACCGGTCCGCCACCGTGGCCACATGGAGCCGCAGCGTCCCACGGGGCTCGACCCCCATCGCGCCCACTGACGCCAAGGCCGTGCGGACTTCCTCCAACGCCGGCCGAACCGAGGCATACAGCCGCTCGCCCGCCTCGGTAAGCCGCACGCTTCGTGTGGTGCGCTGGAGTAGCGGTACGCCGAGCCGCTCTTCCAGGCGGCCGAGCGTCTGGCTGACGGCAGAGCCGGTCACGCCCAGGCGTTCTCCCGCAGCGCGAAACCCCTGAGTTTCCGCCACGGCCACGAACACGGAAAGCTCGTCGAGCGAATCAGTCATTGATTAGCAATGCTTATCGACCTGTAAACCGCTGTCAAGTAGATCGCTAGCGTCCCGACCATGATATTGGTCTCGGTACGGGGGCTGCCGGCGCCGAGGCTCTGGAAGTCGGTGGACCAGACCACAGAGAAACGCACTGAGCATCGCCGCCTACCAACGGCTGCGACATGGCCTCGCTCGGGCTCCGCCGGAGCGTCGCCCCACTTGAGGGAGGGAATTATGCAGAAGCGCCAACTGGGTCGAAGCGGCCTGGAGGTCTCCGCGATCGGCCTAGGCTGCATGGGCCTCAACTTCGGTTACGGCCAGGCCACCGAGAAGTCGCAGGCCATCGCGCTGATCCGCCGAGCGGTGGAACTGGGCGTCACCTTCTTCGATACCGCGCAGGCCTACGGCCCCTTCAGCAACGAGGAAGTGGTGGGAGAGGCGCTCCGACCCTTCCGCGACCGGGTGGTGATCGCGACCAAGTTCGGGTTCAACTTCGACCGCGACGGGAAGAGTATCGGCCTCAACAGCAACCCCGCGTACATCCGCCAGATGACCGAGGGCTCACTCAAGCGCCTGGGCATCGAGACGATCGACCTCTACTACCAGCACCGTGTGGACCCCAGCGTTCCGATGACGGAGGTGGCGGGCGCAGTCAAGCGCCTGATTGAGGAGGGGAAAGTGCGGCACTTCGGCATGTCGGAGGCCGGCGTGGCCGCCATCCGGGAGGCGCACGTGGTGCAGCCGGTGGCCGCCCTTCAGAGCGAGTACTCTCTTTGGTGGCGGGAGCCGGAGGAGGCAATCCTCCCGGTGCTCGAGGAGCTTGGCATCGGCTTTGTGCCCTTCAGCCCTCTCGGCAAGGGCTTCCTCACCGGAGCCGTGCGGCCCGATACGAAGTTCGAGGCGAGCGACTTCCGGAATACCGTGCCGCGCTTCAGCAAGGAGAACCGGAAGGCCAACCAGCCGCTCGTGGACCTTGTCGCCACGATCGCGCGGCGGGTCCACGCCACGCCGGCACAAGTGGCTATCGCCTGGATCTTGGCGCAGAAGCCGTGGATCGTCCCGATTCCTGGTACCACCAAGCTGCACCGCCTCGAGGAGAATCTGGGCGCCGCGGCTGTGGAGCTTTCTTCCGCCGACGTTGCCGACCTGACCCGTGCCACGTCCGCGCTGGAGATTCATGGGGCGCGCTACGGCGAGGCATCGCAGCGAATGGTGAATCGCTAGCCGATCGAACGGCTGGACGTGCTGGAATGGCGACGGCGCGGAGGGACCGGTCGGCGGAGGTTCCATCTCGGCCCCCATCCCCATCGGGACCCCGGCAGAAGACAGTGCGACCGTTAAGTATCCGAGAACGGCACGAGCGAAGGGTAGAGACGCGTGGCACATTCGGGACAGATTCCGTGCGTGAACCGTGCCTCCGTGCGAGTAGTGACATAACGCTCGACGCTGGTCCATTGCCCCTCGTCGTCACGAATGCGTTTGCACGAGGCACAGATCGCGAGCAGGCCGCGGAGGGTGCGGATCTCGGCGAGAGCGCTGTCCCGCTCCTGGATGACCTCGGTCAAATGACGTTCGTGCGTCTTCAACGCCGTCACGTCGGCCACATGGACAAAGAAGCCAAAGACGAAGCCATCCTGGATGTCGGGGGTGTAGGTCGCGATGCTGTCCCGCATGCCAATGCCATCCGGAACCGGGATCTGACGTTCAAAGACCTGCTGTTGGCCGGCGAGGGCGGCCTCGATGTAGGGCCGATTGAGGGGGTAGATCGGGCCCAGGAGATCGCACAGCCTGGTGCCAATGAGCTCTTCACGTGAGCGCCCGAACCATGCGCGATACGCCTGGTTGGCAAAGCGGCAGACCTCGTCCCGGTCCCAGTACGCGATCATGGCAGGGATTCGATCGATAATGGCGAGGGCGATGCGTGGCAGGTCGCGCTCCGCCAGAGAAGGCAACGGCACGTCGGATCTCGGGGTTAGGGACCGCGGATAGTAGATGGAGAGGGAAACACAGGCAAATCAACCGGGAGGGCACTGATCGCATTTGAGGGCGATGATCGACCGGGATGTGCCGCCGCCGAGGCGCTGGTGCGACGCTCAGAGGCATCGGCCGCCAGCCTCGGTCACGGGCCGACACCGAGGCCGTCGCCCTTCATGTGGTATTTGGGTTGCTTTCTTGTGGCCCCGACGCCGCTGGATCCTGACTCGCACCCAGTCGGCGAGATCAGCTTCCTTCGACTTGCCGCTGGCCACCGCCAACATCGCCGTTGGAGCTACGCGGCCCAGGCGAGCGTCTGTGCAGTCGTCAGCTCGGGGCTGTCCGTGGAGTGCGCCGAGACCTGCCTGGCGGACCTAGGCGACCAATCAAGGCAGGGGCGCCAGCGAGTGCGACTCACTTCCCCGCGATCAGGCGCTCGAAGCGTGGGTTGCCGTGGAGCGGAGCAAAGCTGGGATCGATCCGGAGCCACTCCGGTGACAGGTAGTACGGCATCTTGAGCAGGCGTTCGAGCAGGTCCAGTGCCTTGTCCGGCTCACCCACCAGGAGATAGATCCGGGCCAGCTGATGCAGGTTGTAGGGCCCGCCGTAGGCGTCCTGGCTGGCCGGCGCGAGCGCCACCGCGCGCTCCCCCTCGGCGATCGCATCGGCTTTGCGACCCAGGTAGGCCAGCGCCAGGCCGCGAAAGGCGTGTTGCTGGCCGTCGTTGGGCGTGGTTCGGATCTGCTGCTCGTACGCCATGCGGGCGGAGTCGGCGTAGATCCGGGTCCGAACCGAGTCGCCGCGCAGGTGAGAGATCTGGGCGTGCACAATCCCCCAGACCCCCCGGTCGTTGTCGAATGCGCCGGGGCCCAGGGTCAGGACCTGCTGCTGCTGCGCGTCGTCCAACGCCCAGCAGAGATCCCAGTAGTTGCCGAAGTAGGCCAGGAGCGACCCCGGGTCGACGCCGTGGAGCGCGTTCCGCAGCACGCCTTGCGCGCCCGCCAGGTCACCCTGGGCGAGGGCCACCATCGCCCGCGTTTCGATCGAATTGAATCCAGTAGGCGCCAGCGCCACGGCGTGGTCGGCAGCCTTCTCCGCCTCAGGGTAGCGTCGGAGCCAGAGCAGCGTAAAGGCCGCGCGCCGGGCGGTCTGCGCGCTTCGCGGATCGAGCGTGCCGGCCCGCTCAAGGTGCTGGAGCGCGTCGTCCCACCGGCCGAGGCTCTGCTCCGCCAGCGCGGTCGCCACCAGAAGGTCCACATTGTTGGGCGCCAGTTTGAGCCCCGCCTGAAACAGATCCAGCGCCCGCGGCGGATCCCCCAGCACGCTGGCGTAGTAGCTGCCCATGGCCAAAGCGCCCTCCGGCCGTCCCTGGCCCAGCGCTTGGGCCCGCTCGGCCGCCAGCCGTGCCGCTTCGGCCTCTGCTGGAGACGGCGTGCTGTTGTAGTAGAGGAGGGAGTGGGCCCGGGCCAGCTCCACCCAGGCAGGGACGAACGAGGAGTCGAGGGTGACCGCCTGCGAATAGAAGTCGATGGCGCGACGCAGGCTGGCCGGATCGGTCGCTGACATCCCCTGCGAGGCCGCCTCTCCTTTGAGGAACGCATCGTAAGCGGCCAGATTCGCGGTGGGCCGGTTGGCGATCTCCTGGCGGGCACTGTCGCCCAGCGCGACGTTGAGCGCGGCGGCCACCTTTCCCGCAATATCCGCCTGAACTTGGAAGACATCGGTGAGGGCGGCGTCGAAGGCCTGCTGCCAGTTGGTGGTCGGCGCCATCCCCTGAACCACCCGCACCAGCTCCGGGCTTACCCGTACCCGGCTGGTCCCGTCGGGGCGCTTCTCCCAGCGCACCGTGGCGGTGAGCAGATAGTCCGCGCCCAGCTCCCGGGCGATCTCCTGCAGCCCCTTGGAGCTGTGCCGGTACTCGTTGGAGCTGGACCGGGCGATCACGGCCAACCCGGGAACCTCCGACAGCTTCCCCCGTACCTCGTCGGTCATCCCGTCGGCGAAGTAGGCGTCCGCCGAGTCACCCAGGTTTTCGAAGGGGAGCACCGCGAGGCGCTTGGCGCCGGCCCCGGTATCCAGGGTGTCGTGATTCCGCTTCCAGGCGAACAACACGCCGAGGCCGATCAGGAAACCCAGTGCCAGTGAGAGGGCCGCTATCGGCCGGCGGCGCTGCTGCGCGGCGGGGGACGGGGCTGGCGCCGCGGTCGGCATCGGCGGCGCTGGCGGCGCTGTCACCGGCGTACTAGGTACAGGGGCCGTGCCGGTCAGGCCGCCTTGGAGGACCTGCGCGAACTGGGCCATGCCGGAGAAGCGGTCGGCCGGAATGGGGGCCAGCGCCCGCTGCAGCGCCTGGTCGATCGGGTCGGGTACGCTCGGCCGTGCCTTGCGGACGCTCGGGACCGGCTCGGTGAAACGCTTAATGAGCACCGCCTGTACCGAGGGGCCGGTGTAGGGCGGCTCGCCGGCCAGCATCTCGTAGAGCACCGCCGCCAGGGAGTAGAGGTCGCTCCGGGCGTCGACCGCCTTGTCGCCGCTCGCCTGTTCCGGGCTCATATAGGCGGGCGTCCCGATGCTCATCCCGGTCTGGGTGAGCTGCTCTCCGCTTCCGAGTCCGCGTGCGATGCCGAAGTCGGCCACCAGGGTGTTGCCATCGGTGGTGAGGAGCAGATTCTCCGGCTTGATGTCCCGGTGGATCACCCCGTGGTCGTGCGCGTACTGCAGCGCCTGGGCCGCCTCCCGCGTGATCCGGAGCGCCTCCTCCACCGGCAGCTGCCGCTCCCGCCGCAACCGATCCCGGAGCGACTCCCCCTCCACGTAGGGCATGGTGAACCAGAGCTGGCCGGCAGCCTCGCCAGAATCGAGCACGGTCAGGATGTGGGGATGCTGCAGGCGGGCCGCGAAGCGGATCTCGCGCTGAAAGCGCTCGGGGCCCAGCAGCGCGGCCAGCTCGGCGTGGAGCACCTTGAGGGCGACCGGCCGGTCGTGCTTCAGGTCGTGGGCCAGGTAGACCGTCGCCATGCCCCCGCGCCCGAGTTCGCGCTCTACCCGGTAGCGGTCGGCAAGCTGGGCGGTGAAATCGATGGGGAGTTCGGCCAAGTCGAGAGAGGTGAAGGAAATTGAAATGTGTCCCGGTACGGAGCTGGACGCCAGCAGTGGGGGCTCGGAATCGTAGACCACTGCGGAGAGGCCGGACGCCGGTCGGGCGCCGAGCTCAGCCGAATGTCCGGTAGACGGTCCCGGCGCCGGCTGCATCCGCGGTGGGCGGTCCCTACATTGCTCGGGTAGGTTCTGTCAGAAACGGCACGTCCAAGACCGACCTCCATTTGCGAAATGCTCAGATGATCTGTCGGCTGCTCCTGTTCCTCTCTGCCTTGTGCGCCCCGCTTAGCCTGAACGCGCAGGCGAAGATCTGGCAGCCGTCGCCTGGACATACGCAGGTTCCGATCTGGCCGGGAGCCGTTCCCGACGCGCGGCCTGTCGGGGGGCCCGAGGAGGCGGCCAGGGAACAGGTCGAGCTGGTTGCCGGGAGGCCGTGGACCTACATAAGCAGAGTCACGCGGCCCACGATGACCGTCTACGCGCCGACGGGAAAGAACACAGGAGCGGCGGTCGTAGTGTTTCCTGGCGGAGGGTATCAGATCCTGGCCATCGACCTCGAAGGCACGGAGGTATGCGATTGGCTGGTCTCCGCGGGAATCAGCTGCGTGCTCCTCAAGTACCGCGTGCCCGGCGTGGGGCCGTTCCCAAAGTCGGGGCCCTATCCCAGGTCTCCGATGGCGCTGGAGGATGCGCAGCGCACGGTGGGGCTGGTGCGTTTTCACGCCGCCGAGTGGCACATCGATCCCCACAAGATTGGAGTACTCGGCTTCTCTGCGGGCGGGCATCTGGTGGCCGCCATCTCGACGCATTTCGAGAAGCGCCTGTACCGGGCGGTCGATGCCGCGGACGCGGAAAGCTGCCGCCCGGACTTCGC
>DATJVM010000088.1:0-120412 GCA_035501775.1 Gemmatimonadales bacterium | reverse complement strand
AGCACCTGTTCCACGTAGTCCCGGGCGTCGCCCGGAGGCAGGGCCTCGACCACGGCCCCGAGCGCGTCGCCCAGGGCCAGGCCGAGCACCGAACCGGTGGTTTGATCAGCGGAGGGATGCGCCATCAGGGGGTGGGACATGCGGGAATCTCACGGACAGGGAGGGATTCGAACCCTCGAAACCCTTGCGGGTTTACCGGTTTTCGAGACCGGCTCCTTCAGCCACTCGGACACCTGTCCCCGTCGCGCCGACCGGCGCGGGCTCCTCGTGCGCGGTGTGACGCGGCGCGAAAACTAACGGCGCGACGAGGCCGAGCCAAGCGATTTGGAGGAGCTCACAGATAGGGCTGCGCCAACCACGCCACCCCGTCCCGAAGCTTGACGGCCAGGCTCCGTTGGTCGAGGTCCTCCAGCGTGAGGCGGCGCGCCGAGGCGATCTTGGCCTCGATCAATCGATCGAGGGTCGCGGCGAGGCTTTGGGAGTAGCACTCGACGCCGTACTCGAAGTTGAGGCGAAGGCTCCTCGGGTCCCAATTGGCGGAACCGATGAGCGACCAGGCTCCATCCACGACGAACAGCTTGGAATGATCAAAGGGCGGCGGGGTGAGAAAGACCCGGCAGCCACCCTGGATGACCCGCGCAAGCTGGGCCGTGGCCGCCCACTGCACGAGGCGGAGGTTTCCGCGACTCGGCAGCACGATGTCGATCCGGACCCCGCGAAGCGCGGCCACCCGCAGGGCCTCGAGCAGCGAGTGGTCCGGCAGAAAGTACGGCGTCACGATCCGGAGCGATTCCCGAGCCTGGGCCAGCGCACCCAGCAGGGTGAGCAGCAGGGTCTCGAAATCCTCGTCCGGTCCATCCGGGATGCCACGGGCGAGAACGTCCCCCGCCGGCTCGAGCGCCGGGTACCACTCGGGCCCGGCCAGGGCTTCTCCGGTCGCAAAGGTCCAGTCGAACGCGAGAGCCGTCATGAGCTGGCGCACAACGGGCCCGTGCACCCGGAAGTGAATGTCCTGCGTGGGGTCACGCGGCTTGAGTTCGAGCGCGTGGCCGTCGCGGATATTCATTCCTCCGCAGAAGCCGACTTTGCCGTCCACCACGAGCAGCTTCCGATGGTTGCGGAGATTCAGGTAGGGCTGGGGGAGCGGCCAGCGGCTCCGGAGAAACTGCGCGACCGTGACGCCACGCCGCCTCAGGGTCCGGACAATTGGCGGGCGACTGTACCGCGCGCCGACGCCATCAATCAGGACCCGTACCTGGACGCCGCGCCGCACGGCCTGCCCCAGGGCATCGACGAACCGTTCGCCCACCCTGCCACGGTCGAAGATGTAGGTCGCTAAGGCAACGCTCCGTTCCGCACTGACGATCGCATCCAGCATGGCCGGATAGGCTTGGTCCCCGTTCACGAGCGGCTCCACCAGGTTGCCCGCCTCGAGCGAGGCCTGGGTCAACCCTCCGACCAGTGTCGAAACGGAGTTCAGGGACTCGGGGTAGGTGGCGGGCAGCGTTGCGCTGGTCGAGCCTAGGGCGGCGATCGAGGTCGAGACCCGGCCCCGCCGCATCCTGCCTGCCCGACGCCGTATCCGGTTGATCCCGAAGAATCCATACAGAGCGGAACCCACCACGGGAGCCAGCCAGACCAACCCGATCCAGCCGATGGCGGCCCGCACGTCGCGCTTGGTGAGGACGATGTGCGCCGACACGACGATGGCCAGGCCCACGTGCAGGAAGCCAGCGACAAGCTGCCATACCCAGGGCTGAGCGAACATCGGGGAATGGGGGAAAGGAAAGTGAGAAGTGAGAAGTGAGAAGGGGCGTGCCGGGAACCGAGAGAAGATCGTTGCCTAGCGATGCTGCCGGAAGAAGGCCCGGAGGAGATCGCCGCATTCGTCCTCCAGCACGCCGCCCACCACTTCGGGATGATGGTTGAGCCGAGGGTTCCGCAGCACATCGCCGACCGAACCGGCCATTCCGGCCTTCTCATCCCACGCGCCGAACACCACGCGGCCCACCTTGGCCAGAATGATGGCCCCGGCGCACATGGCGCATGGCTCGAGGGTAACGTAGAGCGTGGCGGTGGTCAGCCGATCGGCGCCGAGCCTCCGCAGCGCCTCGCTGAGTACGATCTGCTCCGCGTGGGCGAGCGGATCGTGCCGGGCCTGGGTCAGGTTGTGCGACCCCGCCACGGTGGTGCCATCGGCGACGATTACCGCGCCGACGGGAACCTCGCCCAGGCGTTCGGCGGCGCGGGCCAGGTCGAGCGCGGCCCGCATTCCCGCCAGGTCGGCCTCGGAGGCCGGTCTTCCCGGACTCAGGCGGCCTTCTCGAAGCTGAGCGTCTCGCCTTTGCGGCGGACCTCGATGGTGTCACCGTCCGCGAAGCGTCCCTCGAGGAGCTCCAGGGCGATGGGGTTCTGGAGGCGTCGCTGAATCACCCGCTTGAGTGGCCGCGCCCCGAAGACCGGGTCGTAGCCCTCGGTGGCGAGCAGCTCGCGCGCCTCCGCAGTCACCCGGAGCCCCAGGTGGCGCTCTTCGAGCTGGTGCGCGAGCCGCTTGAGCTGCAGCTCGACGATAGCCGCGATGTCCGCGCGACTCAGCTGCCGGAAGACGATGATGTCGTCCACCCGGTTCAGGAACTCGGGCCTGAAGTGGAGGCGGAGCTGCTCCCGCACCTGGCTTTCCACCAAGGCCCAGCCGGCCGCGTCCTGTTCTCCGGCCTCCAGGATGATATGGCTCCCGATGTTGGAGGTCATGATGATGACCGTATTGCGGAAGTCCACCACGCGGCCCTGGCTGTCCGTGAGACGGCCGTCATCCAGGATCTGTAGCAGGGCGTTGAAGACATCCGGGTGCGCCTTCTCGATCTCGTCGAACAGCACCACGCTGTAGGGGCGGCGCCGGACCGCCTCGGTCAGCTGCCCGCCCTCCTCGTACCCTACATAGCCCGGCGGCGCCCCGATCATCCGGGCGACCGAGTGCTTCTCCATGTACTCCGACATGTCGAGGCGGACCATCGCCCGCTCGTCGTCGAACAGAAACTCGGCGAGCGCCCGGGCGGTCTCGGTCTTCCCCACTCCGGTCGGGCCCAGGAAGATGAACGAGCCGGTCGGGCGGTTGGGGTCCGACAGGCCGGCGCGGCTCCGCCGGACGGCGCTCGCCACGGCTTCCACGGCGGCACTCTGTCCGATGACGCGCTGCGCCAGCTCCTCCTCGAGACGGGTCAGCCGCTCCCGGTCGGACTCGAGCATCTTGTCGACCGGAATGCCGGTCCACTTTGCCACCACCTCGGCGATGTCCTCGGCATCCACCTCTTCTTTGAGGTACTTGACCTTGGCCTGGATCTGGGCGAGCCGCTTCTCCTGGTCCGCAATCTCCTGCTCGAGAGCCGGAATCCGGCCATAGCGCAGCTCGGCCGCCTTCTGGAGGTCGCCGCGCCGAGTCGCCTGATCCATCTCGGTCCTGAGCCCCTCCACCTCCTGGCGCCGCCGCTGGATCTCGGCGATGCCGACCTTCTCGGCCTGCCACTGCGCCTTCATGGACGAGGACTTCTCCTTCAATTGGGAGATCTCCTCCTCGACCGCCTTCCGGCGCTCGACACCGGCCTTGCTTTTCTCTTTGAGCAGGGCCTGCCGCTCGATCTCGAGCTGCAGGACTTTCCGCTCGACCTCGTCGATCTCCTGCGGCAGGCTGTCGATCTCCATCCGGAGGCGGCTGGCCGCCTCGTCCATCAGGTCGATCGCCTTGTCGGGGAGGAAGCGGTCCCCGATGTAGCGGTCGGACAGGGTCGCCGCCGCTACGAGGGCGTTGTCGGTAATGCGAATGCCATGATGGACCTCGTACTTCTCCTTGAGACCACGCAGGATGGCGATCGTGTCGGTGACGCTGGGCTCACCGACCAGCACCGGCTGGAACCGGCGCTCCAGGGCCGCGTCCTTCTCGACGTGCTTGCGATACTCGTCGAGCGTCGTGGCTCCGACGACGTGCAGCTCGCCGCGGGCCAGCGCGGGCTTGAGCAGGTTCGAGGCATCCACGGCGCCTTCCGCCGCGCCTGCCCCGACCAGGGTGTGCAGCTCATCGATGAAGACGATGTAGCGCCCCTCGGCCTGGACCAGTTCTTTCACTACCGCCTTGAGCCGCTCCTCGAACTCGCCGCGATACTTGGCGCCGGCCAGCAGCAGCCCGATATCGAGCGCCACGATTTCCTTGCCGCGCAGGGACTCGGGGACGTCTCCGTTCACGATCCGCTGGGCCAATCCTTCGACGATGGCGGTCTTGCCGACTCCTGGCTCGCCGATCAGAACCGGATTGTTCTTGGTGCGCCGGGAGAGGACCTGCATCACGCGGCGGACCTCCTCATCCCGGCCGATCACTGGATCGAGCTTTCCCTGCCGGGCCTGGTCGGTCAGGTTCCGGGTATAGCGCTCGAGCGCCTGATACTGGCTCTCGGGAGAGACGTCGGTCACCCGATGGGCGCCCCGCACCTCCCCCAGCGCGGCACGGAGCTCCTTGGCCCCGATCCCCTCGGTGCTCAGCAGCTGGCGAGCGGTGGTTCCCTTCTCCTCGACCAATCCGACGAGGAGGTGCTCGGTCGAGACGTAGGCGTCGCCCAGGGTCTTGGCCTCGGACTCGGCTCGGTCAAAGACCTTGCTGAGTTCCCGCGCCAGCGTCGGTTCCGCGCCGCCCTCCTGCCGCGGGAGCCGATCCAGTTCGCGAAGGGTCTCCTCCTGCAGCGCCTGGACGTTGACGCCCGCCTTCTGCAGCAGCGGGCGCACCACCCCTTCCTCCTGTGCCAGAAGGGCAGCAAAGAGGTGGGTGTCATTGACTACGGGGTTGCCGCGGCGAGTGGCTTCCTGGGCGGCGTCGCGAAAGGCCTCTTGAGCCTTGAGAGTCAGACGTTCGGGGCGAATCATGTTCGGAATCTTGCTCCTGTATGCCGTCGGCCCAGACCAACCTGGACGATGCCGGCGAGATGTACAGCTCCGCCCGGAACTGGGCAAGCGTCAAGCCGGAAAAAGCTGCCGAGATGGCAGATTCGACTGTGTGCCGCGCCCAAGGGAGGCGCAATGTCCTGTCCCCCCTGCCGGTATCCTGCCGACTTGAGCACCGACTCACTCCGGGCTTTGCTTGACGCGCGGCTCTCTCAAACGACGAGGGACCCCAAGCGATGCGCCTGGAGTCCCCGGTTTAGCGTCGTGCGATCATCTTCAGAGTGTATCGCTCTCCATCCACCACCAACTGGGCGTAGTAAATGCCCGGCGTGAGCTCTCGATTGGAGTGGAGGAGCTTGCCATCCCAGTAGGCCTCGTAGGTTCCGCAGGCCAGACGAACGTCATCAAGATGTTGACCGCCGGATGCAACCAGCACGGGAACGGCAACCACCTGCGCCAACACATTGTAGATCTTCAGACTGACTAGGGGCTGGTGACCTCGCTCGCAAAGTTCGGGACCGATGTCGAACGGTATCGTCGTCGACGGGAAGAACGGGTTGGGGTAG
Source organism: Gemmatimonadales bacterium (assembly GCA_035501775.1). GTDB lineage: Bacteria > Gemmatimonadota > Gemmatimonadetes > Gemmatimonadales > GWC2-71-9 > JADJOM01. The sequence goes on along the minus strand of DATJVM010000088.1, from coordinate 114,920 downwards.
TTGTCCCGCAATTGGACTCCGGGCGGCGGCCGTTCCTGCGCGGACGCGAGGGCGGCCAGGCCCAGGAGCATTACGAGACTCCACCCCGGCCAACGTCTCCTGACCATGGGGTCTCCTGTATTGTCCTGGTGATTCCGCCTCACTTCCCGGGTGAAGACTCCCAAGATCGTCCGGCCGGAGAGGGAGCGCAAGGAAGCGCGTCATCGTTCCAGCTTCGTGACGCCGAGTGCTGGACCGGGGACGCGGGCATCCCCCTGGCGACGGGTGAGCCCCGACCGATCGGCCCACTCCAAAAGAGGTATGAGGTACTTCCGCGTGAGCCCGGTGGCTTCACGCAAGGCGGCTGGCGTAATGGGCCCTTGCGCCGCCACCTCGCCGAGGGCGCGCGCAAACTCGTCGAGCGCGCGGCGCGCGAAGTAGCGGTCGGGCTCGACGGCAACCACGCGACCGGCAGCCGCTATCCGTCGGAGCAGATCGGCGGTGGTCGGGATACTAAGCGTCACGGCGATTTCGGATACGGTAGGTGGAGAGAGGCCCGCCTCCTCCACGAGGGCCAGCACCCGCTCCGTGGCTTCCGCCCCGCCCTGGATCGCTGACCGAAACCCGACGCGGCGAATGATCCCTCGCTCAATCTCCAGCTCCCCCTGGGTAACGAGCCAATCGATGGCGGGATTCACCGCGACATGATATTGCCGCAGGGTATGACGGAGCGTCTCCAGCGGCATGCCGTCCTCCCTGGAGTGGTCGCGGTGAAAGCTCGACACGGCTTCGCGCGCCACGCTGGTGGCTTCTTCGATCTGGCGGTGGAGAATGACGAGGTTCCCGACCGCTGCGATGGATGGGTCTCGGCAGAGGGCGGACACGATGCTCGGGGGTTCTCCCACGAGCTGAGCCACCTCACCCTCGCTCGCGCCAGCTGGCCGCCGGGAAAGGAGCGCGCGGAGTCGGTGCAGCGGGTCCGGATCGGCCAGACCTCCCGGCCACCGGACCCGGCCCCTCGGCGGGCAGGGATCCACGATCCAGCCGCCGCCGATCACCGTCACCGGACTGTAGCTCCGGAGCACGATTCGATCTTCACCGCGGGCGACAAGCGGGCGCTCCAGCGCGAGCCGCACCAGCCCTGACGAGCCCGGGGCAATCGCCGCGCCGAGGTGCACGCGGGCCAGTACCTCCGCGGTGCCCAGGTGGACCCGGAGCCGGGTCTGGTGGCGGAGCGGCCGTGGCGCCTCTGGCAGGACCTCCACCGCGGCGTCGAGCGCGGAGCTTTCCTGCCAGGGATCGCTGCCTGACACCAGGACGCTGCCCCGCTCGACGGCGTCGAGCGGGAGGCCGGTAAGGCCACAGGCCACGCGCTCCCCAGCCGACGCCTTCGGCACTGGCTGGCCGTGCCGCTCCAGAGTGCGGATCCGGGCCGCGTGGTTTCCTGGCAAGACCCGCACGGCGTCCCCCGCTTGAAATGCGCCGGACCACGCGGTTCCGGTTATGACCGTTCCCGTGCCCGGCCGTGAGAAGGCGCGGTCGATGGGGAGCCGCGCCAGATCGTCGGCTCGAGGCGGCGGAAGCCGTTGGGCCACCTCGCGAATGGCGGAGCGCAATGCGTCGGTCCCGGCACCCGTCCGTGCCGACGTGACAACAGGCGGCTCAAACGAAACGGGGCTGCTCGCCAGCCACGTGCGTACCTCTTCCTCGACCATGCCGAGCCATTCGGGCTCGACCAGGTCCGATTTTGTGAGAACGGGAATGCCCCGCGGAATCCTGAGCTGCTCTACGACCGCCAGGTGCTCCCGGCTCTGCGGCATGATGCCTTCGTCCGCGGCGATGACGAGGAGCACGAGGTCGACGCCGGCGGCCCCGGCGACCATGGTCCGGACCAGATCCTCGTGGCCCGGCACATCGACGACTCCGGCGATGGTATTCTCGTCCAGGGGGAGCGGCGCGACGTGGAGGTCGAGGGTGATCCCGCGCCGGCGCTCCTCCGCGAACGGATCCATCGGGCGTCCGGTCAATGCCTCGACCAGGGCCGACTTGCCGTGGTCGATGTGCCCGGCCATGCCGATGATCATCGGCCGTTGCCCCATTCGCACTCCTGCCAGAAGCGGAGCGCGACAAGGTTCGTGCTTTCGACCAGATGGTCCTGGATGTAGCGACTGAGCAGGCGCCGGTGGGCGGCGGCCTCTCGCGGGCCCAGCGGCGGGAGAGCTCCCTTCCGCTGGAAGCCGACCAGGACGGCGCGCGCGTCGGCCGGAAGGACGGTGGCCTCGGCGCCCCGGGCGCAGCTCCGGCAGAGGGCGCCCCCCTCCCGCACGCTGAAGGCCACCTCACCCGCCTCGAGGGGCCTCCCGTCACGAACGCAGACCGTGAGCCCTGGCGAATACCCCAACGCGCCGACGAGTCCCCAGAGGCGCTGCAGCGCAAGTGCCGGGACCTCGTCGCCGGGGGCGCGCTCCAGTGCCAGCAGGCCGTCCGCCAGGGACTGGTATGCCTCGGGATGGGAATCCGCCGGCGCCGCCCGGAGCATCGTCTCGGCCAGCGCCGCGGCGGTCGCGTAGCGACGAACGTCGCTGGTGAGACCCACCGGAATGGTGGTCACGTCAAACGCGGTGAGGATGTGGAGCTCCCGCCGCTCCGACAGAAGGAACTGCGCCTGTCCGCCGCTCAGGACTTGGAGGGCAGCTCCGAAGCGGCTCTTGGGCCGAAGCGCCCCTTTGGCGATGGCGGACTGCACTCCGTGATCCTCGGTCGCCAGTCGGACGATCTTGGACGTCTCGCCATAGCGAAGCGCCGAGAGAATGATCGCGGGGGTGCTGACGAGGGGCATGGCGGCTGAGTTGCCTGCGGATTGGATTCGGCTCTGGCGGCACGAGGCACCGCGCTGCCAGGCGAACCCGCGGAATCCTAGGGAGAACTGGGGGGCACTTCGGTGACCAGAGCCGCCACCGCGCACAGCCCCGCCGTGATGGTCCGGATCTCCGACAGGTCCGTGCGGAGGATGTGGACGGTTCCTGGCGTGGACGCGCAGTCGCCCGCGTCCAGCGCATACACCTGCTGGCGGGAGTCCACGGCGACACCGCTGTTATGGGGAATGGCGAGGCCGTTCCCCGCGCCACGTGTCACCCGTTGCCGGGTGATGTCGAAGACCATGAGCCCCTCGGTCAGGGAACTGACGTACAGCTGGTTGATGCCATTCGTGGCGATGGCCCCGGGCCCGAAGCCGAAACCACCGAAATTCGCCAGTTCATCGAACCCCACGGGGTCCACCTCGGACAAGCGACCTTCTACGCCGGTGTCCGGCCCCATGTTCATGACATACAGGAGCCCGTCCGGACCAACGGCGCCAGCGATGGCGTTCCCGGGCCCGGGGAGCGGGATCGAGTCCGTGCCCCCCGCCAGGCGGTTGGTGATCGGGTCGACGACCGAGATCCAGCTCGGACCCGCCACCTGGCCGTTTACGAGATTGCCGTTCAGGACAAAGACCTTTCCGCGCGTGAATGCGACGGCCTGCGGGTAGATGCCCACCGCCACGCTCGCCGTGTCGCCCGTCAGGTAGTTGACCTGGGTGACCGTATTGAGGTTCGGGTTCGCTACGTATCCGGTGGAGTCGTCCACGATGGCGGAGCCGGTCGCGCCCGAGTTCGGAGCGAGTGGGATGACTCGCGTGACCTGCCGCGACTGCAAGTCCACCACCGCGACGCTGTTGTCGGCCCCGAGCGGCACCAGCGCCCGGCCGTTGAGCGCGCTTACCCCCGTGGGCGTGGGGCTCGTCCCGCCAAGCGGGATCGTGGTTGACGAACCGGGAGCGTCGACCGGGATCACCTGCAGGGTGGCGGCGCCTTTGTTGACCACCAGAACCACTTCTTCGGCGGGAGGAAGCGGCGCCGAGGCGCGGGCGCAGGCCAGTGTGCCCACCAGCACACTCGCGCAGAATCCGACCACGTGGCGAGCACGGAAGCTCATGCGACGAAAGATGCCATGGTCCGTCCCGGCACGCGACCACAGGCGCGTGACGGAAGCGGCCATTCGAAGCCGCCAAGCTGGTCAGCGCCGAGACCGCCCTCCGACGCGATCAGAGCCCCAGGGTTGCGCCCACCAGAAGTGCCCGCGGGCGCCCCGGGAATCCCACTACGGTCTGATACGCCGCGTCGAACAGGTTCTCCGCTCGGAAGGTGGCGGTCAGCTCGGGTCGCCCGCCGCTCCGCCGGAGCAGGTCAACCGAGGCATCAAGGTCGGCGGTGAGATAGCCGGCCAGGCTGGTCCGGACCGACGGGAAGGGCCGGAAATCCACGTCGTCTCTCTTCCCGACGTAGGTGAAGGCAAGGCCCATCCCTACCCGGTTCGCCAGACGGGTCCGGGCATCGAGTCGGGCGCTGTGGGCGGGGCGCCGGATCAACGGCTTGCCGTTCACCAATACATCTCCCGGAGCGGAGGCAAACCCGGCGTTGTCCACCCTGGTGTGCAGCCAGGTGTAGGACGCGGTCAGTGTCGTGTGACGGCTCGGGCGGTAATCCGCCGAGAGTTCGACACCCAGGGCCGTGGCCGCGGCGATGTTCTGGTAGTTGGTGCTGCCGACCGGGGCCGCGGCGTTGTACTCGATAAGATCGCGGAAGCGCTGGTCGAACCAGGTTCCCGCGAGGACCAGCGCGCCCCCGGCGAGGGTCTGCTCGAGGCCGATCTCCCAGCTGGTACTCTGCTCCGGCTTGAGATCGGGGTTCCCCACCTCGAAGCTGGTATTGGCAAAGTTCTGCTGGATGGACGGCTCCTTGAATCCGGAGCCGACCGATCCGCGCACTCGCAGCAGATCGGTCAGGGCGTAGACCACCCCGGCGCGGTAGGTAGCGTGCAGCCCGAACTGCTGGTTGTCATCGAGACGCCCGCCGAGATTGACGACGGACCGGGCCCCAAGATCGATCACGGCCTGGGTGTAGGCCCCGCCGTTCCGCCGGGAGGCGGCGAACGGCGGATCGCTGCTCACCTGATTGGTATCGGGCGCCGAGGGCGTGCCGTAGTTGAACTCCGAGCGATCGAATGCGCGGAGATTCTCGAACTCGGCCTCGACCCCCGCGGTGACACGTGCACGTGGCGCTACCTGAAATACGCCGCGGGCGTCCACCGAGCGGCGATACATGGCCGTCTGACTCTGGGAACCGAAAAAGCCCAAGGTATCACCCGGGCTACTGGGCTCGAGGTCGGCGCCGTCGGTTTCGCTGTACGAGGCCAGGGCCACATGCAGCTCCGCGCCCGACCCGAGGCGCCGCGCGACCTCGGCGCCGAGGGTCACGCCGCTCAGGCTGGTCTGTTGATTGCTGTCCACGGGATTGCCGGCGAAGTCGGTGGGGAAGTGCAGCTTGTTGTCGCCGGTGCGAGCGGTGAAGGTGAGGTCGGTCCGGGGATCCGGATGCACGCTCAGCGCACCGCTCGCAACGGTGTTCTGAAAACCGCTATTGAAGGCATAGATCCCGTCGGTACGATACTCCGAGAGCGAGACGGAATAGGATGCCGCCTCGGTCCCGCCGTTCGCCGCCACCTGACCCCGCCACGTCCCGAAGCTCCCCGCCTGGCTCTCGGCCTCCGCGTGGAACGGCCCCGCCCCCTTGCGGGTGAAGATCTGGACCACTCCCGTGACCGCGTCCGATCCGTACAGCACCGACACCGGCCCGCGCACCACCTCGATGCGCTCGATGTTGTCCACGCTGAGCGAGCCGAAGTCGAACGAGCCGCCTGGCTGGTTCACGGGCACGCCGTCGACCAGGATCTTCACGTAGTCGCTTTCCCCGCCCCGGAGAAAGAGCGAGGTGACGCCACCATAGGAGCCGGTGGAGACCACCGCGACCCCCGGCACCTGTTGCAGGGCCTGCTCCAGAAAGTAGACACCGCGCGCGCGGAGCTCATCGCCGGAGATGACCGTGGTCGTCGCGACGGCCTTGGGCAACGGCGTCGGCGCGCGGTCCGCGGTGACGACAATCTCCGAGAGTTCCGGCACCGAATCGTGAGCGGCCTGCGCGAGGAGCACCGGTGCCAGCCCGAACGAGAGGCCAGTCAGGACGACGAATGCGCGCACGTGGAGCCTTTCCGGCGACTCAGTCGCCAGGCTTGAGAGGTGTGATCTGGGGCGAGCCGTCGCGCCACGGTGATACCGCCACCGGCCACTCGAACACGCGCGCGAGGATATCGGGTTGGAGGACAAAGTCGGGCGGTCCACTCGCCGCCGGCTCCCCGTTGGCCAGGAGGAGCAGGCGGCCGGCATAACGGGCGGCCAGGTTGATGTGGTGGGTCACCAGCAGCGTGGCCGTGCCCTGCCGGGCGAGGCGATGCAGCAGCTCGAAGACCTCCATTTCGTGCCGCACGTCGAGCGAGGAGGTCGGCTCGTCGAGCACCAGAAGGCGGGGCTCCTGGGCCAGCGCCCGCGCGATCCGCACGCGCTGCCACTCACCGCCCGAGAGGGTGTCGGTCCGGCGCGCCGCGAGCTCGGCCACGTTAGCCCGGTGCATCGCCTCGGCCACGGCCGCGCGGTCTCGAGCGCCCTCGGCTCCGAGCGGGCCGAGATGGGCGTAGCGGCCCAGCGCAACCGTCTCGACCACGGTGAGCGGGAAGAGCGACTCCTCCCGCTGCGTCACCACACCCACCACGCGGGCCTGGTCACGCGGCCGCCAGGCAGGGATCGGGCGACCGAGCAGCTCCACTCGACCGGCCTCAAGCTGGACGGCTCCGAGAAGGGCACGGAGCAGCGTGGTCTTCCCGCTGCCGTTCGGGCCAACGACGGCGAGCAGTTCGCCCTCCCCTACCGCGATATCAACGTCGCGCACGGCGCTCCGCGCGGTATGCGGATAGCGGACTTCGATCCCGGTCGCGGAGAGGATCATGCTGCCGTTCTCCGCAGCAGGACCGCGAAGACAGGCACCCCGACCACCGCGGTAACCACACCCACCGGCAGTTCGATCGGCGGCGCGATCGATCGGGCCAGGGCATCGGCCAGGACGAGGAAGGCGCCTCCGGCCAGGAAGGCGCTGGGAAGAAGGCGCACGTGGAGCGGCCCCCAGACCCGTCGGATCGCATGGGGCACCACCAGGCCGACGAAGCCGATGGTCCCGCAGTTCGCGACGGCAAGCGCCGTGAGGAGTCCGGTGGCGAGGTATGCGTTCCGCCGGAGCCGCGCCGGATCAACGCCGAGGTGGCGCGCGGCGTCGTCACCCAGGGCCAGGAGATCGAACCCACGGCTCTCCCATGCAAGGACGGCGAGCGGGAGGACGGCGTAGCCGGCGAAGATTTCGACGCTCTGCCAGGAGGAGCTGCCCAGCCCGCCCAGCAGCCAGAGGAAAGCGTTTCGCAACCGGGAGGCGTTGGACAGCGTGAGGATCGCGCCAACCAGCGCGCTGGTAAAAGCGCTCACCACGACCCCGGCGAGCAGCAGGATACGTGGGTCGATCCGCCTGCTCTGCACCAGGCTCAGGCGGTACACCAGGGCGAGGGCCAGCAGTGCGCCCAGAAAGGCCGCGAGCGGCAGGGTCCACGCCCCGCCCATCCCAAGGGCGATGACGATCACCGCCGCGATGGCGGCCCCGCCCGAGATCCCGAGCAGGTACGGGTCCGCCAGCGGGTTGTGGATCAGGGCCTGCAGCACGGCGCCTGACACGGCCAGGCTGCCGCCGACAAGGAACCCGAGAAGAACCCGGGGCAGCCGGATCTCCCGCACGATCGTCCCGGCCGTGCCCTGCCCCACTATGAGCCCTGACCAGACCACCGAAGGATCCAGTCGGACGGCCCCCATCCCGAGCCCGGCAACGACCGCCAGGAGCGAAACGCCAAGGAGGTTAAGCCAACGGTGCCTCATGGCCGGGGGGCCTTGGACAGCGCAGCGGCGAGGGACTCCGCCAGCGCCGGGGCGCGGAGGCTGGGCCGGCCGAAGCCGGGATTCGAGAACCGCACGAAGTGCCGCAGCCGGACCGCCCCCACCACCTGCCACTCGGGGCGATTCGCGAAGCCCAGCTCTCCCGTGTCGCTCACCAGGATCAGGTCGGGGTTTCGATCGGCGATGGCTTCGATGCTGACGGGGGCGGACGGCGCCGCGATGTCACCGAACACGTTCCTCGCGCCGGCGAGCTGGAGAATCTCGCTCTGAAAGCTGCCCCGCCCGATCGCGATGGGTGGCTGGTCCCACGCCAGGATCAGCACTCGCGGCTTGGCGCTGTCCGGCTCCGCGGCGGCGGCCCGCGCCAGAGATCCGCAGGCCGAATCAAAGGTCGCCACCAGGGAATCGGCGACGCGGCTCTGGCCAAGCAGCGTTCCCAGGAGTCGGGCGTTCCGGGCCACGTCGGCCAGGTGATCGAGCGACAGGCTCAGCACGCCGATGCCCGCGCGGAGGAAGGCACGGCGGGCATCGGCGTTCGTGGGAGACCGATAGAGCAGCACCAGGTCGGGATGGCGCGCCAGCACCGCTTCGACGTTGGGCGACATGCCGTCGCCCACGCTCGGCACCGAGCGGGCCGCCGGAGGATAGTCATCCCAGGGGGTGCGGCCGACGACCCGGTCGCCCGCCCCGAGCGTGAACAGCAGCTCGGTCGTGGCCGGGCTCAGCGAGACGATGCGACGCGGCGGCGCCGGCAGTCGGACGGTGTCGCCCGCGTCGTCAACGACGACGATCGAGCCCGTCGACCGAGCGGCCGGCGCGCGGCAGGCACCGAGGAGGGCAGCGAGAAGCGCGAGGCCGCGCGTCAACGAAACCGCCCATCCCCGGGAGTCTGGAGATGGGCGGACAGGAGCCGTGTGAAGCTGGCGCGTGTCGCCACCGATCCCTCCCCCGAGGGTGTTCGTGGTGGCACGAGTCGAGAGGTCTCCTGGCTCCGGGCATCCCGCTCGCCTTCCCGGTTGCCCAGTGGCGTGCGTGAGCGGGTATGACTGCCCGTTACAGTGGCGGGGCCGCGCCGGCTTGGTTACCGGCTTCCGAGCGTCCCGACTCGCGAGTTCAATTGTGAACGCGCCGGCAAGCTACGATGTCGGCGGCTTTCCGGCAAGCTGCTGCGCCAGCGCCTCCTTGAGCCGCGACCGTTCCTGCTGGTAGCGGGCCCAGGCCTCGGGACCGACCTCGGCCTCGCGCCCCGCGAACTGGGCATCGAGACGGGCCAGCTCATCGAGCACGGGATCGGAAGCCGGCCGCTGCTGCAGCTGAACCGGCCGGCGGAGGCCCAGCAGGAGGGCCGTGAGGAGGCCCAGGCCAACCAGCGTGACCGGCACGATCAGCGGCCAGTTGAGGCCGGCCCGGGGAAAGTCGATCGTGATGACGCTGCCGCTCGCGACCGGCCCGGCCCACTGCATGAAGCTGCGGCCTTCGATCCGCTGCGTATCCGCCCGGGCGATCGCGCCGCCTGTGACGTGCCGGTCGAATTCCTCCAGCAGCACATTGACCACGCCGATGGAGTCGCCTACCGGCATGCGGACCGTCCCCGGCCCCCGCGGCAGCTCGTACGTATAGAGGAGCTGCTTCTCTCCCGGCGCCACCGGGGCGAACAGGAGCACGCTGTCGTTCCGCACCTCCATGGCCTCGGGCGAGGCATCGCCTTCTCCCACCTGGAAGTTGAGCAGATGTTGAGGGAGCCGGGTGCCCCAGGTTGGCCGGGCCGTATCACCGCTTACCCGGGTCTTCTGTCCCTGGTTCTCGAGCACGACGATCTCGAGAACCGGCCGGGTGCCATCCTTCGCCGGCTTGCCGATCACGATGTGCCGCGAGGCGACCATCACCGGCGCGGCTGCGGAGGTGTCCGACACCACCACGGTCAGACCGGTGTCAGGGTGGGCCGGAAAAGCGTGGAGGGGAGACGAGAAATACTCGATCCCGTCGTAGTTCGAACTGAGGAGGTAGACCGCGGCGGTGTCGAGTCGGAAGCGGAACAGGAAGCGGCCCGCGCCATCGGCGGCCATCGAATCGATGGGCCCCTGCTCCTCACGCGCCACATGATGGAGCACCACCCGCGCGCGGGCCACCGGCACGGTGTCGGCGCCGACGAGCCGCGCGACCCGACCTGAGACGATGACCCGCTCCTGGGCCAGGAGCGGGCCACCGCTTGCGGCCAGACTCGCGACCGCCCAGGCGACGGTCGCTCCCCGCACCAGCCAGCGCGGCCTGGGCCCGGCCCCCTGCTCCAGACCGGAGCCGGTGGCGGGCGGCCGGGCGGGGATCACGGCTGGAATTTCCCGAAATCCTCCGGGTCCATCTTTTCCAGCCAGGCGCGGAGCTTCTCTGCCTCGAGAGTGGGGTCGGGAGCGGGAGCACCGGACTCCTCCTGCCCTGCTTCGAGGAGGTCCGCCTCGGTATAGATGGGGGCGTCGACCCGAAGCGCGAGCGCGATGCTGTCCGACGGGCGCGCATCCAGCTGAAAGACGTGATCCTCCCGCGCCAGCCAGAGCTCCGCGAAATAGGTCTTGTCCTTGAGCGCGCTGATGTTTATCCGCCGCACGCTGGCGCCGAGGCCGGTGATCACCGACTTGAGCAGGTCGTGCGTCATGGGACGCGGGGGCTTGAGGCCCTGCAGTTCCATGGCGATCGCGCTGGCCTCGGCGGGACCGATCCAGATCGGGAGCACCCGGGTCCCGTCCTTCTCGCGAAGGATCACGACCGGCGAGTTAGTGGTGCGGTCGAGCCCCAGCTGCGCCACCGTGACTTCGATCATTCCACGTGTTTGAGCAGCTGGCTGGCGCGGTTCACCTCTTCCCATGGGAAGAAACGCAGCCCGCCCCTGCTGAAGGGCCGGCGGCCGAAGTGACCGTACGCGGCGGTGGGAGAGTAGATCGGTTTCCGGAGATCCAGCGCCTTGATGATCCCTGCCGGCGTGAGATCGAATACTTCGCGGACGGCGCGCTCGATCCGGTTGTCGGGAACCACGCCGGTGCCGAAGGTCTGGACCATGACCGATACGGGGTCCCGCACGCCGATGGCGTAGGCGACCTGGACCTCGCAGCGCCGCGCCAGGCGGGCGGCGACGATGTTCTTCGCCACCCAGCGCATCGCATAGGCGGCAGACCGGTCCACCTTGGACGGATCCTTCCCGCTGAAGGCTCCGCCCCCGTGCCGAGCCATCCCGCCATAGGTGTCGACGATGATCTTCCGCCCAGTGAGGCCCGCATCGCCGTGCGGGCCGCCGATCACAAACCGCCCGGTCGGGTTGACGTGGATGGTAGTCCGCCTGGTGTCGAGGCCCGTCTTCGCGAGCACCGGCCGGATGACGTCCTCGATCACGCTTTCCCGGATTTTCCGGTGGGTCAGGTTCCGCCCCCGCCACATCTCCGCGTGCTGCGTCGAGACAACGACCGTCCTGATCGCCACCGGGCGATCATTCTCGTACTCGACCGACACCTGGCTCTTGCCGTCCGGCCTGAGCCAGCCGAGGTGCGGGGTGCCGTCCTCTCCCCGGCGCACGGTGGCCAGGCGCTCCGCGAGGCGATGCGCCAGCTGGATCGGGAGCGGCATGAGCTCCCGCGTCTCGTCGGTGGCGTAGCCGAACATCATTCCCTGGTCGCCCGCGCCTCCGGTATCGACGCCCTGCGCGATGTCCGGCGACTGGTTGTCGATCGAGCTCAGCACGGCGCAGGTGGTGCCATCGATCCCGTAGTTGGCGTCGGTGTAACCGATCCGCCGGATGGTCTCGCGCACGATGTCGGGAATGTGCACGTAGGTCGTGGTCGTGATCTCTCCCGCGACAACGGCCATTCCCGTCGTGACCAGGGTTTCGCATGCCACGCGGCCCCTCGGGTCCGGGCCGAGGATCGCGTCGAGCACCGCGTCGGAGATCTGGTCGGCCACCTTGTCCGGGTGACCTTCGGTGACGGATTCGGAAGTGAAGACGTGGCGGAGAGGCCTGGCCATGGTGTACGGTCGGAGGGTGAAAGGTGATCGGCCCACTGCCGGTCGGAGCCCCTAACTCCGCAAAGTAGTGGCGGCGGTCAGACGCGGCAACGCCGCAAGTGATTCCAGCAGACGGGGATCGAGGTGATGGTTGACGGCGGCACGGAGGGCGCGCGACACGTCCACCGCACGGTCCGCCGCGAGCGCGGCGGTGGCGGCGGTCTCGGCCACGGACACGGGAATGGCCCGGATCAGCCACTTCACCAGCGGGATCGAGGGCGGAGCAACGCTCAGCGTGCGGTAGCCCAGGCCAATGAGCAGCACGGCCGACAACGGGTCCGACGCCATCTCGCCGCAGACGCTGACGCCGATCCCGGCCCGTCGCCCGGCCTCGATGATCCCCTTGAGCTGCCGGACCACTGCGGGATGGTGTGGCGCGAAGCGATCGGCCAGCCGGGCGTTCCCCCGGTCCACTGCCAGAGTGTACTGCACCAGGTCGTTGGTGCCGACACTGAAGAACGCGCTGTGCTTCGCCAACTCGTCCGCCATCAAGGCCGCCGCCGGCGTCTCGATCATGACCCCCACCGGGACCGATGCCGCGGCGCGCACCCCCTCACGCGCCAGGCTGAGCGCCTCCTCGAGCAGCAGCTCGCGGGACTCGACGACTTCCTCCACCCGCGTGACCAACGGCAGCATGAGCTCGATATGCCGCTCGGCGGCGGCGCGGAGGATGGCCCGGAGCTGCGGCCGGAAGATCTCCGGATGATCCAGGCACACCCGGATGGAGCGCCACCCGAGGAACGGATTGGCTTCAGCCGGCGCACGGAACGCCGCGGGGAACTTGTCGCCACCGAGATCGAACGATCGGATGATCACTGGAAGGCCGGGAAATGCATCCGCCACTCGGCGGAAATAATCGGTCTGCTCGTCTTCCGTCGGGATGGCGGCGCGGCCCGTCACCAGGAACTCGGTCCTGAGGAGGCCCACCCCCTGCGCGTCGAAGCGGGCCGCATTCAGGATCTCGTCGGGCAGGTCCACGTTGCCCATCACCGTGAGATGCACCCCATCCGGCGTGATGGCCGCCTGGGTGACGGCGGCCTCCAGCTCGAGCTCGAGGTTCTGGCGGCGATGGAGCTGCGCCCTGGCCCGATCGATTTCGGCCTGGGTCGGATCGAGGATGATGACGCCGGACTGGCCGTCGATGAGCAGCTCGATGCCCTGCTTGATGCGCTCCATGGCCCCGGTCGCGCCCATCACCGCCGGAATGCCGAGCGAATGGGCCAGAATCGCCGCATGGGAGGTCCGGGTCCCTTCTTCGCTCACCAGCCCGACCACGTGCTCGCGGTCCAGCTGGACCGTGAGCCCGGGCGCGAGTTCGCGGGCGACGATGATCACGGGCTTCCCATCGGGCAGCGCCCACACCTCCTCGCTCACTCGGCCCAGCAGCCTCCGCAGGACCCGGTTCTGGATCGCCGAGAGGTCGGCCAGGCGGTCCCGCAGCATGGCATTGCCGGATCCGGCCCAGACCTTCTGGATCTCCAGCGCCTTGAACTCGTAGGCCGTCTCGGCGCTCATGCCGTCCCGGATGCACTGTTCCACCTGCCGCAGGAACTCCGGGTCCTGCAGGAGCATGATCTGGGCATCGAAGATGTGGGATTCTTCTTCCCCGCCCTTCTGGCGGACCCGCTCCCGGAGGCCGACCATGAGCTCCACGACCGCCGCGACCGCCAGTTGCAGCCGGGTGAGCTCGGCCTCGGTTTCGTCCTTGGCGATGAACCGATTGGGGACCTCGGGCAGGTCCAGGCGCACCACCACCGCCTGGCCCTTGCGGATGCCTGGAGATACCCCGAGCCCCTGAATCATGCGCGCGTCCATCAGGCCTCCCCGAATCCCCGGGCGACCAGCTCCGCCAGGGCGAGGATCGCGTCACCCTCGTCCGGGCCGCTCGCCCTGAGCAGGATCGAGCTGCCGCACTCCGCCGCCAGCATCATGACGCCCATGATGCTCTTTCCATTGACGGTGAGCCCGTCCTTCTGGATCTCGATCTCCGCCTTGAAGGCGCTCGCGATCTTGACGATTTGCGCCGCGGGCCTGGCGTGCAGACCGAGCTGGTTGACGATCTTCGCCTCCCGCTCGATCACCGGAACCCCCACACGAACACGACCGCGAGCAGGATGGCCCAGATGCTGAACCTGAGCGATGAGCCCTTGGGCCCCGCCTTCCACGAGACGAGGAGCGCCACCAGCACGGAGGCCGTCGCGACCCAGAGGTCCACCGCGCGCTCGGTGGGCAGCAGCCAGCGCATGGCGATCGGCAGCGCGATGCCGACGCAGAGCGCCGCGGCGAGGCCGGCGCGGGGCGCCTCGCGCGGCAGCCATGACTCCGCGATGGCGTGTCCCACCCGGGTCCCGCTGTCGAGTCCGGTCCGCAAGGCCCACACCCCCGTGGCAATGCGCGCCAGGTTGTAGGCCACCACCAGGGCCACGATGGCCTCGACTCCCGCTCCGCCGACCACGCAGATGATCGCCAGCGCCATCGTGGCCGGCATCAGGCCCACCCAGAAGAACTGATCGCCCAGCGCGCCCAGCGGGCTGGTGAGCGCGGCACGGAGCCGCGCCACCTGCGGGGCCGGCACCTGGTCGTACTCGGCGCGCGCCAGCGCGCCCAGCGCGAGCCCGGCCAGGTACGGATGGGAGTTGAAGTATTCGGCCGACCGCACCGATGCCTCGGCGTGCCGGGCCGGGTCGACCGACTTGAGATCCTCGAGCAGCGGCTCGGCCGCGTAGCCCATGCCCACGCCGGTCATCCGCTCGTAGTTCCACGAGCCCTGCACCATGAACAGGCGGGCGAGCGCCCTGAGGAAGCCGTCCTTCATCGGAGCGCCGCCATGAGCAACCCCAGACCCGCGCCGACAGCGAGCCACCGGAGGCGCGCACCGCCGCCAGCGCTCCGGATCGCGCCCGCGGCCGCCGCGGCCACGGCGCACCCGACGGCCACGGCAGTCACCAAGGTGAAGCGCTCCGTCCCCGGCAAGGCAGGCCGCAGCAGCACGGCGAGCAGGAGCCCTCCGGCCGTCAGCAGAAAACTCCGCAGCACGTCCGCGGCGAGTCCGCGATACTGGATGTGGGCGATGGTCGCGGTGTCACCCGCGGCGAGTCCCGCCAGATTCTGCTGGATCAGGCGCCCCGTCACGCGACGCAGCACCAGGAGACTCCACCCCCCGATGAACGCCAGACAGAGGGCAAAGAGGGTAGTGACCCCGAGCGTGACTTCCCAGGGGCGCCCGGAGGCCAGCACCACGGCCGCAATGACCGCCGGCCCGTAGTCGGGATAGCGCGAGGCCCCTACGGGGAGAACGTCGAGCGCGAACAGCTCGAGAGTGAGGCCAATCCGCATCCCCGCCACCGGATCTCCCAGGAGCAGTCCGGCTCCGGTGCCCGCCACGAGCGGGCGGGAGAGCAAGGCCTGCGGGAAACTCACGAGGTCGACACCGACGAGCGTCCCCCAGGCGACCAGCGCCGACGCCGTTCCGGGCTCGAACCGGGTCACCGGAGCAGCTCCAGCGCCACCGGCGCCATGTTGGGCAGATCCTGGGCGGTTACCTCCGCGCCCCGCTTGGCGAGTGCCTCGAGCAACTGCAGCTCCTCGTCGCTGAGGTAGACATATGGCAGCCGCTGGCTGCGTCCCGGCCGGTGATGGATTCCGCCCAGGTTGACCCGCTCGATGGGAGGCGCGGCGTCGGCCAGCGCGAGCATGGTAGCGATGTCGCCGGTCAGCACGATTCCATTCCGCCGCTCCGCCCGCCACCCTGGCAGTTGCCGAGCAGCCTCTGAGACCCCGGCGAAGTACAGGTCGATCTCGGCCGGCACGCCCATTCGGTACAGCTCCCGCTCCCACTCGCTGGCCGCCACGGTATCGTCCACCAGGACGATGAACCGCACGTTCAGCGGCTTTCCCCAGCCCACCACCACCTGTCCATGCACGAGACGGTCATCGATCCGATAGAGGACGATCGACATTAGCCCTGCCGGATCGCTTCACTCCCCTTGCCCACCGCGCGCGCCGCGCCGTCGGCCGGAGGAAGACTGCTGTGGTGAACGAAGTCGAGCAGCATGGGTAGGTTGACGCCGGTGACGACCCGCACGTCGCTGCGTCCCTTGGCCACGCGCATCGCCCCGAAGAAGCACGACCCGCAGGGCATGTCCACGAACAGGACCGCCGGGCGGTCGCCCACCGCGTCGGCGATGCGGCGTTCGATGTCCTCCGGGCCACATTCATTGTTGGACACGGGCACGAGGTTGGCAGCCTCGCCGCCGATCCGCGCCACCTCGGCCACCAGGGCCGAGGCCAGGCCTCCGTGAGCGATGACCACGCCCCGCGCCGTCTCACTCATAGTCTTCCACCAGATATTCGCGGAGGCCGGTCTTTTCCTTCATCTTGCGAATGAGGCGCTCGTTGAACGCCGCGGCCACATCGACGCCCGAGTATCGGAGCAGATGCATCATCGCGACTACTTCCGCAATCACGGTGATGTTCTTGCCGGGATTGAGCGGGACGATGACCCGCGGGAGGGTCACCTCGAGAATGGTGGTCTCGAGGGTCTGCAGCCCCGTCCGCTCGGCGTCCTGGGCCGTGTCCCAGCCTTCGAGTTGGACGACGACCTCGATCCGCTTCTGCTGCCGTACCGCCCGCACCCCGAACAGCGCCGGAATGTCGATCAGCCCGACCCCCCGGATCTCCATGTGATGCGCGGCCAGTTCGTGTCCCTGCCCGATCAGGATGTCGCTGCCGCGACGGGTCACCTGGACGATATCGTCCGCCACCAGCCGATGTCCCCGCTCGACCAGGTCCAGCACGCACTCACTCTTGCCGATGCCTGACTGACCGATGAAGAGGAGCCCCACTCCGAAGACGTCCGAGAGCGATCCGTGGAGGGTGGTCCGCGGGGCGAACGCATCTTCCACGATGGGCTTGATCCGGCGATAGAACTCCGCGGTCTTGAGCTTGCTCCGCAGCAGGGGGATTCCGCGCACCCGGGCCAGGTCGCTCAACTCCTCGGGCACTTCCTGATTCTTGGTGACGAAGACGGCCGGCAGGTCGAACTCGAAGAACTTGGTGAGCCGCTCGCGTCGCTCCGCCGCGTCCAGCGAGTTGAGGTAGGTGATTTCGGTCTCGCCCAGGACGTGCAGGCGGCGCGGCATGAACCGACTGGTGTAGCCGGCCAGGGCCAGCCCCGGCGAGGCCACCTCCGGGTCGGGTATGGGGCGGTCCAGCCCGATCTCACCGGTGAGCGGCTCGAGCTGCAGCGGATCGCCGCGCCGGGCGAGGAGATCCCGGAGGGTAATCGTCACACCGTGTCCCGGGCTCCGCGTCCGCGCCGGGTGGTACCCGACTTCTCGACCTGGCGGCGAATCTTGTCCTCGGCCCGGTCCAGAGCCGTCCGGTGATCCTTCTCCTGCGCCGAGGCGTGGTACGTCTCGCCGGCCGCAGTGAGGCGGATCTCCGCCTTGGCGCCGGTCGGCGTCTGGTCGAAGATCACGGTGCCTTCCGTGGCCCGCGATTCCAGGCCAGCAAGACGGTTCAGCACGGCCGACGCCCGGGTGCGCAGCTCATCGGATATCTCACAGTGGCGGGCGGTGATGGTCGCGTTCATCGCAGACTCCAGGTCGAATGTCCCAAGCACTCATGCCGATACCCGGCATCTCCTGCATCCACCGTTCCGTAGCGTCCGCCGCCCGGTCCCAACTCAGGCCTTCGGCAAAGCTCCGGGCCGCCCCGCCCAATCTGGCCACCAGCTCCGGCGACCCCGCCAGCTCCACCATGCGCCGCGCCAGCGCCTCGGCATCGCCGTGGGGGACCAGGTACCCGGTCTCGCCATGCCGCACGGAGTCCCGGAGCCCGGGACTGTCCGACGCCAGCGACGGCGTACCGCAGGCCGCGGCCTCGACGTTGGTGATGCCCCACCCTTCCTTGCAGGAAGGGAAGACGTTGGCCCAGCGGGTGCGCAGCAGTGTCAGCTTCTCGGCCTCGCTCACCCGACCCAGAAAATGCACTCCATCTGCGACGCCCAGCGAGTGGGCCAGCTGTTCCAGCCGGGGCCGGTCGTCGCCCGAGCCGGCGATATCGAGCCGGATCTCCGGCCGGGCGCGCCGCGCGATCGCCACCGCGCGCACCGCGAATTCCACCCCTTTGTACCGTCTGAGCCGCCCGATGTAAAGAAAGGTCGGTTGCGAAGTCCTGGGCGCCCCGGGGTCCGGGCAGAAGGCCCGGCTGTCGATGCCCGGGTGGATCACCGTGATGCGCTCGCGGGGCACGCCACGTCCCACCAGGTCGTCGCGCGTGCTCTCGCTGATGGCATGGAACGAGGCTCGGCGGTAGGCCCATGGTATCGGCCGCTCGAACAGCCAGACCAGGGCGGCCACCGGGAGCGCGGCCTCCTGGAAGACGGTATTCCCAAACAGGTGCGGCACGATGACGCCGACCGGCAACCGGGTGAGCGAGGCCACGAAGAGGGGGATCTTGTTCACGTCCTCGATCACCACGTCCGGCGCCTCCGCCGAGAGGGCCTGTCGCACACCGCCGCGACCGAACAGCGCGAAGGTGTTGCGATCTCCGTGCCGGAGCACGTCGATGCCATCCACTACCGCCCGGCGCGCCCCGCCCCGCCACCCCGAACAGACCAAACGGACCCGATGGCCGCGGGCCGCCAGCCGGCCGTAGATCTCGTGTAGATGGATCTCCGCACCGCCGGCCATGGGGTTCTCTCGGTCCTGCCAGTTCACCAGGAGAATCTTCACAGGCGCCCGAGGGAATGCGCCACCCGGTCGAGGACCCCGTTCACGAAGGCGGGGGCCTTGGCTCCACCGAACCAGTGGGCCAGCTGGACGGCCTCGTCAATGACAACCTTGGGCGGCACCTCGCCCTGCAGCAACTCATGCACGCCGATACGCAGGATGTTGCGCTCCACGGCGGCGATTCGATCCAGCCGCCAGTTGTCCGCCGCCTGGGTGGCGTAGCGGTCCAGAACGTCCCGCTCCTCGAGCACCGCCTGGGCCAGAGCCTCGGCCCTGTCGTACACGTTGGGATCCGGCCCGGTGAGGCGCGCCACCCGCGTTACCGCGGCGTCCAGCGGCAGGTCGGGGGCCACTTCCATGGAGTAGAGCACCTGCAGGGCCCGGGCCCGCGCCTTGGTCTCAGGTCGAAGCATGGCCCTCGGCAATCTGGGCCAGGAGATCCGCCAGGCGGAGCGCCGCCTCGGCGGCCTCGTACCCCTTGTTACCGGCGTCTCCGCCGGCGCGCGCCAGGGCCTGATCCATCGAGTCGGTTGTGAGCACACCGAACCCCACCGGCATCCGGTAGCGCACCGCGACGTCGGCAAGACTCCGGGCCGCCTCTCCCGCGACGAACTGGAAGTGGGGGGTATCGCCCCGGACCACGCACCCCAGCGCCACGATGGCGGCGAACCGCCCCGATGCCGCCAGGGCAGCTGCCGCCCCACCCAACTCGAACGCGCCCGGGACCCATACCACATCGATGGCGCTCTCGTCCACCGCCGCCGCCCGGCAGCAGGCGCGCGCGCCATCGAGCAGCCGGGTGGTGACCCGTTCATTGTACTGGCTCACCAGAAGCGCCACCCGCCCGGCCCCCCGGAGCCGGCCCCGGTATTCAGGCATGCGGGTTAGTGGGCGAGCAGATGGCCCAGCTTGTCGCGCTTGGCCGCAAGGTAGGCGCGGTTCTCGGCGTGGGGGTCGGTCTGAAGCGGGACCCGCTCCACGATCTCAAGCCCGTACCCCTCGAGGGCGACCAGTTTGCGAGGATTGTTAGTCATCACTCGAATCGAAGACAGCCCCAGATCCCGCAGGATCTGGGCGCCGATCCCGTAGTCGCGCAGGTCAGGGGCGAAGCCGAGGCGCTGGTTGGCCTGGACCGTGTCAGCCCCGGCGTCCTGCAGGGCGTAGGCGCGGATCTTGTTGAGGAGCCCGATGCCGCGCCCCTCCTGGTCCAGATAGACCACCACCCCTTCCCCCGCCTCGCCGATCATGGCCAGCGCGGCCTCGAGCTGAGGGCCGCAGTCGCAGCGCTGGGAGCCGAATACGTCGCCGGTCAGGCACTTGGAGTGCATGCGCACCAGAACACTCTGCCTGCCCTCCACCTCGCCCCGAACCAACGCCACGTGCTGCGCCCGGTCCACGTCGTTGCTGTAGGCAATGATGCGGAACTCGCCGAACGCGGTGGGCAGCCTCGCCTCCGCGACCCGGTGCACCAGCCGCTCGGTGCGCAGCCGATAGGCCACGAGTTGGGCGATAGTAACGAAGGTGAGGCCGTGCTCCGCCGCGAATCGCTCGAGCTCCGGACGGCGCGCAGCCGAGCCGTCCGCCTGAAGGATCTCACAGATCACGCCGGCGGGGTACAGTCCCGCCAGTCGGGCAAGATCCACGGCGGCTTCAGTATGTCCTACCCGCTGC
This sequence comes from Gemmatimonadales bacterium, assembly GCA_035501775.1. Taxonomy (GTDB): domain Bacteria; phylum Gemmatimonadota; class Gemmatimonadetes; order Gemmatimonadales; family GWC2-71-9; genus JADJOM01. The sequence goes on along the minus strand of DATJVM010000088.1, from coordinate 94,625 downwards.
AGCACGCCGCCGGGGCGCGCCCGGACCGGCTGGATGTGCCCGGGCCGTCGGAGGTCGCCGGGCCCCGTGGCCGGGTTGATGGCGACGTGAATGGTCTTGGCGCGATCGGACGCCGAGATGCCGGTTCCCACGCCGAATCGGGCATCGGCATCGATCGTGACGGTGAACGCCGTCCGCTGCGACTCCGTGTTCTGGGCCTGCATCTGCTGCAGCTCCAGCTGCTCGCACCGCTCGGGGGTGAGAGCCAGGCACACCCAGCCTCGGGCATGCGTGATCATGAAGTTGACCATCTCCGGCGTCACCAACTCGGCCGCACAGATGAGATCGCCCTCGTTCTCCCGGTCCTCGTCGTCCGCGACGATGACGAGTTTGCCGTTCCGAAGGTCTTCGATGGCCTGCTCAATGGTGCCGAAGCTCATGGTGATTCCAAGGGTTCGCGGTCGACCCCGCCTCCGGGTCGCCGCTGGCGCTCTTCCAACAGCGATCGCACGTACTTGCCGATCGTATCCCCTTCCAGGTGCACCCGATCGCCGGGCATCCTGCTCCCGAGGGTGGTGTGTTTAAAGGTAAACGGGATCAGGGAGACCTGGATGATTCCTGTCCCTGGCACGGCGTTTACCGTCAGGCTCACCCCGTCCACGGTAATCGACCCGAGCGGAATGGAGACCTGTGAGACCTCAACCGGGGCCTCGATGTCGAGGAGCACGGCGTCACCTCGGCTGGCCCGCTCACGGACCCGACCAATGCCGTCCACATGGCCCTGCACGATGTGGCCTCCGAGTCGATCCCCGACCCGGAGAGCACGCTCCAGGTTCACGCGCCGCCCCCGAGCGTATTCCAGGAACAGCGTGCGTTCGAGGGATGTACGGATGACGTGGACCCGGAACCAGCCCGGGCCGGACCGCTCGACCGTAAGACAGGCCCCATCGATCGCGATGCTCTCGCCCCGGCGGAGGCCGCGATAGCTCTCCCGAATCACGAGGGAGAGCCCCTCTGGTCCCGATTCGGCTGCCCGAATGGTGCCGACCGCCGTCACGATGCCGGTAAACATGCGTCTCGATCGACCACCAGAAGGGTGTCCTGTCCGAGGGGCCGGCGCTCGACGACCTGCCAGCGGTCCGCCTCCACCAGCGAGGTCCCCGGAAAGCCGCTGACCCCCGGGACGCCCGCCTCGCCCAGCCAGACCGGCGACTGAATCCAGTAGAACCGGTCGACCAGCCCAGCCTCGAGCAACGCGCCTGCCAACCGGCCCCCGCCTTCGACGAGCAGGGAGCCGATCCCCATGCGATGGAGCACCGCGAGGCCCTCTTCGAGCCCGGGGGTGCGTACCACCTCCACACCGGCTTCCTCCAGATCCGCCAGGCGGGGCGACGGTCGATGACCCTCCGTCACCAGGATGGTGGGGATCTCGCGGGCGGTCCGCACCAGCCGGAGCGAGGTGGGGAATTCACCCTTTCGGTCGAAGACCACCCGCCGCGGCGGCCGGAGCGGCTGCAGCTCACCTCGCACGGTGAGCTCGGAGTCATCGGTGCGTGCGGTATGCCCTCCGACGCCGATCGCGTCGAACCCGGCGCGGAGCCAGTGCACGTAGTCCCTCGCTTCATCGCCGGAAATCCAGCGTGAGCGCCCGATGTGGTCGGCAATGCGGCCGTCGAGGGTCGTGGCGAGCTTGAGGGCCACGAACGGCCGTCGAGCCCCGCCGAAGCGATGGAAGAAGATGGCGTTCTGTGCTCGAGCCTCGTCCGCGAGGAGTCCCGTCTCCACCTCGATGCCCGCCTCCACGAGCCGTTCGACCCCGCCACCCGCTTCGGGATTCGGATCCTGGGCGGCGACGACTACTCGGCGCACCCCGGCGTTGATCACCGCGTCGGTACAGGGCGGCTGCTTGCCCCGATGATTGCAGGGCTCCAGCGTCACCACCAGGGTGGCCCCGTGGGCCGCCGGGCCAGCCTCGAGGAGCGCCACCGGCTCCGCATGTCGATCGCCATACTCGGCATGCCAGCCCTGCCCCACGACCAGGTCTCCCTGAAGCACCACGGCGCCGACCAGCGGGTTGGGCGCGACTCGACCCCACCCGCGCCAGGCGAGGGCGAGCGCACGCCGCATTGCGTCGAGGGCTTCCACGCGGTGGAATCTAGATGCCGCGGGGTTAATGAGAAGATTGGCGTCCGCCGAGGCGGCGCGGTGTAAGTTGAATGCCCATGTGGTCCCGCTTCACGCTCCGGCCCGCCCTCGCACTGACGGCCTTCGTCCTGCTGACGCGGCTCCCAGCCCTGCTCCACCCCAAGGCGATCGACGACGAGCAGGTCTACTCCGTCGTCGCGATCGAGATGCTGCACGGGGGTCAACCCTATGTGGATGCCGTGGAGCGGAAGCCGCCCTTCCTCTTCGAAGTGTACCGCGGCGTGTTCGCGGTAGCCGGCCCGTACAACTGGGTGGCACTCCATCTCGTCTCGGTGCTCTGGACCCTGGCCACCATGGCCACGCTCTACCTGATCGCGCGGCGGCTGTTCGATCCGGCCACCGGCGCCTGGGCGGCACTTCTCTACGGGCTCTTCCTGGCCTGGGCGGACTACCGATGTCTCGCCTTCAATGGCGAGCTGCTGATGAATCTCCCCGCCGCGATGGCCACGGCCATCGTCTTTGGGGGCGCCAGGGGCCGGTGGCGCCCGGGGCTGCTGCTGGCCGGAGGTCTCGTGGCGACTGGGTTTCTGCTCAAACAGCCGTCCGGAATCGTGGGCCTGCCCCTCGGCATCTACCTCCTCCTTCCGAGTTATCGGGCCAGACGCGGCCTCTCCGTACCTGTCTCCCTGCTCCAGGCGACGCTCTTCACCCTCGGTTTTCTGGCGGTCTTGGGAGCCGTTGGCTTCTGGCTCTGGCGCGGGGGGATTCTAGGCGACGCGGTCTACTGGTCGGTGACATCGCAGGGGGGCGCGTTCGGCCCGTTCACCTGGGCCTACTGGGATCGGGCACTCAGCAACACGGCCTTCTTTGCCGTTGCCACGCTGCCCCTCCTCATCGGGGCGGTCCTCTCCCTGCGGGAGGGCCACCAGGCAGACGGCCTCTGGACCGGGCACCGTGCCGAGTTCGTGGCGCTGGTCGTGCTTCTGGCCGCCTCGCTGGTCGGCGTGGGCGTCAACGGCCAGTTCCTCTTTCATTACTACCTCCAGTTGGTCCTGCCCCTGGCTCTCCTCGCCGCTCCCGTGTTCAGCGCGGCATGGCGTGATGCAGCCCCGCGGTTTGGCCCCCTTGGCCACCGCCGACTCGTGGCAGGATGGCTGGCTCTCAGCTCGGTCACCTTCCTCGCCGTCGACACGATCGGGCTGTGGCGCAACCGGGAGCCGCTCGCGGCGGGCCGCTACGTGCGGGAGCACTCCCAGCCCGAGGACCGAATCTTCATGTGGGGACAGGGCGACCGTCTGACCGGGATCTATCTTGACGCCGAGCGCCGTCCGGCCAGCCGCTATATCGCTAGCTTTCCGCTCACCGGTCACGTATTCGGCGCCCCGGTGGACCCCGCCTTCGACACGTCCAACCGCGTCGCGCCCAGGGCATGGGAGCATCTGAGGGCCGACTTCAACCGCCATCCACCTCGGTACATCATCGACACCGATGCGGTGAGGGAGCGCCCGGACTATCCGATCTCGCGCTATCCGTTCCTGCGGGATTACCTGCAGATGCACTATCGGGAGGTTGCCCGCTTCCCCGACGGGGTGGTCTATGAGCGCCTGCCCGACCCCAACTAGAAGGTGAGGGCGGCTCCGAGGCCGCCGAAGAAGCGGCCCGCGCTCGGATCAGTGCCCTGAAAGACCGTGGTCATCGTCGTCTTCTTCCCCACCTGGAACCCACCGTCGGTCCAGAGCGAGAGTGGCCCCAGGTTGAGGGCGACGTTGAGCACCGCCAGGATGCGCGAGGTGCTCAACGATACGGCTACCGTGCTGTCGGCGCCGCTCGAGTCGGCGTAGGAAACGGTGCCCGTCCCCTTGTACAGGTCCATCCCGCCACCCGCCGACAGCGATAACAGCCCCGAGCGGCCGCCGACCATGAGCCGGGCGCTGATCGCCGACAGGGTGGTTGCGGCGCTGAACCGGTCTCCAGCCGAGAGATCCCCGAACCGGATGGACGGCATATCGCGCTTCATTACGCTGAGCGAGATCGTGGGGCCGGCTCCCGCCAGCGTGAAGGCCCCGCGAAACCCGTAGCCAAGACCCAGCGCCACGCCACCGATACTCCGGGCATCTGGATCCACCCGGACCCGGGACGTCGCAGACGCCGGAAGCAGGACCGCGGAGCCCAACAGGTCCACCGCGGCCGAGCCCATCGGGAGCTTCTTGGTGAGGACGCCCATCGACAGATCGAGACGCGGCATGGGGACCAGCAGCCGCTTGTCCGCGTGGACGGTATCAGACGACCCGTCGTAACCGGCGTTTGGGACCGAGAGCCCCACCAGCCCGACGCGCGTCGCCACCCGGAAGTGGCCGAATCTCCCCACGGCACCGGCCGTCCCCGGGACCGGATTGCCGCCCCCTGCCAAGATCCCCTCGACGGGAAGAAAGGCGTTGAGCAGATCGATGCCGGCCTGGCAGACCCTCGCGCTGGCCGTGGTATCCGACGGGCACGACCCGGTTTGGGCATAGGCGGCGCTCGGACGGGCGACGCCTGCCAGGAGCACGAGCGATAGCGACCGACACAGCGCGGAGTTCATGGAGATCAGTATCGGCAGACGGGGCCCGGTCTTGAGACCGGGCCCCGTCCTGTCCTGCGGTCGGCCGCGGGGCGCTAGAAGCTGAACCGCACCCCGGCCCCGGCGAAGAGCCGGCTCGCCGATGGGTCGTTCCCGATGAAGACCGTCTTCAGTGTCTCCGTCTTGCCGAGCTGGTAGCCGACTTCCGCCCCGATCTTGATGATGGGCAGGTCGAGACCGGCGGTGAGAAAGGCAAGCTTGCGGCTGTTGTCGAGGTTGAGATTGACCGTGTCCGTCTGGGAGACCAGCTGGTCCTTGAACAGGATTCTGGTGCCGCTGGTGTACTTGTCCCAGCCCAGGCCCGCTCCCACGTCCAGGATGGCGAGCTTGTATCCCGCCACGGCGCGGAGGTTGGTGACACTGAGGTCGGTGCTGAAGCTGTAATTGTCACCGCTCGTGAGACTCCCGACCGTAAGTCGCGGGATGCTCCGATGCATGGCCGAAACGGTCACCGCCGGAATGAGCGACCCGCCCTTGATGACCCCGACCCGAGCGCCGTAGCCCAGGCCGAGCGCGACGCTGCCGATCTTCCTCGCATTCGGATCCACGGAGAGGTTCTTGACCTGCGTGGTTGGAAGGAGCTGCGCCGAGCCGAGCACATCGAGGGACAGGAAGCCGCTCGAGCCGAATCCACCGAGGACCCCCGCCGCGGCTTCGACCAGCGGCGCCGGAGCGAAGATCTTGCTACCCGAGCCGACCGTGTCCGTGGCTCCGTTGTAGTTGAGACTCGGCGTCTTGAGCTCGGTGGCGTTGACCCGCGCCGTGATCGCGAAGTGGCCCAGCCCACCGAGGGTGTGGGTACTGCCCAGAACCGCGTTTCCGCCACTCATCAGCAGGCCGGCGACCGGCTGAAAGACATTGGCGCCATCGACCGCCGCATTGCAGAGATTGATGTTGTCTGAACTGGCGGTGACGATCGGCCGGTTACACGCTGGGTAGGGCGTTTGCGCCGAGACTCGGGCGGGACCGCAGGCAAGAGCCATCAGGAGGAGCACCGGCTTACGTCGCATGAGCGTCTCCAGAGTCTAGGTCATGAAGCGCACCCCCTTCGGACCGCGGCGGATCTCGCCGATGAGCCAGGTGGGAACGCCATGGGTCCGCGCGCTCGCTTCGGCCGCGGACACCGCCTCCCGGGGAAGCACGGCGATGAGCCCGACTCCGAGGTTGAAGACCTCGCGCATCTCGTCGGTGCTCACCCGTCCCGCTTCCTGCAGGAATCGAAAGAGCGGTGGCCAGGTCCAGCTAGCCGAATCGACCACAGCCTCGCACTCCTCGGGCAAGACACGGACCAGATTCCCCGGTATCCCGCCCCCGGTGATATGGGCAATTCCATGCAGGTGCGAGACGACGGGCATCACAGAGGCGGCGTAACTGCGGTGAACTGCCAGCAGGGCGTCCACGACGGTGAGCCCCGTATCTCCAAGCCGATCATTCAGTTCGAGCTTCTTCACTTCGAACAGAATGCGGCGTGCCAAGGTGTAACCGTTGGTGTGCAGCCCGGTCGAGGCATAGGCGAGAAGCACGTCGCCGGGCCGAATGCGATCACCATGAATCGCCTCATCCTCCTCCACCACCCCGACAATCGTTCCGGCCAGGTCGAAATTGCCGGGTTGATAGAGGCCCGGCATCTGAGCCGTTTCTCCTCCGGCCAGTGCCATCCCGTGGGCGCGGCAGCCTCGGCTCACACCTTCCACGATGGCGGCGATCTCTGCGACGCCAAGCCCCGCGCCGGCCACATAGTCCATGAACGCGAGTGGCCGCGCGCCGTGCACCAGGATGTCGTTGACGCTGTGGTTGACCAGGTCTTCGCCGACCGTGTCGAGGCGGTGAGCCTCTCGCGCCACCAGCACCTTGGTGCCAACGCCGTCGGTGCTCATGACCAGAACGGGGGCCCGCATCCCGGCGGGGACCCGAATCATCCCGCCGAACGCGCCAACCGCGCCGACCGAGAGGGAGGTCCGCGTGGCCCGCACCAGCTCGCCGATCCGCGCCTTGGCCGCCTCGGCGCTGGACAGGTCCACCCCGGCCGCCGCGTACTGCCCGCCGGTCATTCGAGCGCCTCCGCGATCTCGAAGTGGGTCAGGTCTTCGAAGCTTTTCACGCGCTGGTGGAGCCCCGCCGGCGTCACACCCTCGAACCCGCCGATGCTGAAACTGGAGACCGCGTAGGAGCCCATGGCGGAGCCGTAGACCATGGCCCGGCGGAGCCCGTCGCTCGAGAGGTCGCCGGTCCGCGCCAGATAACCCAGGAACCCGCCGGCGAAGGCGTCACCCGCCCCGGTCGGGTCGAAGACCTCTTCCAGGGGGTAGGCCGGACAGAAGAAGCTCCGGCCGCTCTCCACCAGAAGCGCCCCGTGCTCCCCGCGCTTGACCACCACGCGCCGTGGCCCGCGCGCCAGCACCCAGCGCGCCGCGCGATGCACGTTCCAGTCGCCGGAGAGCTCCCGGATCTCCTCGTCGTTGACCACCAGCATGTCCACGCGCTTGAGCACCTCGAGCAGGCGTTCGCGCGCGGACTCGATCCAGAAGTTCATCGTGTCACAGGCGACGAGACGCGGGGCGCGGATCTGGTCCAGCACCAGAAGCTGCAGGTCGGGATGGATGTTGCCGAGGAAGACGAAAGGCGTGTTGGTGAAGGCGCCGGGAATTTTCGGGCGGAAGCCGGCAAAGACGCCGAGCCGAGTCTCCAGCGTGTCCCGGCTGGACAGGTCAAAGGAGTACTTGCCCTTCCACCGGAAGCTCTCCCCCGTCGCATGCTCGACTCCGGAGAGATCGATGCCCCGGCCGCCGAGTGCTTTCAGTCGGGAGATGGGATAGTCGTCTCCCACGACGCCCACGACCCGCACCCCGGTCAGGAGGGACGCCGCGACGCTGAAGTAGACCGCCGAGCCGCCCAGCGCATCGTCGGCCTGCCCGAACGGCGTAATGATCGAGTCGAGGGCGACACTCCCCACCACGAGCAGTTTCATCTCGTCACATCCGATCTGGGGCCGAAAGGCCAAGGAGGCTGAGTCCGTTGCCGAGGACGATGCGCGCGGCCCGTGCCAGCGCGAGGCGCGCGGCCTCGGTGGCGGGCGGCTCGCCAAGCACGCGGCAGCGGTGGTACCAGGCGTGAGTCACGCGGGCCAGGTCTTCCAGATAGTCGGTGACCCGGTGCGGCTCCCGGTCCCGCGCGGCCCGTGCCACGACCTCGGGGAATACCGCCAGCTTCTTGAGCAGCTCCATGTCATCCGCCGCCGGCAGAGCGTCCAGCGATACATCGCCGGAGGCCGAGTCCGGGCGCCGCTCGGCCACGCGGAAGATGCCGCTCATCCGCGCGTGGGCCATCTGCACGTAGAAGATCGGATTCTCGTCGGTCTGCCGGCGGGCGAGGTCGACGTCGAAGGTGAACGGCGACTGCCCGGGTCGCATCAGGAAGAAGTAGCGCGCCGCGTCGACGCCCACCCAGTCCACCAAGTCGCGCAGGGTGACGTATTCGCCGGACCGCTTCGACATGCGGACCTCTTCCCCGTCCTTGATGACCTTGACCAGCTGTACCAGCGCCACCTCGAAGTAGTCCTCGCCATAGCCCAGGGCCCGGAGCGCGGCCTGCATGCGCGGAATGTAGCCATGGTGATCGGCACCCCACACGTCGATCACATGCGCGAAGCCCCGCACGTGCTTGTCGATGTGATAGGCGATGTCCGGCACAAAGTAGGTCAGGCTGCCATCGCTCTTGCGGAGCACCCGGTCCTTGTCGTCGCCGAAGGCCCCGGTACGCAGGAAGAGAGCGCCATCCTGCTCGTAGGTGAGTCCGCGCTCCCCCAACAGCCGCACCGCGGCCTCCACCTTTCCCGCGTCTCGCACGGCCCGTTCGGAGGTCCATACGTCGTACACCACACCGAGCTGCCGGAGCAGGTCTTCCTGCTCCTGGCGGATCCGGGCCGGCGCCACCCGACAGGCCGCGAGCAGCTCCTCGGGGCTCGCAGCGTCCAGACCGGGTCGCTCCCGGAGCAACTCGTCTGCGAGCTCGACCAGGTAGAGTCCATGATAGCCGCCGTCCGGAATCTGGCCCTCCCGTCCCAGCCGCTGCTGGAGGCGGGCGTAGAGGCTCTCGACGACCCGCTCGATCTGGACGCCCGCGTCGTTGACGTAGAACTCGCGGGTCACCTCATGCCCCGTCCACTCGAGCAGCGCGGCGATGCCGTCACCCGTGGCGGCGCCGCGCCCGTGGCCGACGTGCAAGGGGCCGGTGGGATTGGCGGAGACGAACTCTACGTTGACTCGCTGGCCGCCGCCGAAGCTGTGGCGGCCATAGCCACGCCCCGCGGCGATGATGGTACGAAGCAGATCCTCGAGGGCGTCCTGTGCCAGCCAGAAATTGATGAAGCCGGGCCCCGCGATCTCGATGCGGGACACGAGGCTCGTAGGGAGCCGCAGCTCCGCCACGACCCGTTCGGCCAACCGCCTTGGACTGGTCTTGAGCGGCTTGGCGAGAACCATCGCCAGGTTGGTGCTGAGGTCGCCGTGCCCGCTGTCGCGCGGCCGTTCCAGCACGAAGGCGGCGTCCGCGATGCCGAGCTGTGCTGCCACCCGCGCCAGCTCGGCCTGGAGCGCCTCGCTCACTTCGAGGCCTTCCCCTCGTCCTTCTTGGGCTTCGCGGCGGGCTTCTCGACGGGCTTCTCTGCCGGGGCGGGCGCGCCTTCGCCCTTGGCCTCAGCCGGGCGTTCCACTTTCTCGGAGGCCTCCGCCTTGGCGGGCTCCTTCCGAGGCCCCTTGCCGTCCTTGCCGTAGTCGGTGATGTAAAAACCGGACCCCTTGAAGACCAGACCCGCGCCTCCGGAGATCTTCCGCGTGGCCGGCCTCCCGCAAGTCGGGCACTTCGCCCGGGGCTTGTCGGTCATCTTCTGAATGCGCTCAAACTCATGTCCGGCCGGACAGCGGTACTCGTAGGTCGGCATTGCCCCCTGCAACGCTAAGAGAAACTGGCGCAATATCTTAGCGGAGCAGACCCAGCGATTCAAGCGGTGACGATCAGGCCCTCAGGCTCCTTCGCGGATCTTCCGAATGGCTCGATCGAGAGCCTCCACCACGTCGGCGCTGGCACTCTGGCGTCGCTGCCGCTCCAGAATGCCAAGGGCCGCCTTGGCATCGTGCCCGATGGCGCCGAGGGCATCGGCGGTGGCGATCACCAGATCGTGGCCGCCTTCAAGTTCGTCGTTCGCCTCGAGCACCTTGATGAGGTCCCGCGTGGCGTGCTTCGCCTCCGGACCCATGAGGCGCAGCGCGCGGGCCGCCTCCATCCGAACCGGCAGCGGCGCGCTCCGAACCGCCCGGCCCAACGGTTCCGCCGCCTTGTGCCCGATGCCCGCCAGCGCCGCCGCCGCGGCTGCCCGCAGCGAGTCGTCGCCATCATAGAGAACGGTCATCACCGGAGCGACGGCGCCGCTCGCGTGATCGCCCAGTCGCCCCAGAGCGTAGACCAGATCCTCCACCCGGACCCGGATGCCCGGGTCGCTCAGCGTGGGGTCACGCCGCAGCTCCTCCACGAGGCAGCGCGCGAGCGGTTTCGCGGCGGCATGCGCGTCATCGCCCAGGTCCCCGATGGCCCAGGCGGCCGACGACCGTACCCACAGGGTGTCGTCGGAGAGGAGGCGGATCAGCTCGGGCACGACCTTGTCCCGCGCGTCACCAATGGTGCCGAGGGCCTCGGCAGCGTTAGCCCGCACCCAGGGATCGGGAGACCGGAGGGCCGGGATGAGGACCGGGACTGCAGGAGCTCCGATCGCCTCGAACGCGCGCCGGGCTTCGTCCTGCAGACGTCGGGTATCGTTCGAGAGCACCACGAGCAGCGCCGGCGCGGCGTCGCGACCCGCGCCGCCCATGCGACGAATCGCCTCGACCGCCCAGAAGCGGACCTCTTCGTCCTCGTCGCGGGTCGACCGGATCAGCACCGGGAGCGCATCCTGAGCCGCCGGTCCCAAGGTGGCAATCGCCTTCACGGCCTCCCGCCGCATCTCCGGTATGTAATGACCCGCCTGCGCGATCCAGTCTGCCAGCGACTTCCCCCGGGTAAACGCCTGGGGCGCGTCCCGGGTGCCCTGAGCGCCTGCCGCGGAAACGCCGGCAAGCAAGAGGGTGGCGAGGGTGACGATGATAGAGAGATGACGATACCGCACGGACGGGATCTCCTGCCTTTGACGCGCCCCGTCCCTGGGTCGGATTGGCTTCTTCAGCTAATGTAGGCAGGCGGCTCCGCCCTGACCACATTCCGCAAGCATCCCGGGCTTGAAATGCGGGATCCGCGCCACACCTCGGGACCCGTGGCGCGTTAACGAGTCGGGGGAGCCCGGCGCCCTCGCCGGGATCCCCCAAACGCCTTCAGACCAACCGAGGTCAGATCAGCTTCTTGAGTGCGGCCGCCGCGGCGCCGAGCGCATCACCCGTCGGCAGTTGACCGCCCGGGGTCAGGCGATCCACGATATGGGGAAGCACCTGGGTCAGCTGCTGCGAAACCGCCTGAGGCGAGATGCCGAGCTTCGAGGCCAAGGCCTGAATCTGCGGGTTGCCGAGTACCTGCTGAACCTGCTGGGCCGTGATGGGCATGTTTTGGCCGTTGGCGACCCAGGACTGCACGATGTGCCCCAGGCCTCCCTGCTGGAATTGCTGCACCAGCCCGCTCAGCCCTCCCGCCCCACCGAGCATCTGCACCACGTTGGAAACCAGGTCGGGATGCGCGCCTGAAGCGGCGGAACCCATCTGCGACTTGACCTGGTTGACCACATCGTCGAGAAGACCCACACCGCCTCCGAGTTGAGGAAGGACGCAATAATAACCGGCAGACCCGGGATGTGCTTTCTGTCCCCTCTCAGGGATGCTGGAAGGTGCCCCAGGCCCGTCGGAGGGTGTCACTGATCTCACCGAGCGAGGCTCGGGCCCGCACCGCCGCGATGATTCCCGGCATCAGCGGACCCGCCCCTAGACCGGCCTGCTCGAGCTGATCGAGGGTGCGCCGCACGCGCTCCTGGTCGCGGCGCGCCCTCACCTCGCGCAGACGCTCCGTCTGGCGGGCGGCGAGCACGGAGTAGTCGGGATGGGGAACCGCGGGCACCGGGGTGTCATCCATGAAACGGTTGACCCCGACGACGACCTGGCGGCCTGTCTCCTGCGCCTGCTGGAGCCGCCACGCGCTATGGGCGATGGCGTCCTGGAAGTAGCCGCGCTCGATCGCGGCCACCGCACCGCCCAATCGATCCACCTCGGCAATGATCGCGCGGGCCTCCGATTCCAGCCGATCGGTCAGCGCCTCTACGTACCAGCTGCCGCCCAGCGGATCAACCGTGCGTGCCAGGCCGCTTTCGTAGCCCAGGATCTGCTGGGTGCGGAGGGCGAGCGTGGCCGACTCCTCCGATGGCAGGGCCAGCGCCTCGTCGTATCCGTTGGTATGCAGGGACTGGGTTCCACCCAGGGTGGCCGCGAGCGCCTGGACCGCGACCCGAACCACGTTGTTGAGGGGCTGTTGGGCCTGAAGGGTGACGCCACCGGTCTGGGTGTGAAACCTGAGGCGGCAAGTCGCATCGTCCGCTTGAAAGCGCTCCCGCGCGAGGCGCGCCCAGAGGCGCCGGGCGGCGCGAAACTTGGCGACTTCCTCGAAGAGATCGTTATGGGCGGCAAAGAAGAATGAGAGCCGGGGGCCGAACCGGTTCACATCCAGCCCCGCGGCCACCGCCCTTTTCACGTACTCCGCGGCGTTGGCAAGGGTGAAGCCGATCTCCTGCCCCGCCGTGGCGCCCGCCTCCCGCATGTGGTAGCCGCTGATGGAGATGGGATTGAAGTTCATCCCCTCGTCCGCTACGAAGCGAAACAGGTCCACGGCCAGACGCAGGGAGGGTTCCACCGGATAGATGTAGGTGCCGCGCGCGACGTACTCCTTGAGCACATCGTTCTGCACCGTTCCCTGAAGCCTGGCGCGCGGCACGCCCTGCTCCTCGCCCACCACGACGTACATCGCGAGCAGCACGGCGGCCGTCGCGTTGATGGTCATCGAGGTTGACACCTTATCCAGGGGGATGCCCCGGAACAGGTCGTGCAGGTCCTCTACGGTGTCGATCGCGACCCCTACCCGCCCGACCTCCCCTTCCGCCATCGGGTGATCCGAGTCGTACCCCATCTGGGTGGGCAGATCGAACGCCGTGGAGAGGCCGCTCTGTCCGGCGGCCAGGAGGTGCCGGAAGCGGAAGTTGGTCTCCTCCGCCGTTCCAAAGCCGGCATACTGGCGCATGGTCCAGAGGCGCTCGGTATACATGCCCGGGTACACGCCCCGCGTGAACGGGAAGCTCCCGGGGCGGCCAAGCGTCGTCTCGACATCGGCATTCCAGTCCCCCGGCCCATAGACCGACTTCCGTTCCTCCGGCCCGCCTCGATCCGCGGCGTCGGTCACCCTTCGCCCATCCGGCGGAGGGTATCGGCCACATAGCCCACGTCTTCGCGGGATCCGATGACCAGCGGGGTGCGCTGGTGCAGGTTCTCGGGTACGATGTCGAGGATGCGTCGGCAGCCGTCGGTGGCGGAGCCCCCCGCCTGCTCGGCGATGAAGGCCATCGGGGAGCATTCGTAGAGCAGCCGCAGCTTCCCCCGGGGGTTCTTGGTATCCGCCGGGTACATGAAGATGCCACCCGCGAGCAGGTTCCGATGGAAGTCGGCCACGAGGGAGCCGATGTACCGGCTGTTCTTGCCCTTGATCTCCTCGGGGCGATCGCCATGGAAGCCGCGGACCGCCCACTGCGTGCCCTTGCTCCAGCGGGCAAAGTTGGACTCGTTCACGCTGTAGTAGCGCCCCACGCGGGGAGTGACGATGCGGGAATGCGAAAGGAGGAACTCGCCGATCGAGGGATCGAGCGTGAACCCCGCGACCCCCTGCCCCGTCGAATAGATGAGCATGGTGCTGGAGCCGTAGATGACATACCCCGCGGCCACCTGCTTGCACCCTGGCTGCAGCACATCGGCCAGGCTGCCCCGGCCTTCCAGGCTGATCCGGCGGTAGATGCTGAAGATCGTGCCCACGGCGCCATTCACGTCGATGTTGCTGGAGCCGTCGAGGGGATCGTACAGGACCGAGTACTTCCCGGCGGGGTACTGCTCCGGTACTGGGATGATGGTCTCATCCTCTTCCGACGCCATCACACAGACCCGCCCCGTGTGATTGAGCGCATTGGTCATCGTGTCGTTGGCAAAGACGTCGAGCTTCTGCTGCTCTTCGCCCTGCACGTTGGTCGCGCCGGCGCTGCCCAGGATGTTCACCAGGCCGGCCCGGCGGATGTTCGCGGCGATGATCTTGGCCGCGAGCGCGATATCGTACAGCAGGTTGGAGAGCTCGCCGGTCGCCTCGGGGTATTTCTCCTCCTGGTCGAGGATGAACCGCTCGATGGTGGTCACGCGCGTAATCGGAAGCACGCCGTACTCCTCCTGTAGGTCCGCCGGCGACCACCTACTCGCCATCCAGCTCGAAGGTCCCGGCCCGGTGGCCGCCCTCCACCGTCATCCGGTGGCCATCCGTTGTGACGGTGACGGTGCCGTCCTCGTCGGTTCGCCACACCGTCACCCCGTGGCGGGCCAGGCGCTCCAGCACTTCACCATGCGGATGCCCGTACCGGTTGCCCGTTCCCGCGCTGATGATCGCGATTCGCGGCCCCAGTTCGTCGAGCCAGGCCTCGCCGCTCGCCGAACGAGAGCCATGATGCCCGACCTTGAGCACGTCTACGTGCCCCACCCGTCCCGCCAATCGCTGTTCGGCGTGCAGCCCGGCATCACCGGGGAAAAGCGCCCGGAAGCCACCGTATTCGACCAGCAGCACGACGGAGTCCTCGTTGAGGTCGAGCCGCCACTCCGCCCACGCTGTATCAGGATGAAGAACGGTGAATCGGACGCTGTCGATCTCGAAATGCAAACCGTCGCGGGCCGGGAGCCACGGAACCCCTTCGGCGTCGAGCTGGTCCAGAAACCCGGTGTACAGGGAGTCGCCCACGAGTTCCGCCGGCTCCAGAACCCGCCCGGCATGGTAACGCTCCAGCACGGCTCCGGCGCCCCCGAGATGGTCCGCATGGGCGTGGGTCACCACCGCAACACTCAACCCGTTCGCACGATGCCGGGCCAGGAACGGCACCACCACCCGCCGCCCCGCGTCCAGCTGCTCGGTTCGAGGGCCGGCATCGATCAGGATCCACCGTCCCTGCGGAGTTCGGAGCACTGCGGCATCGCCCTGACCGACATCGAGAAAATGTAACGTCAGGCCGTGCTCGGCGTCATGGATCGCCTGGTACTGCTCGACCCCGGCGAAGACCCAGACCAGGGCGGCCACCCCCAGAGCCACTCGCCGGGCTGCCTCCCAGCGCGTGGTCCCGCCCCCGATGGCAAACGCGGCCAGGCCAAGCACCACGACCCAGGGAATGGCGGCCGCCCAGCCCGCCTGAGTCACGATCACCGGCCAGTCCAGCGCTCCTCCCCACCACGCGACCTGATCCAGCAATCCGAGCAAGGCGCCGACGCCCGCGGCGAGCGGAGCCGCCGCGCCAGGCGAAACCAGTCCGATGATGAGGCTCAGCAGGAGTCCCGGCACTGCCAGTGCGGCAATGGGAATGGCGACGAAGTTGAGCACAATACCCGAGAGAGAGACCATGCCGAACAGGAACGCGGTAATGGGCGCGGTCGCGATGGTCGCTCCGACCGAGGCCGCGGAGAGCCGTTGCACCCACCCCCGCCCCAGCGCGCGATCGCTCCAACGGGTCGCCACCAGGGTCCCGCTCAAGGCGGCGAGGGACATCCAGGCACCGGGCGAGAGGACCGCCCACGGGTCGAGCATCAGGAGCACCAGACCCGTCACGGCCAGCAGCGAGATTGCCTGGGGCTTGCGTTGACGCAGGTGGAACAGCGCCGACAGCCCGGCCAGCAGCGCGGCGCGTGCCGCCGGAGGCGGCCATCCCAGAAAGAGCACGTACGCGAAGACCACGCCCAACGCGAGCAGCGTGGCACGGCGCGGAGGGAGGCCCGCCGCTCGTCCGCACAACACCACCCACCCGAGGATCACGCCGACGTGGAACCCGGAAATGGAAAGGATGTGAATCAGGCCGGCTCTGGCGTAGCGATCGCGCAGCTCCGGGGTGATCCCTTCCCAGCGATTCAGCACCAGCGCCTGGGCGCTGCCACCGCGAGCGCCGTACAGCCCCCGCACGGCCTGGTCGAGCGCGTTGCGGAGTCGTTCGACCGGGCTAGGGCGGCTGCTCCGCACTTCGTATTCGGAGACCACGAGCACGCCGCTGGCCTGGCCATTTCGATCGGGGCGCCTGATCCAGCGCCCATCCACTCGAAGCTGGGTGCCCGCGAGAAGTCGGGTGCCGGGCGGCCAGCGCGTGTCGATAGGGCCGCTGCATGACCGTGCACTTGGTTCGAAGAGGCTCGGCGCTCCATCGGGCAGAGTGGGCTCGACGAGACGGCCTTCCAGGGAACGCGCCACGCCGGACGGCTCCGCGGCGCAGCGTGCGGCGTCCGCCCGCAAGCCAAGCTCGGCGGAACCCCGGCCGAGGAGGCCGGCTGCCACCCATAACGCCCACCGGCTCCGCCGCCAAGCGAGGAGCACCGCCAGGGCGGCGACCATCACGACGGCGAGCGGGCCCCCGAAACGCGAGAGGCCGGTCGCGAGACCGGCCCCGTAGGCGAGGAGCAATGCGATTGCGGGCGTCAGGGTGCCCCCTGGCCCGCCGGCGGCGTTACGGTGTCGAAGCGCGGCGCTCGTGTCGCGGCGCGAGATTCACCTTGCGGATCCCTTCCATGATCGCCACCTCGATGGCTGCCCGGCTCTGGTCCTTGTCGAGGTCCACATCGGTCACGACCGTCCCCTCCCGCCCCACCACGTATCGCGGCGGCAACCGGTTCAGGGCGTAGACCAGCACGTCGAGCCGGCAGGTCTCGCAGCCGCAGAACCCGCCGAAGTGCCCGACCAGCCGCTGGTACGCCTCGGCGGCGTGATCTTCGACGGCGTTCCGAATGGTCTGCCTGCTCATGCGAGCACCGTGAGCTGGGACGGCGCCACCCGTCCGGTGAAAGTCGAACCCGTGGTGGCGGTGAGAACGGCCTCATGGTACTCGCCGACGGACGACGGCGGAAGGTCGATGAGCACCAGCAGATTGGTCCGGGTCCGGGCCAGCATGAGCTCGCCCCGTCGCGCCGGGCGCTCGACGAGCACCTCCACCGTCTGCCCCACCCGAGCGAGATTGCGGGCGCGTGCCTGCTGCCGCACCACCGCGATGAGCCGCTCCAGCCGCGCTCCGGCCACGTCTTCGGGAACCTGCTCCGGCAGCCGGACGGCCGGGGTGCCCTCGCGCAGCGAATAGCGGAAGGTGTAGGCGTCGTCGAATCCGGCTTCCCGCACCAGGTCCAGCGTCTCGAGGAACTGGTCTTCCGTTTCGCCGGGGAATCCCACGATGATATCGGTCGAAAGGGTGAGCTCCGGCATTGCCTTCCGCAGCCGCTCCACCACGCCGAGGAACCGTTCCCGCGTGTAGCGCCGGAGCATGCGACGCAGGACGGCGTTCGATCCGCTCTGCACCGGAAGGTGCACGTGCTCGCAGACCGCCGGTACTTCAGCCATCGCCTCCACCACGCGATCGGTGAAATCGGTGGGATAGGGGCTGGTGAAGCGCAGGCGGCGAATGCCATCCACCCCGCCCACCGCGCGCAGCAGGTCGCTGAAATCGTGGTCACCGTCGTGGTAGCTGTTGACCGTCTGGCCGAGGAGGGTCACTTCGGTCGTCCCCTGCGCGGCGAGCCCGCGCACCTCCTGCACCACGTCCGCCAGTTTACGGCTCCGCTCTGGGCCGCGGGTGTACGGAACGACGCAGAACGTGCACCGATAGTCGCAGCCGCGCTGGACGGTCACAAACGCTGTGGCGCCGCCGGGCCGGATGCTGGGGACGTCTTCGTAGTGCTCCCAGGAGCGGAACGCCGTGTCGACCAGCCGCTCTCCGGCCCCGGCCTGGGCGACGAGGGCTCCCAGCGTGCGGTACGCGTCCGGCCCGGCGACCAGGTTCACCTTCGGCACCTCATCGAGGAGCCGCGGGCCCAGGCGCTGCGCCATGCATCCCACGACGCCGAGCACGCCACCGGCCGGCTTGTAGCGCTGCAGTTCGCCCAGCCGGCCGAGGACCCGCCGTTCCGCATTGTCCCGCACGGCGCAGGTATTGAGCAGGAGCACATCCGCGCCCTCGGGGTCCGTGGTCTGCGCGTACCCCTCGCGCGCGAACACCCCGAGCAGCAGCTCGGTGTCCGCCACGTTCATCTGGCAGCCGTAGGTCTCGATGTACAGGCGCTTCATCGGCTAGCGAGCGGTGGGGCCATAGGGACGGATCGAGAGCCCGAAACTTATGGAGAATGCCCGCTCCTTGTAAGCCGACCCCTCGTGCCGCCAGGCCTCTTCGATGGCGATATCGAGCCCGGCCCGGTCCTGGGCGAACCACTTCCCGGTTCCCAGCGATGCATCGATCTCCCGCGGTTTGGCGCCGGTGACCACCGGGAAGGGCAGATCGGCGTAGCGGATGCCGAAGCGAATCGGCAGATCGTTCGGCGAGCGGAGGTTGCGGATGTACTCGCCGCCGAAGGCGAGCTCGAGCGTGTTCCGCGAGCCGGGAGCGCCGAGGGTCAGCAGCTCGATGTCGGCGCTGCGCCAGGTCCGATAGGTGCTCGAGGCGGCTACCGTGAGGCGCCGCGAGGCGCGCAGCCGAAGCCCGGCGCCGAAGGTCCAGGGGAGGTCGATGTCGTAGACGTGGGCCGAGTCCTGGTCCACCGAGACCGATCCGTCGGAGCGGACCATGACCCCGAAGGTCAGCGCGGAGCCGATGAGCTGGGTGAGGCCCACCGCCGCGCCGAAACCGCGATACGAGAGCTCGGAGGTCTGCCTGAACGCGTGAAAGGCCGAGTCGCTGAACCCCCGCGCAGCCTCGATCCGGCTCGATCCGGTGATGAAATAGAAGGCGCCCCCGATCTGGGTCTTCGAGGAAAGGGTGTATGCGCCGGCAACTCGGATCTGGCTGAGCCCGCCGAGCGAGCTCAGCGTATCGTTCACCGTCACCTGCTCTCCCCGCAGGGGGAGCACCGTACTGGTGGCCAGGCGGAAGTCGCGGTCCGCGTAGCTTCCCACCGACACCCCGAGCGACACCCTGGAATGCGGTATCGGCCCCGCCACGTAGATGAGTGGAAAGCGGGTGTCCCGCAGATTGGCCGACCCGGCGGGGGTCTCCCAGGTGCGATACGTTGGAGTCACCCCGAAGCCGGCGACGACCGACGGCAGCCCGGCCAACGCGCCCGGATTGAGATCGCTTTCCGGATCGAACAGGCCGAAGCTCCCTTCGGTGGCCCGGGTAGCGGCCGTGAGAGGACGGCCCGGAAGCCCGAGCCCGCGCACCCCGAACAGCGACGACTGGGCACGGAGCCGCGAGGGCATGGCGAGGGCCCCGAGCAAGACCGCGCCAAGCAGCGCCGCCCGGAGGAGTCGCGGATCAGGGCGCATCGAACGGGTACCTGAGGGCGTAAGTGAGTCGCAGGATCGGTGCGATGGCGGGCGTCCGGGTGGAGCCGAAGGTCGCCCGCGTGAAGCTGCTCCCCTCAGGCGCAAGTTGCAGCATCAGGGCCGGCGGGCGAGCGGTCGTGCCTTGCCACAGGCCGATTCCGTTCAGCATCTCGATCCGCACCGTGTCCGTCTGCCCCGCCAGGATCGGAACGGTGGAGATGTTGGTGGTAACGGTGGTGGTGGGGCTCTTGGCCCCGAAATCCGCCAGCACCGGATCCACCAGGATGTGGGCGGTATCTCCGTTGAGGCCCTGGATCGGCCCGGTCGGGATCAACTCCAGCGTGGCGCGGATGAGCTGCGCCGAGTCCTTCAGGTACTCGGGCCACGGAAAGCGCATGATGGTGCGCGCGCTCGGCACTCCGCCCACGGTGAGGATGGTGGGGTCGAACGGAACCGTCGCCATCGAGAGGAACCGCTGGAACGAGGCCCCGCGCGCGAAGGTCTGAGAGACCGTCGTCGTGTCGCCGGTCTTGACGGTCACGAAGGTCCGGAATGTCGGCGCTCCCGTCCCCGCACTCGTGAGCCGGATGCCGGTTCCTGACGCGGCGCGGATCTGGAACCCGATGGCCAGGATGCCGGTGTCGGCCTGGGCAATGGCCACCCGCGACAGCGCGGCGCCGCGCAGCGTATCGGCCAGCGTCTGGATGACGCTGTCGTCCGAGACGTGGAAGCTGTCGATGATGCTGGCGGGCGTGAACGCCGAGTCGGCTTCAGCAAAGGTGTAGCTGGAATCGACGGTGGCCGGAAGCCGGTAGATATAGACGTAGAGGTTCTTGACGCTGGTGTCGCGATACGCCACCTGGAAACTGAGCTGCACCGAATCGATCGTGTAGGGGAGCAGGCTGTCGGTGCTGACCGTGAAGGAGTCGGGGCGAGGGATGAACCGCACTACCGACCGGTCTTCGCTTACGGGAAACTGCCACGACACGCGAAGCGACGTCCCCTGCCCCGCCAGGACATAGCCCAGGAAGCTGCTGTCCTGGTTCTGGAGCGGACTCAGGACGGTGTCCCGCAGCTGGTAGCCACCCGGACAGAGATTGGGGCAGTCGGCCGGGCCCGCCAGTCGTTCCTGACAGGCTACGACGGCGGCCGCGGCCAGTCCAAGCATCGCGCGGAGAATCGCTCTGCGTCCTGCGGTTGCCACGTTCACTTCCTCCGGGATCCGGACATGGGGTCCCCAGGTTTGAGCTCGGCGCCGAACGCCTCGGGTAACAGGTCAGCCAGGCGCCACCGCTGATGGCCGGACGGGCCAACGGCTTCGATCTCGAGGCCGGTGCCGAATTCCGACAGCACCTGGCGGCACGCACCGCAGGGCCGAATCGGCGGGTCCATCTCCGCTACGACGACAAGGCGCCGGAAGCGTCGCACACCCGCGGCGACCGCCGCGGCCACCGCCGCCCGCTCGGCACAGACGGTAAGCCCGTAGGACGCATTCTCCACGTTGCAGCCCGCGAAGATCCGACCGTCCTCGGCCTCGAGCGCGGCTCCGACCGCCAGCCCGGAGTAGGGACAGTAGGCCCGGTCACGCGCCGCGCGTGCCGCGTCGACGAGCGCGTCACCCATCCAAGATCTCCGCCAGGAAAGACTCACCGGATTCGAGCGGAGGAACACCGAAGAACTGCGCGAGCGTCTGCCCCACGTCCGCGAAGGTCCGCCGCTCCCCGATCGAGCGGGGTCGGACGCGGGGACCGTAGGCGAGCACCGGGACCCGTTCCCGGGAGTGGTCGGTGGACGGAGTCGTCGGGTCGTTCCCGTGGTCGGCGGTAATAATAATCAGGTCCTCCTCCCTCACCGGAGCGAGGAGCGCTGGCAGGGCCGCATCGAGCGCCAGGAGTCCCCGATGGTAGCCCTTCACGTCGTTGCGGTGCCCCCAGGTCTGATCGAACTCGATGACGTTGGCGAACAGGAGCCCGCGAGGCATCACCAGCATAGCGCTCTCGATCGCCGAGTAGGCCTCGTCGTTCCCGGACGGGTGGATGCTGACGATGCCGCGCCGCGCGAACAGATCGTCCACTTTGCCGATGCCGACCCGCGGGATGTGCCGGGCCGCCAGCCGGTCCAGCAGCGTCTCTCCGGGCGGCGGCAGGCTGAAGTCCCGCCGCCGCTCGGTCCGCTTCCAGCTGCCGTCGTGACCCGCGAAGGGACGGGCAATGACGCGCGCAACGGCATCCGGCCCGGTCAGGAGATCCCGCGCCACCTCGCAGGCCCGGTACAGCTCCTCGATGGGGACGATATCCTCGTGGGCCGCAATCTGGCACACGCTGTCCGCGGAAGTGTAGAGAATCCACTTGCCGGTGGCGACCTGCTGCGCCCCCAGCTCTTTCAGGATTTCGGTGCCGGAGGCCGTGCAGTTGCCCAGGACACCGCGGCCGGTGCGCTCGGTGAATGCCTCGAGGAACTCGGGGGGAAAGCCGTTGGGATAGGTGCGAAACGGCTGGGCCAGGCGAAGGCCGCACAGCTCCCAGTGCCCAGTGGTGCTGTCCTTGCCCGCGCTGGCGGGAAGCGCGGTCCCGAACGCCGCCGCTGGGTCGGGCACCGCGCGGACTCCCTCGAGCGGGGCGCAGCATCCCAGCCCCAGCCGCTCCAGGTTGGGCAGGCGGAGCCCGCCCACCGCGCGCGCCACATTCCCGAGCGTGTCGCTCCCCGTGTCACCGTACGCATCCGTGTCCGGGGCGGGTCCGATCCCCACGCCATCGAGCACGATAAGAGCGGCGCGGCGCAGGTTACTTCTTCTCCGCGGTGACGAACCGGAAGCGGAGCGCGGTCAGCGCTTCGGTCAGGAGTCGAGCCTCATCCGGGTCCAGGCGGTCCGAGGTCTTCTCTTCCAGCATGCCGAGCGTATCGATCAGGGCCCGCGCAATGTCCCGACCGCTGGCCGCGGGTGCGCCGGCCGGCAGCTGACCGTCGAGCGCTTGCTCGGCTTGCTGCGCCAGGCCAACGACCAGCGATGCGAAGTGCGGGTTCACGCGTACCTCCGTTCGACCCGCGGTCCCATCGCGGTCAGGAGCTCGTAGCTGATAGTGCCGGCCCGGCGGGCCTGCTCGTCGAGCGACACGAGGCCGCCGAAGATGGTCGCAACGTCGCCGACCGCGGTGTGCGCGTCCGCCGCGACCATGATGAAGTCCATCGTGACGCGCCCGAGGATCGAAACCACCCGGCCCCCCAGTTCGACGGCGCCATGGCCGCTGAGGGAGCGATGCAGGCCGTCGGCATACCCGATGCCGAGGGTGGCCACCCGCGTGTCCTGCGGCGCGGTCCACGTGGCGCCATAGCTCACGGTGTCTCCCGCACGAACCTGTCGCAGCGCGATCACCGGGGCCCGCAGCCGGACCACAGGCTCCCCGGCGAAGCCGCTGGCGGTGCCCCCATAGAGGTAGATGCCGGGCCGCACCAGGTCGCAGGCATAGGTATGTCCCAGCAGGGCGGCGGCGCTGTTGGCGGCGTGCACCAGCGGAGGTCGCGCCGGGAGCGCGGCCAGCACCCCCCGGAACCGCTCCCACTGGGCATGCACCGATGCGGGACTGGTCTCCACAGAGTGGAAGTGGGTGAAGACTCCTTCCCACCCCTCGGCCTCCCGGAGCATCTCGCCCCAAGACAGGTCCGCATCCCATCGAAACCCGGTGCGGGACATTCCGGTGTCGACTTCGATATGAAAGGGGCCCTGACCGGCCGCCAACCAGGCTCGAAGGCCCTCGAGGTCGCCGATGACCGGCCGCAAGTCGTGCGCGACGTACCGGCCCACCAGGTGCGGGGCGAAGGGGGTGACGACCAGAAGGGCCCGCTCGATGCCGGCTGCGCGTAGCCGAAGCGCCTCGTCCACCGTGGCCACGCCGAACCCCCAGGGGTTCAGTGGCTCGAGCGCCTGACAAACGCGAGTGGCACCGACACCGTACCCGTCAGCCTTCACCATGGGGAGCAGTCGCGCCCCCGAGACGGTGGCCACGGTTCGCGCATTCGCGACCAGCGCCCCGAGGGTCACATCGGCCCACGCACGCTCCGAACGTCTCTGAATTGACGTCATGCTCAAGCGGCGCGTATGATATGAGCCGAGGAGGATAAATGCAACAGCCTTCAGCGCTTGCGCGCGCGCAAGCGATGGTTCGCGAGCTCAGAATCCGGTGCCCATGGGACCGCGCCCAGACCCGGGAAACCATCCGGCCCTATCTGATCGAGGAGGTCTTCGAGCTCGACCACGCCCTGGCCGAAGGGGAGCCCGCCGCAATCCGCGAGGAGGTCGCGGATCTCCTCCTGCACCTGGCTTGGCAGCTCGTGCTCGCCGAAGAGCGCTCCGAGTTCACCGCCGACGAGGTGGCCGGTGACCTCGAGCGCAAGATGCGGCGCCGGCATCCCCATCTTTTTTCGCTGGGCCCGGCGGAACGCTGGGAGCGGCTCAAGCACAGTGAGCGGCCGCGCGGCGCGCTCGACGGACTGCCGCTGGCGCTCCCGAGCCTGCTGCTCGCGTACCGGCTGCAGGAGCGGGCCGCAACGGTCGGGTTCGACTGGCCCGACCCGAGCGGCCCGGCGGCGAAGATCCGGGAGGAGCTGGCGGAGGTTGAGGTTGCGGCCGCGCGGGAGCCGACTCTCGAGGAACCGCAACTCGGCGGCCCGTCAGGAGAGCCGGTGCTCGCGAGCCCCGCTCCGGCGCTGGTCGAGGAGGTTGGCGACCTCCTCTTTGCCGTGGTCAACCTGGCCCGAAAGCTCCGGGTGGACCCGAGCATTGCGCTCGAGCGGGCCAATCGGAAATTCCTGAAGCGGTTCCAGGCCCTCGAGCTCATTGCGAGGCAGCGGGGAATTGACGTGGCGACCGCCGGTCTCGAGGTATTGGATGGGATCTGGGACGAGGTGAAGCGCTCGCCGTCTACGGATACAGGCGATGTATCTGTCTCGGAAAGGCGATCGTCTCCCTGATATGAGCCAGGCCGCAGATCCAGGCGACCGTGCGTTCCACTCCGAGACCAAAACCTGAATGCACAAAAGTGCCGTACCTGCGAAGGTCGAGGTACCACTCATAGGCGCGTGGGTCGAGCTGGCACTCCTCGAGACGGGCCAGGAGACGGTCGTAGTCGTCCTCCCGCTGGGAGCCACCGATGATCTCCCCGTACCCTTCGGGGGCAAGACAGTCGTTGTTGAGCACCGTCCGCGGGTCCTCGGGGTTCTCCTTCATGTAGAAGGCCTTGATCTGCTTGGGATAATTGTAGACGAAGACCGGCCGGTCGTACTGCTGGGCCAGCAGCGTTTCGTCATCGCCTCCCAGATCATGCCCCCAGGTGATGTCGGAGCCGAGCTCCCGGAGCCGAGCCACCGCGTCGGTGTAGGAGATCCGGTGGAACGGCGCCTGGACGCGGGCAAGGACCGTGGTATCCCGCTGCAATTCGTCGAGCTCCGCCCTGCGCCGCTCCAGGATGCGCGCCACGACGTAGGA
Source organism: Gemmatimonadales bacterium (assembly GCA_035501775.1). Classification (GTDB taxonomy): domain Bacteria; phylum Gemmatimonadota; class Gemmatimonadetes; order Gemmatimonadales; family GWC2-71-9; genus JADJOM01. The sequence continues at coordinate 69,864 of DATJVM010000088.1, read as the reverse complement.
GACGAACTCCTCCTGCAGCCGCATGTTGTCGGCCGAGTCATTGAACGCCACCTCCGGCTCGACCATCCAGAACTCGGTGAGATGGCGACGCGTCTTGGACTTCTCGGCCCGGAAGGTGGGGCCGAAGCAGTACACCTTTCCCAGCGCCGCCGCCGCGGCTTCCACGTAGAGCTGGCCGGTCTGCGCCAGATAGGCCTTGCCCAGGTCGAAGTACTCGGTGCTGAAGAGCTCGCCCGCCTGCTCGCCGATGGACCCGGTCAGAATCGGGGTGTCGACCAGGGTGAAGCCCCGATCGTAGAAGAAGTCCCGGATAGCCTGCTCCACCTCGTGCCGCACCCTGGCAATCGCGACCTGACGTCGGCTCCTGAGCCAGAGGTGGCGGTGCTCAAAGAGGTACTGCGTCCCGTGCTCCTTCGGCTGAATCGGGAACTCATCGCTCCGTCCCAGCACCCGAAAGCTCTCCAGGTGCATTTCGTAGCCCCCCGGCGCCCGCGGTTCGGCGACCACGGTTCCCACGAGCGCGACCGAGGTCTCCAGCGTGAGCCCGGTGAACTGCTCCCAGGTCTCGGGCGTCACTTCCTTCTTCGAAAGCACCGCCTGCAGATACCCCGTGCCGTCCCGCAGCACGATAAACGCCACCTTCCCGCTGGAGCGGGTGTGCAGCACCCACCCGGAGACGGTGACCCGGGATCCCTGATGCTCGGAAAGCTCGGCGATGCGGACGGTAGACATGATCGAAGGGGACGAAATGAGCAACGCCTTCGTCGCGGGGCGTGGAGTCTAGCGGTGCTGCTCCTGAGCGTCAACGCGGCCTGTGGCGGCTACCGCCGGGTTCCCTCCTTCGTTCCCGGCCCGCCGCCGGCGACCGCTCCGCTGGCCGGCACCCCCCTCACCACGGTCTGGGAGATCCGGCCGCTCCGAGGACCGAGTGCCCCGATCGCTCACGACAGTGTGGCGGCCTACATGGGCGGCATCGACCGCCGCGTGATAGCGGTGGACCTGGTGAGCGGGCGCACCCGATGGAGCCATCGGGTCACCGGCCCCCTGCTGAGCGGCGTGCTCCTGGCGGGGGAGACCATTTTCGCGGCAACGGACCGCCCCGGCGGCAAAGTCCATGCGTTCTACCGGAGGAGCGGAAACGAACTCTGGTCGACCCGCACCGGGTATGTGGAGGCGCCGCTGGCCCTGGCGGCCGGCCGCCTGATCGTGCTCACCCGGGAGCAGCGGATACTCGGCATCGACACGATGAGTGGCAGGATCGCCTGGCGGAAGCGCCTGCCCTCGCATCGGGTCGGCCCCCTGGCCCTCGGCGACAGTGTCGTGCTGGTCACCAGCTACGACAGCCTGTACCGGGTCCACGTCGGCGATGGCCGGGTGGAGCTCCGCCGCCGCTCGCCGGGAACGTTGGTCTCGCAGTGGGTCCCGCTGGGCGGCTGGCTCATCGGCGCAACGGCCGACTCGCAGGTGGTGGCCATACGGCCGGACAGTCTGGATCTGGCCTGGAGCGCCACGCTCGACGCCCCGCTCCTCTCCTCACCGGCCATTCGCGACGACACCATCTACGCCGTAACCCGCATCGGCTCCGTCTATCGCATCGTTCCGGGGGACACTCCCGAGACTACCCAGCTCAGTAGCGAGCCTTGGCCCGCCACCGGCGCGCCGGCCATCTTCGGCAGCTGGCTCCTGGTGGGCGGGTCCGAGGGCGCGCTGCGGGCGTTCGAGCTGGCCGATGGAGCCGAAGCCTGGCACACCGCGATGGGCCGTCCCCTGGAGCTCGCCCCGTTGATCCTCGGTGACAGCGGCTTTCTCGCGCTGGGTGGCCGGGGTGACCTCTACCGGATTGGCCTATGAATCAGCGCCGCCACTCGAACCGCATTCTCACGCTGACGTTGGCGCTGGCGATGGCTGCTTCGGCGGGAGCCGCCGCGCAGAGCGAGGACTCCCTGCAGGTGGGACGGTCACCCACCCTCGTCAAGTACGGCAAGTGGATCACACTGGCGGCTGCCGTCGGCATGGGTCTCAAGGCAGCCTCGACGCACAACGCCGCCGACCGGGCCTACTCGCAGCTCACCACGTACTGTGATGTCGACGCCACGCGCTGCAACCTCGGGCCGACCGGGCGCTACCTCGATCCCGTGTCGGAAGGCTACTACCAGGCGGCGCTGGCCGGGGACCGGAGGGCTCGGGGCTGGCTGGTTGGAGGAGAGTTGGCACTGATCGGGACGGCGGGGATGTTCGTCTGGGAGCTGACGCGGCCCAGCGGCCCGCCTCGGAACATCCCGTTCGAGCCGACCCTGACCGTTGGCCCCGTCAGTACGCAGTTCGGAATCCTGGCCCACTTCTGAGCAGCCGACACTCGCTCAGCCGGTTCGAAACAGCTCCACGGCCCGCGGGTAACGGCCCAGGGCGCGCTCGCGAAGCCCGAGATGGGCGGGCCGGGTAAGAACGGGATCCTCGGCGAGAATGGCCAGCGCCTCTTCCCGCGCAGCCGCCAGGAGGTCGGCATCCTCCGGGAGCCTCGCCAGCCGAAGCTCGAACTCGCCCGCCTGACGTTGGCCGATCAGGTCGCCCATCTTGCGCTCCTCGAGATCCAGCTCGGCGATTCGGAATCCGTCGGTCGTGGCCGCGAACCCCTTGAGCCGCCCTGGCACCGGTGTCTCCGTCATCAGAATGCAGTAGCTCTCCGCCGCGCCGCGTCCGATCCGTCCTCGAAGCTGATGCAATTGGGCCAGGCCGAAGCGCTCGGGATGCTCGATGACCATGACCGTGGCATTGGGCACGTCGATTCCCACCTCGATGACCGTCGTCGCCACCAGCAGCTGGGTCTCTCCCGCGCGGAACGAGCGCATGCGCTCGTCCCGCTCGACTGGCTTGAGCTGGCCGTGGACCAGCCCTATGGCCAGGTCCGGCCAGCGGGCGGCGAGCGCAGTGGCCATGGTGCTGGCCGCGCGGAGATCCGCGCGCTCCGACTCCTCGATAACGGGCAACACCACGTAGGCCTGCCGCCCCGCCTTGCACTGGCCGTGCACGAACTCGAGCGCGCGCTCGCGCTGTGTCGGCGTTCGAATCCCGGTCCGCACGGTACCGCGGCCCGGTGGCCTGGTCCGGAGAGTGGAGACATCGAGATCGCCGAATCGGGTGAGGGCCAGCGAGCGTGGAATCGGGGTCGCGCTGAGCAGGAGGACGTCAGGCGCGCCTCCCTTGGCAATCAGTTCCGCGCGCTGGGCCACTCCGAAGCGGTGCTGCTCGTCGATGACCACCAGGCCGAGCCGCTGGAAGGCGACGCTCTCCTCGAGCAAGGCGTGCGTGCCCACGACCAGGCGCGCCTGCCCCCGCGAAAGCTGCGCCCGCCGCGCGGCCTTCTCCGCCGCGGTGAGCCGCCCGACCAGCAGCACCGGCCGCAGGTCGAGCGGCGCGAGCAGCTGAGTGAGCGTCTGGACGTGCTGTTCAGCCAGCAGCTCTGTCGGCGCCATCAGCGCGGCCTGGTAGTCGTTCTCCAGCGCCAGAAGCATGGCGAACAGGGCCACGACCGTCTTGCCGGTTCCGACATCGCCCATGAGCAGCCGGTGCATCCGCTCCGGGGCGGTCATGTCCCGCGTGATCTCCCGAATCGCGGTCTTCTGGTCAGCGGTGAGGGGCCACGGCAGCGTCTCGGCCAGGCGCCGGGTGAAGGTGTGACGCAGAGCAAAGGGAACACCGGTGCGCCGCCGCTTGGCCAGCAGCCGGGCCCGGGCCAGCATCAGCTGCAGATCCAGCAGTTCGTCGAACGCCAGGCGGCGGCGGCCCGCGTCCGCTTCCGCCAGCGAGCCCGGCTGGTGTACGGCCTCCAGCGCCCGGGCGACGGGCAGGAGGTCGAGACGCGCGCGGATCCGCTCCGGAAGCGGGTCGCTGGTACAGGCGATCAACGCCTTGAGGTTCCGCGCGATCACCCCGCGAATGATCTTGTGGGAAAGGCCCTCGGTCGCGCGGTAGACCGGCAGCACCCGTCCCTGGTCAGGCACCTCTCCATCTCCGTCCGAGCCGGAGTCGGAGAGCACGATGAATTCCCGGGGGTTCAACTGCCGGCCGTGGTAGAACCGGACCGGTCCGGCCACCAGCAAGGTCTGCCCGACCTCGATGGTACGGTCCAGGAACGGCTGTCCCGGCCACGCGCACTCCAGCATCCCACTGTGGTCCCGGAGAACCGCGGTGAAGATGCGGAGGCCGCTTCGGGTCGGCATCAACCGCTTTGCGATAACGGTGCCGACCGAGGCCACCTCGCTGCCGACCCGCGCCCGCGCCAGCGGCGTGAGAGAGGAGGCGTCCAGGTACCGGAACGGAATGTGCCAGAGCAGGTCCTGCGCAGTGTGCACACCCAAGCGGGCAAGCGCCTCGGACCGGCGCTCCCCCACGCCCTTCAGGAACTTGACGGGCGTGTCGGGACGGAGCGATGCCATCGGCGTAGGGAGGCGGAGCCGGTCAGTCCGGTGAGCCGAGCAGGCGGGCGGCGTACTCGACGGCGTCAAACGGGGCCAGATCGTCGAGGCCCTCACCGAGGCCCAGGAATCTGATCGGGATCCCGAGTTCCTTGCGGAGCGCGACGACCGCTCCGCCCCGGGCGGTGCCATCCAGCTTGGTGACGATGATTCCGGTCGGCGCGACCACCTTGGCGAACAGACGCCCCTGCTGGATCGCATTCTGTCCGACCGTTCCGTCGAGGACCAATAGCGTCTCGTGCGGTGCCCCGGGGCGCTTGCGGCCGATGACTCGAACCACCTTCTGCAGCTCGTTCATCAGGCCTTCTTCGGTGTGCAGGCGGCCCGCGGTATCCACCAGGACGGTATCGAGGCCCCTGTTCTGCGCCGCTTCAATGGCGTCGAATGCCACAGCGGCGGGATCTCCCCCCGCCGCACCGACAACGGCGGGCATCGCCAGCCGCTCCGCCCAAGCTTGAAGCTGCTGAATGGCGCCGGCACGGTAGGTATCGGCGGCGGCAAGCAGGACTCGCCGGCCCTCACGCTCAAGGCGCCGCGCCAGCTTCGCCACGGTGGTGGTCTTTCCGACGCCGTTGACGCCGATGAACACCATGACGGTGCAGCCATCGGTCGCCCGGGCGAGCGCGCCGGGGTCCGTGCCGGGGACCAGGAGCATGTCCACGATCTTGCGTTCGACCGCCCGACGCAGGTCCTGCTCGGTGCTGAGACGCCCGCGGCGCACCTCGTCCTCGACTGCCCGCACCAGCTCCACGGTGGCGGCGACACCGAAATCGGCCTCGATCAGCGTGCGCTCCAGCAGTTCGAGGTCGGCCGCGTTCATGCGGCGCGCAAGGGCACCGACGTCGGTCAGCGCCACGCGCTTGAGGCGCTGCCAGAGGGAAAGTCGCGGCGCTTCGCCGATGCGGCCGGAGGTCATGGCGGGGAATTTATCAGCGGAGCCCCAGCTTCCGCCTGATGAGCCACTCCGCGGTGAGCCCGATGACCGCGAGCGCGAAGAGCCAGATCCACCGCCGGGTGCTGGTGCGCCCGGCCGCCGGCTCCGCGGAGACGGGCTGGTCCTTAAGGGTCACCGCGCGCGGGAGCCATTCGTCCGACCAGGTGTCCACGGCGAGAAGCCCCTCTCCTCCGCCGTCCAGACGGTACGTCGAGGTGCCGGTCGGCAGCCACAGGTCGGCACGGCCCGACCCATCGAATCGCAAGGTATCGCGCGCCTCCCGATCGCCCCGCGTGAGGGAAACGCCGAGCGGAGCCGGCTTCCCGGGACCAACCCACTGGAACTGGACCGGGCGGGCGTTCGGGACCACCGCGTGCAGTACCCGCGCACGGGCCGCGGAGGAATCGGCTCCGCCGAGGAGCCAGCTCAGGGTGGCAGCGACGAGGGAGCGATAGGCCTCTTCGCTCGATCCGCCCCGGAATGCCCACCGCCAAACGCCATCCGCCGCGGTCATCACCCGGCGCCGTCCACCGCTCGCCTGCCCGACCAGCACCGGCCACGGCGCGCCCCGGCGCCCGAGTTGGGCGCTGATGCCCACCCACGTCTCGGGCCCCGGCGCGGGCTTGAGGGCTTCGACCTGGAAGAGTGGGGGAAAGGAGTCCACTGGGGCGCCCACGAACGCTCCAGCGATCGGGGAAATGGGCGACGCCACCGCGTACCAGTCTCCCGCGGTGAGCTGCGCGCCATCCTCTCCACTGGGCCAGAGCCAGGTGCCGGGCGCCCGAACGTCCTTTACCATTGCCGGTTCCGCCCCTTTGAGCACCAGCACTTGCGCGCGGCGCGTGGCGGCGCGGACCTCTTCCGTCCCGACCGGGACCAGTGTCTCCATCGAGCGCCACCGGCCCGGCTCCAGTTGCATGTAGCCACGGATGGGAAGCTCACCGACGTCGCGGAGCGTGCGGAAGAGAAAGCGCCCGTCCCAGTCGCTCGGATCGGCAATCACCACGATACCCGGCGTGGGAACCACCCGGACTATCCACTCCCGTGCATCGTCTCGCGGTTCGGCGTCGTGCGCCCCGGAAAGGCCCACCGTGAGGAGCACGTCACCGGTCAGCCCACGGGACCCGAACGCGAGAGGGACCTCGACCGCCGCGTCGGGTCCGAGTCGAACCGTCCGGTGAGCCAGAACGCGGTCGCCCACGCGGGCCTCGACGCTCGCGCTCTCGGCCGGGGCGCCGAACGCTCGGACCTCCGCCTCAAGGTGGACGGTATCCCCGACGGTGACACGCTCCGGTCCGCTGAGTCGAGTGACGGCGACGTCCGGCACGCGCGACCGCGGAAAGAGTCGCACCGCAGCCCGCGCGAGCGCCTCGGGGGCGACGTCGGTCGGGTCGGTCAGCTCTCCATCGGTCACGACGATCACCCGGCGATCGGACGCCGCCGCCGCCGCGATTGCCAGCCCGAGGTCCGAGCGCCCGTAGGCGGGCATTGAATCGACACCGGGCCGCCGGTCGCCGAAGAGACGCACCTCCCCCCAGACCAGCGCGGAATCGTGCGCCTCCTGCCAGCGTCCGCCCGCCGCGACCATGCTGAGGCTGCCATCGAGCAGCACCACTGGGCGCTCGCCGCCACCGTGGGTGGTCCACGCCGGGTCGAGCAGCAACATCCCCAGCGCACTCCATGCGAGGCCTCGCGCCAGTGCCGCCCCCCAGGCGCGCCGCCCCAACCGCTCCAGTCGCCAGTACGTGAACCAGGCGACGGCGCACGAGACGGCGACGATCAGCGCGGTCAGCATGCGCCGCGGGCCGACTCGAGCGCCTGCTCCACGGTGAACCTGCCTTCGTAGATGGCGCGCCCCACGATGACTCCGTGCAGGCCCGCAGCGCGGGCGCCCGAAATATCGGCAAGGCTAGAGACACCCCCGCTCACGATCACCGCCGCGCCATGGGCTTGAAGCCGTACCGCCCCGGCCAGGTCAGGGCCGTTCAGCATGCCGTCCCGCCCCACGTCGGTATAAATGATCGTCTGCGTGCCGTCGGCCACCACGCGACGGCAGACATCGTCCACCAGCAGGTCCGTCGTTTCCACCCAGCCGCGGATGGCCACACGGCCGCCCTTCGCATCGAGGCCCACGGCGACGCGTTCGCGCCCCGCGAGGCCGAGCGCCTCGGGAACCAGCGCCGGTTCGGTGACGACCACGGTACCCAGCACGGCGCGCTCGATGCCGAGTTCAAGCACCGCGCGGAGCGCCGAGAGGGTACGGATTCCGCCGCCCACCTGCACCCGGGTCTTCCCTCGGACCCGATCCGCCAGCTCTCGGATCACGCCGAGATTGTCCCCCGAGCCGAAGGCGCGATCGAGGTCCACCACGTGGATCCACCGCGCGCCCGCGCCAACCAGACGCTCTGCCTGGGCTACCGGATCGTAGTGGTAGGCGGTTTCGCGGCCCGCCTCTCCCTGGATCAGGCGGACTACGCGACCGGCTCGGATGTCGATGGCGGGAAACAGGTCCACGGGCAGATGGCCCGGAGTGGGCAGCTAGCTGCCGGCCCCGGCGGTCGGCGCGCTCTCGGGCCGGTCGCCGTCGTTCGCGGCGTACAGGGATCCGGGAGAGAGCAGGGCGGTAAGGTGGGCGCGCGCCAGGTCGAAGTCGCGCTGCTGGGCGAGTGGGACCGGCATCCCGGTGCCCAGGTCGGCGGAGCGTGGGTCCCGCGGCTTGCCGTTGACGCGGAACTCGTAGTGGAGATGCGGTCCGGTGGCGAGCCCGGTGGAGCCGACGTAGCCAATCACCTGGCCCTGGGCCACGCGGACTCCCGCCGCGATTCCCTTCGCAAATCCGCTCAGGTGTCCGTAGCGGGTCACAATGCCGTTCGCGTGGCGAAGCTCGATCAGGTTCCCGTAGCCGCCTGACCAGCCGCGCTGGGTCACGATGCCGTCACCGGCGGCCATGACCGGAGTGCCCGGGTCGGCCGCGTAGTCGATCCCTTCGTGCCGGCGGAGGATGCCCAAAATAGGGTGAAGGCGCGCACTGCTCAGTCGGGACGAGATGCGCCGGAACTGGACCGGCGCGAGCAGGAACGCGCGGCGGAGCGAGCGCCCCGCCGCATCGAAGAAACCGGTCTGCCCGTCCGGCGCTGTCCAGCGATAGGCCTCATGGGTGACGCCGCCGACCGTGAGCTCGCCGGCGAGAACCCGGCCCAAGCGGACCTCTCCATCCTCCGAAACGAGGCGCTCCGCTACGACACGGAAGCTGTCGCCGGGCCTGAGGTCGCGACTGAAATCCACCTGCCAGGCGAAAATGTCCGCCAGGTCCCAGGCCAGCCGCACCCGGTCGGCGGCCATGAGCGACTCGGCCGGAGCTTCGTCCGCCAGCGCGTCCGACAGCGTGGTCACGATCTGCCCGCCCAGCACAACCGACTCGCTGCGCCAGGCCACCGGCTCCGCGACCGCGTGCCAGCCGTCCGCTCCGAAGCGCAAGGTCACGCGCTGATCGGCACCGGTGCGGAGAATTACCTGGAGCGGCAGTAAATCGGCCGGGCGCCGCTGAAAGCTGAGCACCACACCCGGCCGCAGCCGACGGGGGTCGAACCAGTGGGAAGAGCCCGGGCTGAGCGAGAACCCCTCGATGCCCTGGCGCGAGAACAGAGTGGCCAAGCTCTCACCCGAACGCAGGGTGTCGACCTCTTCGGCGAGCCATTCCGCGGCCGGCGCGGTCCGGGCGGCTGGCCGAGGCCAGGGCCATTGGTCGCGCGCGGCGAAGGCCCCGGCCGCCACCAGGACGCCGGCGGCGGCGGAGAGCGCAACAAGGGACCGAGCCCCGGCCAGGTGATCCGCGTCCATCAATCAGCTCAGTCCATCTGGCGGCGAATGAAGGTCGGAATCTCCATTTCCGGCACATCACCGGGAGCGGCACCCCGCCTGGGCTCGTTCCGCGCCGGCGCCTCACGTGGGGCGGGCGAGGGGCCGGGTGGCGGGGCCACAGGCGCGGATCGCTTGGCGGCGGGGAAGTTGATCACCCCGGGCGCCGGCTTGGCCGGCGGCCCCGCGCTGATCGCCGGGGTCTCCACCCGGTCGAACCCCGTGGCGATCACCGTCACGCGGACCTCGCCCGCCATGGCGGGATCGGTCGCGGCGCCGAAGATGATCTCCGCCTCGTCGCCCACCGCGTCGTGTATGATGTCGTTGATGGTGGTCGCCTCACCGAGGGTGAGGTCGTTGCCGCCGGTGATGTTGATCAGCACGCCGCTCGCGCCGGCAACCGAGACGTTGTCGAGCAGCGGGCTCGAGATGGCCTGCTGCGCCGCCTCCATCGCGCGGTTCTCCCCGCGCCCGATGCCGGTGCCCATCAGCGCGGACCCCCCGTTCTGCATGATGGTCCGGACGTCGGCGAAGTCCACGTTGATGATGCCGGTCTTGGTGATCAGGTCCGCAATGCCCTGGGTGGCCTGCAGCAGCACCTCGTCGGCCTTCTTGAGCGAGTCCTGGAAGGGGATGCCCTTCCCGACCACGGCGAGCAACCGCTCATTGGGCACCACTATCATCGTATCCACCGAGACTCGCATCTCGGCGATGCCCATCTCGGCCTGGCGCATCCGCTTCTTGCCTTCGAAGAGGAAAGGCTTGGTGACGATGCCGACGGTGAGCGCCCCCATATCGCGCGCCATCTGCGCGATGAGCGGGGCGGCGCCGGTCCCGGTGCCGCCGCCCATGCCGCAGGTGACGAAGACCATGTCGGCGCCCTGCAGCACGCCCAACACGTCCTCGCGGTTCTCCTCGATGGCCTGGCGACCGATCTCGGGACGGGCTCCGGCGCCCAGCCCGCGCGTCAGCTTGCGCCCGATCTGCACCTTGGTATCGGCCCGTGAGGCGGTGAGTGCCTGCGCGTCGGTGTTGACCGAAATGAACTCCACACCCTGCAGGTGCTCCTCTATCATCCGGTTGACGGCGTTGCCACCGCCCCCACCGACACCGAGCACCTTCATGCGGGCGTTTTGCGCCCCCCCGGTCTCTTCCAGCTCGAAGATCATGAGATGTCCTCTCGGGCCCGCCTGAGTGTCAGAAGAAGTCCTGCAGCCATTGCCGCACCGGAATCACCCACTTCTCCATGGCCTGCGACCGCCGTTTGCCCGCTCCGAACGCCGCGCCACGCACCAGCTGCCGGGTGCCGTAGAGCGCGAGGCCGGCCACCACCGCCGAGCGGGGCGACTCCACGCTATCGGTCAGTCCCGTGAGTCCCTCTCCCGGATTGCCGACCCGCACCGGCAGAGCGAACACCTCCCGCGCCAGCTCCACGATGCCCGGCATCTGGGCGCCGCCACCGGTCAGCACGATGCCCGCCGGCAGGCGCTGGGAGTAGCCCGCCCGGGTAATCTCGTCCAGGGCGAACTCGAGTGTTTCCTGAAGCCGCATCCGGATGATGTGCGCCAGCACCTGGCGGTGCGCGGTGCGCGCCCCCTGCCCCGGCGTGCCCGGCAGCTGGATCAGATCGGACTCCGGCACCAGCGCTTCCCACGCCGCCCCCGAGCGCTCCTTCAGGCGCTCGGCATCCTGCTGGGTCACCTGCAGGCCGTGCACGATGTCATTGGTGACATGGCTGCCCGAGATCAGCAGCGATCCGGTGTGGCGGATCTTGCCACCCTGGAAGATAGCGACATTCGTGGACCCGCCGCCCAGCTCGACGAGGCCCACACCCAGCTCACGCTCATCGGGCGTGAGCACGGCGAGGCTGGCCGCGAGCGGCTCGAGCACGAACTCCGCGACATGGTAGCCCGCCCCTTCCACGCATTTCCTGAGGTTCTGCGGGACGCTCGAGAGGACCGTGACGAGATACACCTGGGCATCGAGCCGCGAGCCGGTCATCCCGATCGGTTCGCTGATACCCGGCTGCATGTCCACCAGGTAGTCCTGCGGGATGGCGTGGAGCAGCTCGTGATCCTTGCCGAGCGGGACGCTCGAGGCTACGTCGTTGACGCGCGCGACGTCGCCGGTCCGGATCTCGCCACCGGTGACCGAGACTACCCCGGTGGAGGTCTGCCCGGCCACGTGCTCCCCGCCGATGCCGCAGTAGACGCTCCCCACCTCGACCCCGGCCATGCGCTCGGCGTCCTTCATCGCCTTCTGGATGGCCCGGGTGGTCTCCTCGATGCCGCGCACCACGCCCCGGCGCACGCCCGCGGAACGCTCCAGGCCCACGCCGAGGATGCGCGTCACCGGGGAGCGCGCGTCGCCCTGCACCTCGGCGATGACCGCGGCGACCTTGGTGCTGCCCAGATCGAGCGCCGCGACCAGCCGGTTCGGGGCCACGCTCACGCGGCCCCCCAGCGCACCACGACCTGGCCGGCGAAGCGCGCATCGAGCTCCACCCACTGCTTGTCGTGTCTCTCGAGGTCCTGCTCTACGGCCATCACCGCTCGAATGACCTCCCCTCCCGCATCCGGCCGGAACCGATAGCGCCGGTGCTCGGTGTAGATCACCACATCACTCCCGTCCTCGCGGGCCGACACGACCCGGCCGAAGAATCCAGCGTCGGTCTCCCGCAGGCGCGCCAGCAGCCCCGCCACTCCCGAGTCGGCCACGCCGATGACCGGGAGGTCGGGCGCGGCCACCACCGGGTCGAACGGCAGAATTCGCCCGTCCGCGGCTACCGGGGCCAGCCGGCCTCGGGACATCGCCAGCGCCACCGGCGACATCTCCCGCACCTTGACGACCAGCGTGCCCGGAAGGCGCCGTCCGATCCGCACCTCCGCGAGGCCGCTGATCGTGTCGGCCGCGGCCTGCACCGGGGCCAGGTCGTCGAACAGGCTCTGTCCCGGTCGGATCGGAAGGTCTCGGACGATCTCCTCGGGGCGCAGATTCACCGCTCCGCGCACGTCCACCTTTCGCAGCCGGAAGAAGTCGACGTCTCTAAGCAGCGGAGGAACCGCAAACCACAAGATCGCCGCGGCGCCCAGGCCACCCAGCAGCTTCCATCCGGGGCGGCTCAGGCGGCTAGCAGCCACTGCACCAGTTCCCGGCCCACCCGCGTCACGTCGCCCGCCCCCAGCGTGAGCACCACGTCGCCCGGACGGGCGGCCTCGAGGATCCGATCCCGGAGCCGCGTCTTGTCCGGCTCGAAGATCACGGTGCGGCCGCCCGCTTCGGCGGCCGCCGCGACGGAGCGCCCGCTCACGCCCGGCAGGGGTTGCTCCCGCGCGGGATAGATCTCCGTGACGATGGCCACGTCGGCGGCCTGCAGGGCGCGTCCCATGGCCGCGCCGTGGGCCGCAGTCCGGGAGAAGAGATGCGGCTGGAAGACCGCGATCAGTCGCCGGCCCGGGAAGGCCTGCCTCGCGGCCGCGAGGGTCGCGACGATTTCCGACGGATGGTGAGCGTAGTCATCCACGAACTCGATCCCGCGCACCTCACCCAGTCGCTCGAAGCGGCGTCCCAGTCCCCGATAGGCGGCCAGGGCCTCCAGGGCGGGCTCGACCGCGGCATCGAGCGCCACTACCGCCCCGAGCGCGCCGGTCGCGTTCCGGATGTTGTGGAGGCCGGGCACCGCCAGCCGGAGCGTCACCCGTCTTCCGTCAGGCAGCCGGACCCGGGCCTGGCTCCCCGCCGGATCCCGGTGGACGTCGCTGATTTCGAAGTCGCCGGGCCCAACCCCGAAGCGCCACGCGCGGGAGCCGAGTCTGGTGGCGAGGCGCGCGGCGCCAGGGTCATCGCCGCTCACGATGACTCGAGTCGCACGCTCCGAGAAGGTGGCGAAGGCCTGCTCCAGCGCCTCCAGCGAGCCGTAACACTCGAGATGGTCCGCCTCGATATTGTTGACGATGGCGACGGCAGGCTCCAGCGTGAGGAACGCCTGATCGTACTCGTCCGCCTCCACCACGAACAGCCGATCGTCACCCAGGCGCGCGTTGCCGCCCCAGTCAGGCACGCGTCCACCCACGAGGCCGGTGGGCTCGAGCCCCGCGGCGCGGAGTGCCTCGGTCGTCATTACGGTCGTCGTGGACTTGCCATGGGTGCCGGCCACAGCCACGAGCCGGCCGGGCTTCACCAGCTGAGCGAGGGCCTGCTTGCGCTGAACCACGGGCACGCCCGCCGCGCGGGCCCGGACAAGTTCGGGATGTTCGGGAGGGACCGCCGCGGAGACCACCACCGCTCTCGCGCCGGAGATGTGGCTGGGATCGTGACCGGTGAAGATCTGCGCGCCAAGGGCTGCCACGTCGCTGGCGCCGGAGGGATCGGGATCGCAGCCGCTCACCGCGACTCCTCGGCGGCGCGCCACGAGCGCCAGAGCGCTCATGCCGGCGCCACCAACACCCATGAAGTGCACCGGGCGGGGATCGGCGGGGTCGAACAGATCCATGATTGAATGGCTAATCTAAACCCCCACCTAGAGTTGCGAAACCCTACGAGGCCTCGAAAAGGGCCGTCAGGTGGGCCACGATCTGCTGCGCGGCATGCGGTTTCCCGCGGCCGCGCGCGGCTTCGGCGATGCGCCGGAGCCGATCGGTATTCCCGAGCAGACCGCTGATTTCGGCACCCAGTCGGGCCGGGGTGAGATCGCGCTGCAGGATCATCACTGACGCGCCCGCCGCGGCCAACGCCTCGGCGTTACGCCGCTGATGATCGCCGGGAACGGTGGGAAGAGGGATGAGCACCGAAGGCAGGCCCCAGGCGCAGAGCTCTGCGCCGGTCATCATCCCGGCCCGGCCGACGGCCAGGCTGGCCACCGCGTAGCCGTCGGCGATGGGATCGAGAAAGGCAAAGACCTGAACCGCGGGTGGGCGGTGGAACCGGGCGAACCGGTCGTAACTTCCCCGGCCCGTCGCCCATAGCACGATCAAGCCCTCCCCTCCGCCGGACTCGAGCCAGGACGCTACCGCCTCGTTGATCGCGACCGCGCCCTGACTGCCACCCGTGATCAATACCACGGGAGCTTCGGGTCCGACCCCAAAGCGGCGCAGCGCCGCCTCACGCCGTGAAGGATCGGGAACCGGGATGGGGTTACCGGTATCGAAGACGCGCGTGGCGGGACCGAGCCGGAGCCGCGCGGCGGCCTCGGGCAGGCCGAGGTAGACGTGGCGCACGCTCCGCGCCAGCATCCGCGTGGCGAGCCCGGGAAAGGCGTTCTGTTCCTGGATGGCCGTGGGAAGACCGCGGCGGACGGCATACCACACGGCGGGGCCCGAGGCGTAGCCGCCGGTGCCGATTACCGCTACGGGCTGCTCGAGTGCAAAGACCTCGCGGAGACGCCGGAGCAGCGCCGCTGCCACCCACGGCCAGCGGAGGTTCTTCCACCACTGGCGCCGGTACAACGGCTCGGCGGGGAGGAGGTGATACCGGAAGTCCCGCGTCGGGAGGAGTCCCGCCTCGATGCCGCGCTCGGCACCGACGAGTACGGGCTCCAGATCAGGGCGGCGGGCACGGATGCAGCTCGCGATGGCGAGCGCGGGCATCAGGTGCCCGCCCGTCCCGCCGCCCGCGATCAGGACTCGCCTCACCCGCCAGCCCTGCGACGCTCGACCCCACGCACCCGGGAACGGGGCTCCGGCTTCCCGCGCATGCGTCCAATGCTGATCAGAATGCCGACGCCGATCAGCGATATGACCAGGCTGGATCGGCCGTGGGAGATGAAGGGGAGGATCAGTCCGGTGGTCGGCATGAGGTTCAGCGTCACAGCCATGTGCATGACGGCGTTCACCCCGACCGCCGCCGTGAGCCCCGTCGCCAGGTACTGCCCGAAGGGATCCTCGGCCGTCTTCGCGATCCGAAAGCCCAGCCAGCAGAAGATGCCGTACAGCAGCACGATCAACACCACTCCCAGGAATCCCCACTCTTCTCCGATCGACGAGAAGATGAAATCGGAGTAGACGTAGGCGACGTACCCGAACTTCTGCAGCCCCTGACCGAAGCCCACGCCCAGGAGCCGGCCGGACCCGATGCCCACCAGCGACTGGTGGATCTGACTGGTGACGTCGCTGCCGTTCAGAAAGGTCTCGAACCGGGCCGAGCGATACCCCGCGAGGTGGATGAGCTGCAGGCCGGCCACGACGGCGACGCTACCGAGAATGAGGAAATGGCCGATCTTGGCGCCGGCCGTGAACAGGACGATCCCACCCAGGAGGGCCACCAGGACGGCCATCGACATGTTCGGCTCGAGCAGGATGAGCAGCGCGGTGAGGCCGAGGATGAGGAGAAAGGGCATCACCCCCTTCTTGAACTCGCGCACCTGCTCTCCTTTCTTGGTGGCGAGCATGGCGGCCCATACGATCACCGCAAGGCGCGCGAGCTCGGACACCTGAAGCTGAAAGCCCGCAATCCGGATCCACCTTCGCGCCCCATTCAGCCGCGGCGCGATCGCATGGGTGAACGGCAGGATGATCACGAGCAGGAGCACGATCGACGCGATCATCATGGGCCAGGCCAGGGGCCGCAGTCGGCGATAGTCGATCCGCGAGACAATCAGCATCAACAGCCCGCCCACGAGAGCGCCGATGAACTGATCCAGCGCGTACGCGCCGCCGGCGATCCCCTGCCCGATTCGCACCAGACTGGAGGCCCCGTAGACGGTGGCAATTCCGAATGCCACGAGCGTAGCGGTGACGACGGCCAACAGACGAGTCTCCCACCGGAGCTCCCCCGGGAGCCGAATCGGTTCGGTCACATGCCCTCCACCAGCTGGCGGAACTGCCCGCCACGCTCCTCATAGTTCTGGAACATGTCGTAGCTGGAGCACGCGGGTGACAGGAGCACCGCGTCTCCCGGCCGGGCCAGGCGCCGGGCCTCGCCGACCACCGCGGCGAAGTCGGTCCCCATCAGGGTGACGGGAAGCCGTTCGCCGAGGTCCTCCACCACCAGCTCCCGGGATTCACCGTACGCCAGAACCGCGCGGCAGCGCGTACCCGCGGCATCCGCGAGGGAAGTGTACGGTTCTCCCTTGTGCCGGCCGCCGAGCAGGAGCACGAAGGGTCGCTCGAGCGCCTGCACCGCGACCCGCGTCGAGGCGACGTTGGTGGCCTTCGAATCGTTGACCCACAGCACACCATCGACGGTGCGCACCGGCTCGAGGCGGTGGGGCAGCGGGCGGAACGAGGCCAGGCCGGCCCCCACCTCCTCCACCGCGGCCCCCGCCCGCGTCGCGACCAGGGCCGCGCAGAGGGCGTTGGCGACATTGTGATCGCCCAGCAAGGCGAGCGCGTCTCGAGAAATGAGCCGCTCGTCGTACAGGCACAGCTCGCGCTCGTCCCGCCGGTACCACGCATCGGCGCGTCGCTGCAGGCTGAAGCGGAGCTGGGTCCCGGCCCGGCCCTCGGCCCGCCGCATCACTTCCGGGTCATCGGCATTGACCACCCAGCACGCGGTCTCGTTCGCGTGCAGGTAGAGTCGGTCCTTGTCGGCGTAGTAATCGTCGAGCGAGGTGTAGCGATCCAGGTGGTCGGGGGCGAGGTTTGTCGTCGCGCCGATGGTGGGGACCAGATCGTTCGTATCGTGGAGTTGAAACGACGAGATCTCGAGCGCCACCCACTCGGGGCGGTCCCCATCCAGGGCCACCTGCGAGAGTGGCCGCCCGATATTGCCGGCCGTCACGGTCCGGAGCCCGCCGGCTATCATCAGGTGGCCGGTGAGCGCGGTGGTGGTGGTCTTGCCGTTGGTGCCGGTGATGACCGCGAACCGCGTTCCCGGCAGGCCGGCAAATCCGACATCCAGCTCTGACACGATCGGGACCCCGCCCTGGCGCGCCGCCTGAAGCGGCGGTGCCGCTGGGGGCACGCCCGGCGACACGACGCATAGGGCCGCCCGCGCGATCCGCGCCAGGTCGTGCCCGCCGAGCGAGACCGTCGCCCCTGCGGCCCGAAGCGCCGCGAGCCCCCGTTCCCCGACGGTCTTGTCGGGCTGCGGCGCCAGGTCCGAGGCGTAAACCGGGATCCCTTCCCGGCGGAGCAGCAGGCCCGCCGCCACGCCGCTCCGAGCCAGCCCGATCACCGCGGCTTCCCCTCCACTCGCGCGCCAGCGGGCGAAGCTCATCGGAGCTTGAGCGTGGCCAGGGCCAGCATCGCGCAGAAGATGCCGAGGATGTAGAAGCGCGTGACCACGGTGCTCTCGTGCCAGCCAAGCTTCTCGAAATGGTGGTGGAGCGGGGCCATGCGGAATACGCGATGGGCGTCGGCGTACTCCCTCCCGCGGGTTCGCTTGAGCCACTTGTACCTGCCGGTCTGCAGCATGACCGACAGCGCCTCCAGCGCGAAGACCCCGCCAACGATCAGGAGGAGGAATTCCGCCTTGAGCAGGATGGCCACCGTGCCGAACGCGCCGCCGAGCGCCAGGCTCCCGGTGTCCCCCATGAACACCTGCGCCGGATGGGCGTTGAACCAGAGGAATCCGATGCAGCCGCCGAGCAGCGCGCAGCAGAAGATCGACAGCTCACCGGCGCCGGGCAGGTAGAAGAGATAGAGATAGCTGGTGGCGTCGAGCCGCCCGAAGATGTAGGCGAAGAGCGCGAAGGCACCGGCCCCGATGGCGGAGAGGCCGCTGGCAAGGCCGTCGAGGCCGTCGGTCAGGTTCACCGCATTGCTGCTGCCGGTGATGACCAGCGTGACGAACGCCACGTACAGCCACGGCAGGGTGAAGGTGACGATGACGAACTTGAAGAAGGGGACCGTCGTTGCGGTCGTGGGCATGGTCTCGACCGGTACGACCGGGAAGAAGAGCAGCAGGGTTCCGAGCAGGACGCCAAAGCTCACCTGCCCCACCAGCTTCCACTTCGCCACCAGGCCGCGCGACTTGCCCTCCACGATCTTGAGATAGTCGTCGATGAACCCGATTCCCCCCATCCACAGCGTGGCGAGCATCGCGAACAGCACGAAACGATTGTTGAGCTGGGCCCAGAGCAGGGTCGAGAGAATCGTCGAGAGCAGGATGATGATCCCGCCCATGGTGGGTGTGCCGCGCTTCCCCTGGTGCGTGGTCGGGCCCTCGATCCGGATCACCTGTCCGATCTTGCGGGCCCGCAGACGCGCGATGATCGGGGGACCCACCACGAACGCCAGCAGGATGGCGGTGACCGTCGCCGCCGCCGCTCGGAAGCTGATGTAATTGAGCAGGTTGAACAGCAGGATGCGCTTCCCCAGCGGGGCGAGCAGATAATAGAGCACGGCGCCTCAGTGGGTCGGGTGTTCCTGCCCGGTGAGATAGGGAAGTATACGTTCGAGCTGAACGCCGCGGGATGCTTTGAGGATCACCAGTTCATCCCCCCGAAGGCGCGCCTTGAGCAGTGGACCCATGGTCTGCGCGTCCGGGGCGGTGATCAGGCGGTCGCCCAGCTTGCCCGCATAGAGCTGGAGGACCGGGGCGAACTCGCCCACCGCCGCGAGCAGATCCGGCGCGAGACCCACCAGCGCCGCGGCGACGGCGGCGTGGTGCCGGGCCGACTCCGGACCCAGCTCCCGCATCCCGCCGGCCACGAACACCAAGCGGCGGCTTCCCCGCATGGCGCGCGCGGTGCCGATCGCCGCGAGGAAGGAGCTGGGGTTGGCGTTGTACGCGTCGTTCACGATCGTGAGGCCGCCGGCATCGATGACCTCGCCCCGTCCTCCGGGAATCCGTAGCGAGCGGAGCGCCTCCGCCGCCTGCGCCGGCTCTACCCCCAGCTCGTGGCCCAGGGTCCACGCCAGCATCGCGTTCGCCGCCTGATGGAGCCCCAGCAAGGGAAGAGTGATGCGCTGACCGTCGACCACCAGCGTCGCCCGCCCGGTGGAGTCGACCGCCGCCGACTGGGGCGTCCGATCGGCGCGCGCCAACCCTGCCGTCACCACCCGCGCCGCCCGGGCCCGCGCCCGTTCGGCCAGGAGCGGAGGCTCGGTTCCGACGATCGCGAGCGGAACACCGTCGAGCAGGTCCAGTTCTTCCTCCAGCACGCCCTCGACCGAGCCAAACCCCTCGAGATGTGAGACCACGACGTTGGTGGTCACCGTCGCCGTCGGACGAATGATGGCGCGCGCCCGAGCCAGCTCGCCCCGCAGGCTGGCCCCGGCTTCGATCACCAGCGATTCGGTTTCCTCGGGCGCGGAGAGGATCGTCTTGGGAATGCCAACCAGGTTGTTGTCGTTGGCCGGCGTCGCGTGCACCCGGTAGCGGGTCCTCAGCACCGCCGCGCACATCTCCTTGGTGCTGGTCTTTCCATTGGCTCCGCCCACGGCAATCACCGGACCGCTGATTCTTTCCCGGCGGGCCCGCGCCAGGTCGCCGTACGCCTGGAGCGTATCGGGAACGCGGTACAGGACAAGCCCGGGAAGCTCAGGCGTCTCGGGGCGCACCACCGCGCCCAGCGCGCCTGCCGCCTGCGCGGCGCCGAGGTGGTCGTGCCCGTCGAAGCGCTCGCCCCGAAGCGCGACGAAAAGCGCGCCCGGCGCCAGGGTTCGCGTATCCGTCGCGATCTCCGAGTAGGCCGCCGGCAGTCCGACCCCCGCAGACACCGCTGCCCCCGCCAGCGCATCCAGCACCTGGGCCGGGGTCCAGGCACTCATGCGGCGCCCAGTTCACGAACGATTTCGCGCTCGTCGAATGGCAGGTAGTCGGTGCCGATCACCTGATAAGTCTCGTGTCCCTTGCCGGCCAGCAGCAGCGTGTCTCCATCGCGCGCGGCGGTCAGCGCCGCCGCGATGGCGGCCCGGCGGTCGATATGCCGCTGGTGCGGGACACTTCCCATCCCCTGCTCGACCTCGTCGATGATCCGATCGGGGTCCTCGTTGCGCGGATTGTCCGAGGTCACGATCGCCAGATCCGCCAGCGTTGCCGCGAGGCGCCCCATCACCGGGCGCTTGCCGCGATCGCGCTCGCCGCCGCAGCCAAAGACCACGAGGAGGCGCCCAGTGGTGAGAGGTCGGAGGGCGAGCAGCGCGCGCTCGAGCGCGTCGGGAGTGTGGGCGTAATCGCGGAGAACAATGACCGGCCGCTCCGCAATCCGCTCCATGCGTCCCGGTACCTGCGGGGCGGTCCCGAGACGCTCCGCCACCGTGGACAGGGACTGATCCAGCGCCAACCCGACGGCGGCGGCCGCGAGCGCGTTAGCCACGTTGAATTCGCCCAGGAGAGGCAGTCTGATCACAGCGCTGCCGGCCGGCGACCGGAGCCGGAAGACTGTTCCGGCGCTGTCCATCTGGGACTCTTCCGCCATGACGTCAGCCGGAGCGCCTACGCCGAAGGTGACTCGGCGCCGGCCCGGGGGCAGCGCGCGCCACGCGGGGTCTTCCGCGTTCACCACCTGGACGCCGTCGGCCGCGAGCAGCCCATCCAGCCTGAGCTTCGCCGCCAGATAGGCTTCCATCGTCCCGTGGTAGTCGAGATGGTCCCGGGTCAGGTTGGTGAAGACCCCCGCCGCGAAGCTGAGCCCGTCGAGGCGGCCCTGATCCAGGCTGTGGGAGGATGCCTCCATCGCTACGAACGACGTGCCGCGGGCCACCAGCGACGCGAAGGTGGCCATGAGGTCGATCGGACCCGGCGTCGTCAACGACCCGGCGGTGGACGGTACCGTGGCCCCCAGACCGTCGAACGCGCCCAGCGTCCCGATGCTTCCCGCGACATTCCCCGCGTTGAACAGGTGGCGAACCAGCGCGGTCGTCGTGGTCTTTCCATTAGTACCTGTGATTCCGACCAGGCGCACCCGGGCGGCCGGGTCGCCAAACCAGAATCGGCCCAGCGCCAGCGCCGCCCGGCGGCCATCCATGACCACCACCTCCGGCACCGCGAGGCCGGTGGCGCGCTCCACTACGAGCGCCGCCGCTCCGCGGCGCACCGCCTCGGCGGCGAACCGATGACCATCCTGTTGGGAACCGCGCACCGCCACGTAGAGCGACCCCGGTCCGGCGGTGCGGCTGTCAGCGGTGATCCCGCTCAGCACGACTGGGCTCTCCGGCGGAGGAGGGATCACCAGGAGCCCTTCCCGCCGGAGCACCGCGACGAGCGTGGTCAGCGGATGCGAGATCATTCGGCCCAGAGCGTCACCACCGAGCCATAGGGGGCGGATTCCCCGGCCGCCGGTGAGGTCCGCGCGACTCGACCGCTGCCCACGACGGCCACCTCGAACCCGCGGCGATGCAGCGCGTTCGCCGCCCGGCGCAGCGTCACGCCGGCCAGATTGGGTATGGGTCGGGGCCCGAGCCGGGCGGTATCCGGCGGGACCGGAAGCGGAAAGACGACGCGGGTCGCGGGTGGCTCGTCCTGATCGACCGCACTGTCCGGGCGGACCGGCGCCGGCAATCCAAGCCGGCTGCGATCGAGGGCGCTCCGGCGGGCGGCGATGGCCTCCTCGAGCATGGTGCGAGTGATCGGGGCAGCCGTCTGTCCGCCGTACTTCCGGTCGGGGTCTTCGATCTTCACCACGGTCACGAGCTGGGGGCCGCTCAGCGGAAAGATCGAGGCGAACGACGCGTTGTAGTGTCCCACCTCGTAGCCCGCCCGATTATGGCGCACCGCGGTGCCGGTCTTGCCCACCAGAGTCCAGTTGGCGAGTTGCGCCGCTTCCCCGGTGCCTCCTCTCCCCACCACGCCGTGCAGGTACTCGAGCAACGTATCCGCGACCTCGGGAGTCACGGCCCGACGCACCGGCTCGGGCTGGTGGCGGTAGAGGACCTTGCCGTTCACGTCGCGGATCTCCCGGACCAGGGTCGGTGTCAGCAGGATGCCTTGATTGGCCAGCGCCCCGTAGGCGGCCGCCAGCTGTACCGGAGTGACCTGGAACTCGTAGCCCATGGCGATGCTGGGCTTGCTGAACTGGTCCCACTGACTGGGGAGTCGCAACACGCCGGGCGACTCCGATGGATACTCGACGCCGGTGGGGCTCCCGAACCCGAAGTCGCGCAGCGCATCGTACTGCTCGACCGGGCTCAGCCGCTCGGAAAATTTGCCCATTGCAATGTTGCTGGAGACCTTGATCGCGTCGCCGAGCGTCAGGTTCCCCGTCGTGGGATGGGCGTCGTGGATGAGCCGGGTATCGCCTCGACTGTCGACGGGCATATGCCAGACGCCGTTCTCGGCGAACACCGCGTCGGTCGACTTCACCCGGTGCAGCATCAGGAGCGCGCCGGCGGTGAACAGCTTCGCCGTCGACCCGGGCTCGAACGCGTCGGTGAAGAACGAGGCCTTGTCGTCGACCATCTTGCCGTCGACCAGGTGCCGCGAGGCCAGGGCCAGAAGTTCGCCGCTTCGCGGGTCGAGCATGACGATATCGCCGCCGGCGGCGTGAAACTGCTGCAGCGCGTCCTCGAGCGCGCGCTCCGCGATCTCCTGCAGCTCGGCGTCGAGGGTGAGATAGACATCGTGTCCCGGCACGGGCGCACGGCTGAGCCGGGCCGGCGACTGGTAGGTGCGCCCCGCCACGTCCTTGAGCGCGATGGCTTCGCCGGGCTCGCCGCTGAGCACCGAGTCCAGGGCCAGCTCCACGCCGCTCGCCCCGGAGCCGCTGTCGGGCTTGAGGGCGCCGATGACGCCGCGGGCTAACCGGCCCTCCGGGTACTGCCGGTTGTAGACGGGATCGAGGTACACGCCACGTACCTTGCGCAGGTCATCCGTCTCGAGGCCGTTGTAGGGGCCGCGGAGGTATACCCACTTGCGGGTAGCGAGCGCGCGGCCGAGCTGCGCGGCTGGGACGTTCAGGGCCCGCGCCACGGTACGTGCATCGGCTGCCGGCTCGCGCAGCTCGTTCGGCGCGATACCCACGCTGAAGAACTCCTGAGTGAGGGCCAGAGGCACGCCATTGCGGTCGTACACGCCGCCCCGCCGCGCGGGCAGAACCTGCGCCACCTGACGGGACCGTTCGGCCTCGTCCCGCCACCGCGCACCTTGCACCAGCTGAAGCTGGCCGGCGCGCGCGACGACCAGGAGGGCGCCGAGAGCCAGCACTGCCTGAATGAGGGTGATGCGGGCCGCCGATCTGGCCATCGGCTCAGTGGGGCCGGGAAGGCAGGTGCAGCACCTGCAACTCGCCATCGACCGGGGAGTGGAGCCCCAGCTCGTGCTCCGCCAGATCGCCGAGGACGGCCCGGCTAGTGGCCGTCCGGATCTCGCGCTCCAGGGCGGATCGCTGGGCCTCGAGCACCGTCCGTTGCTCGCGGAGGCGAGCCACCTGTCGCGCCGTCACTACCGCCGCTGCCTGACGAGCCTGGATGGCGACCGCCACGCCCAGGAAGACCAGCAGCCACAGCATGACCCAATGCCGGCCCCTAAGCCTCGGCGCGGCGGAAGATCCGGAGGGTGGCACTGCGGGCGCGGGCATTGGCGGCGATCTCGACGTCCGACGGGTGGATGGGTTTCCTCGGCTCCAGGCTTCCGAGCGGCCGGCCCCGGCAGGTGCACACCACGGCTTCCGGGGGACAGACGCACTGTTGGCACCACTCTCGGAAGGCCTGCTTGACGATCCGGTCCTCGCCCGAATGATAACTGATCACGGCCAGCCGCCCACCCGGCGCCAGGGCATCCCGGAGAAGTGGAAGGGAGCGGGTGAGCCCCTCGAGCTCGTCGTTGACCGCAATGCGCACGGCCTGAAAGAGTCGGGCGAAGTCCGGCGGCCCGCTCCGGGGGCCGAGCACGGCGCGGATGGCGTTGACCAGGTCGTCGCTCGTCGCGAAGGGGTGGCCGCCGCGCCGGCGCACCACCTCGCGGGCCAGCCGCCCGGCGCGGCGCTCGTCCCCGTACTCGGCGAAGATGCTCCTGAGGCGGGCCTCGGAGGCGGTATTGAGCAGCGCCGCGGCGCTCACCCCGGCTCCGCCCATGCGCATGTCGAGCGGGACGCCGGGGCGGAAGGAGAAGCCTCGCTCATCCTCGTCGAGCTGGCGCGAGGAGACGCCCAGGTCCAGAAGGATGAACTCGGGCGCAAAGTCGCGGATCGCGTCGAGCGCCTCGGGTGAGGTGAAGTCGGCCTCGAGGTAGTGTATTCCCCCTTCACCGATACGCCGCCGTGCGGCGGCCATCGCCTTCGGGTCCCGGTCGATCGCCAGCACCTCGGCCCCGGCCTCGAGAAAGGCGGCGGCGTGCCCACCGCCTCCCAGGGTGCCGTCCACGATCTTGCGGGCACCGTGGGCCGCGCCGAGCACCTCGGCCACCAGCACGGGACGGTGGTATTCGGGACTGTCGCTCGTCACGGATGGTCTCGCCGCCTACGCAAAGCAAACACCCCGCCCGCGGGAACGCGGACGGGGTGCCGAAGGTACCGGAGACGGGAACGGGGCTGACGGGGCTCGAACCCGCGACCTCCGCAGTGACAGTGCGGCACTCTAACCAAGCTGAGCTACAGCCCCCTCATATCGCGGCGGGCAATATAGAAGCCGGCTCCCCCCGGGGGTAGGGGCGCGCGAAGCGATCACTTGCAATACACGCGGATCATGGAAGCCGTCCGCGGCTTCAGGCCGGTGAGGTATTGGACCATCTTATCCCGCGCGTCCTGCTGCGCCGCGTAGGGGGCTGCGGCGCTGAACGCCTGGAGCGCTTCCGCACTCATCGACTCGATGTTGTGCGCGATATCGCACGACTTCTGCGCCTCCGCCTCCCGGTCCGCCGTCGCGATCAGGTTCACCAGCGCCAAACCCAGGAAGTGGTCGGCGATCGGCGCGACCTTCCCCGCCGGGTTGGCCAGCTTGAGGATGGCGCGGGTCGTGTCGGCGAGCGCCTGCCAGTTCTGGGGAGGCTGCAGCATCGGCGTCACACCCTGGAGCATGAAGGCGGCCGCCGCGTCCTTGGTCTGCGCGTCGCCGTAGTGGGCGGCGAAGGCGACGTACGGATCCGACCCCTTGTAGTCCTTTGCGTCTTGGTGGTTCTTCGCCTCCTGCAGTGCGATCCCGATCGCGGCGCTCGAGTCCACCTTGACGAGCGCGTTGAGGGCCGGGACCAGACTGTCCGACAGGCCGACCTGGGAATAGGCGCCGATGGCCTGCTTGAGCAGCGTAAGGTTGCCCGGGAACTTCTGGAGCGCTCGCGAGGCGTACTTGACCAGGCGCGCGGTGTCGGGCTTCTGGCTGGCGAAAACCAGGTACTTCACGAAGAAGGTGCTGTCGGCCCGGCTCGAATCGTGGGCCACGATCTGCTCGAGGTCGTCCAGCGCCCCGCTGTAGTTCTCACGAAAAGCCCGGGCGTTGGCCCTGAGCTCGTACAGGTCCACGTTGGACGGGTCGAGCTTGAGGCCGTCCTCCGCCACCTGCTCCGCGATCTCCGGGTGGCCATAGGCGAGAAACTTCTTGAAGGCAAGCTCGCGCAACGGCTGGTTGGTCGGGGCGATCAGCAGCATCTGCTTCAGGGCGGCGATGGTGCTGGCCGTGTCGCTCGCCACCTCGTAGAGGCCCGCCAATTGAGTCCATGCCGCGAGGCTCTGGGGGTCCCCCTTCACCGCGGCCTCGAACCTACCCTTGGCCTCGTTCGTGTCCCGCTTGGTGGCCCTCGCCAGGGCCAGCATGCCCAGGCAGTAGTTGGCGAGGCCACTGGTGGGCTGCTTCGCGATCACCTTCTGTCCCGCGGAGATCGCCTTCTCAGGGGCGGTCTTGGAGAGGTCCACGCAACGGTGGGCGTCGTCCCAAGCCTCCAGCGTCGGTTGGAAGGCGTCCGCGATCCGGGTGCCCAGTTCCTGATGCTCCTGGCTCCCGCCCTGCGGCGCCGTGACCACCGTTCCGGCATCGTCGTTCAACCCGGCGAGCCGGGCCGTGATCAGGTGCTTGCCGCTCGCGTCATGACTCAGGCTGGTCATGACGAGCACCTTGGCGTTGAGCGATTGTGCGAAGACCCGGAGCGGCTGCGGGCTGAGGATCGCGTCGACCGGGTAGCCATACTGCCGCAAGGCATCGTTCATCTCGGCCCGGGTCAGCACCCGGAACTGGCCGTCCGCCAGCTTCTCCATCCGGATCCGCATCGCGTCGCCGATGGCCACCGAATGGGCCGAATCCTCCACCGTATAGGAGTACGGGTTGCCCACCAGGAGCCGCGGCGCGGCGGTGGTGGTCTGCTGCTTGGGCCGGGTGGGAATCTGGGCGGAGAGCGCGGGGGCCAGGCCGCACCAGAGGAAGGCGAAGGTGACCAAACGCTTCGAGGGCATCAACGGTCTCCGCAGAAAGAAGGTTCCCGGCGCCCGGAGCGCGCCGCGATTACAGATGGGCGAAGAGGGATTCGAACCCCCGACTTCCTGCGTGTAAGGCAGGCGCTCTGGACCAGCTGAGCTATTCGCCCGGCAAAGGCCCTGCCACGCGCCCCCCGAGGGAGGGCGTGGAAGATTCGCCGTTATCAGGGGCCTCCCGTTGGACCGGTCGCGGCCTACAACGCGATCCCGAGAGGAAAGAGCACGCAGTAACCCAGAACCAGGAGCGCGGCGGCCCCGGTCGTCCCACCGGCGTGCAACCACCAATACCCCACAACTAGGGAGACGAACGCGGCGGCGAGGAGCAAGACATTTCGGCGGCCAAACCGGAGCTTCGAGCCGGCCGCGGGAGTGTCGGAACTTGGCATGGGGGTTGAGCTTACTGCATCGGCGCCCCGCGGTCAACCGGTTCGGCGGGAGCGGCCGGCCCAGCGTCGGGCTCCAAGCCCGAATCCCCGACCGCCCAGCCCTCATCCAGGGCCGCGCGCCGGGGGCGATCACGCCGCCGCTGCGCCCACCAGAGGAGACCCAGGCTCGCGCCGACAACCGTCCACATCCCACCCGCCGCAAGCCAGGTGAGCAGGCTGTACCGGTGCCTGAGGGAGCGCTGCCACACGTCCTCGAACTGGGCCACCGTGAGGCCGGTCGCGGACGCAAGAGCCTGATCGAACGGCTCCCCCCGCTCGAGCCGGACCACCAGGGGACCGAGGCCGCCGGGGGGCGGTCGCCGGTCCAACTCTGCTACCGCGGAGGCGGCCAGGGCGTAGGCCAGGTCGGCGGCCGTCGCCGAACCCCGCAGCATCCCGTTCAACTCATCCAGATTCGGAATGCGACCGCTGGCAACCGCCAGGTTGAGCTCCAGCTCCTCCATGCGCCCCAGTTCGCCCGAGGCGTAGGAGGCGTACCCCTCGTCGAACCAGAGCGGAAGCGGTCCCGGGACCGAAGTCCCGAGCATGAGGTGTCCCAGTTCGTGATGCAGGGTCTGCGGCAGGTCGGGGACGTCGGCGCGCATCACGATGGTCCGGGCCCGCGGGAAGGCGACCCCTGCCCCCCAGCCGGGAGCCCGGCCACGGGACATGCGCGCCAGCGCCACCGAGTCGTCGGCCAGCACCAGGGTGAATGGCGGCGGCGGCCGGCGTCCCAGGCCGGGCCAGGTGAGGGGCCGCTCCGCTTCTTCCGCGAGCTCCACGCCGAGCGACCGCCGGGCCGGGGAGGCCACCACGGTGACGTCGCCCACCTGCACGGCCTGGGCGGGCCATTGCCACCCGAGGACCGTGAGGCTCAGGAGGAGCTGCGCGGGGGCTCGCCCCCAGCGGCGGTGACGTCCAGCATTTCCTTGCAGCGCTTGCCCCATGGATTGAACTTGTTAGCCTTGAACCCCTCGCCCCACGCCAGTCGCGCCGCCTCATGGTCCCCGAGGAACCAGTCGGCCCGGCCCAGCTCATAGTGGGCCTCGATCAGGTTGGGACCCAGCTTGAGGGTCTTCTGGAAGAAGGTAACGGCATCCTCGTACATCTCGCGCTCCAGATAGACCAGCCCAAGGTAGAAGTGGGCGTACAGCGTGGCCTTGCGGTCGTTGTCGAGGCGGATGGCCTTCGACAGATGCTCGATGGCCTCACCGAAGATGCGCTTCTTGAGGCAGATATAGCCGACGTTGATCCGGGCCAGTGAGTTGGCCGGCTCCTTCATGAGCACCCGGCTGAAGGTAGCCAGCGCGTCGTCGTAATCCTCGTGCAGCATCTGGGCCCAGCCCAGCAGCGACTGGGCCTGGGTCTCGGACGGGGCCAGCTCCAGCGCCCGGGTCAGCGCCTGAATCGCCCCCGCGTAGTCACCCAGGGAGATGAGGCTCCAGCCTTTCTCGATGAACGTCGAGGCGCCGAGGTGATCCTGCTGCACCACCGGCCGGGCGCCGGTGAACTGCGGGGCCTGACTCGACTCCGCGCTCGCCGCCACCTGCTTGTACCGATCGACCAGCCCGCGGATATCTTCCTTCAGCTGGCCCAGCTCCGTGAGTGCGCCATCCACCTGCTTGAAGAAGGCGATGATCTCGCGCTTGAGCGCCTCGCGCTCCGAAGCCGACCCCGCGCGGTCGAGCCGCGCCGCGATGTCGTGATACTCCTGCCGATAACCCGTGACCAGGGGATCGGCTGCCGGCGTCTCGCTCACGTCCGCGTCTCCGCTAGGGCCGTCCGTTCCGCTTCGGTGAGCAGGCGGGCGGCATTGAGGATGGGAATCGTCCGACCGGACCTCTCGAAAGAGCCCCCCGTTGCCTCGGCGGGCAGCCCCGGGACTGGTTGCGCGGCCGATACAATGGTTCGGGTGTCGACCCGGGCAACCTCCGTCACCTGATCGACCGCCAGCGCGAGTGACGCCCCTTCCAGCGCGAGGATCATGATCCGCGCGTCCTCCTCCGGGGCCTGCTCGGCGGCCAGCCGGCGCCGCAGGTCGAGGACGGGAACCCGCTGCTCCGCATAGGAAACCCCGCCGGAAACGAAGGCCGGGCGTCCGGGCCAGGATTCCGGGCGCGCGTAGGGAAGGATGCGCTCCACCTGCGTGATGCTTACGGACAGTTCCCGGCGCCCCACTCGGAAGAGGATGAATTGCAGCTCGTCGCCCGTGGGCGCAGCGCGACGACTCATCGCCTGGGAAGCTCCCGCACGATCGCCCCGACCCGCTCCGCGATGGCGCCGAGCGGCAGCACCAGATCGGTGCCGCCGGTCTCCAGCGCTGCGGCCGGCATCCCGTAGACGGTGGCGGTCCCGCGATCCTGCGCGATGCCGACGCCGCCCGCATCGTGGATCGCCCGCAGCCCGGCGGCGCCGTCACGGCCGATGCCGGTGAGCACCACCCCGATCGCCGCCGCGCCAAACACACCGGCCACCGAGTGGAACAGCGGGTCGGCCGCGGGGCGCACTCCCCACACCGCCGGCTCCTGGTCGAGCCCGATCCGCAGTCCGTCCGCCTGCGCCTCCACACGCATATGATAATCCCCCGGGGCGATATAGACCGTGTCGGCCCGCACCGGCATCCCCGCCTCGGCCTCCACGACCCGCACGGCGCTCAGTCCGTTGAGCCGCTCGGCCAGGCTCCTGGTAAAGCCCGGCGGCATGTGCTGCACGATCAGCACCCCGGCCTCGAGGCCGACCGGGAGACCGGGCACCACTTCGGCCAGAGCGCGCGGGCCGCCGGTGGACGCGGCGATCGCGATGCAGCGCCGGGCCTCGCCTTCCGGACGCCCCGCCGTCCCGGCTGTGCCGCTCAGGCGCGGCCGGGCCAGCACGGGGACCCGATGCACATCAGCCGCGACGGCGGCTCGGAGCGCGGCCAGCAGGCGCGGCGCGATCCGGAGGGCGGAGACACGACCCTGCGTATCGTCCTTGGCCACCAGCTCCACGGCACCGAGTTCCAACGCCCGGATCGCCGTCGGCGACCCGGCGCCGGCATGCGAGCTCACCACCACAACCGGCCGCGGCGCCTCCGACATGATGTACCCGATCGCCTCGAGGCCGCCCAGCTCCGGCATCTGCAGGTCCATGGTGACCACATCGGGCTCCAGCGCGTGGACCTGTTCCAGCGCGTGCAGGCCATTGGTCGCGGTGCCCACCACCCGGAACTCTCCGGACCCCGCCACCAGCTCGCTGATCAGGCGGCGAAAGAACGGGCTGTCGTCCACCACGAGCACCCCGGGGAGGTCAAAGGGCTTCGTCACGCTCGCCGACCACGCGAATCAGAATCCGGCCGTCGGCCACATGAAACCAGACCGACCGCCCCCGGTTGCCGCCGACCAGCTCTCCCACGATCGGCACGGCCAGCTGGTGCAGCACCTCCCGCACCGCGATCACGTTCCGGTCTCCCATCTGCATCGATCCGGCCGGCACCAGGTTGCTGAACATGCTGGCCCCGCCAACCAGTCGGGCCACGAGGCGGCGGCGTTCCGCGCCCAGCAGAATCATCTCCTCGATGAGCGCCGGCAGCGCAGTCTGGGGAAACCGTCCCGGGTTGTCCCCCGAGCGGCTGAGGGATCGGGACGGGAGGAGGATGTGCGCCAGGCCGCCCACCCGCGACGCGGCGTCGTGCAGCGCGATGGCCACGCAGCTCCCCAGGCCCATGGTGGCCAGCACAGCGTCGCCGCTGGCCGCGTGCAGCTCCGCGACCCGCACAATGATCGGATCGGACATCAGGCGGCCTTCCGGTACACGCGCTCCCGGGGCTCCAGCAGCTCGAAGCGCGACCGCGCTCCCCCCAGGATCGATTCCACCTTGCCGAGGACAAGGATCCCACCGGGAGTGAGCGAGTCGGCGAAGCGATGCATCAGCTGTTCCTGTGTCCCGCGGTCGAAATAGATCACCACGTTCCGGCAGCAGATCAGGTCGTAAGAGGACGGAGGGAGCGACGTCCCGGTCAGGTCGAACCGCCTCACCTGCACCCGGGCGCGGAGCTCGGGAAGCACCTCCACCTCTCCCGGGCCCGTGGCGGCGCAGAAGCGGCCGGGGATGGTCCGGTCGGCCTCGCTGAAGGCCTTGAGGTCATACCGACCCGCCTCGGCGCGGGCCAGGCACTCGCGGTCCACGTCGGTCGCGTCCACCCGGATCCGCTCGAGCCAATCGGGATGCCCCAGCCGCTCCAGCACCAGCACCATGAGCATCACCAGGGTGTAGGGCTCCTCGCCGGAGGCGCAGCCGGCGCTCCAGGCCCGGAGCCGTCCCTCGCAGCGCTCGAGCAGGCCGGGGAGAATGCGCCGCCCCAGATAGTCCCACGTCTCCGGGTTGCGGAAGAACTTGGTGACGTTGATGGTGAGCGCGTCGAGCAGACGCTCGAACTCCTCGGGGCGCTCGTCCAGCACCCGCAGGTACTCCTCGTAGCTCTGGGCTCCGCAGGCCCGCATCCGGGTCGCGATGCGCCGGCGCATGCAGCGGTCCTTGTAGGCCCCCACGTCCAGACCGCTTTCCCCGGCGATCCGCTCCACCAGGGCGGCCAGCCCCGGTTCATCGCCGGCCATCACGCGGTGGCATCCAGGGTGTCGAGGTTGGCGCGCGCCAGTTGATGGCCCGGATTCAGCTCGGTCACGCGCCGCCAGCAGGCGCGGGCCCGCTCCCGGTCGCGGCGCTTGAAGGCGATGTTGCCCATCTTGAAGTAGAGATCGTCGCCCAACTCGGGGCTCAGCTTGGCCGCGCGTTCATAGGCCTCGAACGCATCGTCGTACCGGCCGGCCCGATAGAGCAGATCGCCCAGGTTCTTGGAGACCTGGGCCAGCGTGGGATTCTCGGCCAGAGCGGTGCGCAGCGTCATCTCCGCGCTGGCAAGGTCGCCGCCCAGCTCCTGCAGGACGGCCAGGTTGTTGCGGAGCGGCCCGCTCCCGGCGTGGGCTCCCACCCCCGTCTCGGCGATCTCCAGTGATGCCGTCAGGTCGCCCTGACACGCGGTGGCGAGGGCCATCGCCCAGTACCAGGTCGGCGGCTTGGGCCGATCCCCCAGCAGCTCACCCGCGCGCTGCAGGCGACTCAGCGCCACCTCCGGATCGTTGCGCTTGAGCGCGGTCACTCCCCAGCCGATCATCACCCTCGCATCGTCCCGCGCCCGCGAGGCCGCCTCGGCATAGGCGGCTTCGGCCTCCACCAGCCGGCCCAACTGCTCGTAGGCGAAGCCCAGGTTATGAAGCGCGGCGGGCCGCTTACCTCCCAACTCCGCCGCCTGCTGGAGCACATCCACCGCCTCGAGCCACCGCGCCTGCTTGAGGGCGATGAGGCCCAGAAAGAAGTACGGGGTCGCGTCGTCCGGTCGGAGATCCGCCACCCGGCGGAATTCCCGCTGGGCCTCGTCCAGCATCCCGGTCTTGAAGAAGGCGATCCCGAGGTTCTGGTGCTCCTGCACCCGGGCGTCGTTGGCACGGGGCGTGGCCGGCTTGGCCGAGGTTCCCACTCGGCGCACGTAGCCCGCCGTGATGAGCCCGAACAGCGCCACGGCCGCATCGAACTCGATGAGGGAGCATTCGTCGATCACCTGGCGCACGTCCCGGCTGCCATCGAGCAGGGGCAGGATCCGCCGCTGCTCGGGGGAGAGATCCACGTCGTCGCCCGGCGGGTGGCTCGCGTCAACGGCGAAGATCAGATCGAAGCTCGGGATCTTCTTCTCGATCTGGCTCCATTCGTCAACCCGACGCGCCCCTTCGAGCAGGAGACTCTCGGGATTGATCGAGACGGTGAAGACCTGCTGCTCGGGCCGCACCCCCGCCTCGAAGTTGAAAGTGCCCTGGGCCCAGGTGAACAGGTGGTAGACCGCCTCCTCGATCTGCAGGTAGAGCAGCCGCTCCAGGGCGTCCCGCGTCACGAAACCCAGCTCGATCAGGATGTCCCCGAGCCGGCGCTCCCGATGCACCTCCTGGACCCGAATGGCCTGATCGAGCTGCTCGTTGGTGACCATCTGGTTCTTGCGGAGCAGGTCACCGATGCGGTCCCGCCGGTTGACGATCGAGGCGTAGCAGATGCGCCCGTCGTCGAAGTAGATGTAGCCGAAGTTCTGGCGGTCGGCGATGGCCAGGCAGCCCGTCTTCTTCCCGAGCGCCAGGAGCTGAAGCACGTCGGGAAGGCTGGCTTCCTTGAGGCTCCCCTTGATCGCCATCAGCGAGGATCCTCGATCAGCCGATCCGCGATATCCGGCCAGTCCCAGACGATCTTCTCACGGCTCCGCAGGCTGCCCGTGGGCGAGAGGAGCCCGCTGGTTCGCATCCCGCTCGACCGGCGGAAGGGGCCGGCGGGACTCCCCTCCAGCAGCTGGCGGGCGAAGCCGACGCTGGCTGGAGCCTGCTCCATCTCGGCCGCACCGAGCACCCGCTGCACCAGCTCCTGCAGGCCGCGCACGGTCTCGACCGGTCGGCTCGCCAGGTAGGCGGCGAGCTCCGGATCCACCTCGTGCCCCCGCTCCCGCAGGTTCCGCGTGACGATGGCCTCCCGAACCTCGCGATCGGGGCTCGGGAGCTCGACCACCAGCCCGGCCTCGAGCCGGGTCCGGAGCCGGGGCTCGACTCCTTCGAGCTCGGCGGGCGGAACGGCGGAGGTGAACACCATCTGGCGCCCGCTCTCGAGCAGCTGGTTGTACAGCCAGAACAGTTCCTCCTGCGTCCGGTCCTTGCCGCCCAGATCCTGCACGTCGTCGAGGAGGAGCGCCGTGATCCGCCGGTAGCGCGCCCGCCACCACGCCACTCGGTCCCGGTCGATGGCGCGGATCAGGTCTTCGACGAAGTCCTGCGCCCTGAGGCACGCCACCAGGCTGCCGCTGGCTTCCGCGAGCACGTTTCCGATGCCGTTGAGCAGATGGGTCTTGCCGGCGCCGACCGGTCCATAGACCACCAGCGGGTTGTAGCGGTGGCCGGGGTCCTCGAGGACCGCGCGGGCGGCGGTGATCGCCTCGACGTTCGTGACCGATGATACGAACTCCTCGACCCGCCAGATCGGGGCGGGCCCGGGAGGCGGGCTCAGCCCTTCCCGGATCCGGTTCACCTCCGCGCGGGCTTCTTCGACCCGGTTGGGGTCGCGGAACACGGGGAGCCCGCCGGCCTGGGCATCAAGCTCCTGGGCCTCGGCCTCGAGCTGCCGCAACTGGGCGATGTCCTCTTCGTAGTCCTGGAGGGCGGCGTCCGGATCGACCGGCGCCTCTCCTTCGAGAAGCCGTTCCAGACGTTCGGTGTGGTAGCCCTCGCCCTGCCAGCGGAGAATTGCCTCCGCTACCCGGCCGCGCCACGCCTCGACCTGGCGCGCCACCGCGGAGGAGATCTCGGAGAGAAACGCTCCAAACTCGTCCGAGGTGAGGGTGGGATGGGTCGTCGTCTCGCGTGGCGCCTCCGGTGCCGCGGCACCAGCCGGTGAGGCCGGTTCCGCCGCCACGACTTGCGGCGCGACCCGCACCGTGGAAGGCATCGACTTGGCGAGAACCGCTCGCGCCTGTTGCGAGGTGATCGGCGCCTCGCTCACCGCCTGATAGGCGATCAGCCGGTTGAGCGCCCCGATGAGCTCGCGGATGCTGGCAATGGGAAAGCTCGCCACGGCCTCGATGACGCTCGGGTCGAAGCGCGCCTTCCGTTCCTCCGCCTGACGGTTGAGAATGGCCACCCGGGTTTCGTAGTCGGGGGCTGAGATATCAATGACCAGGCCCCCCGCGAATCGCTGGAGCAGGCGTTCGTCCAGCGCCTCGATGTCATTGGGCGGACGATCGCTCGAGAGGACGATCTGCCCGCCGGACGCGAGCATCGTGTTGGTCAGGCGCAGCAGCTCGGCCTGCATCTCCCGGCGATGGGTCAGGAACTGCACGTCGTCCACCAGGAGGACACCGACGTCGCTGTACCGGTGCCGGTAGGCCTCCCCCTGCCCGGAGGCGATGGCCGCATGGAAGGCCTCGATGAACTCATCCAGGGTCAGATACTCGACCGAGATCTGCGGGTTCACCTCCATTGCGTGGTGCCCGATCGCCATCAGCAGATGCGTCTTGCCGAGCCCCGAGCCGGCGTACACGAACAGCGGGTTGTAGACCGACCCCGGCGACTCCGCCACCGCGCGAGCGGCGGTCACGGCAAGCCGGTTCGCCGATCCCACGACGTAGGAATCGAACCGGTACCGGGGATTGAGCCGGGTCATCAGGCAGCCCCGCTCCCCGTGGCGGCGAGCCGCTTCAGCACCAGCTCGGAAATGGCCTTGAGCGTCTCGAACACCCCCGCCCCGCGCAGCGCATCGCCGGGGAAGCTCCGATAACCGCGGAAATTGAGCGCGTCGTCGAGGTCACTCGGGGTGAGGATGAGATCCGAAGGGAGATCCTGCTTGTTGTATTGGAGCACCAGCGGAAAGCCGCGCACGTCGACGCCCTGCGCCAGCAGGTTGGCCTGCATGTTCTGCAGGCTCTCCACGTTGTCCTCGAGGCGCCGGGCCTGGCTGTCCGCCACGAACACCACGCCATCGGCTCCCTGCAGCACCAGCTTGCGGGTGGCGTTGTAGTAGACCTGCCCGGGGACGGTGTACAGCTGGAACCGGGTGGTGAAGCCGCTGATCACGCCCAGATCGAGGGGGAGGAAGTCGAAGAACAGGGTCCGGTCGGTCTGGGTCGCGAGGCTGACCATCCGCCCCCGGCGCGACTCCGGCACCCGGCCGTAGATGTATTGAAGGTTGGAGGTCTTCCCGGATCGCCCCGGCCCGTAATAGACGATCTTGCAGGTGATCTCGCGCGTCGTGAAGTTCACGAGGGACATGGGTCTATCGTCCGAAGAGGGCTCGGAGGCTCGCGTTGAGCTCCCGTTCGAAGTCCGCCGCCAGGACCTCCCGCTTTTGCACCGTGTCCGGCGGCGCGGCGGCCACGAGCTCGTCTACCAGCTGGTCGAAGAACATCTGGACCAGCCCCAGCTTGGTCTCCCCGCCAAAGACCACCAGCGCCACCCAGCGGCCCCGCGGGGTATCGAACCACGCGAGGAAGTGGCTCTGCCGCTCGCCCTGGTGGGTTACGATCCGAAAGGGCGGCCAGCTCATCTGCAGCGCCAGCTCGCTGCTCGATGCAACGATCCCGGTCCCCAGGGCGGCCGCCGCCATCAGGTCCAGAGCGCCGGCGAACCCGTGCTGCGCCACCACCTGACCCGACGTGGTCATCACCAGGGCGAGCCGGGCCGAGGACTCGGCCACGAAGGTGCGCAGGGGGCCGAGGACCCAGGGCTCGATGGCCCGCATCAGACCAGGTGCTCCGCCATCCGCAGCATCTCGAGTCGCAGCAGTCCGAGTGGCACATCCCGCGCGGCCACCGCCACCAGCACCAGGTTCCGGCTCGCCGGCGCGATCAGGAGCGAGCCGTCCGTGGCCTGCAGGTGCAGAAAGCGCGGCATGCCGAAACCGCCCCGCCCCGAGAGCTCCGCGGCACGCGCGGCCAGGTTGGCGGCGAGCGCGGCCAGCGCGGTGCCCTTGAGGCCACCCATCAACTCCTCAGCGACCGCGATGCCGTCGGCCGCCTCCACCACCATGGCCCCACGGATGCCGCGGAGGCGGGTGAGCGCTTCCAGCAAGGAGGAATAGCTCGGACTCATCGCACCCGCTCCAGCCAGGCCCGAGCCGCCTTGGCGGCCCGCTCGGCGAAGAACGCCATCTGACCCGCCGGGAGCCCGGCATCCATCGCGGCCAGGAGACTCGTGTCGGCGGTCGGGCTGAGGAGGCAGGCGTTGAGTTCGGTCGCCTCCAGCGTCAGGTGCTGCCACTCGCCTAACTCGAGGAGACGCGCGGCTCGCACCGCCTCCCGGGTCGTGGCGGCAAGCGTGGCGGCGGCATCGTCACTGAAATCCTGATGGCCCGCGCCAAGGAGACTACCGCCGAGGCGAAGGCCATCCGCGTCGACCAGAAGGAGTCGGTCGTGTGCCCCCTCGAGGCCCGCGAACGGATCGCCGGCGCTGACCGTGGCGGCACGCGCCTCATCGGTGTGCTCCGGAGGCACGGTAGGAAGAGGCTGGTCCCAGATCTCCTCCCCGCCGGCGACCCGCTCGACGGCCGCACGCAGTCCCTGGTCACCGGGGTCGAGTTCCGCCGCCAGTCGCAGGTGGTAGACCGCGTGCTCCGGCTCGCCGGCCCGGTAATACAGGAAGCCGAGCCCCTTGTGCGCACCCACGTGGTGCGGCGCCAGACGGAGCACGGTGTCCCATTCGTCGAAGGCGGTGGCGTAGTCGCGCTGGTCGGTGAGGATGCGGGCGTAGAGGTCGTGCGCATCGGGAAGATGGGGGTACCGGCCCAGCCCAGAGAGGGCCACCTTGAGCGCGGCGTCGTACTGCATTCGCTGCCGAAGCGCCTCGCCCAACCTCAGAAACACCAGACTCGATGGATCGGCGGCATACTGCGCGGACAGCGAGCGGATGTCCTCAGTCATGCGATCCCCGCAGGGCGAGGTCCAGAGTGAGTGCCGCCTGGCGTACGCGCTCCACCGCCGGCTGTTGAGCATCCTCTTCCGGGGCCTTCCCGGCCAGCCGGCGCCACTGGTCCCAGACCTGCGCCGCTTCCCGGAAGCGCCCCACCCCCGACAGCGCCAGGCCGAAGAGTCGGTGCGCGGGCGCGGACCCGGGGTCGAGCTGCACCGC
This sequence comes from Gemmatimonadales bacterium, assembly GCA_035501775.1. Lineage (GTDB taxonomy): Bacteria > Gemmatimonadota > Gemmatimonadetes > Gemmatimonadales > GWC2-71-9 > JADJOM01. The sequence goes on along the minus strand of DATJVM010000088.1, from coordinate 32,272 downwards.
TTGCCACAGGGCCTCGGCCGCGTCCGCGGAATGGCCGGCGGCCAGAAGGGCCCGGCCCAGCGCCAAGTGGGCCAACGGCTGCTGCGGGTTGCTCGCCACCGCCTGTTCGGCCACCTGCCGGGCGGCCTCCGGATCGCCGGCGCCCAGGAGCTGGTCGACCTCGCCCAGCAGGATGGGCAGGTCCGCCCCGCCGATCGCCTCTACGGCGCGCCGGGCCGGGTCCTCGAGCAGCACGATGCCCGCGGTCGCAAGCCCGAACAGGGTGCGCGCCACCTCGAACTCCGGGCGGCCGAGCGCGGAGCCGAGGTCGCGCACCGACCGTTCGCCATCGATCACCGCGAGGATTTCCCATTCGGCGGGCAGGAGATCGAGCGGGGCCGCGGTGTCGACCACCGGGGCAAGGTTCGGCACCAGCCCGAGGTGAGTGATCTTCTTTTCGATGCGGGACCACTCATCGGTGCGCCGCGCCGCCTCCATGAGCAGCTGCCCCGTGGGGACCCGAAACTCCGCCTCGGTCGGCCAGGCGCCCTGCTTCCCCTCTTCGAACGAGAAGTACCCCTCGGACCATCCCACCAGCTCGAACACCACCTCCTCGATCTGCAGCCGGACGTACCGATCGAGGTCGCGCTGCGTGAGCAGCCCCTCGGCCACGAGAATCGCCCCGAGGCGCCGGGTGTCGCCGCCGGATTGCAGCCCCCGGGCCTGCATCAGCTCGCGTTCCGTTACCCGCCCGGCCTTGGTGAGCAGCTTGCCCAGTGGATGCGGGTTGCTGCGGATCTCGGCCCCCACCACGGCCCCGTCCTCGAAGTACACGGTCCCGGCATTCTGCCGCAGGTCGGAGGCCACCCGCAGCGTGCCGGTCTTCCGGCTCAGGTCGAGCAGTTGAAACACGTCGTGGATGCTGAGCTCTTTGAGCGGGCCCTCGATGGCCATGGCTCAGGCCGCTCCCGCGAAGATGTGCGCCAGGTCCCGCGCCGAACGGGCGTGGGTCCGCGCCGCCTGTGCGAAGGGGCCGGTCGGCTCCACCTGCACCACCCGCTCCCAGGCCTGCACGGCCTCGCCGTAGCGCCGCACCCGCGCCAGCGCCACACCGCGATGGAACAGGGCCCCATCGTGGTCCGGGACGAACTTGAGGACCAGGTCGACCGCCTCGAGCGCCTGCTCGGGGCGGCTGTCCTCGAGGAGCGCTCGGGCCAATAGCAGCAGCGCCTCGAGGTCCCAGGGTTCGAGCAGGAGCACCTCGACCAGACAATCCACCGCCGCCTGCGGCGACTCGGTCCGTCGCAGGAGGTCGCCCATCGCGAGGGCCGCCTCCATGTAGGTCGGCAGGAGATCGAGGGCGCGCTGGTAGGCGACCCGGGCGCCAACCCAGTTCTCGCGCCGCTCCTCGAGTCGCCCCAGGTCCCGCCAGACCTGGGGCACTGCTCCATCCAGCTGGAGCGCGGCGTGGCATGCCTCGACGGCGGCCTCCAGGTCGTCGAGTTGCTCGCAGACGGCCGCCTCGAGCTGAAGGAGGTCGGGTCGGCCCGGCTCGAGCACTCGGGCCTGACGCAGCACCACACGCGCCTCGTCCGCGAGGCCCGCGGCGAGGCGTACCCGCGCCACCGCGACCAGGCCGTCCACGTCCTCGGGGGTGTGCTGGAGCAGCTGCTCGGCCTGCTCCAGCGCATCGGCCCCGCGGCCCAAGGCCAGCAGGGCGCGAATCTCGCCCAGCAGCGCCCGGGGCTGCGCCGCATCGAGCCGGAGCGCGGCCCGGAAACGTTCCAGCGCCTCGCCGTGGAGACCGCGGCGCGCGAACACTTCCGCCAGCAGCGTGGTGGCGCGCGCCGTCTCGGTGCCGCGCGCCAGGGCCCGCTCGATCTGCGCGGTAGCATGCTCCAGGAAGCCCTTCTGGATGTAGTCCGCGGCCAGGGCCAGCGGGTCCTCCGTGCTCGGCGCCGCCTGCCGTTCGCTGGGCTGCAACTCGTCGAAGATCCGATCGAGCAATCTCTCGTCGAAGTGAAAGTCCCCGCCGACCGCGTCCGCCGTGACGTCGGCCGAGATCTGGGGCACGATCGTGATGTCCGGGTGCTCGTACTGCAGATCGATCGTGAGAGAGTACTTCTGCGGGACGTAGAACGGCTCCAACTCCAGGGCGCGCTTCGTGGCGCGGAGGGCGCCGTCGAAATCGCCGAGGTGACTCAGCGAGAAGCTCAGGTTGTAGTGCGCGGAGGCATTGCCGGCATCGGCCTCCACCGCGCGCGAGAAGGCGTGCTTGGCATCCTCGAAGCGCTTGAGCTCGACCAGGACGAGTCCCACCCCGTTCCACGCCACCGCATTCTGCGGATGATCGGCCAGCGCCTGCCGATAGGCCTCGAGGGAGAGCTGGAAGCGTCGCCGGTGAAACAGCGCCAGCGCCAGGTTGAGGCGCGCGGCCGTCAGCGTCGGATCGAGGTGCAGCGCCTGCTGAAACGCCTCGAGCGATTCCTCGCTCTCGGGCAGTTGGCTTCGCAGCACCCCCAGGTTGTTCCAGGCCAGCGCGTACTGCGGGTCGGTGGCAATGGCCTGCTCGTAGGCCATCGTCGCCTCGTCGCGCCGCCCGCCCTGCTGCAGGCAGACTCCGCGCTCGTTCCACAGCTTCGGCGAAGCCGGGTCCTCCGCCAGCAGCGCGTCGTACAACTCCAGTGCCGCCGCGATGTCCCGGCGGAGGAGATGCACCTCCGCCATGGCCTGCCGGACCAGCCGGGCATCCTCCCCGGCGTCGAGCGCCATGCGGTACTCGCGAAGCGCCTCGACGTAATACCCCTTCTGGCGGAACGCGAGCCCGAGGTTGTAATGGGCCAGCGTCGCGCCCTCCCGCACCACGGGCCGCGGTGCCGACGCCCGGGCGGGACGCGAGCCGTTCCCCAATCCGTCGTAACGGGCCAGACTCAGATTGCTCTGGGCGCGGGCCAGGGTCGGGTTGAGCTGGGTCGCGCGAGAAGTGGCCGCCCGCGCCCGCTCGTGCTCGCCCAGATCGCCGTAGACGAAGCCGAGCAGGTAGTAGGCATCCGCGTTGTCGGGGTTTCGCTGGACCGCCTCTTCCAGAGCCACCCGCGCCGAATCGGACAGGCCGCGATGGTAGAGGGCCTCCCCGTAATAGAAGAGCGTCACCGAGCTGTGGGGATCGAGGGCGCGGGCCCGTTCGAACGCGGCGGTGGCCGCCTCGAGATTCCCCCGACCCCGCTCGGCCAGGCCAAGCTGGAGCAGCGCGGCCACGTCCTCGGGATGACGGGCGAGGATCTGCTCGAATTCCGCGGCCGCCTCCTCGGCATGCCCCAGAGCAGCGCAGGTCCGCCCCAGCTCCCACCGCGCGGCGAGATCATACGGCTCCCGCCGCAGCCGCTCCCGCAGCTCCGCCACCCGGCGGTCGTAGTAGCCGGTCGCGTTGTACGCGATCTCGAGGTTCTCCTGGGCGACCTGCATCCGGGGGTCCAACTCCAGGGCCCGCAGGAACTCCTCGATGGCCTCGGGCACCAGCCCTTTCTGGTAGTAGAGAACGCCGAGATTGTTGTGGGCCCCCGGGTCCGCAGGGTCGATCCGGCGCGCGAACGAGCGGAGAACGGTGAGATCGCGTTCGGACAGGGCGGACCCGGTCACCGGTGCCTCACGGAAGCCGGATGGCGTCGAAGATGGCCCGCAGGCTGGCGAGGTCGGGTAGGAGCAGGAAGTGCCCACTCAGCTTGAGGCCGGGGTCCTCGAACAGGAACTGCGTCTCCACGCAGAACACGTAGTCGCGGTCGTAGCCGAAGTTCATGTAGATCGAAGTCAGCACGGCCCCACAGAGATCGATCGCCAGGCTCGGCACGGAGGGCACCAGCATCATCCCCATGAAGTCCGAGAGCGCGTTCATGTAGGCGCTGGAGAGAATGTTGCCGACCTCCTTGAGCCCCGACTGCTCCATGTCGCCGAAGCCCGTGGTGGTGCCGATCGGGCGGCGGAGCAGGATATCGCACAGGGTCCGGGCGCACTGCTCGGGAAAGAGCACCAGGGTCCGGCCGGTCAGGTCGCCCATCATGTGCATCAGGACGGCCGCGACCACCTGGTCCGCATGGCCCAGGATCTCCGGCACCTCCTCGAGGCGCGTGATGTTGACCTCGGGCACCGAGATCATGATCCGGCGGTTGGTGAGCTGCGAGAGCGCGGTCGCGGCGTGCCCCGCCCCGATGTTGGCCACCTCACGCAGCGCGTCGCGCTGTAGGGCGTGGAGTTCCCTTACGTCATCCATCAGGGCCTCCTCAGACCAGCGCCGCGGGGTCCACGATCAGCGCGGGCACCCCGTCCCCCAGAATGGTCGCTCCGCTGAACACCGGAAGAGTTCCCCGCGGGGCATCGAAAGACTCCACCACGATCTCCTGCTGGCCCAATAGGGCATCGACCACCACGGCGGCGCGGCGCTCGCCTACCTCGACGATGACCGCCGGCCGTCGCCCCGGCTGCCGGGGTCCCACGACCCCCAGCCGCTCGCGAAGGTGCACGGTGCGAACCGCCTCGTCGCGCAGCAGGAACGCCTCCCGGCCGTCGACCAGCGCTAGGCGGTCGGGAAGGAAGTCCACAGTCTCGGCGATGCCGGCAAGCGGAATGGCATACTGTTCGGCGCCCACCCGCGCCAGCAGCGCCTGCACTACCGCAAGCGTCATCGGCAGCCGCAGCGTGAACACGCTGCCCGCGCCGGGGGTGGAGCGCAACTCGACCGAGCCACCCAGCGCCCGGAGCCGGGACAGCACCACGTCCATCCCCATGCCGCGACCCGACACGTCCGTCACCGCCTTGGCCGTCGAGAACCCAGGTCGCCCGAGCACGCGCAGCAACTGGTCGTCGTCCAGCTCGGTGGTCCCGGCGGACACGAATCCCATCCGGAGCGCCTTGGCCAGCACCCGCTCGCGATTGACGCCCGATCCGTCGTCGCTCACCTGAATGACGACGGTCGTTCGGTCGCTGGACGCCGTGACCCGGATCAGCCCCTCGGCCGGCTTGCCGAGCCGGGCTCGCTCGGCGGGCAGCTCGATCCCGTGATCGACCGCGTTACGAAGCAGGTGGATCAGGGGCTCGCCGATCTCCTCCAGACTCGCGCGGTCGAGTCGCGTATCCTCCCCCTCGACCTCCACCCGCACGCGACGTCCCAGCTGGCGCGCCAATTCCCGGACCACACGCGGAATCCGGTCAAAGACCTGCCACACCGGCGCGAGCCGCATCTCGATGACCTCCGCGTGGAGATCACTCGAGATCCGGTCGATGCGCGACACCGCGGTCTGGAGGTCGGCGGAGCCCAGGTCAGCGGCGAGCGCCCCCAACCGACCCTTGGCCACCACGAGCTCGCCTACCAGGTTGGTCACCGCGTCGAGTCCAGCCAGGTCGATTCGGATCTGGCGGCCCCGCTCGGCCGTCGTCACCGCCTCGGCCGCCCCGCTGGTGACTTCGACCTGAGCCACCTCCCCCACCTTCCGGAGTGCCTCGGCCAGGCCGGCGTCGTCCAGCGCGGCCTCGAACCAGAAGCTGAACTTCCCATCGAACCCATCGAGCTCCATCGCCTCGACGCCCGGCTCGAGCCCGCTCACCCGCCCGAGTTGCTCGGCTCTCTGGAGCACCAGAATCGCCCGGGCGCCCCGCATGGCGGCGCCCGACCGAATCGCGATCCGGACCCGCCGTCCGCCCCCTGCCGTCGGGGCCACCGCTGCCGCGACGGGCGCGCTTTCGGCAGCGGCCGGTGTTCCTGCCATTGCCTGCGCCAACTCCGCGAGGAGCGGGGAGAAATCGAGGCGCGACTCCCCGCCCTGCGCGGCCACCGGGGCCCCGCGCTCGAGCGCGTCTACCACGCGCAGCAGGAGATCGGTGCGCTCCCGGCCGCCCAGCGGATCGGCGCGCAGCCGCTCGAGAAGGGTTTCGCTCTGATGGGCCAGCTCGGTGAGAGCGGTGAACCCCATCGCGGCGGCCATGCCCTTGAACGTATGCATGGCGCGGAAGGCCGTGAGCAGCGGCTCGGCTCGGCCCGGCTCGCGTTCCCACTCGAGCAGGCCCTGCCCACAGAGGCCGAGTTGTTCGCGGCTCTCGCTCTGGAAGAGCGTGGTATAGCGTGAGAGGTCCATGTCGGCTTCAGCCGAGGACGCGCTGCACCGCTTCGAGGACCCGGGACGGCTGGAACGGCTTGACCACGAAGTCCTTTGCGCCAGCCTGAATCGCTTCCACGACAAGCGCCTGCTGGCCCATGGCGCTGCACATCAGAATGCGTGCGTCCGGGTGATCCTTGCAGATCTCCCGCACCGCTTCGATGCCGCCCATGTCCGGCATCACGATGTCCATGGTGACCAGGTCGGGCTTGAGCTGCCGGTACTTCTCCACCGCCTCACGGCCGGTCTCCGCCTCGCCCACCACGTCGAAGCCGGCCTGGGCGAGGATGTCCGAGATCATGGTGCGCATGAAGATGGCATCGTCGCAGACCAGCACCGTGTGGCTCACGCGTTCCTCCCTCGTCCAGTTGCGACCCGGGCCGCTTCGTCAGCCCCGTGGTACCCGCCTCAGTCCAGCACCGGCTCGAACACCGCCTCTATATCGAGCACCGCGAAGGTGCGCCCGCCGTGACGACCTTGCGCCTGCACCCCGCGGATTGCCGTCCCCTCTGGTGGCGCGACGCGCATCAGGTCCTCCGGCCGGACATCGACCAAGTCCAGTACCTCATCGATTCCCAGCCCGTAGCCACGCCCGTTGCGCTCCACCACGAGAATCGCGCCCGGTGCCGTCTCAGTATCGGCGTCGCGCTCGAGCGCGAGACGCCCATCCACGACCGTGAGGAGCGTCCCGCGCAGGTTGACGAGGCCGGCCACGGCTTGGTCAGTGCCCGGAATCCGCGTCGGCCGCTCCGGAGCGATGACCTCGCGCACCGCCCCAGCGGGCACGGCCCAGAGCTTGGGGCCAAGCCGAAAGAGAACCATCCTGAGCGGGCCGGGATCAGCCATGTGCTTCAAAGAAACGAAGATACCGAAGCGGTTGAAGTGGAGCAACGGGATGTTCGGGCCCCACGGCGAGGTTGAGCAGCTCTGCCAGATCGGCCGGCCATTCCGCCCTGAAATCCAGCGGCTCGCCCGTGATCGGGTGTCGAAACTGTAGCCACGCCGCGTGGAGTGCCTGCCGGGGCGCCGCCCGTTCCAGGGCCTCGGCCGCGAGGCGCTGCTGGCCGCTGATGCGTCGGCTGCCACCGGCGCTGTAGACAGGGTCGCCCACCACGGGATGACCGATGTGGGCGAGATGGACCCGGATCTGGTGGGTGCGACCGGTATGCAACTCGAGCCGGAGGAGGTCGACCAGCGCGAGGCGGCAGATGACGCTGGCGACGGTCCTGGCGGTGCGTCCACCCTCGGTGACCGTCACCCGCTTCCGGTCCCGCGGATGGCGGGCCAGCGGCGCATCGATGGTGAGCGGAGAACGATCAAGATGTCCCCACGCGAGCGCCGCGTAACGTCGGCTCACCTGGCGCGCAGCGAGCATCGCGCCCAGCCGGCGATGAGCCAGGTCGGTCCGGGCCACTACCATGAGGCCGGAGGTGTCCCGGTCCAACCGGTGCACGATGCCTGGCCGCCCCTCCGCCCCGCCCGACAAGGTGGTCCCGCGGGCCACCAGGGCATTCACCAGCGTGTCGTCCCAGTGTCCCGGAGCCGGATGCACCACCAAACCGGCCGGCTTGTTGATGATCGCGAGGTGCTCGTCCTCGTAGACGATCTCGAGCGCTCGCGGGGTCGCGGCGAGCAAACGTGGCGGCTCCTCGGCCGGAAAGCTCACGTTCACCAGTTCCCCCCGAACAAGGGTGCGGGAGGCCCGCGCCACCTGCTGGGCCACGCGCACGCAGCCTTCCGCCACCAGGCGCGCGGCCTGGGTCCGGGAGAGTTGCAGCTGGTCGGCGAGAAAGCGGTCGAGCCGCTCGGTGGTGGGAGGAAGGACCGTGAAGGAGAGAGAGGAAGGTGCGGTCGGCGCGGACGGGCCCACCCCTACTCCTCACTCCTCGCGGCAGTGGCCGGAGCGGGCGGTGTACCCCCCGGTGGCGCTGGATCCTGAGCCGCGGCCTCGCGGCGTGCATCCTCCTGCCAGAGGCTGAGCGCGAGGGCGATCGCCCCGCAGCTCACCGCCATGTCCGCGACGTTGAAGGTAGGCCACCGCCACACCCCCACTCCCAGATCCAGAAAGTCGACCACGCCCTGACTGGAACGAATCCGGTCGATCAGGTTGCCGAGCGCCCCGCCGCTCACCAGCCCGAGCGCCAGTTGGCGGAACCAGTCACCGGGGTAGGCCGAGCGGTGGTAGCGGTACAGCAGGACCACGGCCAAGATCGCAATCACCATGAAGATCCAGCGCGACAGCGGACCCAGATCGAGCCCAAAGGCGGCGCCCGGGTTGTACACGAGACGGAGTTGGGCCCACTCCCCGATGAGGGAGCGACCCGACGAGCGGACCAGGTATTGCTCGGCCAGATACTTGGTCACGATGTCGATGGCCAGGATGCTGATGCCGGCGCCCCAGTAGAGACGCCGCTCAGCGCCGTTTCCCATTCTCTTCCTTTTCCTTGCACTCGATGCAGAGTCGCGCGTGCGGCAGGGCATCCAGTCGCTCGAAGTTGATTTCCTTGCCGCAGTTGTGGCAGAGGCCGAAGCGGTCCGGCGTCTTGTACAAGCGGCGCAGGGCCTCGTTCACATGCCAGAGATAGCGTCCCTCCTGAGAGGCGAAGAGGAACTGCTTCTCGCGCTCCATGGCGTCGGTGCCCTGATCCGCCATGTGGAACGAATACGACGAAAGGTCGCCGTCGGCGTTCTGCAGGGTTGCGTTGAAGGACTCGTCGTAATAGCCGAGTTCCTTCATGACGCGAGCCCGCTCCTCCATGAGCCGCTTCTCGAAGTGCACCAGCTGCTTTTTATTCATGCCCCTTTTCCTGTCCGTCCTCGGTCCGTCGGGCGTTCAGGCGTCGGCCCCATGCCGCCGCAAAGTCAACGTCACGTGATATCCATCTACCTCGGCTGCCTGCCGATGCTCCGCCTGGGCCACCTGGGTCCCCATCGACAGCCGGCGGGCGAGCGTCTCGGTCATGATGAAGTCGCGGTGCGCCTCCGCCGCTGCCAGCACCTCACCCAGCCCCTCGATTCCGAGGTCGATCCGGTCCGAAACCGCGAGCCCCGCCTCCTTCCGAAGCCGTTGCACATAATGCACCAGCTCGCGGGCGAGGCCTTCCTGGGTGAGTTCGGAGTCGAGCTCGGGGTCCAGCGCCACCACCAGCGGGCCGTCGCTCTGGACCAGCCATCCGGTCGCGGCCACTTCCCGCTCCACCACTACATCCTCGGGAAAATAAACGATTTCCAACCCGTTTCCATGCAAGGAGACCGAGCCACCGGCTTCCAGGGTCCGGAGCTGGTCGCTGGTGAGCGTTTCCACCGTCCGGGCGGCCGACGGCGTGTCCTTGCCATACCGCTTGCCCAGGGAGCGGAAGTTGGCCTTGCCCTTCAGGCGCACCAGATCGGTATCGGACTCCGCGAGGTGGATCTCCTTGACGTTCACCTCCGCCCGCAAGGTCTCCAACAGCCGGCGGAAGGCGCCCCCCTGCACACCGCGGGGGACGGCGATCCGCATGCGACGAATCGGCTGACGGACCCGGAGCTTCCCCTGCTCCCGCGCCGCGCGTGCCAGTGAGGCCAGCCGCCGAATGGCGTCCATGGCAGCCTCCAACTCGGCATCCTCGGCCGGCGGCACCGGAGCGCCGCGGCCCCGCACGTCCACCCCCGGCCGGGGCCTTGGCCACGCGCCCAGGTGCACCGACTCAGCGGTCAACGCGCGATGGAGCCAATCGCTGGCAAAGGGAGCGGCCGGCGCCAGAAGGCGGCTCGCCACCACCAGGCATTCCCAGAGGGTGGCGGAGGCAGCGGTATCGGCCTCAGCGTCGGGGGCCCAGAAGCGTTCCCGGCTGATACGCACGTACCAGTTGGAGAGGTCGTCCACCACAAAATCCATCAGGGCCCGCACCCCGGCCGTGGGTTCGTAGCCCTCCCACGCGGCCGTCACGACCTCCACGGTCCGCTCCAGCCGTCGAAGGATCCATCGATCGGCCTCGGTTCGGGCGGACCGGGGTGGGGCGCCGCCCACGCGCGAGGCGTAGAGCCGGAAGAACTCGTAACTGTTGCGGAGCGCCCGCAGAAAGTCACCCGTGACCTGGGAGATCTGCCGCGGATCGAACCGCTTGGGCAGCCAGACCTGGCTCGACACGAGGAGGTAGAGGCGGAGGGTGTCCGCCCCGAACTCCCCGATCATCTGCCAGGGATCCACCACGTTCCCCTTCGACTTCGACATCTTCTGGCCGTCGGCATCGAGCACCAGCTCGTTCACGATCACGTGCCGGTAGGCAGGGCTGTCAAACGCGGTCGTGGCGATGGCCAGCAGGGAATAGAACCAGCCCCGCGTCTGGTCCACGCCCTCGCAGATGTAGTCCGCGGGAAAGTGATCGCGGAATTCGGCCTCGTGCTCGAAGGGGTAATGCCACTGCGCGTAGGGCATCGCTCCGGAGTCGAACCAGGTGTCGATGACCTCCGGGACGCGATGCATGGTGCCGCCGCAGGCGCAGCGCCAGTCGTAGCCGTCGATGTACGGCTTGTGGGGATCGAAATCGGGCGGGAGCGGGCGACCCCAGCGGTCCGCCAGGTGAGCGTAGCTCCCCACGACGTCCACGTGGCTTGCCTCCCGGTCGCAGACCCAGACCGGGAGCGGCGTCCCCCAGTAGCGGTCCCGCGAGAGGGCCCAGTCCACGTTGTTCTCCAGCCAAGAGCCGAACCGGCCCGAACCTACCTCTGGCGGCTGCCAGGCCACCGACCGGTTGAGCTCCAGCATGCGTTCCTTGAGCGCCGAGGTGCGAACGAACCAGCTGTCGCGGGCGTAGTAGATGAGTTTGCTGCTGCAGCGCCAGCAGAACGGGTAGTCGTGGTCGTACGGCTCGGTGCGGAGCCACCGGCCGTCGGCCTTGAGCCGGCGGATGATGAGGTCGTTAGTCTCCTCGGCCGTCACCAGGCGGCCCTCGATCTCGGGCCAGGTGGTCCCCTGAAAGGTCCCGTCCCCCGCGACCGGCCTCAGCAGCGCCAGATTGTGGGCCTGACCGGCGGCGTAGTCGTCGGCGCCGAAGGCCGGCGCCAGATGCACGATGCCGGACCCGTCCTGGGCGGTCACGAAATCTCCCGCGAGGACGACGGAATGGCTCTTCCCTTCCGGGATGGCGACCACCTCGAGTGGACGCTGGTAGCGCCGCCCCACCAGATCGCTGCCCCGGAGGGTATGGAGGTCCCGCACCATCTCGTCACCCAGGACCTCCCGCAGCTTCTCCTCCCGATCCACCGCCATCACGAAGGCGCGCCCGGGGAATTTCGGGCTCCGGTAGACGCCATAGTGGAGATCGGGGTGGACCGCCGCCGCGACGTTCGAGGGCAGGGTCCACGGCGTCGTGGTCCACACCACCAGCTCCAGCTCCGAGCCTTGCAGCGGAAACGTCACGTAGATCGACTTGTCCCGGATCGCCTCGTAACCGAGCGCCAGCTCGTGGCTCGACAGCACCGTGCCGCAGCGCGGGCAATACGGCAGCACTCGATGGCCCCGGTACAGCAGGCCGCGTTCGAACAAGCGGTGCAGCAGCCACCACACCGTCTCGATGTACTGGTTCGTGTAGGTGATGTATGCGTGGGCGTAATCGAGCCAGTACCCGATGCGGTTGGAGAGAGCCTCCCAGTCCGCCTTGTAGGTGAAGACACTCTCTCGGCAGAGGCGGTTGAAGGCCTCGACTCCGAACTCCTCGATGGCCTTCTTGCCGTTCAGCTTGAGCTGTTTCTCGACCTCGATCTCCACGGGAAGGCCGTGCGTGTCCCAGCCGGCGATCCGGGTGACCGATCGTCCGCGCATGGTCTGGAACCGGCAGATGAGGTCCTTGATGGTCCGGGCAAAGACGTGGTGGATGCCCGGTTTCCCGTTCGCCGTCGGGGGGCCTTCGAAGAAGACAAAGGGAGAACCGCCGCGGGTCGCCTCGAGGGTCCGCTCGAACAGGCGCTCCGACCGCCAGCGCTCGAGCAGCTCGCGCTCCATGCGGTCGGCGCCCCCGTCCGGCCAGGGGCGGTAAGTCATTGAGGAATCTGTTCGACCAAAGCGGCGACCAACCGAGTCAACTTGGGCTCCGCGCCCATCGCGGTGGCGAGGATCTTCTCGATCGCCGCCGGTTCGAGCGCGTCCGGCAGGCATTGATCGGTGATGATCGAGAGACCGGCCACCTTCATTCCCTGGTGCACCGCGACGATCACTTCCGGGACGGTGGACATGCCGACGATGTCCGCCCCCATCCCCCGCAGCATGCGGTATTCCGCGCGGGTCTCGAGATTGGGCCCGGGAACGGCGACGTACACCCCTTCCCGGAGCGCGATGCCCTGGGCCAGCGCCAGGGCCCGGACCCGGCTCCGGAGCGCCGCGTCGTAGGGGTCGGACATGTCGGGAAAGCGCGGGCCCAGGCGCTCATCGTTCCGCCCGATGAGCGGATTGTCTCCCAGCAGATTGATGTGGTCGGCAATGAGGACCAGGTCGCCCGGCGCCCAGAGCGGGTGCATGCCTCCCGAGACGTTCGTTACCACGAGCGTTCGCGCGCCCAACGCGTGCATGACGCGCACCGGGAAGGTGACGTCCTGCAGGGAGTACCCTTCGTAGCGGTGAAACCGACCCTGCATCGCCACTACGGCCCTGCCCTTCAGGCGCCCGACCAGCAGTCGGCCGGCATGGCTCTCAACCGTCGAGAGCGGAAAGCCGGGAATCTCTTCGTAGGGGATGACCGCTTCGGTCGCGATCTCCTTGGCCAGCCCGCCAAGGCCCGTCCCCAGGATGATCGCGACCTCGGGCTTGAGCCGCGCCCGTGACCGCACCACGCCGGCCGCCTGCTCGATGCGTTCGAACAAGGAGCCCGCCGTCATGCGTGGCGCTTGAGCAGGAGCTCCGTCTGGACCTGATGGGAAAGCTGGGCATGCGTCTGGAGGCCTTCGATTTCCCCCAGCTGCCGCTCCAGGAGCGCGCGGAAGTTGGCCAGGTAGGCGGCGAACTGCCGCTGCAGCAGCTCGTGCCGCTCGCGGATCTGCCGCTCCTCCTCCTGGGCCTGGTTGACCAGGCGGAGCGCGTCGGCCTTCGCCTCCCGCACGATGGTTTCGACTTCGCGCTCGGCCTGTTCCTGGGCCGCCACCCGCAGCTGCTGCGCCGCCAGGAGCGCCTCGTTCATCGCGCGCTCGCGCTCGCGGAACGCGCGCAACTGCTCCTGGAACCCCTGCAGCCGCTCGTCGAGCTTGAGACGCTCGCGAGTCAGGCGGTCCAGCTCTTCGGCAACCCGGTTCTTGAATTCGTCCACTTGGGCTGGATCGTAGCCGCGAAACGCGCGCTGGAACTCCTGCGCCCGAACGTCGCTTGGCGTGAGATGAAACGCGTCGTCGCTCATGTGCCGCGCTCTCCAAACAGGAGGGTACCCAACCGGACCATCGTGGCCCCTTCCTCCACGGCCACCAGATAGTCCCCCGACATTCCCATCGACAGTTCCGGCAGGTCGAAGCCGTCTCGTCCTGCGAGATCCCGCAGGTCGCGGAGCCTCCGAAAGGCGGCCCGCTGCACCCCCTCGTCCTCCGTCAGCTCCGCCATGGTCATGAGGCCTCGGACCTCGAGGCGGGGGAGCTTCGATGCCTCGGCCAGAAGCCCTGGCAACTCCTCCGGCGTCACGCCGCCCTTCTGGCTTTCCGCCGAGCAGTTGACCTGAAGCAGGATCGACTGCCGGCTGCCGGGACGGGCCCTGCGATCCAATTCCGCCGCGAGCGCTGCGCTATCCACCGAATGGATCAGCGCGAACCGATTCACCGCCAGACGGGCCTTGTTCCGCTGCAGCGTGCCGATCAGGTGCCACTCCACCTGAACGTCACTCAACTCCTCCTGCTTGGCCAGCGCCTCCTGGACCCGGTTCTCTCCCACCATGGTGAGGCCGGCCGCTACGGCGGCTCGCACCGCTTCGGGAGGATGCGTCTTGGTCACCGCGACGATGGACACCGGGTGGCTCCACCCGGCTGCCGCCTGCCGCTCCGCGATCCGGGCTCGGACCTCGCCCACCCGTCGGGCCAGCTCCGGGTACGACATGAGAGGTAAATGTAGGCCCGGGTTGAGGTTATTTGAAGGGGCCAAGCTCACTTCTCCTGGACCGACCCTCCGGGCTGGCGGAGCAACGGAAGCAACGCCTGACTGAGCCCGGGGCTGTCAGAAAGTCGCCCGGCCCGCTCCAGGTTTCGCCGCGCGCGCTCCAGGTCGCCGCGCTGCTGGTAGGCGTACGCCAATTGAGTGAATGGCAGCGCGAGGTCGTTGGCGATCCCCGCGGCAGTCGGCTCCAGCGCCCTAGGGGTGGCTCCGAGCAGGCCGCCGTACCGGTAGGTCTCCCACAGCAACCGATCAGTTGTGGGCACGTCCAGGGCCAGGCCGAGAATGCGGTGGCGGTCCACGTCGGTGCTCGTGGTATCCACCGGAGCGCGCTGCAGGGCCATCACGAGGCCCTGCTGCAGAAGATAGGGATCCAGACCGTAGTAGTGGCGCCCGGTGGTCAGCGACCACGCGATTGGGCGCCTGCCCAGATTTTCCTGCAGGATCCGGAGCACGGCGATGTCACGAGTGTAGAGCGGAGTCCCCTTCCGCAGCACCGTGGTCACCGGGCCGATCGGGATCGAAATGTCTCGATCCGTCTGCTGCGGCACCAACGCCGCGATCTCCTGATCGCTCAGATCGAGCGGCGGGTTGGTCGGCGCGCTGGGCAGCCGGCCCTGCCAGATCGGTGGCGCCGCGGCGCTGTCAAACGCCCGGGCCGGCAAGTCCCGCAGTTCCCGCTTGTACCAGTCGGTTTCGGCCAGGGCCAGACAGACAACGAGCACATCCCGCCGAACACCTTCCACCTCCTGCGCCCACCACAGGGGAAAGGTGTCGTTGTCTCCGAGCGTAAAAAGGATCCCGTACGGCGGCACGGAGTTGAGCAGATCGTAGGCGAAATCGGCCGCCAGCCTGACGTCGGGGCCCTGGCGCCTGGTCGCGGCCGCGAGGTTCCCGGCGAAGGGCACCAGGGCAATCGCCGCGAGCGCGATCATCCGCACCATTGCCCGGCCACGCCGCGCCAGGACATCCCGCACCAGCGAAAACGCCCCCAGCCCCGCCCACAACCCCCAGATGACAAAGCTTACCACGAAGAAGTAGTCGCGGTCCCGGACTTCATGATCCGCCGGGTCCGGGTACGTATCGTAACCCATGCTGTACCCGGGCTTGAAGTTCATATACACGATCAGGCCCACTCCCGTGACGAGCCAGAGCATGAACAGGAGCCACCACGCCGAGCGGTCCACCTGGCGCTGCAGGAACAGCCCCCTGGCGCCCAGCGCGGCGAAGCCGAGCGACACGAATGTCCGGACGGGAAAGGCGACCGCGCCGAGCCTGATCACGCGTTCGATCCCATTCGCCCACTGCCAGTCGAAGTACTGGATGTAGTTGACCAATTGGAGGCCGAACATGGCGAACGTCCGGCCCGGGTTGTCAGGGCCGTGCAGAACGGTCGGGTCATCGAGCGGGGTGCGAACGGGGTACTGCGCCCGGCGGATTACCGCGAGGAGAGCGGACCAGGTCTCGGGGTCCGCCTCGTTCACCACCGGGTGCTGGGCCGCCCGCAGATAGAGAAACAGATAGGTCGTGACCCCGATGGCCGCCACGGCGACCGCGGCAGCCGCGAAGCTCAGATTCGAGCCGCGCGCCGCTACCACCGCCGCCGCGACGACGCATAGCCCTGCCACCAGTATGAGGGACGTACTACCCAGACCAGTCGCGACCAGCAGGGACCAGACCGCGGCTACCACGCCGAGCTGCACCCATTCCGAGCGGCGTGACTCGACTCCGGCGGCCGGCGCCGTCAGACAGACGGAGGCAACGAACGCGACCACGGCGGGACCTGCCAGGAGAGCCAGAAGATGATTGCCGATCGAAAGTCCCGCGAGATACACCATGAGGAGCAGGAGTCGCGGAGCCCGAGGGCCGCCTCGCTCGCGGCGCCAGAGGAGGACGAGCCAGAGGAGAAGCGAGATCGTGCACGTCGCCGCGGCGTATACCTCGGTCTCGTTGGAGTTCTGCCACGCCGTGAAGCTGAAGGCGCCGATCAGCGCGGCTGCGAATGCCCCGCCGGACCGAAGAACCGCAGCGCTCCGCTCGGGCAGACGCGTCGTGGCTTGCGTGAGGGTCTCGTGCGCGACCAGAAAGAGAAAGCCGGCACCCGCGGCACTCAGCACCGCGCTCAGCAGATTGGTCCGCTGCGCATACTCGGCGAGAGGCACCAAGGCGGCCCAGACGTGGGCCAGCATGACGAAGAGGGGGGTGCCTGGCGGATGGGGAATCCCGAGCGACTTCGCCGCGGCGATGAACTCTCCCGCATCCCAGAACGTCACCGTCGGCGCGAGGGTTGCGACATAGCCGGCCAGGACGAGCAGCGACGCCACGAGCGCCAGTCGGTACGGTGGGCGACGCGTCACGGCGGCGATGGGGAAGGCCTCAGTACCCGCCGCGCACCGCCGCCGCGACAGCCAGGGCATCGCGCGTCACGGCCACGTTGTGCACGCGGAACAGGCGCGCGCCCCGCTCGAAGGCCATCACGCAGGCGGCGGCCGTCGCCACATCGCGGTCAGGCACCTCCCGCCCGGTCGCGCTACCCAGAAAGCGCTTGCGTGACGGGCCAACCAGCACTGGCCGTCCCAGGGAAGCCAGCACCGCCAGGCGGTCACAGACCACCAGGTTCTGCTCCGCAGTCTTGGCGAAGCCCAGCCCCGGATCGAGCACGATCTGGTCCGCGGGCACTCCCGCCCGCTCGGCTGCCTCGAGGGCCGTCTTCAGCTCGGCCCGCACCGCGGTGACGACGTCCGGGGCATACTCGGCGTGGTCGAGCCGCGCCATGGTGCTCACCGTGCCGCGGCTGTGCATGAGGATGATCCCCGCGCCGGCCCGTGCCGCTGTGGCCCCCATGTCGGCATCGAGCCGGCCCGCGGACACGTCGTTGACGGCAGCGGCCCCGGCCGCGAGCGCGGTCCGGGCGACTCCCGCCTTGACCGTGTCGACGGAGATCGGCAGCGAAGGGTGGCGGCGCACCAGGGCTTCAAGGATGGGGATGACCCGCTGCAGTTCCACGGGCTCGGCGACGGGCTCGCTCCCCGGTCGGGTGGACTCCCCGCCGAGGTCGAGCACCTGCGCCCCGTCCGCGAGGAGCTGGTCGGCCTGATGCAGAGCCGCCTCGGGCTCGAGATACCGCCCGCCATCGCTGAAGGAATCGGGAGTAAGGTTCAGAATCCCGAGGATCACCGGGCGGTCGAGCGGGATCGGTCCGCGAGCGGTACGCCACAGTGCGGCTGGCTCGCCCGGGAGCAGGGGCCCGACCTGGGCCGCCACTTCCGCCAGCGGCGGCGGGCCTCCCCACGGGCGGGCGAGCGCGGCGAGCCGCGCCAGGGCCCCGCCGAGCACCGCCCAGTCCTTTCCGGTGATGATCTCGAGCCCGAGCACACCGGCGTGGTGCACCAGGGCGAGGAGCGTGGACTCATCGAGGTCCGAAAGCTCGATCGCCGCGGCGGTCATTCCACCCGCCGCGGCGTCGGCCCGAACCGCATCGATTCCCCGTTGGCCAAGTGCCTCGGCCACGGCCCGCGGCGAATGTACTGGGAGACTTCGGGCGATCACGCGCCCATCGGTTCGGCGGGGGGCACCCCGAGAATCGGCTTCCGCTGCGGCGCGGTGTCGGCCTTGGGCGGCTGCACGGCCGCCGGCGGCGGCGGTGAGGAAGGAGACATCGGCGGCAGGGTCTTGCCCTGGACCAGAAGGTCGAGGTCCTCGCGGTCGATCGTCTCGCGCTCGAGCAAGGCGGCGGCGATCACATCGAGCAGGTGCCCGTTCTCCGTGAGGATGCGGCGGGCGCCCTCGTGCGCCTCGTCCAGGAAGTGCTTCACCTCGTCGTCGACGACCTGCGCCGTGCGCTCCGACACTTCACGGCGCTGGCCGAACTCGCGGCCGAGGAAGATCTCCTGCTCGCGATCTCCCACGGCCATCATCCCGATCTTCTCGCTCATGCCGAATTGGGTGACCATCCGGCGAGCGATGGCCGTCGCCTGCTCGATGTCACTGCCGGCACCCGTGGTCACCTTGTTGGGGCCGAACACCAGCTCTTCCGCGACCCGGCCGCCGAACGCGATGGCGAGCCGTCCGATGAGCCACTGCTTGGTCTGGCCGTAACGGTCCTTCTCCGGGAGCGACATCATGAGGCCCAGGGCGCGGCCCCGGGGAACAATGGTCACCTTGTGGATCGGGTCGCTGCCCTCGGTCTTGAGCGAAACGACCGTGTGCCCCGCCTCGTGATAGGCGGTGAGTCGGCGCTCGTCCTCGGAGAGGACCAGGCTCTTCCGCTCGACGCCGAGCATCACCTTGTCCTTGGCGTCCTCGAAATCCTGCATGTCGACGAGAGCCTTGTTGCGCCGGGCGGCGAGCAGCGCCGCCTCATTGACCAGGTTGGCCAGATCAGCGCCGGCCATGCCCGGCGTCCCCTTGGCGATGGTCTCGAGACTGACATCCGCGGCCAGCGGAATCTTGCGGGTGTGCACCCGGAGGATCCCTTCGCGGCCCCGGACGTCGGGCGCATCCACCACGATCTGCCGGTCGAACCGGCCGGGGCGCAGCAGCGCCGGGTCGAGCACGTCGGGGCGGTTGGTCGCGGCGATCAGGATGACGCCGTCGTTGGATTCGAACCCGTCCATCTCGACCAGCAGCTGGTTGAGCGTCTGCTCGCGCTCATCATGGCCGCCACCCAGCCCGGCGCCACGATGCCGACCCACCGCGTCGATTTCATCGATGAAGATGATGCAGGGAGCGTGGGCCTTCCCTTGCTCGAAGAGGTCGCGAACCCGGGACGCCCCGACGCCGACGAACATCTCGACGAAATCGGAGCCGGACATCGAAAAGAACGGGCGTCCGGCCTCGCCCGCGACCGCCTTGGCCAGCAGGGTCTTGCCCGTGCCAGGCGGCCCCACCAGGAGCGCGCCCTTGGGCAGGCGACCGCCCAGCCGGGTGAACTTGCCCGGGTCCTTGAGGAACTCGATGATCTCCTGCAGCTCGACCTTGGCCTCATCGGCGCCGGCCACGTCGGCAAAGGTGATCTTGGGGGTGTCACCCGAGAGGAGTTTGGCCTTGCTCTTCCCGAAGCTGAAGGCGCGGCTGCCGCCGACCTGCAGCTGCCGGAGCAGGAAAAACCAGAGGCCGACGATCACAATCCACGGCAATGCCGCGAGCAGCAGGTTCGCCACCCCGAGCTTCGGCTCCTTGGCCGAGATCGGGACGTTCGCCTTCTCCAGCTGGGAGAGGATCGCTTCGCTGTTGGCGATCGGCAGCAGCACCACGAACGAGCTGGCCTTGCGCCCGTCCTGCGGCACCGGATTGACGAAGTCTCCCTCGAGCTGCTTGCCGTCGTAGACGGTGACGTTCTTCACGTTCCCCGACGACAGCTGCTGCATGAACGACGAGTACGTGAATTCCTGGACGGAGCTCCGCTGATTGTTCATCAGCTGGAAGAGCGCCATCGCGACGAAGATGACCAGAAGCCACAGCGCCAGGTTCTTGCTCAAGCTCCGCCAATCCGGGCGAGGCGCTGAGGGTGGCATGCGTTCAGCCATTCAACCGAGTTCCGCAATGTACGGGAGGTGCCGGAAGGCCTCCGCGTGATCCAGGCCGTAACCCACCAGAAACGCCGGCGGAGCCGGAAACCCCACGAACCGGAGGTCCGGCGGGGGCGGAGCGATGCGCTTATCCAGCAGCGCGCAAATCGCCAGGCTCCGAGGCCCCCGCGACCGCAATCGTTCCGTCAGGGAGGCCAAGGTTCGACCACTATCAATTATATCCTCAACGAGCAGAATATGCCTCCCTGCGAGCGGCGTGGCCGGCTCGTACAGCAGGCGGACCTCTCCGCCGGATACCGTGCCGGTCCCGTAGGAGCTTGCCACGAGAAAATCGACCGAGAGCGGCCGCTCGACGGCGCGGACCAGATCGGCCAGGAAGATGAAGCTCCCCTTGAGGAGGCCGATCAGGAGGAGGTCCCCTTCCGGATAGGCCCGCGTGATCTCCTGCCCGAGCTCGTCCACCCGCCGCCGGATCGTATCGGCATCGAGGAAGGTCGCGCCGAGACGCGCCTCGCCGGCCCGAGGATCAGCGCCAGGGCTCGACATCAATCCGGACGGACGGGGCGCCGGCGGCCGGCACCAGGCGGGTCGACCGGCAGACACCGGGGATCCAGGTGAGTCCCCCGCGATCCTCGATCATCGGCCAGGCGAGCCGCTCGCTCCGGGGAACCCGGGCCTCGTGGAAGCATCGCACCGCCAGGCGCTGTCCCCGACCCCGCAGGGGAGAGAGACGATCCCCCGGACGCCAGGCGCGTAGCGAGAGCGCGCCGGGAACGAACCAGGCGGTTCGGCCGGCCCGCGGCTGTTCCGCCGGAGCCGGCGCGGGCTCCGATCTCCACCGCACCAGCCACCCCTTCCAGCGGGTGGCCCCCGCGGGCAGGTGGATCGGGACCGCGGGTTGGTCCGCCACGCTCTCGCGGACGGGGGGCAGCACGCGCAGTCGCTCGAATGCGATCTCAAAGCGCCAGCCCTGCCCCAGATCCGCCCGGGCCCCGCTCTGGGCTCCCCGGAGCGTCGCGAGCGCCCGCTCGATCCGGCGGGGACCAACCGGACCTCCGGCGCTCCGGATCAACGACTCCGCCAACGTGGTGGCAAGGGAGGCCGGAAGGGCCCGGAGCACCTCCCAGCGCAACGAGACATCGCCGCGCCGGAGCCTGGCATCGAGCTCTGGCCAGGACCGGAGCGCCGCGCTCCACGCCGCCCGGCCGCGCCTCGCATGGCGCCGCGTTTCCGCAAGCTTCTTCCGGATGTCGGGGAGGCGGACGGCGAGCTCGGGGAGCAGGCTCCTCCGAATCCACGAGCGCAGGTGCACCGGGTCCTGATTGGCGGGGTCTTCCCACCAGCGAAGCTGGTGCCGACGGGCGTAGCGGTCGAGTGCCGCGGTCGAATAGAAGAGGAGCGGGCGCAGGACATCCCGTTCCCGCCCCCGCATGCCGGCGAGCCCGTGCGGCCCGGAGCCCCGCAACATGCGCATCAGGATGGTCTCGGTCTGGTCGTCGGCCTGATGCGCCGTGACGATCCAGCGCGCGTCAAGTTCCCGTCGGGCACGCCTCAGCCAGCGGTAGCGCGCGGCGCGCGCCTCGGTCTCGGTCGCGTCCGGGCCCAGGGCCAGTTGGGCGGTGACGCACGGGAGTCCGTATCCCGCGGCCAGCGCCATCACATCGCCCGCCACGAGCGCGCTCTCCGGGTGAATGCCATGATCGGCGTGGGCCACGATCAGGTCGAGGCCGTGCCGGGACTGGGTCCGCACCAGCAGGTCGAGGAGCACCACGGAATCGCGCCCGCCGGAGACGGCGACCAGCGCGGCCTTACTCCCGGGCTTCAGGGCGGCCAGCGAGCCGGCGAAGCGTGCCGCGAGCGACATCTCAGTGCAACGGCTCCGCCGATTCGTTCGCCTCGAGCTGAAAACGCGGAATCTCCGCCTCGAAGGTAGCCCCGTCCTGCCGGACAAAGAGGTATTCCCCTTCCATATAACCCGAAGCCGACTTGAGCACGCAGAAACTCTGGTACTCATGCACCTGCCCGGGTCCGAGCACCGGCTGCTCGCCCACTACTCCCTCCCCCTCGACCACCGTCTCCTCGCCCACGGAGTCGTGAATTCGCCAGCGACGGGACCGGAGCTGCGCGCTCAACGAACCGACGTTCTCGATGCGCACGAAGTAGGCAAAGACATAATGCTGCCGCGCGGGGTTGGACCGCTCCGGGAGGTAGGCCGGCCGAACGGTGATCCGGATGCCGTCGGTGAGCCGGTAGTAGAACGGGATCGGGGGCATGAGAAGAAATTACAGCCGTCAGCGGTCGCCGTCAGCCGTCAGCCGTCAGCCATCAGCCATCAGCCATTAGCCGTCAGCCGTCAGCCATCAGCCATCGGCCATCAGCCGGGAGCGTGGCGCGCTCACGGCGACCGCCCTACCGCCTACCGCCCTACCGCCTTACCGCCCTACCGCCCGTCAGGGCCTCGAAGGCGCCACCTTGCCTCCCGCAAAGTCCCCCGCCTTCACCTCCGCGAGCTTGCCGGGATCCAGATACTTCCGCAGCACGCCGTTGATCGCGTCCGGGGTCAGCCGGGCGACTGCCTCCTCGAACTTTGCGTCAAACTCGAGCGTGCGTCCCGTAAAGAGGTCCGTCGCCAGCTGACCGGCGAGCGATGGATCCTGGGCCCGGGTGACCTGCCGCGACTGAAGCCACCCCTCCTTCGCCTTGGCCACCTCGTCGGCGGTGACGCCATCCTTGAGGATCCGGGCCATCTCCTCCTGGAAGGCCTGGTCCAGGCGCTGCGCGTTCTGGGGCGCGTAGATCGCGTAGGCCTGGAACCCACCGCTCTTGTCCAGCGGGTTCGCGAAGACCCCGGCGCCAACACCGTAGCTGATCCCCTCGCGCTGGCGGATCCGCACCGCCAGCCGAGAGTTGAGGAAGCCGCCGCCCAGGATGTAGGTGCCGAGCATGAGAGCCGGATAGTCCGGGTCATCGTCGCGCAGGTTCAGGTTCTCGCCGGCCATGAAGAAGGCATTGGCCTTGTCGGGCGTCTCGATGGTGATGCTGGTCCCCGGGCGATTCTGAAACTCCGACGGGACGCGCTCGAAGGCGGCGGGACTCTTCCAGCCCCCGAACACCTCCGCGGCCACCCCCGCCACCTCCGTGGAGTCGAAATCCCCGACCACGGCCAGCTCGCCGTGGGAAGCCCCGTAATTCTCCGCGTAGAAGCGCCGGACCTGATCCAGCGTCACGGCCTGGTAGTCGGCGATTTCCTCGTCGAACGTCGGCACGTATCGGGGATCGCCCTTGGGGTACGGTCCCAGATAGCGACGGTAGGCGTTCACCCCGAGCGCCGTGGGTTCACTCCGGTTCTGCTCGATCCCGGTGACGGCTTCCCGGCGGAGCGCCTCCAGCTCGGTCGAGTCGAGCGCCGGCTCGCGCAGCACGTCCCCCAGAAGCCGAAGCGCGGCAGCCACGTTGGGCCGGCTGGTTTCAATGGTCGCGTGCACCGCGGTCGGGCCGCCGTCCACCGAGACCCGAGACTTGAGCTGATCAAAGGCGTCGTTGAGCTGTTGGCGGGTTCGGGTCCGGGTGCCCCGCATCAGGAGGTCGGCGGTGAGGTCGCCAATGGCGGACTTGTCGGTGGCGCTCGCCAGCGTCCCGAAATGGAGAGTCAGGGAGACATTCACGGCCCCCCCGCGGTTCCGCTTGGGAAGGAGGGCCACCTGAAGTCCGCTCTCGAGGGTCGACCGGGAGGTCCGGTGCTCGATGTTGGCCGGTGAGGGATCGAACGCCTCGCCCACCGCCAACGTTGTATCGCCCTTGTAGTCATGCACCAGGGTCGCCACATCCGGGGTCGGCGGGATCTCGGCACGATCCGGATTCTCGGTAGGAATGAACTCACCCCAAGTCGAGTTGTCCGGTTTGAGATAGGCCGCGGCCACCCGCGCGACGTCCGCCGCGGTGACCTGCTTCACCCGGTCGCGGTGCAGGAAGAACATGCGCCAGTCGCCCATTGCGGCCCACTCCGACAGGGTGAGCCCAACCCGGTCCGAGTGGGCGAAGGTCAGCTCGAAGTCCTTCACCATCTGGGTCTTTGCCCGGTCCACCTCTTCCTCGCTCAGCGGCTTCGAGACCACTTCCTGGAAGGCCTGCTCCATCGCGGCCCGGGCCTGGGCCAGATCGTTCTCCTTGGGCACCTCGGCAATCGCCATGAGGACGCCCGGTTCCCGGAGCTGATAGCTGAAAGCGGAAACCCGCGCGGCCTTCTTGGTTTCCACCAGGGCCCGGTAAAGGCGCCCGGAGGGCTCATCACCCAGCGCCCGCGCCAGGACATCCACCGCGGCGGCGTCCGGCGAGCTGGTTGCCGGAACGTGGTATGCGACCGCCACCACCTGCACGTCACCGACGCGGCGGAGCGTCACGTCCCGCTCGCCGTCCTGCACCGGCTCCACCGTGTAGGTCGGGTAGATCCGGAGCGCCCCCGTGCGGTCGGGTCGCGGGATCGGGCCGAACTTCTGCTCGATCAAGCGCAGAGTCCGGTCGGGATCGAATTTCCCGGCCACGAACAGCACGGCGTTGTCGGGCTGGTAGTAGCGGTGGTAGAACGCCTGGAGCCGCTCGATCGGAACCTGCTCGATGTCCGAACGCGCTCCGATCGTGGAGTGGCCGTAGTTGTGCCACAGATACGCCGTCGAGAGCACCCGCTCGGTGAGGATGTTCTGCGGGTTGTTCTCGCCCAGCTCGAACTCATTTCGAACGACGGTGAACTCCGTCTCCAGATCCTTCTTGGCGACGTAGCTGTTCACCATCCGGTCAGCTTCGAGGTCGAGCGCCCAGACCAGGTTGCTGTCGGTCGCGGCGAAGGTCTCGAAGTAGTTGGTCCGGTCAAACCAGGTGGTGCCGTTGGGCCGCGCCCCATGCTCCGTCAATTCCTGGGGGATGTTGGGATGTCGCGGGGTGCCCTTGAAGAGCATGTGCTCCAACAGGTGCGCCATTCCGGTCTCGCCGTAGCCCTCGTATCGCGAGCCGACGAGGTACACGATGTTCACCGTGGTCGTCGGCTTGGAGGGATCCGGAAAGACCACGATCCTGAGCCCGTTCGGCAGGTCGTATTCGGTGAGGCCCTCGACCGAGGTCACCTTCGTGGCCCGTACCGCGGGCGATGGCCTGGGGCGAGCGGGAGCGGGCTTGTGCGCCTTGGCCGGGGCGCCGGGCTGCTGCGCTGACGCAGCACTCCACATGGGGAGGGCCACAAGGATCGCCAGAAACGCCGGCATTGGCCAGCGACGCGTGTGCGACATGAAAACCTCGGGCCGTTCGGGTCTGCGCGGAGCGGGAAGGACGCCGGAAAACCGGGTAAAGATAGGGGGACTCCCGGGGCTTCACGAGACTGGACGTTCGAAACCGGGACACGCGCGTTGGCTGGCGTGACAGGCCACACCGCGCGAAGGAGACCAGGGTCGCATCATGACGGGCCTCCCAGAGGCGGCATTCATCGCGACGCCGCTGCAAGGAAGCCGCAAAGAGCTGGTTGGGACCAGTTTCCGGGCATGCGGATTGCTCTGGTCGACCAATCGGAACCATCATGAATTGAACAAGTTGCGCCCTCCTTTTTGGGCGCCGAACCGGAGACTCTGGATGTCCCGTTGCCAGCCCCTGGTGCTGATCGCTCTCGCCGTCGCCTGCTCCAGTCCGACCTCGGGCGGAGGCGCTCAACCGACGGTGAGCCTGACGGCGAATCCCACCGGGGTGACGACCGGGACGTCCTCGACCCTCAGCTGGACCAGCACCAACGCGACGGGGTGCTCGGCGAGCGGCGGCTGGTCTGGAAGCCTGCCCGCCAGCGGGAATCAGCAGGTCTCCCCCACCGCCACTACGCTGTACCGGATCACCTGCAGCGGTCAGGGCGGAAGCGCGAGCGATTCGGTGATCGTCACCTTCTCCAGTTCACCCGCGCCAACGGTCACCCTGACCGCCGCGCCGGACACGATTCAAAGGGGGCAGTCCACCACGCTCACCTGGAGCAGCAGCAACGACACGCTGTGCACGGCGAGTGGCGGCTGGTCCGGGACGCAGGCTGCGAGCGGAAGCCACGGCTTCTCGCCCACGAGCACTACGACGTACACCCTGTCCTGCGCGGGCGCGGGTGGAACCACCCGGGCTTCGGTGCAGGTGGTGGTGATCATCCCGGCGCCGCCAACCGTCAACCTGACCGCTTCCCCTACCTCGATCGCGGCGGCGGGAGACACCAGCACCCTCACCTGGTCGAGCAGCAACGACACGCTGTGCACCGCGAGCGGGGGCTGGTCCGGCACCCAGGCGTTGAGCGGCACCAAGAAGGTCACGCCGATGGTGACGACCGTGTACACGCTCACCTGTGCCGGCCCGGGCGGGAACACGCCCAAGTCGGCCACGGTCACGGTCGGGGGCACGTCCAGCGGCTACGTCTACCCGCTCAAGGTGAACGGTCGGTACCTGGTGGACCAGAACGGCAAGCCCTTCCTCTATATGGGAGACGCGGCCTGGTCGCTGATCGCCCAGCTCGGCGACTCGGACGCCGAGACCTACTTCGCGAACCGGGCCAGCCATGGCTTCACCGTCGCGATGATCAACGTGATCGAGCACAAGTTCGCGACCAATGCGCCGAACAACATCTACGGCGATGCACCGTTCACGGACACGCTGTTCACAAATCCCAATCCGAACTACTTCGCGCACATGGACGCGGTGGTGCAGTCGGCGCTCAACCACAACATCGTGGTGCAGCTCGACGCCCTGTACCTCGGCGCGAGCTGCGGCAGCGAGGGCTGGGCCTCGGAAGTGAACAGCGCCGGCGCCGCGGCGCTGCAGCGCTGGGGCGCCTACCTGGGTGCCAGGTACAAGAACTACCCGAACATCATCTGGCAGGTGGGCGGAGACGTGAACCCGCAGGAGTGCGGCAATGCGCCGACCTATCTTTCCGCGATGGTCACTGGCATCCAGAGCGCGGATCCGAACCATCCGTTCATCACCCACAACAACGCCGAAGACACCGACCAGAACGACTGGCAGCCCTATCCGTCGTGGATCAACATCCACAGCGTCTACACGTACAGCACCACCCTCTACACCAATGTTGCGAGCGAGGTCGTGTCGAGCCCGACGCTGCCGACCGTCCTGATCGAGACGGCGTATGAGAATGAGAGCACGTACGGCGGTGGATCGAGCCCGACCGGAGCGGAGCTTCGGGCCCAGATCTACTGGACCCTCTTCGAGGGCGGGATCGGCAACGTCTTCGGCGACTGCCCGATCTGGAACTTCGACACGCCCTCCCACGGCGCCTACTGCCCGGAGACGGGGTGGAAGACATTCCTCGATGACACTGGGTCGGTCAACATGCAGCACGCGGCAGCGCTGTTCAACTCACGCCACTGGTCGAAGCTGGTGCCGGACGCCAGCCACACGGTGCTGACGGCAGGCTATGGCAGCGGCACCAGCTACGTCACGACGGCCTACGCCTCGGACAGCTCCTCCATCATGGCCTATCTGCCGGCCTCGACCACCGTGACGGTCACCGGCGCCAAGCTCTCAGGCTCGACGATGAACGTCTGGTGGTACAACCCGGGCACCGGCGTGGCCACGCAGGTCACCGCCGGCGGCCCCTTCGCGACCACCGGCAGCTATCAGTTCACGCCCCCCAGCGCGGGCGATTGGGTCCTCGTCCTCGACAGCGGCAACTTCGGGTTCGGCCCCCCCGGCAGCTGAGGGCTGCCGGGGGGGCGGCCCTTGCCCCACGCTCCGGACCACGGCAAGATCCGCCGAGTCGCACAGGCAGGCGGCATCACCCGCTGGAGGATCCGGCAATGACTCGACGCCCAGTCATGGTTGGTCTTGCGCTTGTGGCCTGGTTGGCGCTGGGCACGACACGGCGCCTGGCGGCACAGGGTACGGTCAGTAAGGTCGTGGTCGCTCCAGATCCGAGCGCGTTCAGTGGTCTCTGTCCGGCGGAGGTCACCTTCCACGGCGTCATCGTGGTGAGCGAGCCCCCCGTGACGGTGGAGTACCGCTGGGAGCGGAGCGACGGAGTGGTGGGACCCCGTCAGAAAGTCCGGATCGCTGGCTCGCGTCTCGACGTGACCGACTCCTGGAAGCTCGGCGAGTCCGGAAACCGGCTGCGTGTCTGGGAGACGCTCCATGTCTTCATGCCGAACGCCGTGACTTCCCGCCCCGTTCCGGTGCTGATCGAGTGTGCCTGAGAGGCCCGGACCCGGCTCTGCAGCAAATCCGATCTTTGTGAAATCTTTGTGCAGGTCCTCGGCGTCGCATCTACGCCTGTCCCCACCTCCGGATGTAGTATGTGGCCGCAGAACTGCCCCCTTTCATCCCCTTCCCATCCATTCTGGAGGTTGATGCCATGCGCCGAGGGTTGAAGCTGGGTCTTGGAGCGGCCGCCGTGCTGATCGGGCTTCCGTTCGCCGTGCTCGCCGCGCGCCCGCCGATCGCGCCTTCCCATGTGGTCTCCACCGCGCAGGAACCCCACCCCGAGATCCGGGCAGCCATCCGGGCCCTGAAGAATGCCCGGGAGCATCTCCAGAAGGCCGCCCACGACTTTGGTGGCCACCGTGTCGACGCGATCGCCGCGATCGACAAGGCGATCGAGCAGCTGAATATCGCGCTCAAGTACGACAAGTAATCGCACCCGCATCGACTTGACGCCCGCCCCGAAGCCAGCGCTCCGGAGCGGGCGTCGTGTCAGGGGCCCGGCGGGGGGGCCGTTCTCATGGGCGTCGCTTGAGCTTCCTCGCTCCGGCTCACCTCACCCGAAGGCCCGCGCCCACCGTTATCCCCCTCTTGGCCGGCGCCAGTAACAGGACCGGACTACCGCTGCCCGTCCCGGCCCGGTAACGGCACCGATCGTGCGGGACCATCCGCGGCAGATGCCCAGAATCTGCCGGGGCGGCCAGATATAGATTGCATCGGGCAGCTCCCTCACCTGTTGGACAATCGGAGATAAGGATGTCGCGCTCGTCACGGTGGTGGTTGCTGCCCTATCACATCGCGGTCGGCGCGACCCTGTTCGGCCTGCCTGGGCTTCGACTCGGCATTCCGGTGTGGACCATGTCGCTCACCCACCGGGGAGTTTTCGGCGGGCTCGTCGCCGCCTACCTGATCGCGGGACTCGTCCTCGCGTTTCGCCCCTCGGCCCGATGGCGCGATGCCCTCCTGCTCGGGCTCTCGGCATTTGGAGTGGTGACGATCGCTCTGCAAGGCGCCGATCTCGAGTTCCCCCGGGCGGCATTCTTTGCCGTGATCGGAGCCGGTCTCCTCGCCCTGGTCGTAGCCGTCGCATTGACCCGTTTCCTGGCGGCACTCACGGTGCTGGCCGCCCTCTCCGCCGTGGCGGTCCTGCTCCTGCCGGTCCGGGTCCGGATCGAACTTCGGCCCGATGTGCCAAGCACGGTCTCCTACGACTCGGTGACGACGGCCCTCTACCCGCTAGCCGTCGCTCGATACAAGAACGTGGTTCCCGCGGGGCGGAAGTTCGAGGCCTTCGGGGCCATTGTCGAGTTCGACGATGGCTACCTGGTGGCGACCGGGGATGGGGCGCTGTTCACGGTCCGCATCCCGGCGTCGGGCTCCGCGCAAGTGAGCCGCCTCCCGACGCAGGTACCGCTCAACATCGACGCCTTCGACCGGGCAACGGACCGCAATGGCGCCGGGCAGTACTTCCGGCTCATGGACCTGAGGATCCGTGAGCAGGACGGCCGTCTCCAGGTATTTGCCTCCCATCACTGGTGGGACGACGCGCGGCATTGCTCGGTGGTGCAGGTATCGGAACTGGAGACAACGCCCGCAGCCCTTGCCACAGCCCGGCTCGACGACCAGTGGAAAACGCTATACCAGAGCACGCCGTGTCTCCCTTTGGCCCACACCGACTGGCCCTTCAGCGGCATGGAGGGCGGCGGCCGCATTCGGCTGGTGGACGACAGCACCCTCCTGCTCACCATCGGGGATCATGGGTTCAATGACGTCGTCTACAGCCCCGACTACGTGAGCGACACCGCCGCCTCCTACGGGAAGACGTGGAAGATCCATCTCGGCGGCCGCAGAAGGCCCGAGCTGTTCACCATCGGCCACCGGAATCCCCAGGGGCTCTTCATCGATCCTGATGGCCAGATCTGGGAAACGGAGCATGGTCCGCAGGGCGGCGACGAACTCAACTTGCTGCGACCCGGCCTCAACTATGGGTGGCCCCACGTAACCTACGGGACCGACTACGGTCTCTTCACCTGGCCGCGCAACGCGGTGCAGGGAGAGCACGCCGGCTACACCCTTCCCATCTACGCCTGGGTGCCATCCATCGGCACCTCGAACCTCATCCGGCTCCGCGGGGATCTGTTCCCTCTCTGGAAGGGCGACCTGCTGGTCGCCTCTTTGGTCGGGGCCAAGCTGTTTCGCATGCATTTGGACGGAGATCGGGCGGTTTTCGCCGAGCCGATTCCGATAGGGGATCGTATCCGTGACCTGCTCGAGGACCGGAAGGGACGGATCGTGCTGTGGACGGACAGTCGCTCCCTCATCGTGATTACTCCCGCGCCCTTCCCTGCGGTCAAGGATCGCCCTCCCGCCCGGACCACCGGGGCCGTTCCCTGAGGGCGGCCACGATCGACCGGGACCAGTTTCCAGCCTCTCTCATGGCGCAGAAGAACCCATAAGGGTTGGGCAGACGGCGCCCCTTGGCATCACGCGGTACCGTCCGGTCAAAGCTGGTGCGCCAGGTACCCCAGAACCCTGTCGCGGCTACCGACTCGATGTGCAGGGTGGTCCATTCGCCATCGACGGGATTCCAGCCGAGGCGCGGGGCGAAGCTCAGGTCGGCCCCTTGAAGGAGGAGCCCGGGGTGGTAGGGGTTGCGCGATGTGAGGTCGCTTCGCCCGGGCGCCGCCAACTCCCCGAGTTGGATGGTGCTGGCGCCGGCCAGGAGGTGCGGATGGGCGGTGCGCCGCCAGTGGACCGCGCTCCGGGCCTCGGTTTCCGCCGACACGCCCGCACGCGCCGCTCCCTCAGGCGACGAGTAGACCGGCTCGTAGTACTGAAAGAGGGTGTCGGGCACCCAAAGCACCAGCTTCCCCGACGCCTCCGGGCTCGGGGTTCCGACGACCCGCGAGACCATCGTGAGAAGGTAGGTCCCCGCCAGGGCATGGGCCTTGAGACCGTCAAACGGAACGGCGTCCACCGGAGGATGGCTGGGACATTGTCCGGTGGCAGCCCTCGCAATCGAGGCAAGGCCCAGAACAAGCAGCGTGAAGGGGCGGGCTCGAATTGATATCTTGGCCGGCATGGATTGGTTCCGTTCGACAGCGGTCGCAGGGCCAATGAGTCGCGGAGCGCGGCCCCCCGTCTTGTGGGAAGCGGGCGAGATAGTGAATCCTAGTGGTCCCATGTCCATGCGGAAGCCGACCCGTACCGCCCCGGTACGCCTGCTGAGCCTCCTGGCGGTGCTTGGCTGTCACACTGGCCCAGCGGCACCTTCCCCGCTCAGTGTAGCGGTCGACTCAGGTGCCTACCATCGGCATCAGGGCGGGCCGTTGACCATTCGATTCACGCTAACCAACGGTGGCACCACCGTCCTGTTTCTGCCCCAGTGCGACGGACTGCCGTCGCCCGCGATCGAACGGATCAGTTGGGGTACGTGGCGCTTCTGGCAGGGCGGTTTCTGCAATGGTGGTACGCCTCCGCCGCTCGCCCTGCCGCCGGGCGGAACGCTCCGAGGCAGCGTCGTGATCGCCGAGGGAGGCCATTTCCGGCTGGCGATAGGATCGGGATTCGGACGCGAAGGAGAGACCGATCTGATGGCCTTCTCCCGAGAGTTCGACGTCTGGTAGCCTCCATCGGCGGCACCCTCCCGGTCCGGTTCGGCCCAACTCCTCGCCAGTCAAGCAGCAGGCCGCCTGACGAAGCCAGGCCGGAGGGACTGGCCTGGCACTGGCGCTCCCGGCGCCGGGCCCCGATACTCTTCACGCCGCGCGGCAGCGCGGCTCGCCGGGCCCAGGCGGGCTCCGGGACAAGTGCCACCTCCCGCAAGGAGTGATCCCCATGGAGACCAGTGCGCCTTCCCGTCAGCTCAGTCTCGCGCTCAGGATCTTCGGGCTCATCTTTCTGGTGGGCATCTACCCCATGACGGTGCTCTGGCCGAGCGGCTGGAGCTGGCAGCCTGACCAGCCCGCGTACCTTCAGATGATCATCGGCGTCTATGCGGTTCTGGGGATCTTCCTGCTCCGCGCGGCCCGCGATCCCGCGCACAACCTGAGCCTCATCTGGTTCACCGTCTGGTCGAGCGTGGTTCACGCGGCCATCATGATCTGGCACTCCTTCACGGACGCGGGAATGATGAGTCACCTGTGGGGCGACGATGCCGCTCTGCTCCTCGTAGCGGCCGTGCTCGCCTTCCTGACACAACGCGCCCAAGGGGCCGCCACCGCCGCCTGAGCAGCCGCCGGCCGTGCCCGGGCCGGGTCTGCGCTTTCCCCGCGAGGCCACATGGAACGCCACCGCCG
>DATJVM010000087.1:0-12753 GCA_035501775.1 Gemmatimonadales bacterium | reverse complement strand
GGAGCCGTGCTGGGCCGTCTCAGGCAAGGGGGGACAGCGGTTGCATTGCAGCTGCATCACCAGGTCACCGACGGTGTTCTTCTCACTGTTTCGGCAGCTCGGCTGGAGCGCAACCTGGATCAGACTCCCCGCGCCGGTCCTTTGACGGACGTCGCGTCGCTGACTCAGGTCGTAGACAACATCAACAACGTGACCTCCGGCAACTATGGTACTTCGTATACTACTCATATGTTGCGCACGGCGGCCCAAGTCGGCCTGACGGTGCTCGCCGGCAGTCATACCGTGAAGCTGGGTGCCGAATACGAGGACAATGCTATTCGCCTGGACTTCTACCAGAGCCAACTCATTATCAGCGGGCAGTACGACACGACCACGAACACGTTGGACACGACTTACACCTCATATCGTCAGCAGTGGAACGAGAACGCCCGCAACTACGTGCCCGCCATATATCTGGAAGACTCCTGGGTCCTGAATCACCGGCTTCGGTTCAACCTCGGACTCCGCTGGGAAGGGCAATTCATGGTGGGGGATACGGGCGTCGCTCGTTGGATAGCCCCCGAATGGGCGCCCCGAGTAGGGGTGGTCCTTCAGCCGGGGAATCTCGGCACGCAGAAGGTCTATGCCTTCTACGGACGGTTCTTCGAGGAAATCCCCATGGCAGCCCCGGGGCTCTGGACCGGGCGCTTTACCCAGACGACCACGACCTATCCACAGAATCCGCTTGTGGATACGACCGGAGGCCGGACCGAGGCCGCATCGCAGGTAGGCGAGGCTCCCGACAAGAGCATCAAAGGCCAGCAGTACGACGAGGTTTCGGTCGGATATGAGCGGCGCCTGGGGCACGTCTACCGCATCGAACTGCGAGGAACGTACCGTTATCTGCGTTGGGCCGTGGAAGACGCGGCTAGAGATACGGACTCGCCGTTTACCACGGGCAACCCGGGGCGGGGGGCGCTGGCATACCTCCCTCGGGCCACACGCAACTACACCGCTTTACAGCTGACCGTCGAGCGCGGAGGTTCAGGGCCTCTCACCTTCCTCGGATCGTACGTGCTCTCGCGAAACTGGGGGAACTACACGGGTCTCAATGCGACGGATGCCGGCGTCAGCAACAGCAATGCCGGGCCCCAGTTCGATTATCCGTTCCTGCTCGTGAACGGCACCGGCCCCTTGCCGAACGACCGGACCCACGTCTTCAAACTGAGCGGCAGCTATCGGTTCCCCATCGGTCTCACCGTCGGCACCTCGACGATCGTCGCGACCGGCGAGCCATTGAGCGAGTACGGCACGGGCTTCAATGGGTATTGGACTTTCGTCCAGCCTCGTGGTTCCTCAGGACGTACGCCCACTACTTGGGACGTGGATCTGCGCTTCGCCTACGATGTGCGAGTCCGGTCCGGCTCGCGGCTCAAGCCTCGGGTTCTGCTCGATGTGTTCAACCTGGGAAACCAGCGGAAGCCACTGACGTACGACCAGCGACATTACGTGTCACCGGATCAGGCTAGCCCGAACCCTAACTATCTGGCCGTCACCCAGTATCAGGCGCCGCTGCATGCCCGGTTGGGCATGGTGGTAGATTTCTAGAGTTGATGCCGGGATTCCACCGGCATGGGCCCATGTCGATGTCGGGTCCCGGCAGGTGATCATGGCCGCTTACCAGTGAGTTCCCTTCTGCCGGACGACCCTTCCGACCTCCGCTCGGCGCTTTCCGAGCACTACACCCTGGAACGGCAACTGGGCCAGGGTGGCATGGCCACCGTCTACCTGGCTCGTGACCTGAAGCACGACCGGTACGTCGCGCTCAAGGTCCTGCGCCCCGAACTGGCGGCCACGCTCGGTCTCGAACGATTCCAGCGGGAGATCCGGGTCACCGCTCGCTTGCAGCATCCCCACATTCTGCCGGTCCATGATTCCGGCGAGGCCGCCGGGCAGCTGTGGTACACCATGCCGTTCGTGGATGGGGAGAGCCTGCGCGACCGTCTGGACCGCGAGAAGCAGCTGCCGGTGGACGAGGCCGTCCGCATCGCGCGCGAGGCGGCCCTGGCCCTGGAGTACGCCCACCAGCAGGGAGTGATTCACCGGGACATCAAGCCAGCCAATCTGCTCCTGACCCGGGATGGCACCACCCTGGTGGCCGATTTCGGCATTGCCCGGCTCACCCGTGCGGGCGAGGGAGACCTGACCGAGTCGGGGCTGGTGGTGGGTACTCCGCTGTACATGAGCCCGGAACAGGCGTTGGGAGATCGGGAGCTCGACGCCCGGTCGGACATCTACGCCCTGGGCGCGGTGCTCTATGAGATGCTGGCCGGCGAGCCGGCATTCCGTGGGCCCACGCCGCACGCGGTCCTGGCCCGGGCCATTACTGCGAGCCCGCGGCCCATCCACCAGCTTCGGGATAGCGTAAGTCCCGCGCTCGACGCAATCGTCGCACGCGCCTTGGCTCGGTCGCCGGCTGAGCGGTGGCCATCCATGAAGGACTTCGCCGAGGCGCTCGCCTCCGGCGTCATGCCCCGGTTCACCTCCCGGGCTCTACTTCGGCGGCCGCTCTTCGGCGTCTTGCTGCTGGGCATCGCGATCGGCGGGGGAGCCTTGTTTGCCTGGCGGCGTTCGCACGGGAGCGCGGAGGTCAGTGCTCCGCGGCGGCTGGCCGTGCTGGCGTTGGAGAACAAGGGAGGGCCTGACGAGGCCTACCTCGCGGAGGGCATCGGCGACGAGCTCCGGAGCTCGCTCACCGCTGTCCCTGGGCTCGTGGTCAAGGCCCGTGGCTCGTCGGTGCATTTCACCAGCGGCGACGCGAATCTGAAGGAGGTCGGGACCAGGCTCGATGTCGGGACCGTGCTGGAGGCCTCGGTGCGGGAGAGCGGCCAACGCCTCCTGCTGGTCGCGGAGCTGGTCAAGGTCGCCGATGGCAATGCGCTCTGGAGCCACACCTTCGAGGCTCCACGTGCCGCGATCGCGGTGGTTCAGGATTCCATCGTGCGAGGTATCGCCGCCGCCCTGGGAGTGCCGCCCGGTTTGGTGCCCGAGGTCATTGCCACTCGCGAGGTGCGTGACACGGGCGACGTGGAGGCCTACAACCTCTTCCTCCGGGGCCAGCATGCGATACAGCAAGAGGACTATGAGCGAGCGATCGGGTTTCTCAAACAGGCAGTGACCAGGAACCCACGCTTCGCCAGAGCGCATGCCGCTTTGGCCTACGCCTATGTCCAGTTGCCGTGGCAAGGAAAGGCGTCGCTGGACTCGACGCTTGCTCTCTCTAAGATCTCCCTCGCTCGCGCCGTGGCGCTGGACTCAACCCTGCCCCAGATCGTCACCATGCGCGCCGCCATTCTGGAGACCGAATTCAAGTTCGCCAAGGCGGAAACCGTGGCCGTCGCCGGACTGTCCGCCCACCCGGCGGACCCGAGTCTTCTCGCGGAATATGCGAGCATTCTCTACGACCTGGGCCGGATGCCCGAGGCAGTCACACAGGCCCGCAACGTACAACGACTCGATCCGCTCGATCCTCCACTTGCGCTCCAGTACTTCCTGCTGCTCGCCCGTGACTACCGCGGAGCGATCGACGCAACCCGGGGGGTTCTGGAGCTGAGCCCGCAGAATCCGGTAGCCTGGGGCAACCTCGCAGAAGCCTATGTTTTTCTTGGCCGGACCGACAGTGCGGTCATCGCGGCCGAGCGGTCATTCCAGATCGACTCCTCGGATTATGGTACGAGGCAGTTCCTCACATTTATCTACGCCGCGGCGGGCCGATGGCGGGAGGCAGAAGTGCAGCGGTCGCTGGCCGCAAGGCAGATCGGCATAAATTCCCCCCACCTCCAGCGCGCACAGCTGCACCTGGCCTTCAACGAGTTCGACTCCGCGGCGGCCGAGATGGAGCAGAGCATTGAGCATCTGGAGCCCTATCTGCTCTTCGGTGGCGTTCCTTGCGACCCCATCTGGGATCCGCTCAAAACCAACCCGCGGTTCCTCAAGGCGGTTAGCCGGTACTGGCCGCATCTGTGTCCGGCCTCAGGGCGGTGGCCCATTGCACCGCGCGGGGGCCGTTGACCGGATGATCAAGGACGTGCCGCACCGATATCACCACAGCTGTGATCCAGTTCAGTTCTGAACCTGCCAGCGCTAGTTAGGCATTGATCCCAAACTCCCGGGCAGCGCCTGGAAGCTGGGATCCGTCCGCGCCGGATCGAGGTAGGGATCAGTCTTCAGGAACACCTAAGTCGGGAGGCGTTGGGCCGCGCCCCTCGCTACGCGGGCCTCTGGAAAGGCCCACGCTCCTTGAGCCGCTGCCCCTCGAGACACGGTAGACAGGAAGCGCGCACGATCCCGCCCTCGTCGTCATCCCACGCGAAACCAGCTTGCTCGCCCAGCACGTTCCGCAGGATGTGTGACTCAAGGCCGAGCGCGCATCGGCCGTGTCCGACGGACGGGGCAGAGTGTCTCGATTCAAACGACGAGCGCGGAGGATTGAGATAACGCTCAAGAAACGGCGCCACCTGATACTGCATGGGGTACCTCAAGGCTCTCAGGCGATGCCTGGGGGGAGCGGCGCCAAGCGCGCCAGTTCGATGGAGGGCGACATGCGAGCGCGACAGCGACTAGGTCAGGTGGGCATTACTGCGGGATTGCTGACTGAGGCTCTACTCTATGGCTGCAACGGTGACTCAGAGGGTGTGACGGCCCCCCCGCCACCCCCGCAGGCGCTGTCGATTCAGCAGGACCCCACAAGCAGCGGAGACCAGCAGACCGCGGTTGTGGGGACGACCCTGCCCCACCCCCTCCGGGTTCTGGTCCGGCGCGGCGCTGATCCGGCACCGGGGATCGAGGTGGCGTGGTCGACAGCTCAGGGACGCCTCTCGGCCCCCAGAACGACGACCGATGCCCTCGGAATAGCCGCAGTGGTCTGGACCTTGGATACGGCCGCAGGCCCACAATTGGCCGGCGCCGGCCTACCTCCCGACACCTTCCCGAGTATCGCCTTCAGCGCCCGAGCCAACCCAGGCCCGGCGACCCGGATGGGTTTTCGCGTACAGCCGACGTTCGTGTTCGCAGGCCGGATGTTTCCCCGGAGCGTGGAGGTGGCTGCGCAAGACCGATATGGTAACACCGCTACTGACTTCGGCGGGGAGGTCACGATCGCACTTGACCCCAGTGGCTCGCTCACCGGAACCACAACCGTGACCGCGGTCGACGGGGTAGCGACATTCGCCGACCTGAGCATCGGTCAGGCCGGCACCGGCTACACCCTGACGGCGAGCGCAGATGGACTTCTTCAGGCGACGACAGCGGCGTTCGATGTCATCATGGCGGGCCCCCATCGGATCGCGTTCGAGAGCGACCGCGACGGCAACCAGGAGGTCTACTCGATGAATGACGACGGGACGGGTGTAGCCAGGCTCACGACCAACGCAACGTTCGACGGCCATCCAGCGTGGTCACCCGACGGAACGAGGATCGCGTTCGTCAGCGACCGGATCGGCGCCCACCACATGATCTATACAATGAACATCGACGGGACCGGGGTTGTGGCGTTGACGGACTCGTCTATAGAACCTGCCTGGGCACGCGATGGGACGAGGCTTGCGGGAGTCAGAGGGATTCGCGTCTGTCGAGGCCGCGGTTTTTGTGGGATCTCGTATTCCCGGCTTTTCGTCATGAACGCCGACGGCTCTGCTCGCGCTCTGCTGGGAATCGGCAACACGCCCGCCTGGTCTCCAGATGGGCGAATCGCGTTCGGCAATGGCGGCATCTCCAGTATGAATCCAGATGGCACAGGCCTCATCAATCTGACCAACCAACCCGGGAACACTGACTATTACCCCGCATGGTCACCAGATGGTGGGAAGATTGCGTTCGTACGCGACACCGCTGGTGCGGACGACATATATGTGATGAATGCCGATGGCAGTGGCGTGACACAGTTGACACATGGCCTGGCATCCGCCAACCGGCCGGCTTGGTCGTCCGACGGGACGAAAATTGTCTTCGCGAGCAACCGAGACGGCAATTGGGAGATCTACGTGATGAATGCTGATGGCTCTGGGATCATACGATTGACGGACAACTCGGCGAGTGACATGTGGCCGGCGTGGTCACCTTGAGCTGCTAGGCGCCCCGCGCTGCGATCGGTGCGCGCCCGGAACACTTCCGCCTAGCGAACACCTGCCCCGGCCTGCATGTTGTACGGCAGCTTCTAACAATCTGGACGCCCCCCATGGCCGCGGTGCCGGCTGGCTTGGCCACTGCACTCCAGGACCGCGCGAGCTGCCCATCCCGGCAGATGTCATGTGAGGGTCAGCGGTTCGCCTCGTCCACCACCCGTTCCATGTGGGCTACCCAATGTGGGATGACTCGCAGATACGTGGCCCGGGTGTCCGCTGGACCCTGAAGATAGATGATGCCTCCATGCCAGTCGGGCCGGTTGGACCACCCGAATGTGTCGGAGAAGCGGGGGTCGCTGCCCCACACGGACGCCGCGCCCGCCGGCTCACCGGTGGCCGGGTCGATGCGCACCAGGTACCAGGTGAACCCGGACCGGTAGAGGATTTCCGAGCTGGAGAGCCAGACGGGCTCCACGGCGCTGGCACCGACCTGACGCTCCCAGGACCCGGGCGGATTGGCACTCACCACGACTCGGCTCCCGGCGGGCAGGCTGAACACGATGTGGCGCCCATCGGGCGACACCATGGTATAGGTCCGGCCCCCGGAGATGGTATCGAAACGCGCGGGGCGAGCATAGGGATCGATGCGAACAATCTGGCGGGGGGCCCCGATCCCGCCCAATGCCTGGTGCGAGCTCCACCAGTCGAGCAGGGCGGGAACCATGTCGGGATCGTGTGAGGCGTACACGGTGTCCGGCGTCGCGGCGGAGGAAGGTGATCCACGCAGGATGGCAGCGCCCGTCGAGTCGCGTACCTGCACGAGGAGGGTGGAGTCGTCCGGGCCCCACAGCGGTTGATCCACGTAGGCCGAGCGGAGCCAGGTGAACGACTGGCCGCCGCGCAGGTTGGCTATTCGCAGTTCGAAGTACCCCGCCCCCTCGGCCACCGCGGCCAGCCAGTGTCCATCCCGACTCACATCCCATCGCTCGTAGGCGTCGGCCGGAACGGGCAGGGGCATCGAGGTTCCGCCGGCCGAAAGGTCCACGAGCCTGCCAACGTGTCCGTTGCCGCCGGGTGCATACAGGAGGGTGCCCGTCGGCGTGAGATCGTAGTCGGTCGAGGCTACGCCAGCGCTCCGAACGCCGTTCAACAGCGAGGCTGACCGACCCACCGAGTGGGTGGACGGATCGTACGGCGCCGCGCGCAGGTCGCCCTGCGGAGATTGGTAAACCAGGTATCGCTCGTCGAGCAGACGGAACGCCCACCCCGCGAGCGGCGTCGCCGGCAATCCACTCGCGGTCCGGTTCCTCAGGAGCCAGACCTTTCCCGATATCGGGTCGACGACCGATCCGACCCCGCGCGCGTTGCACAGCAGCCGTTGCTCCCCCGGAATCCAACTTCCGTCGAAGCACCACGGGACAGGATGGGTATCGATCGTCCCCCCGTCCGTGTCGATCCGGCGAAACCGATATCCCGCCCCGTCGACCAGCATCAGCGTCGTGGGCGTGATCCAGGCGAGGGTGAAGGGGTCGCCGTCGAGATCGGCGATGGCGCGAGGCGGCCCGCCCGCGATCGGCGCCGTCATCAGGCTCGTGTGGGCGACGAACGCCAGGCGGAGTCCGTCGGGAGAGATCACCGGCGCGCTTGCCCCCTCGCTGCCCTGTATCGGCGTCGCGGTCGTGTCGCGGAGGCTACGGCGCCAGAGTATCGTCGAGTTCCCCTGCTTGGCCACATACACCGCCACCCTCCCATCCGGTGAGAGCGCGAGCCCCCGGAGCGGAGAGCCGTACGGTGTGCTCGGCGTATAGCCGGCGAAGTCCATTGCGGCGCTGTCTGGCAGGGCCACGTCGTAGATCTCGGGTCCGTTCGCGTCCCCACGGTGGGCGAGCGCCCATCCCATGATGCCCAGCGAAAGGGCCGCGACGGCCGAGAGTGTCACCGTGCGTGGATCGCGCAGCCAGCTCGGC
Source organism: Gemmatimonadales bacterium (assembly GCA_035501775.1). GTDB lineage: Bacteria > Gemmatimonadota > Gemmatimonadetes > Gemmatimonadales > GWC2-71-9 > JADJOM01. The sequence goes on along the minus strand of DATJVM010000087.1, from coordinate 4,685 downwards.
GCGCCCCGCGAGGCCGCGGCTGCGGCGGTCCCATGGATCGCGGTGAAGTGAGGGTCGGCAAGGGCATCGGCGAACGCCCGGGCGGTCTCAAATCGATCGGCCGGCAGCTTCTCCAGGGCTTTCGTGACCGCCGCCGCCACGTTCGCCGGAACGGACTTTCGGGACCGGGTGACCGGTGCCGGCTCCTGCGTTACGATCTTCGCGATGACCTGCTGCGCCGAATTCCCGACATGGGGCGGGTTGCCGGTGAGCATCTCGTACAGCACGCTCGCCAGTGAGTAGATGTCGCTGCGGCCCGTGATCTCGCTTTCTGCCGTCGCCTGCTCCGGGCTCATGTAGTGCGGCGTCCCCATGGACAGGCCCGTCTCCGTCATCCGGCCACCGGCCGCGGCACTCACCGCCAGGGCAATCCCGAAGTCGGCCACCATCGGGCGGCCGTCGTGGAGCAGGATGTTCTCGGGCTTGATATCCCGGTGGATGACGCCGTGGCGATGGGCATAGTCAAGCGCATCGGCCACCTCCGTGGCAATCCGAATCGCTTCCTCGATCCCCAGCTGCTTCTCCCGGTTGAGCTTGCCGCGGAGCGTCTCACCCTCGATGTACGGCATGACATAATAGAGGAAGGATCGAGGGCCATCGCTTCGCTCGGCGTGACTCAGGCGAACCTCGCCGGAGTCAAACAGCGGCAGGATATGGGGGTGCTGCAGCTGGGCGGTGGTCCGGATCTCCTGCACGAAGCGGTCGCCGCCGAGGACGGCGGCCAGCTCGGGTTTGAGGACCTTGATGGCCACCCGGCGATGGTGCTTCAGGTCCTCGGCGAGATAGACCGTCGCCATCCCGCCCTCTCCGAGCTTTCGCTCCAGGCGGTAGCGGTCGGAGAGGGCCGCGGCCAAGGCAGGGAGGGCATCTGGCATGCCGGAATCTGAGGGGCGCTGGGGGGAGGGGCTAGGTGTCGAAACTCCGATGGACCTTCAACTCGAGGTCGACGTCGGATAGCCCGAGCGGTCATTTCACGGGGCGCGGCGCGCCGCCTGGTAATCTTGGGCGGGGCCGGATGTAGCGGGACGAAGAGCAGGAAGCGACCCAGAGAGCGCGCGAGACTCGCTGATCCAGATGGGCCGTCTAACCCGTTGCTTCTCAGCAACTTGCGACACTCAACGCGAGGTCGTGCACACCTTTGCTGGGGTTTGGCGGGTGGATGCTGGAGTTTGCTGAGGTTCGCTCGCACAAATCCTAGAGTTTGCCATGTTCCGTTCCGGGAGGGGCTCTACCGCTGCTTGACTAGCCAGTCGCTTCACATCGGCCCATGTTAGAGCGCCGTCCGCGGACTCTCGCTTGCGGGAGGCCAGGACGTACGATTCGCGTCACCCTGTTGACGTCTTTAGAAGCGGCTACCTAGTGCGAGGCCGACGGATCGATCCGGAAGCCGCTTCGGCTGGACCATGGAGCCATCATGACATATATCATTGCGGAAGCCTGCATTGGCGTGAAGGATCGAGGGTGCGTGGATGTGTGTCCGGTGGACTGTATCTATGAGGGACCGGACCAGCTCTACATTCACCCGGATGAGTGTATCGACTGCGGCGCGTGCGAGCCTGAGTGCCCGGTAACCGCCATCTTCCCGGAAGAAGATGTTCCCGAAAAATGGGCGAGCTACACACGAAAGAACTACGCCTACTTTGAAGGCGCCGAAGCCCGGGAAGTGGCGCGGGGGCGCAAAGGGTAGCAGGGTCGCCCGGCTTCAGCAGTTCAAAGTCGTGATTACCGCCCTGGCACGGACGAGGGGCGAAAACGGGGGCGACTCGATACGACCCGAAAGTCGTTGAGCCGATGCAGGACGAGCTCCGGCAGGCCGACGTCAAGGAACTGTCCGAACGCTACCGTCTCGAGCGGGAGACCGGTATAGACTGTAGCTCGCCCCAAGGTGTGCGAGGCCATCGCGCGCGCATAGGTCGCGCGAATCGGTCCGGGAGGAGGGGCGTGATGATCCGCTTCAAGGTCCGCTTGTCGAGTCGCCGCCGGCAATGGCTCGGCCTGTTACTCACCGCGGCCGCCTGCACCTCAGGTGATGGCCTGGCCGGACCGGCAGGTCGCGGGAGCGCGTTTTACGTCCTGAACAGCGGCGGCAACAGCATCGCGGCCTTCCCCGCCACGGCGAGCGGGAATGCCGCTCCACAGGCCACGATCCTGGGCGGCGGCAACGGCACGCAATTGTATGGCCCCGCTGGCATCGCCCTGGATACGGCGGGGCGTCTCTACGTAGCCAACTGCTGCGATCAGATCCTCATCTTCGCGCCGGGCGCAACCGGCAATGCCGTACCGCTGAGCGCGATCGCGGGCACCAACACTGGACTGGCCTACCCGACCGGCATCGCGTTTGATCCCAAGGGCAATCTCTATGTCTCGAATCACGTCGCGGGTCCGAGCATCACGGCCTACGCGGCGGGCGCCAGCGGGAACAGCGCGCCGATCGCCACGATCGCAGGTGCTAACACGGGACTCGCCGCTCCAACGGGCATCGCCTTCGATGCTTCGGGTCGCCTTTATGTCGCGAACGGTGCAAACGTTAATAGCCCCGCCGGCCAGATCTTGATCTACGCGGCGGGGGCGAGCGGGAACGTCGCGCCGATCGACTCGATCGCCGGTAGCAATACAGGCCTCTACGGCTCGACGTGGCTTGCATTCGATTCTGCGGGCAACTTGTACGTCACCAATTACAATTGGACGAGCGCTACGTTCAGCATCACAGTGTACGGGCCAGGGGCGCACGGCAACAGCGCGCCGATTCGCACGATCACCGGCAGCAAAACCGGACTGAGCGGCCTTGCTGGCATCGCACTGGATGGCGCGGGCAACCTGTATGCCGCTAACAGCGGGGCGAACAGCGTGACCGTCTACGCGGCCGGCGCGACGGGAAACGCAGTACCAACCGTGACGATTCAGGGTGGCAACACCGACTTGGTCGAGCCGGCGACCATCGCTCGTGATGCTGCGGGAAAACTCTATGTCGTGAGCAGTCTTGCCGCGAGGATCACCGTCTACGCAGCAGGGGCAACCGGGAATGCGACCCCGACGGCCACGATCGAGGCGGACGCGAGGCCCTCCTTTGTGGGGGACTGGGGGATTGCCCGGGACCTTCTGGGGAAACTGTATGTCACGAGCCCGGGCAACAATACCGTGACGGTCTACTCGGCGGGGGCAACCGGGCACGCGACCCCGATGGCTGTCCTCACCACGGTGTCGCCCACGCAACAGACGGGCTACCCAACGGGAATCGCGCTCGACGGCCTCGGTAAGCTGTACGTCACGAACAGCCAATACCGGAGCGATGGCAGTTGTTGCTATCCCAACGTTACGGTCTTCGCCGGGGGCGCGAGCGGTAGTGCGGCACCCCTGACCACTATTACGGGTAGCGCAACCGGGATGAACGACCCCGTCGCGATCACCCGGGATGCTTCAGGCACGCTGTATGTTGCTAACGCCGGCGGGTCTTGTTGCGGCACTGGCAACAGCATCACCGTCTACGCCCCGGGAGCGATCGGGAACGCGGCACCGACCGCGACAATCGTAGGCAACCTCACGGGCCTGAACAGGCCGGCCGGCCTCGCACTGGATCAACGAAACAACCTGTACGTCGCGAACTTGGGCGGCGACAGTATCACCGTATACGCACCGGGCGCTGACGGGAACGCCTCTCCCACGATGACCATCGCGGGAAGCAACACGGGTCTGAACGGCCCGACCGGTATCCCGCTCGACGCCGCGGGCAATCTTTATGTCGTGAACACCACCGGTAACAGCATCACCGTCTACGCCGCGGGCGCGAGAAGGAACGTGGCACCAATCGCCACGATCGCTGGTACCAGCACTGGCCTGGCCGCTCCGGTGGGGATTACCTTCTAAGCCTCCTGCATCCAAGCCCAGCACACGCGAACGCGTCAAGCCGCTGCGATTACAGCGCTTCGCGTCCATCGTTTCGTATACCGGGTATGCCGTCAAGTCGCGGAACGCGCGGTTAAGCACGTTATCGATCGAGTAGGCAATCGGCACTGCTGGCGTTCGGCCCCGACCCCGCCGCGGTCCCGCCGGCCTTGGGGAGCGGTGTGTCTTCTTACTCGCTCCGGACTAACGCTCCCTGCCGTCTAGCTGCCGGATAAATCCGACAGGGTGTTCCCAACGTGGGAAGCCTGAGAAGAAGTGCAATTGGAGCCGCACCTCTCCTGATCCAGAGGGGCCACCTAACCCATTGATTTTCCAGCAACTTGCAGTACTTACTGCGAGGTCGTGCACACCTTTGCTGGGGTGGGATGGGTTGGATGCTCGAGTTTGCTCAGACCCGCTCGCACAAATGCTGAGGTTTGCAGACGCCGCTTCTGCAAGGCGCCTGACTGGCTGCCTAGCCAACTCCTCGTCGCCGCCCCAAGTTAGTGGCACCCCCCTCGGGGCGCAGAGCCTTGCCAGATCTGCTGGCCCGACTTCAGGAAGTCCTCGCCGACCGGTACCGCCTCGACCGCGAACTGGGCCAGGGCGGCATGGCCATGGTCTATCTCGCCCAGGATCTCAAGCACGACCGCAAGGTCGCGGTAAAGGTGCTGCGACCAGAACTCGCCGCATTATTAGGCCCCGAGCGCTTCCTTCAGGAAATCAAGACCACGGCCGCACTGCAACATCCACACATTCTCCCG
>DATJVM010000086.1:0-4359 GCA_035501775.1 Gemmatimonadales bacterium | reverse complement strand
CGGGCGACCACTCCCTTGTTCCACGGCTCGGTCAACACATTGTGCACTTGTCGCACTCCTGCATCTGCGACAACATCAGACCGGTGGCACGCTGATGGCAACGGTTCTCCCGGGCGTCCAGAATTCTCTGGAAGGATCTCTCGAATTCTCCCGCGAGAACGCCGGGCTTGCCCGACCGCTTCCGTCGGCGGCGACATTGATGCGATGATGGGCCGTGGACACCTACCGAGCGCAGACCAACGCCTACGCCGCGCTTGGCTCACGTCAGTATCGCAATGAGTCCGAGCGCATCCCGCCCCACGTGATCGTACTTTTCGGGGCGACCGGCGACCTCGCGCGTCGGAAGCTGCTGCCTGGCTTCGCGCACCTGGCAGCGTCGCACCTCGCCCCGCCGATCAGGATTGTCGGGTCATCTCTGGAGGAGATGAGCGACGAGGACTTCCGGGCGTTCGCCAAGGCCGCGGCGGCGGAGTACGGCCACCTCAAGACCGTCGCCTTAGAACGCCGGATCCGCGAGCAACTCGGGTCGGAGGAGTGGGACGAGTTCGCCGCGAACCTGCGCTACGTGCCGAGGTCGGCGGGCCCGGAGACGCTGGCGGCCGCGGTCGCCGAGGCGGAGGACCAGCTCGGCGAGGGCTGCCTGCGGCTGCACTACCTCAGCGTGCCGCCCGCCGCCGCGCTCGATGTGATCAACATGCTGCGGGAGGCGAAGCTCGTCGAGCACTCCCGGGTGGTCATGGAGAAGCCGTTCGGGACCGACCTGGAGAGCGCGGTCGAGCTCAACGCGCAGATGCACCAAACGTTCGACGAATCGCAGATCTTCCGCATCGACCACTTCCTCGGCAAGGAGGCGGCGCAGAACATCCTCGCCCTGCGTTTCGCCAACGGGCTGTTCGAGCCGATCTGGAACCGAAACTTCATCGACCACGTCCAAATCGACATCCCCGAGAGCCTCGGGCTGGACCGCAGGGCCAACTTCTACGAAAATACCGGCGCCTACAAGGACATGGTCGTCACCCACCTGTTCCAAGTGATGGCGTTCGTGGCTATGGAGCCACCGACCGCGCTCGAACCGACCTCGATCAGCGAGGAGAAGAACAAGGTCTTCCGGTCCCTGCTGCCCGTCCTACCCTCGTACGTGGTGCGCGGTCAGTACGGGGGCTACCGCCAGGAGGAAGGGGTCGCGCGCGACTCCGACACCGAGACGTTCATCGCCGTGCACTGCGAGCTCGACAACTGGCGCTGGGCCGGGGTCCCGTTCTACCTCCGCACCGGAAAGCGAATGGCGGAGGGCATGCGGATCATCTCGATCGCGTTCAAGGAGGCGCCACGTTCGATGTTCCCGGCGGACTCCGGGGTCGGATCGGCTGGTCCGGACCACCTGACGTTCGACCTCGCCGACGAGTCCAAGGTCTCGCTGTCCTACTACGGCAAGCGGCCCGGCCCCGGGATGAAGCTCGACAAGCTGAGCATGCAGTTCTCAACGGGGGAGACCGACTACGCCGGCGACGTCCTGGAGGCGTACGAGCGGTTGATCCTGGACGCGATGCGCGGCGACCACACGCTATTCACCACGGCGGACGGCATCGAGAGCCTCTGGGAGAGATCGATCCCGCTGCTGGATGCCCCGCCGCCGGTCAAGCCGTACGCGCCCGGGAGCTGGGGCCCGAACGCGATCCACCAACTGATCGCCCCGCACGCCTGGCGGCTGCCATCCGAGCGGGTGTGGCGCGAGGAGAATCCGAGCGAGCCAAGCTGATAGCGGGGTTACCGCGCCCTGTCATCCCCGCGAGACGAGGCAGGTGAGGAAGGGCGCGACGAGGTCGAGTGCTGTGGCCATGAGCGCGGGCGGCTGCGAGTTGAGCGTGTCCTGGCGCCTTGACCCTGGCTCTTCATGGGCCGGTCGGCGTGTCCGCGCCTGGAGGACCGAAGCTGCCTCTTGACCAGGGGAGACTGGGTCGTCGAAGACCGAGTCGGACCTGATAGAGAGGCACTTTCGGAGTGCGGGCTACCGCGACGCGTCCGAGGATCATGGTCACCCCGGATGGGTCTGGAGTGGTGTCGCACGCCCGGTCCCGGCTGTGGCCGGTCTGGCCGGCACCATCACGCTGACCGCCGAGCTGAGTGCCGCGCTGGACGGGGTGCGTGGGCCTCGGCCGCGGCATGATCCGGGGCGGGTGCTGGTCGATCTGGCGGTGGCGATCGCCGACGGCGCCGTATTCGTAGAGGATTGCGATAGCCGGGCGCTCGGACAGGTATTCCTCGGAGGACGCAGTGGCAAAAGGGTCGGCTGGGCTACGCGACAGGGTGGCCGCCGCGAGCATGCTCCCGAGAAGCGCGCTGTGGCGCCTGCTGCTCGTCGTCGGGATGGCGATCGCAGCGCTCATCCTCGGTTATATCGGCCTGAGCCAGTATCTGTCCCAACAGGTCGTGCCGCAGTACGCCAAGGGTTGGACGGATATCGTTTTTCTCGATATTCAGCTGTTCGTGCTGAATGCCGCGCCTGCCGCGGGCCCGGGACCGATTCCGGTGCCGCTCGGGATCGCCCGCTTCCTGGCGCCTGCCGCGACGGCGGTGGCCGCCGTGGAAGCCGTGCGCCTTGCGCTGAGCGAGCAACGCCGACGCTGGTCGGCGGCCTCGGCGTCGGATCATGCCATCGTGACCGGTGACGGCCCCGTCGCCGTCGCGCTGGCCCGGAGACTGGGCGACGGCGGCTACCGCAAGGTGGTACTGGTCAGTGCCACCCCAGCCGGGACCGATGAGGCCCGCAGTCACCGCCTGCTCGAGGTATTCGGCGATCCGTCTGATGCCGAGACACTGCGGGCCGCGGGCGTGGGCCGTGCCGACGAACTCTATGCCTGCGCCGAGGACAGCACTACGAACGCAGCGACGGCCCTTCGGGCCCGGGAGTTCTCGCGGGCCCATGACCGGAAGCTCGCCACCTTCGCCCAGGTACGGGACGCGGAAATCTGCGTAGCGCTGCGGGCCCAGCGCATCGGCATCGCGGGCGATGCGCGATTCCGGCTCGACTTCTTCGCCATCGAGGACATCGCCGCTAGGGTGCTGCTCGACAAGCACCCCTTGGCACCTGGGGGTACACCACCCGTGCAGGTGGTGATCATCGGTTTCGGCCGGCTGGGCCGCGCCGTACTCCGTGAGATCGCACGGCGGCTGACACCGGACGACTCCCCGCTGACCGTGGCCATCCGCGGTGAGAGCGCGGACACCCTCCCGGGCTTCCTTAACCATTTTCCGGCGGTGCGCGAGAAGTGCCGGGTCAGCCAGGACGGCGAGCCGCCGCCTCGGCCATCACAAGAGGCCGGGCCAACCTTGACCTTCGTCTGCCTCTCGGACAACGATGACGCGCTGACCGCCGGACTGGCTGCGGCCAACTCGTTGACGGGCCGTGCCGACCGTGTAGTGATATGCATGAGTGAGCCCTCACCGTTCGGGACGATACTGACCGGACGGCATGCATTGCTAGACGATAGACGGGGACGCCTTGCGGTGTTCGGAGTCACTGAGGAGGGATGCGTGCCGGGGAGGATCAGGGAAGACCTGACTGACCAGCTTGCTCGTGCCATCCATCAGGCCTATGCGGATAACCGCACGCGCCGCGGCGACTCACCGCGCCTCAACAAGTCGATGCGGCCCTGGGAGGAACTGCCGCCCGATCTCCAGCGGGCCAACCTTGCGCAGGCCAAAGACATCGGCGTCAAGCTCGAGGCCATCGACAGCATCGTCGTCCCGCGGTCCGCGGGCGCCCCGGAGTTCGCGTTCACCGCGGAGGAGATCGAGCAGCTGGCTCAGATGGAGCATCGGCGCTGGGTCCAGGACCGCCAGGCGGAAGGCTATGTGCACGGGCTTGACCGGGAGAGCGGCCAGCACCCCGACTTGGTGGATTGGGAACATCTCAGCGAGAGCGCCCGGGAGAAGGATCGTGACGCGATCCGTGAGCTCCCGCAGATACTGCGGCAGGCGGGATTCCAGATTCTCCGCCTGCCACCGCGCTCGCCGTAAGCGCACGGAGGAGGGACTCAGGACCCGCACGCGAGCTGGCTTGGCATCGCTGGCCCGCCCGTGTTTGGCGAGTAGCCGCTTGTCCAGCGAGCCCGCGGGGCGCCGCCGCCCACCGGCACGGCGTGCTTGCCCGTGCCCACCGTGATCTGGCGGGACTTGCGGCGGGGCGCGAGCGGCTCGCGGGCAGGCTGGGGCATACCAAGGTCTATCGTCATGACGCTCGTAGCCTCACTGGATGATGTGGACCGGGTTGACGAGGTCGGCCATGATCAGGAGCAATCCGAAACCTACCAGCAGGGCAAACACCCCGACGCTGACGGGTACGAACCGCCGGAAGTC
>DATJVM010000085.1:0-10758 GCA_035501775.1 Gemmatimonadales bacterium | reverse complement strand
GCGGAACGACATCCTCCAGGGCACCCTCGCCCTGCTCGTGCTCCGTACCCTCGCGGTACAGGGGCGGTCTCATGGCTACGCGATCACGGAGCACATCCATCGCGTATCGGCCGACCAGTTGCGCGTCGAGGAGGGCTCCCTCTATCCCGCTCTCCACCGCATGGAGGAGGAGGGCTGGATCAGGGCGGAGTGGGGGACCACGGACAAGAACCGGCAGGCCAGGTTCTACTCGCTCACCGCGGCGGGGCGGAAGCAACTGGCCAGGGAGCAGGAGAGCTGGGGCCGGCTCATCGGCGGGGTGAGCCGAGTGTTGCGGTACACCTGACAGACGGGGGCACCTCGGACCTGCGCTGGTGGGTGGCCACTGGGATGGGCACTGGATCTACTGGGCGGCCCCGGTGACCGGGATGGTTGCCCCAGCCTGGACCTACAACCATCTCCGGCGTGCAGCGCCAACCTGATCGCGGGCTCGAGCGGTGACGAGCACCGGCCAGGGCCTTCAGGATCACTCGAACGCCCGCCTCCCCGGCAGGCATCTCCCGCCAGGCGCCTCCGCTAAAGAGGCGCTGCCCTTGTCGTCGCAGGACGGCCCTCGGATGTTTGAGCGACCGAAGGCCCTTCTTTCACCGGGAGGCTCCCATTCTCTCAGCCCTGCTTCGGACCGCGGGTCTACTGACCCTCTCCAACATCTTCATGACCTTTGCCTGGTATGGACACCTCCGCAATCTGGCGGGGCGACCATGGTACCTGGCCGCGATCATCAGCTGGGGGATAGCCTTCTTCGAGTATCTGCTGCAGGTGCCGGCCAACCGTATCGGCTATTCGGCGCTCACCCTGGGCCAGCTCAAGATCCTCCAGGAGGTCATTACTCTGAGCGTCTTCGTTCCTTTCGCGATGCTTTACATGCGACAGACGTTCAAGATCGACTATGTCTACGCTGGTATATGCCTGCTGGGCGCGGTCTACTTCGTCTTTCGGCATCACAGCGGCTGAGTGGAGTCAGGAGGCAGGTTGAGCGAAACTCATCACCGGCAGCCATACGATCCTGATGGTCTCAACGTCGGAGCCTCGTCCCTGTCGCACGGGGCGGTGATCACTCCTTCCGATCACTTCTTCAAGCGGAGTCACGCCTTTCCGCCTGCGATCGACGCCGAGACCTGGCGCCTCGAGGTCGGCGGCCTCGTGAGTCGCCCGGCCAGGTATTCGCTCAAGGAGCTGTTGACCCGATTCGATCGACGGGAGGTGGAGGCAACGCTGATCTGTGCCGGCCTGCGCCGGGACGAGTTCCTGACGCTCGGCCCACTTGCCGGCGAGCTTCCATGGAGCGCGGATGCCGCGAGCACCGGGCGGTGGAGAGGGGTCAGTCTGGCCGAGGTCCTGCGAACCGCCGGCGTGACTCGAGAAGCCCATCACGTCGAGCTGGTCGGACTGGATCGAGTCGAGCGCGCCGGTCAGCAGTTCGGCTTCGGTGGCTCGATCGATCTGGAAAAGGCGGAGAGCGGTGATGTCCTTCTGGCGACGCACCTGAACGGTGAGCCGTTGCCGCGGGATCACGGGTTCCCCGTCAGGGCCGTCGTGCCGGGCTGGATCGGCGCCCGGAGCGTCAAGTGGCTGGGCCGAATCACCGCGCAGACACAGCCCTCCACCAACTACTTCCAGGAGAAGGCGTACCGCATCCAGCGAGAACCCAACCCCGACGATCCGCGTGACGTCACCGCCGGAGAGGCGATGAGCGAGGTCCCGCTCAACGCCGTGATCCTCGAGCCTCGGCAGGACGCGCTGGTCCCCGCCGGGCCGGTCCGCGTGCGAGGATGGGCCATGGGATCGGGAGGGCGCTCCATCAGGGCAGTCGAGGTCTGCCACAGCGGCGCCACGCATTGGATCCGGGCGGATATCCTGGGCGCACCCACCCGTTGGACGTGGACTCTCTGGGAGGCTGTTGTGCCTCTGTCCCCGGGAAATCAGATCCTGGTCGCACGGGCCGTCGATGAAACCGGAGCCATGCCCGAGGAGATTCGAGACACATGGAACGTCAAAGGCTACGGTAACAACGCCTGGCATCGAGTGAGGGTCTCCGTCACCTGACTCGCGATGCCCCTTTCCCCCTTCCTCACGTCTTCGGCGCCTCTGTCCTCGGCCCATCCAGCTGTTGAATCGTCGCCGTCGACGGGCGCCGCTCGCGTTGCAGGCGGTGCGCCGTGGCCTCGGCCTGACGTAGGACCCGGAGCAGGTTCTCGCCGGCAAGCTTCTTGAGGTCGGCGTCACCCCAGCCGCGCCGGATCAGCTCCGCGAACAGGTACGGGTATTTCGACACGTCCTCCAGGCCGTCGGGACCGAAGTCGATCCCATCGAGGTCGCTGCCAATGCCCACATGATCGATCCCCGCCACCTTGCGAACGTGCTCGATATGGTCCGCCACGTCGGCCAGAGTCGCGTGGGGTTCAGGGTGCGTGTCACGGTACTCCTTGGCGATCCGGTGCTGCTCGGCGGTGTCGGTTACGCCCTGGGTCAGGCTCGCGATGGCGCTGTCCGTCGCCCGATCCGCCGAGTCGACGGCCCGGGAGACGAACGACGGCACGAAGGTCACCATATCGATGCCGCCGTTGGCCGGAAGCCGAGCCAGGATCGAGTCGGGTACGTTGCGCGGATAGTCGACCAGGGCGCGGGCGGAGGAGTGGGAGAAGATTACCGGCGCCTCACTCACGTCGAGAGTGTTGCTCATCACTGCGGGCGAGACGTGCGAGAGGTCCACCAGCATTCCAAGCCGGTTCATCTCCCGCACCACTTCTCTCCCGAACGGGGTGAGCCCGTTGTGCCGGGCGCTGTCCAGCGCCGCATCGGCCCAGTCCAGGGTCACGTTGTGGGTCAGCGTCATGTACCTCGCACCCAGCGCGTAGTACATGCGGAGGGCCCCCAGCGAGTTCTCGATGGCGTGGCCGCCCTCCATGCCGAGCAGCGAGGCGATCTTGTGCTGCTTATGGGCCTGGACGATGTCGTCGGCGGTGAGCGCCAGAGCCATCCGGTCCGGATAGCGGGCGATCATCCGCCGCGCGATGTCGAACTCCTCGAGTTGGACTCTGGCGTACCCGCTGTCCCGATATTCGCCCGGCACATAGATCGACCAGAACTGCGCCCCAACCAGCCCGGCGGCGAGCCGAGGGAGGTCGGTCATCCCAGGCGTCTTCCGGTTCAGGTCATAGGCATCCACGTCCATCGGCGCATCCTTATAGGTCCGGATGGCCCAGGGGAGGTCGTTGTGGCCGTCGATTAGAATGGTGCTTTGCAGGAGCCGGCGGGCGTGGGCGAGCGCCGGATCGGGGCCAGGGGCCTGGGCCCGCGCGGAGGGGGCAAGGACCGGGAGCAGGGAGAGGAGCAGAGCCGCACGCGGCACGAAACCCTCGAGGGAGGCGCGCCGCGGGAGGTCGGCGCTGGTGAGGATCGAGGAGGTAGCAAGGAAACAGCGCGCTACAAATGTAGTGGCGACCCCCACACGCCGGAGGGCGGGCTCCCTCCGAAAGGCAAGAGGCGGCGCCGATTACGCAAGGCATCCTGTGGGCGCCGCCTGAAGTCCCTATTGGCGAAGCTCGGTAGTCCACCTCGGGTCGTTCAGGGTTGACAGATCAAGATTTCTTGATATTATAGCTGCCTATGAGCACCACCCAACAGGATCTCACCACCGCCGTGCGGATGTTCCACGCCCTGTCCGATGAGACCCGGGTCGCGCTGGTCCAACGGCTCAGGACTGGCGAGCGCTGCGTCTGTGAGCTGATGGACCAGCTCGATGCCGCGCAGTCCCGGTTGAGTTTCCATCTCAAGGTGCTCCGCGAAGCCGGCATCGTGGATTGTCGGCGGGAGGGCCGCTGGGCTTACTACTGGCTGCGGCCGGACGCCTTCGACGATCTGGCAGAGGCGGTCAAGCTCCTGGGCCCGACGCCCGGCGCGCGAACCACCGCCAATGCCCGGTGCTGCGATTGACACGCTTTTCCTTTGAATTACACATCAACCAATCTTGGTGTATGCGAGGCAGAGAATGACGAGCACGTCTGAGGGGCCCGGCGCCATGAGCGCGAATACGTTGACGGAGACGGTGAAGGCGCGATATGGCCAGGCAGCCAGGCGGGTCCTGGAGGGACGGGCCGGAAGCTGTTGTGGCCCGGTGAGCTGCGGCTGCGGGTCGGCTCCCGCCAACGGCGTGCGAGACCCCATCACCTCGGATCTCTACAGCGTCGATCAGACCGGCACCCTGCCCTCCGAGGCCGTGCTCGCGTCACTGGGTTGCGGCAACCCGACGGCCCTCGCAGAGCTGCATCCGGGTGAGGTGGTGCTGGACCTGGGCTCCGGCGGCGGGATCGATGTGCTCCTCTCGGCGCGCCGGGTCGGCCCCGCAGGAAAGGCCTACGGCCTCGACATGACCGACGAAATGCTGGCGTTGGCTCGCGCCAACGCGGTCCGGGCGGGCGCCACTAACGTCGAGTTTCTGCGGGGCAGTATCGAGCAGATTCCGCTGCCGGATGCCAGCGTCGACGTGATCATCTCGAATTGCGTAATCAACCTGTCGGCCGACAAAGGACGGGTCCTCCGGGAAGCGTTCCGGGTGCTCAAGCCGGGTGGGCGGTTTGCGGTTTCCGACGTGGTCGTGCGGGGTGCGATTCCCCAGGAGGTTCGCCACTGCATGGAGCTGTGGGTCGGCTGCATTGCCGGCGCCCTGGAAGAGCAGGAGTTCCTCGACCTCCTCCGCGAGGCCGGGTTCGAGTCGGCCAGCGTCGAGCCGACCCGGATCTACGAGTTCGAGGACGCCCGCGCGTTCCTCGGCGCGGCCGGCGAAGAGCTGGAGGTTCTCGCGCGTGATGTGAGCGGGCGCGTCATGGGCGCCTTTGTCCGTGCTACCAAGCCGGTTGCAGCGCTCCCCGTCACCGCCGGTGCCTGCTGCGGCCCGGACTGCTGCTCCTGATCCCCACAAGTCCTAAGGGAGCGATCCATGACTGTCTCGGAGCTATCCCTCGACGGGCGTCTCGTGGGGCTGCGGCCCGCCACTGCGGGCGACCTGCGCAAAGTGGAAACCCTTCTGACTGCGCTGTCGCTGCCCACGGCCGGGACACAGGAATGGTGGCCGCACTTCACCCTGGCCGAGGCGGACGGCGCCCTAGTGGGCTTGGCAGGGATCGAGCGTTACGCCGACGGGATCCTGGTCCGGTCCGTCGCCGTCCACCCAGACTGGCGCGGCTCCGGGCTGGGCCGCGCCCTGGTGGAGTCGGTCCTTGGCGAGGCTAGCCGGGCGGGAGCGCGCGACGCCTACCTCCTGACCACGACCGCCGAGCGTTACTTCCCACGGCTCGGGTTCCGGGTGATCACGCGCGAAGCTGTCCCGGTGTCAGTGCAGCAATCGGTGGAATTCCGCGAGGCTTGCCCTGCAACCGCGATAGTGATGCACCGCTCCCTCAGCTCGTAGCCACTGCTGACCTTCCAATTCGAGCCTGGATCACGCCATGACGACGCTCCCCTCGGATCGACCGCTCCGTGTGCTCTTCGTGTGCACCGGGAACAGTGCCCGGAGTCAAATCGCCCAGACCGTTCTGAACCGGAAAGGGCGCGGGCGTTTCGTCGCGGAAAGCGCCGGATCGCAGCCCGCTGAGCAAGTCAATCCCCTGGCCATCAGCACGCTGGAGCGCCACGGCTTCTTCTGGACCGGTCACGCTCCGCAGGGCCTCGACGCCGTGATGGGGCAGCCCTGGGACTTCGTGATTACGGTTTGCGACCGTGCCAAGGAGACCTGTCCCATCTTCCCGGGGCAACCGGTGATCGCCCATTGGGGTATGCCCGACCCTGCCGAGGCGACTGGTACTGAGGAAGAGCGGCAGCGCATGTTCGACGACACGTTGCTCCTGATCAGCCGGCGCCTGGACCTCTTCCTGGCACTCCCCATGGAGAAACTGGAGAAGCTCGCCCTCCAACACCGGGTGAACGAGATCGGTGGCGCAGGCGCTCCTCCGCTTGTGACGCGCGAGGTCTGAGCGACGGATGCGCATCGCGCTCATCTCCGACGTTCACGCCAATCTGCCGGCCCTCGAAGCGGTCCTCGCCGATATCGACGTCCGCTCGCCGGACGCTATCTACCATCTCGGCGATCTGGTGGGCTACGCGCCCTGGCCGAACGAGGTCGTGCAGTTGCTGCGCGGGCGACACATCCCAGGTGTGTCGGGGAATTACGACTCCACCGTCGCGACTCACTACAAGCACTGTGGCTGCAAGTATGAGGACCCTTGCCAGGAGGCGCTCTCGCACCAGAGCTTCGCCTGGACCGTCGCGCAGACCACCGATGCGTCGAAGGCGTTCCTCGGAGCGCTCCCGTTCCGTCTGGATGTCCGCCTGAACGGTGGCCACCTGTCCGGTCCGACCCTGGTCCTGGTCCACGGCACGCCGACCCTCAATACCCTGTACTGGACCGAGGATCGGTCTGACGATTTCTGCCTCAAGATGGCGGCCCAGGCCGGGGCGAAAGCAGGAGACACCATCGCGTTCGGGCATACCCACAGGCCGTGGACGCGCGAGATCGAGGGTGTCCGATTCGTCAACACCGGCAGTGTGGGGCGCCCGAAGGACGGCGATTGGAGGGCAGGCTACATGCTCTTCACGCACAGCGGTGAGGGCATGACGGTTGAGGGCATCCGCGTGGACTATGATCTCGACCGGGCGATGGACGGCATCCGGCGCTCCACGCTGCCCATCGACTTCGCCGACTATCTGAGGACAGGCGGCACTCCGAGGTGAGCCTCCACCGCGAATCCCGGCCACTTCCACGCGGCTCGTATCGACCATTTCAGAAGCACATCTGACATGACTGCCATCACCGCCGAGACGCCGATCCTGAAACGGCTCTCCACACTCGACCGCTTCCTCCCGCTATGGATCTTCGCGGCGATGGCCCTGGGACTGCTGCTGGGGCGCGCCTTCCCCGATCTGGGGTCTGCACTGGACCGCGTGCAGGTGGCCGGAGTATCAGTGCCCATCGGAATCGGCCTGCTCTGGATGATGTACCCGGTGCTGGCGAAGGTGCGGTATGAGGCCATCGGCGAGCATGCGCGCGACACGAAGCTGTTGGGCACGTCGCTCACCCTCAACTGGGTGCTCGGACCGCTGCTCATGCTGGGGCTCGCGTGGCTGTTTCTCCCCGATCTCCCTCACTACCGAAACGGGCTCGTCCTCATCGGCCTGGCTCGGTGCATCGCGATGGTACTGGTATGGAATGCGTTGGCCTGTGGGTCGGGGGAGTTGGCGGCGGTCCTCGTGGCCCTCAACTCCGTGTTTCAGATCCTAACCTACTCGGTGCTGGGATGGCTGTACCTGACGGTGGTGCCCGCGTGGTTTGGGGCCGATACCGCCGTGCTCGATGTATCGATGGGGCAGATTGCCCGAAGTGTCGGGATCTTCCTCGGAGTGCCGCTGGTGGCCGGTTACCTCACGCGACGCATCCTGATCGCGCAACGGGGCCCCACCTGGTACGACGACGTCTTCATGCCCCGCATCGGCCCCACCGCCCTGATCGGTCTGCTCTACACCATCCTGTTGATGTTCGCGATGCAGGGGCATCGTATTGTCGAACTGCCGTTCGACGTCCTGCGGATTGCGCTCCCGCTCCTCGTCTACTTCGCCATCATGTTCGGGCTTGCCTTTTGGCTCGCGCGGCGGCTGGGGTTCCCCTATGAGGCGACCGCGTCGCTCGCCTTCACGGCTGCAGGCAACAACTTTGAGCTGGCCATCGCCGTGGCAGTCGCGACCTTCGGGATCGGTTCTGGCGAAGCGCTGGCCGCCGTCGTGGGCCCGCTGATTGAGGTGCCGGCGCTGGTAGGTCTGGTGTGCGTGTCGCTCTGGGCACAGCGACGGTACTTCCCGGCCGGCAGAGCCTGAGGCAGGAGGCATCGAGGCGGGCGTCCGCACCCGCATCAGACCGAGTAGGTTGGCACTGGGCGCAGAGCCTTCAGCAATCCGGTAGAAGAATCCGCGCGAGGGGAAGTCCGGAGATCGCAGCAGCAGTCGAGAGTGAACTGATGCGGCGCCCCCCTGTCTCTTATCCCTATCGAATCTTGACGGGATAAGAGACAGGAGCTTCCTCCCAGTTCACTGCATCTCATATACCGATGGAAAACCGAAGTCATCTTTCCTTGCAGCTCTCGGACAAATCGGAATTGGGACGCGGTGGATCAGCGTTGCTGACGCCGCGCTGACGGCCAATCAGTCTCGCCGCCGAGAACGGTTCGGAGTCTCTGACGGCTACCTGACGGCGCAATGGTACCTTGGCCCCGCATCGCTCTTCGGCTGCCACCCCCTATCGGTCGCGACGAGAGTCGGCCCTGGCCGTACGGGCCTCCGGTCCACTGTACCCAGAATTCTCTCGAATCGGTCTTCGGATGTCACACTCCACTTGGAAGAGGCAGCTAGTCCGCTTCCTAGGCTTAGCGATTCTCGCGGGCTGCGGGAGCGACAACGTGACGGCCCCGAAACCGCATCCGTCTCAAACTGTCATACGGGTGAGACGAGGTCCCGGCGTCGTAGGAGCAATTCAGATCAAGGGCTCGCCGGTGCCTGATAGCCTGGAAGTTGACTCAGGCACGGTCATTTCCTACTCGTTTGGCGTTGCTCCGTCCTACGATGATCTCGTTGCGCTTCTAGACAACACAACCGTCTCACCCACTGGAAGCTTCGTTGCAACGACGTCGCATGTTCTCGTTGTAGCGGCTGACAGCGTGATCGCTTTGCAACCCCAAGACTCGTCTCTGCTCCACTCGGCCCGCGCAATAATCTCATCGGGCAATCCCTACGAAGCCTATCTTGCCTACGAGCAGAATTTAAGCACGCTGCGGACACAACTGGGGGATAGCGCGGCGCGGGACATGCAACGAAAGGCCCTAGCGAAAGGCTTTGACCCAGTTGGCGATGCACCCTCGTTAGCCAATGCCACTCGGGTCATTGCTGAGAGCCTAGGGCGACGCTCGACAGGGTCGCAGGCGGCAACACGCAAGGTCAGAGTGCAGTCAGCAACCCTGCCACCGAACGGAGTCGCTTTCGTTTATGTGAATGGCATTAACACCGCGCTTGATGCGTTCGATTACGAGGTGAACGAGATTTCCGGCCTCGTCTGGGATGCTGGATACAGTGATCCGAATCAGTACTTGCTGGACTACTATTGGAACCCCGACGTCCTGAAACTCAGCTCTCAATCGATTAGCCAATTAACCTGTTTTGAGCAGCAGTCCAATGACCTGCAACTTGGGCAGTATTCGTCCTTGACTACCGCATGCGCGCCTGCGGCCGACCTTTCACAAGCTCTATTGGAGGTCGCCGCCGCAGCATTCGACCTTCCTCCCGGGCCTGCGGACCCCGACGTTCTTGGTTTTGCGCAACTAATAGAAGGATACTTGGCGTCGGGAAGCCGTGTAGTGATCATCGGTCATTCTCAAGGAAACCTATATGCACAACAAGCACTGAAATCTATAAGCGAGAGCCCTCTTGCTAGTCGCCTGGGTTGCGTAGGAGTAGTGGGTATCGCGCCGCCGACGACGCTCGGATGGCCTGTTGGAGGAAGCTCCTATGACGGCCTCATCGCACAAGGGGCTCTGACGCACGATCTCATGCTCGATATCGACGCCCTAAGCCCCCTTCTTCTCCCCAATCAGGCCCGTCGGCTATATACAAGCGTCACAGCATTTTGGGACCTGGAGGTCGGTCTCGATGCCCTGATCCCGCTGTTGAACTTGTTAGCAATCCCATCCAAGTACTATGCTGACCTAAATATCCACTATCTCAACAGCTACTTGGCAGACCCTACCGACATCGAAGCCACGATCGTGGAAGCGGAGGGTCAGACGAGGACGAACTGCCCAGCCGCGCAGTCAATGGGACCAAATGGCAGTACGTCTTGGACCGTGCCGGCAGGAAGCTCCGTGACGCCATCTGTGATCATCACTGATGCCTCCGGACATCCCGTTGGTGGCGTCTCCGTCAACTGGACAGTCGCCTCAGGTGGAGGCTCTATCAGTAGCAGCACTACTACGACAAACGGCCTTGGAATCGCCTCAGTTACCTGGACTCTTGGCTACATCGCTGGCAACAATACTCTAGCTGCAAGCAGCACGGGGTTGGCTGGCTCTCCGGTATCATTCACGGGGGTCGGGACCGCCGGGAGTCCAACTCAGTTGAGATTTTCGAGTCCGCCCCCTGGCACAGGCTCCTCTGGTGTTCCGCTCAGCCCACCGGTAGCAACCCAGCTGACGGATGCTGTTGGCAATTATGTTGCTCAAGCTGGCGTCGTGGTGTCAGCCAGTATTGACTCTCAGCCGTCCAATGCTGGCGCCTCGCTAACCCCCACCTCGGCAACATCAGCCACAACAAATGCAAGCGGGATAGCGACGTTCAACGGCCTGGCGATCACCGGGCCCGTAGGGACTTATTCTCTTGCCTTCAGCTCCAGCGGACTGAGTCCAGCCATTTCCAGCCCAATAGTGCTCTCCACGGCGACGCTGACACCATGCTCCCCAACCAGCTATCCGCCCACACCGGTTCATACCTTGGCAGGCCCTGCTCCGTGCGTGATCGTCAAGGATGGCTCCGGCTATCCGGTAAGCGGTGTGACGGTCACGTTCGCGGTGACAGTGGGGGGTGGTTCCGTGGCTCCGCTTTCAGTGACAACTGGGGCGAGCGGGACAGCGACGACCACATGGCTTCTCGGGACAACAGCCGGTAACAACACACTCATGGCCACAA
>DATJVM010000084.1:0-94668 GCA_035501775.1 Gemmatimonadales bacterium | reverse complement strand
GAACATGCGCTTGTCTCTCGCCGGCCTGGCCCTGCTGGGCGTCGCGACCACGCTCCGGGCCCAGGACCCCGGCATCTCGGTCCGGCCCTTCGACCAGAAGCACGGGGGCAGTGAGCACATCCATCTGCTCGCGCACGTCGTGACTCACCCCGGCGCCTGGAAGGCCGCGGACATCGAGATGGAGCAGGATCCCGGCCGGCCCTACGTTTACATCTGTGGCTTCGTCAACTTCGATACCCAGATTTACGACGTCCGCGACCCGGCGCACCCCAGGAAGATCTTCGACTGGACCATCGAGAACCCGGAGCTGCACCGAGGTATCGGCGCCATGGACGGCAAGTACTTCAAGATCGGCAACCGCTATTACTACGCGCAGTCCTTCCAGTTCATGCAGGGGAGCCCGGACCAGGACCTCGGCGCCGTCATCTTCGACGTGACCGGCCTGCCGGATCCCAGGAGCGTCAAGGTCGTGGCCCGGATCCGTTACCCGAAGGCCCCGGGCGGCTTCCACAACACATTCGCCTACAAGCATTCCGATGGGCGGGTACTGTACTTTGCTACCGCCAACGAGTCGGATGCCCTGGTCTACGACCTGAGCAAGGTGGTGAGCGGCGCGGACACCAGCACCTGGCTGGTTGGCCGCGTGCCCAATCCGACGCCAATGCAGCAGATGGGAGCGGGGTCCTACCATGACTTCTACGTCGGCTACGATCCCGCCACCCATCAGGACAAGTTCTACGGCGCCGGGCTCGGCGGATACTCGGTGTGGGACGTAACCCACCCGGAGCAGCCCCAGCAGCTGTTCACGATCACCGGGCTCGGAATGGACATCGCCCACACCTTCACCCCGTCGCCCGACGGGCATTACGCCGTGACCGAGACCGAATACCAATACACGCCGCTTCGGATCTGGGATCTCTCGGCCGCGCAGGCCGGGAAGATGCCGAATGTCGACGTGCCGATCTCGGGGTGGACCGCCGACTGGCGGGATCTCGCGCACAACCACGAGGTGCGCTGGCCGTACGTGTTCGTCTCCGCCTACGAAGACGGCCTGCAGGTCTTCGATCTCAAGGACCCCGTGAACCCAAAGACCGACGGCTGGTACTTCACCTGCGAGTGCACCCACATGCACGGCTTCGGCGGCGGCCCCACCCTCGGTTGGGAGAGCACCATCAGCGTGGAGCAGGGCGCCTTCGGGGTCGACGTGCGGAACTACGACGGACTCATCGCGCTCTCCGACATGCGGACCGGCCTCTGGCTCTTCCGCATGGATGGGTTCAAGGGGTGGAACGGTCACGACCTCGGGATGCCCAACATCTCGAGCGTCCAGGATTACGACCACGGCCCTGACGGCGCGGCGCCCGCGCCGCGGAGCGGCCAGTGAGCCCACGCGCCCTCGCGCTGGTTCTGGTTGCTGCACTCACCGGGCCGTTCGACATCGAACTCTTCCCCACCTCCACGGCGCCCGCCGTGGAGGGGGCGGCTCGGCTGGTCTACGCCGCATCACCCTTTGGAATCGCCACCACGGTGGACGGCCGTTCCCGTTACGACGTCCAGATCACCGCCTCGCATCTGCCCCCGCCGCGGAGCCTTGGCTCCTACAGCGGCTACGTGGCCTGGGAGGTCGCCACCGACTTGAGCGCGTGGCGTCGCCTCGGGACCGTCAGGAACGGCAGGAGCACGGTGGGCTCGATCACCCTCAACAAGTTCCTGCTTGTCGTCACCGTCGAGGAAGACACCCTCGGCAACTCCCACGTCGGGCCGGTGATCCTCCGTGGTAACTCGCCCAGCGGGTGGCTTCAGTCATTCATCACCCATCCGCTCTTCCGGAACGCCAACTGATGGACGTCGGCAGCCGACTCGCGGCGGCACTGCTTCTCGCAAGCATGGCATCTGGGGCGGCGGCCCAGATGCCGATGTCTCACGACATGGACCAGATGAGCATGGGTGAGATGGCCATGCCCATCCCCATGCCCAAGGGCATGAAGATGCTTCCCGGCCTGGTGGGGCTCACCCCGCCGGTGACGGCATTCATGCCCGGCAACGGGGTCGATCCGATGACGTTGCCCGCCGCGCGTCCCTCCACCGTGAGGCGGCTGGCCGATGGCGACACCCTCGACCTCACGGCCATGCTGGTGCGCCGGATGGTGCGGGGCCGCGCGTTCGTCATGTACGGGTTCAACGGGCAGGTGCCGGGGCCGCTCATCCGGGTGCCGCAGGATGCCACCATCACGGTCCGCTTCCACAACCGGATCGATCTCCCCAGCTCGGTGCATTGGCACGGTGTCCGGCTCGACAACCGGTTCGACGGGGTTCCGGGCACGACGCAGGCCCCGGTCCCTCTCGGCGGAGACTTCGTCTACCGGGTGCACTTTCCCGACGCCGGGATCTACTGGTACCACCCGCATGTCCGGGAAGACATCGAGCAGCCGATGGGCCTGTTCGGCAACATGCTGGTCGATTCTCCCGACTCGGGCTACTACTCGCGCGTCAACCGCGAGGAAGTGCTGGTCCTCGACGATCTGCTCGCGAACGGCGATAGCCTGATCCCGTTCGGCCGGGAAGGCCCCGACTTCGCGCTGATGGGCCGGCTGGGCAACGTGCAGCTGGTGAATGGCGAGCCGGACTATGCTACCCACGTTCCGGCTGGGTCGGTCGTCCGATTCTTCCTGACCAACGTAGCCAGCTCCCGGACCTACAACCTCTCCTTCGGCGGGGCGCCGATCAAAGTCGTGGCGTCGGACGTGAGCCGGTTCGAGCATGAAGAGATGGTGCCGAGCGTGGTGCTCGCTCCCGCGGAGCGCTACGTAGTGGAGGTGCGCTTCCCGGCCGCGGGGCGCTACTCGATCGTGAATGCCGTACAGGCAATCAACCATTATGTAGGCGAGTTCGACGCCGAGGCCGATACCCTCGGTACCATCGTGGTCGATCCGGCTCCGGCACGCCCCGATTACGCCGGCGAGTTCGCGACGCTCCGGACCAACGCCGCGGTCGCCCGGGAGATCGATCACTACCGGCAGTGGTTCGATCGGCCGCCGGACCGGATCTTCCGGCTGACGGTGCGCCCCCAGGGGCTGCCGCTCGCGACGGTCCAGTTCATGAGCATCGACACGGCCTACTACGCGCCGGTCGAATGGACCGATGGCATGCCGGAGATGAACTGGCTTTCCACCAGCAAGCAGGTGACGTGGATCATCCGGGACAGCACCACGGGGCGGGAGAACATGGCGATCGACTGGCACGTGCCTCAGGGATCGGTCGTCAAGCTCCGCATCTTCAACGACCCGAAGTCGTTCCATCCGATGCAGCATCCCATCCATCTCCACGGCCAGCGCATGCTGGTCGTGGCGCGGGATGGAGTGCCGGCGCCGAACCTGGCCTGGAAGGACACGGTCGTCATTCCGGTCGGGTCCACCGTGGATCTCCTCATCGATGCCTCGAACCCCGGCGACTGGATGCTTCACTGCCATATCGCCGAGCATCTGGGATCCGGGATGATGACGGTGCTGCACGTGGACCCTGTGTCCGGTGCGCCGCGGCCCTGAGAGGAGCGATGGCATGAGACGGCCCATTCTGTCTCTGTTGGCACTGCTGGCCGCTGGGCCACTCAGGGCCCAGGCCCCCTGTACTCCCCATCGGGCCGGATCGGGGTATCTCGCGATCACTGGCGTGGCTCTCTGGGACGGGACCGGTGCTCCGACTCGGTCGCACACCACTATTCTCGTCAAGGGCGAGCGGATCCTCGACGTCTTCCCCGATGGCTCGCGCCCGCTCCCTGACAGCACCACCATCCAGTCGCTTCCCGGCAAGTTCGTCATTCCTGGCCTGATCGACACCCACGTTCACCTCGCCACCGACCCCTCCGGCGAGGATGCTCGGCCCCGTGCCGAGCGGCGGCTCTGTCGCGCTCTGCTGGGAGGGATCACCATGGTGCGTGACATGGCGGGGGACATGCGCGTGCTTGCTGCTCTGCAGCGGGATGCGCTGGTAGGCGACATCGCGAGCCCCGATATCCACTACGCGGCGCTCTGGGCGGGCCCCGCCTTCTTTGCCGATCCTCGCACGGCCTCCGCTTCCCGCGGGCTTCCCTCCGGCTCGGTGCCTTGGATGTTCAGCGTCGGCTCGACGACAGACATCCCCGAAGCGGTGACCGAGGCGCGGGGCACTGGGGCGACGGCGCTCAAGCTCTATGCCGCTCTCACCCCCGATGAAGTCGCCGCCATCACGGCGGAGGCACATCGGCAGCACTTTCATGTGTGGGCGCACGCGGCGATGGCTCAGGTCTCTCCCTTGCAGACCGTTCAGGCCGGGGTGGAAGTCGTCTCACACGCGTCGCTTCTGCTCCGAGAGCTCGGCAGAGACGGCTTTGCGGCACTTCTCAAGGACTCGACGGGGGCCATTCGTGGGCGGTTCGACACGCCGCGCTTCGACACCCTGTTTCAGGCGATGAAGCGTGAGGGAACGATCTTTGAACCAACGCTCTTCGTCTACCGAGGTGATCTGGGACGGATCTATCCACTCTCGGCCGAGGTCACGAGGCGCGCGCACCACCTGGGGATCCCCATGGTATCGGGGACGGACTCGATCGGCAGTGGGGATGAAGGGGGGTGGCTCCCGCCTGATCTCTACGAGGAGCTGAGGCTCCTGGTGCGGGACGCGGGCCTCTCGCCGGTCGAGGCGCTGACCGCCGCCACCCGCACCGCCGCCCGGGCCGTGGTCGCCAGCGAGGAGGTGGGTACCGTCGAGCCGGGCAAGCTCGCCGACCTGGTGGTGCTGGATGCGAATCCGCTCTCGGATATCACGAACGTCGCGAAGGTCCGACTGGTCGTGAAGCGGGGCGCGGTGTATGTCGGCGGGCCGGTGGGGGGGCCGTAGAGAGCAGCGTTCAGCGTACAGCGTTCAGCGTACAGGGTGTGATGCTGGGCGCGGTGCATGGTTGCCTTCGGCAGCGTACAGCGTCCGGCGCTCAGCGTTCAGCGCACAGGGGCGTGATGCTGGGCGCGTTGCATGATGTGGGCTTTCCCTTACCTTCGGCACCGCTCACCGCTCACCGCTCACCGCTCACCGCTCCCCGCTCCCCGCTCCCCGCTCCCCGCTCCCCGCTCCCCGCCACTTCTCACTTCTCACCTCTCACTTCTCACTTTCAGCACCGGCACCTCCCTCACCCGCACGCCCGTCGCCTCGAACATCGCATTTGCGATCGCCGCTGCGGTCGGGACCGATCCCGGCTCGCCCACTCCGGTCGATTCCGCGCCGGGCTCTGAGGTGAAGATCACGTTGATCTTCCCGACGGCGTCGGTGAAGGTCGCGATCGGATAGTCATGCCAGGTGGAGTCGAGGACGTCGCCCCGCTCGCCGATCCTGAGTTCTTCGAGAAGGGCCCAGCTCGCAGCCTGCTGAATCCCGCCTTCGATCTGGTTTCTCGCTCCGTCGGGGTGAACCAGCCGGCCGGCGTCCACCGTGCACCATACCTGTTCCACCCGCGGGCGCCCTCCCACCTCGGCGACCACCTCGACCACCTGTGCCACGGCGGTGCCATTGTAGACGGCGCAGGCCATGCCGAACCCACGTCCAGGGGCGCGCGGACGGCCACGCCAATTGCTTTCTAGTGCAACGGTCTCGAGGGCCCGGCGGAGGCGCGGGTCGTCGATCTGCTGCAGCCGGAAGTCGAGCGGGTCCTTCCCGGCCGCGCGCGCCAGCTCATCAACGAATGACTCGATCGCGAACACATGCGGGGCCGCCGCGAGCGATCGAAACGCTCCCGCCCTGCTCTTCGCTGGCTCCACCCGGAGAGCGATCCGGGCCCGGGGGAGGCGGTAGGGCGGAATGGCGTTTCTGCCGCAGCTCATCGCGAGCAGCCTGGGGGAATCGAGCCCGCCACCGTAGGTGTGGGGATTGGTCCGGGCCCGGTAGCGCCACGCCAGGACGTTACCCTCCGTGCTCAGCGTCGCGTCGATCGTCGCGTCGAGGTAGGGGCGATGGGGACTCAGGTGGAACTCGTCCTCCCGGCTCCACTGGACCAGCACCGGCCGGCGCACCGCGCGGGAGAGGCGGAGCGCGTCAAGGGCGGCGTCGTTCACATTGCCCCGGCCGTATACGCCGCTCATCGCCTGTGGATGGACATGTACCCGTTCGGGGCTCAGGCCGAGGATTTCCGCCGCCTCATCCCGGAGCCCGAAGGGGCGCTGAGCGGCAACGTAGAGGTCGGCCCCGTCTTCACGCACATCGGCCACGGCCGCGGCCGGGCCGATCGATGCGTGAGCGATCGGGGCCACATGGTAGGAGGCGCCGAGGGTGCGCGCGGCCGACCCAGCCGCGAGGGCCGCGTCAACGTCGGCGTCGTCACGAAGTGAGAGTTCCACCGGCTCGACGGCTGAATGGGCGGGGTCTCGCCAGGTGACCTTGAGCGCTGCGATAGCCGCCTCGGCCTGCTCGTCCCGCTCGGCTACTGCTGCGACGAAATCGCGGTCGTGCAGTATCGCGACCACGCCCTTCTGACTCCGCGCCGCGGCATCGTCGACCTGGCTAGCCTCCGCGCCAAGGACCGGCGGATGAAGCACGCGGCCGCGCAGCATCCCCGGCAGCCTGACATCGGCGGCGTAGCGCGCGCGACCCGTGACGATGTCCCGCGCTTCGAGCCGCATTGGGATATCCGCCGCCGGGGCCGCATCGGGCCGGCCGCTCCAGCCTTCCGGGACGAGGCCGCTCAGCGGCTGGTCAGAGACCAGCTCCTGATAGGTGCAGGCCTGTCCGGTCCGGGATACCACCCGGCCATCGCGGGTCTCGAGCTCCGATACCGGAATGTCGAGCCGGGCGCTCGCCCGCTCGAGGAGCAGTTTGCGAGCATAGGCCGCGGCGGCCCGGATGGCCTTGCCGTCGGTTGCGGTGGAGAGGCTGCCGAATGTGCCCATGTCCCAGGGGGCACGGTCGGTCTCCCCAAGCTCGACTCGTATCCGGTCGATAGGCACATCCAGCTCGAGCGCTACGATCCGGGCAAAGCCGGTCCGGATACCCTGCCCGTACTCGACCTTTCCGGACCGCGCCACCACCGTCCCGTCGGGTTCGATGACGAGACGGTACTCGAGCCGCTCCGGTACCCGCTCGGGCCATGCGCGCGGGCCGCTCATCGCGCGGCGGCCTTGATGGCGTCGATCACGCGGCCGTACACTCCGCAGCGGCAGAGGTGTGACGCGAGCGCGGCTCGGATCTCATCATCGGTGGGATGCGGAATGCGCGCGAGCAGGGCCGTGGCTGACATGATCATGCCGGGAGTGCAGTACCCACACTGCATGGCATCGGCTTCCAGGAACGCCTGTTGGATCGGGCTGAGCGTCTCTCCTCGAGCAAGGCCTTCGATGGTGAGGATCGCCTTCCCTGCGGCCTGTAGCGCTGGCACCTTACAGGCGGGCGCTGGCTCGCCGTCCAGCAGCACGATGCATGCGCCACACACGCCATGGCCACAGCCGTAGTGTGTGCCGGTAAGGCCCAGTTCATCCCGCAGGACGCCGAGGAGCGTGGCGCTATCGGCAGGGTCCACCCGCCGGCTTTCTCCATTGACGGTGAGCGTAAGGTTCATGAACCTTCCTTCGTCTCACGGCTCCTTTACACTCGCAAGCTAGGGCCGGCGACGTGAAGAGAGATGGTAGCGGGAGTGAAGGCGTGGCCGCGGCTGCTCGATTCCTTCAGCCGGGATTGTGATTTCCTATGCCTGGTGTGCTCCGCCGGTGGTCGCTTGCCCTGCTTCTCCTCGGGCTTTTCGCCCTGGTGATCGTCGCCGTCTCCTCGCCACGGCGCGTCTTCCTGGCCGAGCGCGACTCCTGCCGTGAGATGGTCCTCGACCCGGATCCGACCGCCCCAGCCGGAATGTCCGGGACCCTCCATCTGAGCATCTGTCCCGGATTCGAGCAGACCTCGGTGAGTCTCTGGGTCTCGGATGCGCTGCGTCACCCCCCTCTCCTCAGGCGCGGCATCCTGGACCTTGAGGTCGCGTCCGATGCCCGGCTCCCGCCGGTGCCCATCAGGGCGCACTGGATCACTCCGGACAGCCTGTTCGTCGAGTACGACTCCACGATGCGCGTCTGGTACCGGACCGACACGATCGGGTCGATTCGCGTGCGCTTTCTGGCACGGGGGTCGAGTCGCTAGCTCCGCGCCTCAGGGGCTCATTGAGTGGCTCCGCTGGGCGGCCCACCGAGCCGCCGCTCCGCCCAGCGGGGGTGGCCGTCCGTCTCGAGGTAATCCGCGATCTCCTTCGCGGGAAGACCTGCTTGCACCAGCGCTCCTGCCCTCGACCACTCCACGAACTGACCGACGATCGGCAGGGTCTCGGCGGAACTGGTGCGCGCTGCCGTCTGCATCGGCGTGTCCACGAGCCCCGGCTCGTACGAGAGGAGGCTGGCATCTGGCGCGCTCCCCGCGCCACTCCCTGCGCTGTCAAGCTCGGCGCCCAGGACCATCCCCGCCATGCGAAGCGCCGCCTTGCTGCTCCCATAGGCGCCGAGTCCGGGAAGAGGGATGACCGCCGCCCCCGTGGAGACGTTGACGATGCGAAGCGGAAGGCCCCCACGGGAGTGGCGCAGGAACCATCCCATCAGGAGGATTGGCGCGACGGTATTGACTGTGTAGACCTCGAGCAGGGCCGCGGCGTCCAGCTGCGCCATCTGTCCCAACAGCGCGACGAGAGCCGCGTTGTTCACGAGCCCCACGCGCGTGACTCCTCGATTCCCGATCAGCGGACCGAGTTGTTCGTTCATGCGGCGCTCGAGCGCCTTGAGATCTCCGATGTCCAGTCGGATGTGCGTATAGGCGGGGTCCGTCATGGGCGCGGCGCGGCGCGCGATGCCGATGACGCGCCAGCCGCGCGTAAGGAGCTCCCGCGCCACGGCCTCTCCAATGCCGGAACTCGTTCCGGTAACCAGTGCCAGGGAGGAGGGGGTGGGGGTCATCTGTCGGGTTCGCCTCTTGTAATGACGACGTGGGTGGCCGCCGCGCCGGGAACGTGCTCGGTGCAGGGGTACCCGAGCCTGGGCAGGTCGATGCCGGCCAGAAGATGCTCGCCGGCGCCGAGCAGCACCGGAGCGATTGCCAGATGCATCTCGTCGATGAGCCGAGCTTCGAGGCCGCGCCGAACGGTCGAGACGCCACCGCCAAGCCGGACGTCCAGCGCTCCAGCGGCCTCGCGGGCGAGCTGGACGGCGGCCTCGAGACCGTCCGTGATGAAGTGGAAAGTGGTACCGCCCGCCATGGTGATCGGGCGTCGGGCGTGATGGGTCAGCACGAATACCGGGGTGTGATACGGCGGGTTCTCGCCCCACCATCCCTTCCAGCTCTCGTCCGGCCACGGTCCCCTGATCGGTCCAAACATGTTCCGCCCGATCACCCACGCCCCGATCCCGGCGATGCCCCGGGCCAGGAAGTCGTCATCGGTCCCGGTGGTGCCGCCCTCTTTCCCCTGCATCTGGTGAAAGGTGCGGGTAGGAAAGACCCAGTCGTGAAGTCGAAGGCCACCCTCCCCCAGTGGGTTGGCGAGGCTCTGTCGCGGCCCGGCGCCGTAGCCGTCGAGCGAGATCGCGAAGCCGTGGACACGCAGCTTGGACATGGCTACCCGGAGTGAGCCAGAGTCCGCAGCAGGCCGGCCCTGCGTCCCACGGGCTCCACGAAGCTCAGTTCCCGCCTGATGCGACCGGTGTCGGCCACGAGAGACACCGTCCACTCCCCGCGCCTGGACGGAGCGACCTCTGGCGATGTCCGGATCGCGATCGGCTCGCCGGTGGCCCGCGCAATCTCGGCGAGCCAGTCGGCGGTCGCAAGCGCGTCGGTCTCCCCAACGTTGTAGGTGCGGCCGGAGGCCGCACGCTGGGTGGTCGCGAGGGCCACGGCGCGGGCCACGTCATCCACATACCCACGCGTACAGCGCCACGCGGCCTCCCCGGGATTCAGCTCGAGAACCCCGCCCACCGCACTCCGGAGCCGTCTTCTCTCGGTGGCGACACGAGCGTTCGGGTCGCCCGGACCATAGACCATGGGGAGGCGGAGAGTCGTCACTGGGGTCGGCGCCTCACGGTAACGGGATTCCACCAGGACCTTGTCGTAGTCGAACAACATGTCGTCTCTGGAGCGTGCCGTCGCGCGGTACGGATATCGACTCGAGCGAAGCGGCGCCTCTTCGCCAGTCGACTCGGCAACCGAGTCTGGCGGCTCGAGGCCGAGAAAGGCGCCATAGGTCTGGTAGACATCGCCACTGCTGATCACGACGATCCGGCGGAGTCCCGCGGGGAGGGCAGGGAGGACCTGCTCGACGTCTCGCTCGGTGTAGGCGATCATGTCAAGCAATGTCTGTGTCTCGAACTCCGCCAGCGCTCGGGCGAGCCCGGACCCGTCCGCTCGGTCGGTAACCGACGAAGCGCACCGCGCCGGCGCCGGGCGCCGCCCGCGGTGAACGACCAGAACAGTGTGCCCCGCGCTCACCAGCTCGCGCGCCACCCGCGAGCCGATGAACCCCGTGCCCCCCAGAAGGGCGATGCGCACTACAGCCGCGATGGCCCGGCGCGCCGCATGAGGCGATGACCAGCCTTCCCCAGCGCGAGCGCTCGGCTCATGGATGATCGCCCTCCGGCCCGACCCGGCGTGACTCCCGCTGCTGCGCCAGCACCCGCTCGGCAAAGTCGAGCCGCTCCTGCGCCTCGCCCAGCTCTTGCCGAAGCCCCTGCATTTCGGCTTCGAGAGCCTCGAGCCGTGACTGGAGCGGACCGCCCGCCGTGCCTTCCCTGAGACGTTGCGCCCACAGGCCAAACAGCAGCGCCAGAACGCCGTGAGCGGTGGCATGCCAGGGCTCCGCGGCCTGGATCGCTGCCCCGGCTCCCACCAGGTTGATGATGGCGAGCCCCAGGGTGACCCAGTACCAGGACGATGTCTTGAATTTCATAGAGCCGCCAAGGCTATTGCCTGTGGCACTCCGGGAGTGAGCCAGCACAGGCGAGTGAGGAGGCCGCGCTCCTCAAAGCTCGCCTCGATCTCGGCGCGGCCCTCGGTGAAGTGCTCCCATCCCTCGTAGTGGAGCGGAACCACGACGGCGCCCGGCCAGGCCTCCGCCAGACGGACGCCCTCAGCGGCGGTCAGGGTGAGGTGGTGCGGGCCGGCAACGGCGACCATTGCGGCGCCCATGTTGAGCACCGCCACTCTGATCGGGAAGCGACGCCCAACCTCTTCCACGCCATCGTACCAGACGGTATCCCCTGAGATATACACCGCGGACTGTGGGCACGAACCCAGACGCAGGACGAACCCGATCACCGGGCCTCGGTCTCCGTCCGCCGGCCCGTGCCGGGCGGGGACCGCTGTGAGGCTCACCTCATCTCCCGACGGCCCGGTAAGCTTTACCGTCTGCCACAGCGCGAGCCCCTGTGCCCGGCCTCCAAGCGCTGTGGCGCCGGCCACGGTCGTAAGGACGAGTGGCGCATGGGCCAGCAGCTCGCGGCCGGCATGGTCCAGGTTATCGAAGTGGTGGCCGTGGCTCACCAGCACCGCGGTGAGTTCGCCGAGGCCGGCGGGTGGAACGGCGGGGCCCTGGGTCTTGCGCAGGACGTACTCCGATGTCGGATACCGGCTGCCCGCTGGATCGAAGGTCGGATCGGTCAGAAACCTGAGGCCGCCAATTTCGATGAGTGCGGTCGGCCCCCCGATGTAGGTGAGCCGGAGGTCGGAGTCATCCATTGGGGGGTCGACTAGTACGCGCCCCCGAAGACGATGACATAGCCATCGGGGTCCCGGACTTCGAACTCCCAGTCTCCATACTGCTGCTGAGTGAGCGGCATCTGCACGAACGGCTGGCCTGCGACGCTCTCGTACAGGGCATGCACCCCATCCAGGCGGATGTACGCATCCCAGAGCCCGCTCGGGCGCTGGGCCCGGAGGTCCGGTTTCTGGTAGCCGGCAAGCCCGAGCAGCATGAGCTCCGCTCCTCCGAGCTGCAGGCTGGCGTAGACGAAGGGCTCCTGCTTGGGCACGGTACCCGCGATCTCGAAGCCAAGATTCCCGGCGTACCAGCGGGCGGCGCGGGCGACGTCTGGGACCAGGAATGTCGGTGCCGCGGATCGTACCGTCACCGGCGATCGCGGGGCGGTGGAGATCCTGGTCATCTGCCCCTCCTTGGACCACGAGGCCATTCGGGTAGGCGTGAAGTCTGGGCCGCGCGCCACCCGGATAAGCTGCGGGGCGAGGGGTGCGGCCGCAACCTCGACGGCTCCATCCCTCCCACGCTTGATGTCGGCCCCGCCCGACGCCGACACAGGCCGGTCTGATGCTGGGGCTCCTTGCTCCGCATACGCCACATCCTCGAGCCATGTTTCAGTCCGGTATGCCGGCGAATGGATCGCGTCAGTGGACAGGAGGTGGGACTCAGGCTATCTCCGCGGCCACCGCTCCAGCGGCCGCAATGTTCTGCAGGAGCGCCGGAGGCACACCATGGCGCCCCTTCAGGTATTCTGGGCTGTTATACGATATCCAGGTCCGAGCCTGGCTGTCCTCCCAGATCAGGATCTTGAGCGGCAGGTCGATGGCCACCGTAGGCGCCGCGAGCATGAGTGGCGTCCCTGCCTTGGGGCTTCCAAAGATCGCGAGCTTGGTGGGCGGCATCCTGAGGCCGATCTTCGCGGCTTCCCCGCTGTGGTCAACCAGGGCCAAGAGCATGATCCCTCGAGCGCGAAGCCGATCCTGCAGGCGCTCGAGGATTTCATCAACCGAGCGTGAGCTCGGCAGGGTGACGATGCCGTTATCGGAGGTCGACGTCACGGGTGTGCCTCGTGGGCGGGCAAAGGGATTATCGGAGGGAGCCTGGGGTTGCCCCCTTTGGGGACCAACCGGCGTGGTAACACGGCGGCTAGCTCGACCTCCCGCGGCGCAACGTCACGATCGCGACGGCGAAGTCGAGAATCGCGACCGCAAAGAACCCGATCTGAAAACGACCTAATAGCAGTCCGGCCACGATGAACGCCGCTCCAGCCATGAGCCAGAGCAGCGCGGTGCGCCTGTGTTGCTCCATGAGCCCTCTCTGATGAAGCCGAATCAAGGTGCTCGCTTTGACGCATTTCGACAACCGGCGACTACCACCGACCCTTTTCCACCCCCACCTCAAACGCTACGTTGTATTGTGCTGCCGGCCACCGGCCACCGGCCACCGGCTGACGGCTGACGGCTGACGGCTGACTCCCCGACCCCGACCTCCACACCCATGCACTTCCGCCAGTTCTACATCGGCTGTCTCGCCCACGCCTCGTACCTGATCGGTGACGGGGGCGAGGCCGTGGTGGTGGATCCATCTCGGGACATCCAGATGTATCTCGACGAGGCGGAGGCCAGTGGCCTTCGCATTACCTGGGTCCTCGAAACCCATCTCCACGCCGACTTCGTCTCCGGTCACCGCGAGCTGGCCGCCCGCACCGCGGCCACCATCGGTGTCGGAGCCCGGGCGGAGGCGACCTATCCGCATCGGCCTTTGCGGGACGGAGACTCCATCTCCGTCGGCGGAATGACCATCCGGGTGGCCGAGACTCCGGGTCACACCCCCGAGAGTCTCTCTTTCCTTATATATGAGCGCTCCGGCGACGCGCCATGGGGGGTGCTCACCGGCGATACCCTGTTTGTGGGCGATGTCGGACGAGTGGATATCCTCTCCTCTCGCCTGCCGGTGCAGGAGCTGGCCGGCCTCATGTACGACAGCCTCCACCAGAAACTCCTGGTCCTCCCCGACGAAACGCGGGTCTATCCGGCCCACGGAGCCGGGTCCCTCTGCGGCCGGAACCTCGGCAAGGAGACCTGGAGCACGATCGGACGGGAGCGGGCGATGAACGCTGCGCTCCGGCCGATGAGCCGCGAGGCGTTTGTCGCCGAGGTGACGCGCGACGTGCCGGAAACTCCGCTCTACTACCTCCACTCACGGGACCTCAACAAGGCCGGGCCGGCGCTCGATGCCGAGCGGCCGTTGCCTCCGCTGGTCAGCCCGCGAGAGTGTGCAGCCAAGGTCGAGGCGGGCGGGCTGGTGCTGGACACGCGATCGCTCGATGCATTCGCGGAGTGTCACCCCGTCGGCGCGATACACGTGAGCCTGGATGGTCAGTACGCCTCCTGGGTGGGGACCCTGGTGTCCCCAGAGCAGCCGCTCCTGCTGGTGGCGGAGCGGGACCGTCTGGAGGAGGCGGTGCTCCGTCTGGCGCGCGTCGGGTACGAGCGGGTGGACGCCGTGCTCGAGGGTGACACGGGCAGCTGGGAGGCCGCAGGGCTCAGGACAAGAAAGCTGGACCGCCTCTCGCACCGCTCCTGGACGGCCGAGGACCGACGCATCCTCGACGTGCGTCGGCAGCGCGAATGGAACGACTTCCATATCCCGGGCGCTACGCACCTGCCGCTGGCCGAGCTGCCGGAACGGCTGGCCGATCTCGATCGCGACACGGCATGGGTCACCGTGTGCGGGAGCGGCTACCGGAGCAGCATCGCGGCCAGCCTGCTCAAGCGCGCGGACTTCGCCAGGGTGTCGAACGGTGTCGGAGGGATGGACGCCTGGCGTGCCGCCGGCCTCCCACTCATGACCGGGGACGCCGCCTAGCCACTGACCGCAGTGACCTGCCACAAATCCTAGAAACGAACTCGGCTATCTTGGGATTGGGCGCGATTACGCGTCCCGCTTTCCCGAGGTGTATCATGGCCGATCACTCCCATACCCTGCCGGATTCAGCAGCGACCGATACCGACAATCTCGCCTTCATCGCCGAAGGCTTCTTTCCAAGTCATGCGCCGCGCGAGCCTAGTGCTCCGCACTCGGCGGCCGTGGTCTCCGCCATCTCCCGGATCTCTGCCGCCGGACTCGAACCCGAGCGGCCGTGTCCGGAGCTTCCACCCATCGAGGCTACTGCCGCGCGGACCGGCCCTCGCGCCTCGAGCGCCGCGGGGCTTCCCGCCATTCTGAGCACGTTCCGCGTCACCCTCCCCAGGATGGGCGTCCGCGACACGCTCTCCGCCTTTCTCAAGGTGAACCAGAAGATCGGGTTCGACTGCCAGAGCTGCGCCTGGCCGTCGCCGGACGGGAAGCGCCATCGCTTCGAGTTCTGCGAGAATGGGGCAAAGGCCATCGCCTCCGAGGGAATGCACCGCGTCATCGGCGCCTCGTTCTTTCGGGAGTGGTCGGTGGAAGACCTGGCCGGCCAGTCCGACGCTTGGCTCGAGCGCCAGGGCCGTCTCGCCGAGCCGCTCATCCGACGGCCCGATGCAACCCACTATGAGCCCGTAAGCTGGGACGAGGCCTTCCGCGTCATCGCCCGGCATCTGAACGCGCTCCGCACCCCCGATGGCGCCGCCTTCTACACCTCCGGCCGCGCCAGCAACGAGGCCGCCTTCCTGTATCAGCTGTTCGCTCGCGAGTTCGGGACCAACAATCTCCCGGACTGCTCCAACATGTGCCACGAGTCGTCCGGCACTGCGCTCACGGAGAGCCTGGGCATCGGAAAAGGGACCGTGACCCTCGAGGACTTCGAGCAGACCGATCTTATCATCATCATCGGTCAGAATCCGGGGACCAACCATCCGCGCATGCTCACCTCCCTCGAACATGCCAAACGGAACGGTGCCACGATCATCGCGGTGAATCCGTTGCCGGAGACAGGTCTGCTCCGTTTCACCGATCCCAACCCCGATGAGTACGGCAATCCACTGCGCTTCGCGGCCGGGGTCATGGGTTCCGGCCGGCCGCTCGCGGACCTTCATCTTCCGGTCCGTATCAACGGGGACATGGCGCTGCTCAAGGGACTGATGAAGGTCCTCCTGGCGGAGGAAGGCGCGCACGGTGGCGTGCTGGACCGGGAGTTCATCCAGGATTCGACCGTGGGATTCGAGGCGCTGGTGGCGGATCTCGATGCCACCTCCTGGGAGGAGATCGAGCGAATCTCCGGTCTCTCCAGGGTCGAGATCGAACGGGCCGGTCGCATCGTGGCGGGCGCCAGGCGGATGATCTGCTGCTGGGCAATGGGCCTCACTCAGCACCGCAACGGTGTCTCGACCATTCAGACGCTGGTCAACCTGCTGCTCCTCGGCGGGCACATCGGGCGACCCGGCGCCGGCACCTGCTGCGTCCGGGGCCATTCGAACGTCCAGGGCGACCGCACGATGGGCATCTGGGACCGGCCCTCACCGGCCTTTCTCGACGCGTTGGCGAGTGAGTTCTCGATCGTGCCGCCGCGCCACGCCGGCAAGGACGTGGTCGACGCCATCGCGGCGATGCTCGACGGCGAGATCGAAGTCTTCGTTGGGCTGGGAGGGAACTTCCTTGCGGCTTCGCCGGACACCCGCTGTACGGCGGAAGCCCTCCGCTCCTGCCAGCTCACCGTGCAGGTCGCGACCAAGCTGAACCGCGGCCACCTGGTCACCGGACGAACCGCGCTCCTCCTTCCTTGCCTCGGCCGCTCCGAGCGGGATCCCGGCGGTGTCCTCTCCGTCGAGGATTCGTTCGGGATCGTCAGCGCGTCGCGGGGCTACGCGGAACCGATTTCGCCGAA
The DNA here is from genome assembly GCA_035501775.1 of Gemmatimonadales bacterium. GTDB lineage: Bacteria > Gemmatimonadota > Gemmatimonadetes > Gemmatimonadales > GWC2-71-9 > JADJOM01. The sequence continues at coordinate 78,127 of DATJVM010000084.1, read as the reverse complement.
TCTCCGAAGCGAGGCGGCGATCATCGCCGGCATCGCGACCGCGACCCTGGCCGGCCGCTCGCGCATCGACTGGCTGGGCCTGGCGGGGGACTACAGTCGGCTGCGGGACCGCATCGGGCGCGTAGTCGCGGGCTTCGCCGATTACAACGTCCGGCTCGCCAAGGGGCCGTTCTATCTCCCCAACCCCGCTCGCCAGCGCCGCTTTGTGACGCCGAGCGGCCGCGCCGGGTTTCACGTCGCGCCGCTCACCGACCTGGCTCGAGACGACGATCACTTCCTGCTTACCACCATCCGCAGTCACGACCAGTTCAATACCACCATCTACGGGCTCGACGACCGCTACCGTGGGGTGCACGGTGGTCGCCGGGTGCTGTTCGTCAATCCAGAGGATCTCGACCGCCGCCACTGGCGGGCGGGAATGCGGGTGGACATCACCAGCCATTTCGGTGAGGAGCGGCGCGTCGCCCGCGCCTTCCAACTGGTGCCCTATGCGATTCCACGGGGTTGCGTGGCGGCGTACTTCCCGGAAGCGAACGTGCTGGTGCCCATGGGCAGCGTGGCGGAGCGGAGCAACACGCCGACCTCAAAGTCGATCGAGGTGAGCCTCGCGCTTGCTACCTGAGGATTTCCACGACCAGCCCCCGCGTGTCGTTGAGCGCGGCGACCAGGCACAGGATCACGCCGGCGGCGACCCAATCCGTGGCCCGCGGGACCGCCGTCGCGATCCGGGCTCCATGGCTAGCACGGCCCTACATTGAGCGCGGCAGGGAGTCGGCGCGTCTCAGAAAGCCGCGAACCACCGCAAGCATCTCCGCTGGCGCATCCCAGGTCGTAATGTGGGCAGCGCCCGGAATGACCGCGATCTCCGCGTGTGGCGTAAGGTCGGCGAAGCGCCGGACCGTCATCGGGTTGGCCTCGTCGTACTCGCCCACCGTGTACAGGGTGGGGACACCGATCCTCGTCAGGAACGCGGTCGCATCGTAGCGCTTGAGGGTGCCGGTGATCGTGAACTCGCTCGGACCCTGCATGTAGTCGTAGATCCCCTCGTTAACGGTCGCGAGAGTGCTGTCAAGATCCACCTGGACAGGGTGGCGCCAGACGTAGCGGCCATAGAAGTCGCTCAGGGCCGCCTGGTAGTCGGGCGCGTCGAACTTGCCCTGGGCCTCACGGACCCGAATGGCACGCTGCTCGGAGTCAGGGAGGGTGCGAACCAGCTCGCGCGCGTGCCGCTCCCAGGCGGGGATGTCGAGTGCCGGGCTCGCCAGAACGAGACTCGCCACATTGCCGGGGTGGGCGCGGTAGTACTCCACCGCCAGGATAGTGCCCCACGAGTGCCCGAGAAGGTGCACCCGCCGTGCGCCGAGGGCGCGGCGGACCGAGTCCAGCTCGGCTACGAAGTGGGGGATGGTGAACAGCAGCGTATCCATCGTGCGGTCCGCTTTCCCCGAGCCGAGCTGGTCGTAGCGAATCGTCGGCCGGTCGAGGCCGAGCGAATCGAGCGACTTGAGGTAGAAGCTCGAGTATCCCGGGCCGCCGTGGAGCAGGATGACCGGCGTGGCCGGCCCCGATCCCGTGATGCGGTACCAGACGCGTCCATCCGGAACGGGGAGATAGCCTTCTCTCGTCGCGAGCGCCGACTGGCCTGTTTCCGCGGCCCCGGCCCGGGGCGCACGCCGCTCGGCGCACGCGAGGAGAGGGAGCGAGAGGCCCAGGAATACGGCACGCGTCGTGAATGGCATGGAGGCCTCGAGGGTGAGATCGCTGAGGGCGCCTGACGAACCCGTGAGCAAGCTGGGCCGCGCGAGAGGCCAGCGCAAGCAGGGCGCTCCAGGCTCACTCGGCGGCCCGCGTGACCTCGTACTCGAGAGACACAATGCCGGAAGTGTACACGCGGTGCCCGGTCAGGCGGAGCCGAGCCTCTCGGGCAGGATGGGCCAGCAACGGGGTGCCGTCGCCCAGAAGGACGGGCATGATCTTGACCTCGACGGCATCCACCAGCCCCAGATCGAGGAGGCTCCGGAACAGCTCGCCCCCACCGAACAGCCAGACATCCTTTCGGGCCTGGGCCCTGATTGCCTCCATCGCGGCGGCGGAAACCTCGGACAGAACCGACACGCCGGGGTAGTCGGCCTTGAGCGTCCGCGAGAAGACGAAGGTCTTCGAGCCCGGAGGAAGCGGGGGGCTACCGGGCTGTCGCATCAGGTCGAATGTCTTGCGCCCGACCAGAAAGGTGTCGAAGCGGGCGAAGGCGGCGCCAAAGTCCATTGTCGGATCGCTGATGATCCAGTCGAAGGAGCCGTCGGCGCGCGAGATGTAGCCGTCGAGGCTCGTGGCGACCGCGTAGCGGACCTGGGGCATTCGGTTCTCCTGATTCCGGACCGACCTGGACTGCCACCATTCACGGCAAGAGCATCACGGCACGGTGGTGGGTTGCGCTCATGCGGGTCGGCGCCCGCCCCGCTCTTCCCGGCACCGTCCGCGACGGGCCGTCACGCCCGATGGGGCCACCGGGGCAACCACCGGGTAACCCGTCGACAATACCCTGTGTACGCCTCGCCGAACCGACGACGCAGGATAGGTTCCTCGACGAGGACCACCATGACATGGAAGCCCACCGCCACGGCGAGCGCGTATTCCGCCACCGCCCACGAGCGGAAGGCGATGGCCCAGGCCCCGATGACGGCCAGCACGCCGAGATACATCGGGTTGCGTGTGTACCGATACAGGCCGCGCAGGACCAGTTGTTGCGGCGCGTCGAGCGGAAACGGCGTCGCTCGACCGAGGGCGCTGAAGTCCCAGAGACACCAGCCGTACACGGCCAGGCCGGCCGCGCCCAGTGGAGCGGCCGCAATGAGTGTCCATCCCGTGAGCGGTGGCATGGGCCGGTTCCGGCTGGTGAGGACCCAGTAAGGACCCCAACCAGCCACGGTGCCGGGCACCACAATGGTGAAGAGGAGGTTCTTGAGCAGCAGAATCATGGAAGCCCGGCGCCGCCAGGCGGCTTGGTGGCGGTAACCAGGCGGGTCGGCGCCCAGGGCCCGCCCCACCACATGCGCCATCCCAATCCGTGCTGCTTCACCTCCACCATACCAAGCGACTGAAGTCGGCGAGCGTAGTCGCCCGTGCTCCTGATGTCGGCCAGGACCAGGCGCCCGCCGGGACTGAGCACCCGCGCCGCCTCCTCCACGGCCCGCAGTCGGCCGGCGAGGCCACTGATGTTGTGTATGGCGATGCTGGAGAGGATCACGTCGAACGACGCCGCGCGGAACGGCAGCGCCATCATGTCGGCGGTGGCGAGTGAGACGCACTCCTCGACTCCTTCGGCTGCCGAGTTCCGCCGGGCCGCGTTCGCCGCGTTGCCCGACTGATCCCGGCGACTCCAGATATCAATGCCGACGGCGCGCCCCGTCGGCAGCCTCCTCGCGGCGGCCAACAGCACCGCGCCGCGCCCGCACCCGACATCCAGGATGCGCTCGTCGCCCCGCAACTCAAGGCCATCGAGGACGTCGCGCCAGGCCAGGAACTTGCCGCGGCGGGTCGTGTGCAGGAAGAAGCCGATGCAGACGAGGATTACCGCGGCGCCGATCATCGGTCCGCGCGCGTGCGTCCACACCGCGACAACGAGGTTCGCCGCCAGCACGAGCCCGGCGATCGGGAGAAATGCCGGGGCGTCGATACCGTACGACGCCCTGAGGTGGCGGTCAGCCCTCGGGGTCACCGGATCCTCTGTCGCCCCGATCTCACGCCATGGCCAGACGGTCGCGACCGAGGCAACGGCGCTCGGAGCGCTCCCCGGTCTGACTCATGCGGAGAGTGGAAACAGGAGCTCGTTGCCATCCGGGTCGTCCACCTGGATGGTGTCGTACCCCCACCAGGTCTCCCGGCTCGGCACGGAGCGCTCGAGCAGCTCGTGCCGAAGCGTCGCGAGCCCCTCCCTGGTCAGCTCGATGAACAGGCGGGCCTTGCCTCGGCGCGTGGCGTGCTCGCAGAGGATGATCTCGCATTCGCTGCGGTCGACCTGGCAGACCGTGCCGGCGCCATCGCCTTCATGCCACCGCTTCTCGAAGCCGAGCAGGTCGACGTAGAAGTGGAGCGCGCGATTCAGGTCGGCCACAAAGAAGACCGGGCGCGGGTACCACCGGTGAACGGTCCCACTGCTCACGCCTTGATCCGTCATCATTTCTGCCTCGCTGCTCCGCGTGGCGACCTGGCTCGCGGCCAGGCCGGGCGGCGTGGTCGCGCGACAAGCGAGGTGAACTGGCTTCGAGAAGCTACGTCTGACGAAGATGCCGGGCAACCGAGCCCTCCCGGCGTCAGTTGACTGGTCGCGGGGGCGACGTGCAAGCCGACGCTCGCCCAAGGCCATGAGCGGACCGCTTCAGGCGCTCCGTGACTTCCAGGCCGCGAGAGTCGCTGCGATCAGCCGCTTGATCCCGGGGCGCTGGAAGTCGTCGGGCCGGGCAAAGGCGATGTGGCGGTGCACCCGACCGGCACCGGCGAGGAGGTTCTCGGGGTCCGGCAGGCCGGCGGCGTGAGCGAGGCCGATCTTCGCGCCCTGCTTGCTCAGGAGAAGGGTCGCCACAACCCCCTTGTACCCCGGACCGTAGCTGTACCCCAGGAGCCGGCCCTTGGTGTCCACCGTTTCGATCGCCTTGGGAAGCGCGCGCACGAGGAGCGCGCGGGCGCGCTCCGCCAGGAGGGCGGTGTCGGGTGGGAGCGTTCCAAAGAGCCTCGCGACCGCGGCGGGGAGTGGCTGTCGCCTGGGCATGGTGGAATTGAAATATGGAGGCTGTTGCGGCGCCAGATCGCCTGACTGCGGATCGAAGCGATGCTATGGTGAACCGAAACTCTCGCTCAGCGCCCTCCGCGCCCGGCTATCGGCCAGGTTCCACTCGAACCAAGCACGCGGGCGTTCCTCGGCGCGTGCGGCGTAGCGCGCTAGCACGGCGCGGCGCAGGTCGGAGCGCGCCGGCTCGGGGAGCGAAGGGAGCCGCTCCGCGATCGCGGGAACGGCGTCACGCGACAGGCCCCGTGCCAGATAGAAGATGTCCAGCTGCCCCGTGCTGGCGAAGCGGTCGATGTTCTGGCGCGCGATCCAGGCCTCGTGGTTCCAATAGATGAGCGCGATGAAGAGCATCGTGACCGCAGCCACCGCTCGGCGAAAGAGGCGGCCCGGGTCGAAGTCGCCGGCAGCCTCGAACGAGAGCGCCAGGAGACCCAGAGCGACCGCGCACATGTACACGTGGGCGTACAGTCTCGCCGTGGTGAAGCCATAGGCCACCTCGTACAGGCGGAGCCGGTGGAAGGCCGAGCCGAGGAGGAGCAGCACCGCCGCGATGACGGCAAAGGTGAGGAGCCGTACGCGGACCTTGCGCCCATCGTCCCTGCCGTAGCGCTCCGATGCCACGATGAGGAGCGCGCTCGCCGACGCGACGATCGATAGCTCCCCGAAGCCGCGCCGGGCATACTCCGCGAAGGTCATGCCCGAGGCGGGGATCCGCGGCAGGGTGCCGAAGAGGTATCCAAGCTGAAGCGCCAGGAACAGCCAGAACAGCCCGGCGACGCCGCCGAGGAGGATGAGGCGCTCGGTCGAGCCCAGCCATCGCTCGGCCGCGGGGCTCTCCGTCGAGGGGGCGTTCCCAGGCTCCAGCGACGCGTAGCCGTAGGCACCGAGAACGATCACGAGCAGGACCAGGAAGAACACCACGCGCGGCACGAAGTCCCAGCTTGCGATGAGGTTTCCCACCGCGTCCCGCCACGCCGCGAAGACGGGATCGGCCGCGGCGAGGAGCAGCGCGAAGGCCGCCAGCACCGGCAGCGTGATGGCGAGCCCCCGAACCCACCCCCGCGCCCGGGCCGACCGGATGAGATGGGTGGCTTCGACACTGCGGCGTATCGCCTGGCTCACCGCGAGGCGGAGGGCAACGAATGGTGCGGTGATGGTAAAGCGCGCCGTGATCGCTGGACGAGCAAGGCCCGTCGAGAGGAGCATCTGCATTGCCAGGAAAGACGCCACCGCCAGCGCGATCAAACCCTGGATAGGCCCATTGGCAGTCACCGCTGCCGCTCCGGCAATCACGATCGCCGCGCCACCGGTGGCGATAACAGCAAGCGAGAGTTGGCCCCGTGGTCGGGCCACGAGGAAGAGCCCCGCCACGGCCGCGACGGTCCACAGGACCCAGTTGATCCCCGGCTTGGCATCGTAGAACATCCAATTCCCGAAGCCTGCCACGGCGAGTGCGGCGGCCCAGAGCAGCCGGGGGTCGAATCTCGCTGAGCCCGGGGCTGGAGTCGGTTCTGGCATGGGGCAAGTATTTACGCCCTTCCCCGTTTTGTCAAGTACTTTGTCAAACAGAGTAATCCAATCGAGGAGACGCCGGGTCGGGGGAGGCGGTAAGGCAGGCCCTTCTATCTTCGGGAATCCCGGGGTGGTTCGCGGGCCAACACCGCTACTTGAGCACGCCAGAGGTGCTCGAGCTCCGTTCTGGAAACGCCCAGTACGGCCGCCGCGTCGTCACATGACCTCGGCTAGCGCCGGCCCGCGGCAAGCCAGGGAACGCCGCGATACGAGTCGGCCACTACCCAGGCGCCGGCCGTCAGTGCCCACGAGTCGATGAACTCGCTCCACTGGAAGGGAGTTGGGCCTGCGAGCACAACTGGCACCCAGACGACAAGCGTAAACAGGCCCATCTGGAGCGCGGAGAGCGTGGCTGCAAGGCGCGCCCCGACTCCAATCAGCACCGCCACCCCAGCCGCGAGGAAGGCACCGCCGGTCAAATACGCCCAGGCCGTGTGCGCTGGGAGCCAGCCCGGCACCAACGCGACCGTCTCCTTGAGATAGGTGAAATGCGCCACACCGAACGGGATCAGGGCCAGGCCGTAGAGTACCCTCGCGATGCGTACTCCCCTCTCGCCCGTGGCGAAGCGGGGGCTCGACGCGCCACGGTCGGCGGTGAAGCTGGCGTAGAGCATCCAGGTGGCCGCGGCCATGACCGCCGTATCTCCCGCGGCCCACCAGGCATCTTGCGAAGTCGGAGCAGCAAGGATGTGCGAGACTCTCACCAACAGCAGCCACGCCATCAGGTAGACGAGCAGGAATCGGGCGGCGAGCAGGCGCGCTCTACCCCAGAGGAGGCCAATGCCGGATACCAGTGAGGCGAACGCGCAGAAATAAGCAACCACTTCGCGCGCGGGCAGGGCCTCGGGGACCCCCGACCATGTCGGAGTGAAATCGCCTTTGACCAGGCCCAGGACGCCGAGCATGATCATCGTCACGGCAAAGACCAGGTGACCCCAGCTTGTGAAGCTCATCGTCGCTCCCCGGGCAGCACTACCAGATGGCACCACCTGTTATAACGACCCCCCGGGGGCTTCGGGCTCGCACCGGCTGGGGGGCGTTCATCCTCCACGAAAGGTTAGGCATCACGCTATGGAGCGGTGGTCTCCAGGGCTCGCTTGGCCTGATCCCGAGACGCCTTCCGCACCTGGCGCCAATACCCGCCCAGCGCGCCGAGGGCCGGACTCACAGGCAACAGGAGCCAGTGGATCCAGAGCGGCATCTGCTGGGGGCCGTGCAGGATCGACCAGAGGCTCACCCCGACGCAGAAGTATGCCGTAAGGGCGCCGTTCAGCACCTCGGCGCGTTTGGCGAGCGCGGCACCCACGTATCCACCGATCACGCTCCCAGCAGCGCCGAGCAGCGTGAGGAGCCCGTAGACGCCGACGTTTGATCGCATCGCGTCGTTGAGCAACTGAGTCCGTAGAGCGGGGGGCACTCCGGCCAGGTGCAGGTCGGCTGCCACGCTGACCAGAACGGGCAGGGTGAGAATCATGGTCGCGACCATGTCCACGATCCCGCCTACGATTACGCCGATCGGAGAGATGGAGTCCATGCGTGTACCTCCATGCGAGGAGATAGAGGGAGGAACTGGCGACCAAGGCGAGGTGTGGAGCCGCTCACTCATCAACCGGGCTCCGCGGACCCTGGCTCAGTACAGAGCTTAAGCCAACCTTGGCCGCCGTGATCTATTCTGATGGGCGATACCCGCTGTGCGCGGCGAGCGAGTCGGGCAACTCCGGATGGATGTCGTCCGGGGTGTCGAGCCTGCCATCAGGGCCCAGCGCGCGGAGGTCGAAGCTGCGGCCATCCGCGGCGAGCCGGTACAGGTAGGGCCGGACGTGGAACGGCCCCGCCGACTGGTCGTAGATGTTGAGCATGCGGAGCGGGATTGGATATCCCGCGAGCTCCTGCAGGGTCGCCGGATAGCGCCCCGAGTTGGCCTTGTATCGGTCCAACGCCACCACCAGCCGATTGAGATCGGCGACGGTCGTTGCCCTCGTCGCCCGGCGCATCGCTGGGTCGTCGCGGAGGGTGATGATCAGGACCACGATGGCGACGATCTGCAGCAGCGCTCCGGCGGCGCCCAAGCCGAGAGCAATCCGGGCCCTGGGTCGGTCAGAGACGAGGGCCCACGCGACGGCCGCTGAGGCAAAGAAAAAGCCGATCCCCGGCAGGAATGACAGGGCGGCCAGGAGGAGCAGGGGCCAGGAGGGCTTTGGCTTGGACGGGACCAGGGGTCGGCTCCCGGGACGGGGCGCTTGGCTGCAGGATGCGGCCTTACCGGGACAACCTATCGGGGCGGTGAGAAGCCCGCCAGTTAAGGACACCGGGGAACGCCGTCCCGTGTCCGCTGGACCTTGAGCTTTTGCCTCTTCGGGCGATCGGCGGAGCCGCTTCTTCAGAAGAGCACATCTACCTCATGGGCGGGTCAAACTCTCGGCCCCCACCCGGAGGAGCCACAGAATCACCAGGGCCACGAGCAGCGAAGCGGCCCCGGACAGGACGCCGACCACGAGGCTGGTACCGCCCCACACCACGGCGGCGAAGCCGCCGGCGATGGTGACTGCAATTGCCCAGCATGCCTGAACCGGCGAGCGCCACCGGCGACCCCGGAATGTGGTAAGAAGACACAGGATCGCGAGCAGTCCGTATCCGAGTTGCGCGACGGTCTGTATCTCCTGGCCGGCCGACCGAGCCTCGGGGAGCTGGTGGATGCCCCCCGAGAGGCCCAGCCACGCCATGCCGATGAGCAGCGCAATGGCGAGCCCGAGCGCCAGCCGCTGGGAGGTGGGGCTCAGGCTCATGGATCGGGCCGGCCGAGAGCCAGCGCGCATGTGGCCCTGGCTCTCGTCCTGGATGCTAGTTGGCGCGATGCCGGTCTCTGATCATTGGCCCAGCACGTAGAGGGTGAAGCTCCCCGGCACCATCGGAGGACGCCGCCGCCGGCCGTTCGCCTCGGCCGCGGGCTCTGGCCCGAACTCCGCCGTCGCCGTGTAAAGCGCGTGGGAGCGGGGGTCGAGCTCCATAGTGCGGGCGCCCGGTGCGGTCTGCACGGTCTGCACCACGCGGAACCGGGTGGGAGCGTCCTCCTGAATCACGGTGATCGCGCCGTCGCCGGTGGAGGCGAACGCCAGGCCGGTGCCAGCGTCGTAGCGGCAGGCGTCTACCCCGCGGCCGATCGGGACGCTCCCGACCACCTTCCCCGCGACCGCATCGGACATGGCCATCACCTGGTTGTGGCAGCCGCTGAACAGCACGTGATGCTGAACGTCGATCGCGAGACCGGACGGAGACTCGCACGGGGCGAGCGGCCACTTGCGGGTCACCTTCATCGTCGCAACGTCGATCTCCGCGACTTCCGAGCTGCTCTCGAGGTTCACGTACACATGACCCTCCCCGTCCGAGACTCCGAACTCGGGCTTCGCGCCGAGGGCCACCGTGCCGATGCGGGTGCCTGCGACCGGATCGATGACGCTGGCGGTCTGGGCGTCGCCGTTCATCGTGAAGATGTGGCGGGAGGCGGGATCGAAGAGAATCGCGTCGTCATCCACGTCCACCGGGATCCTGCCCAGCACCTTGAGCGACGTGAGGTCGAACATGATCACGGTGCTGTCGGCGCCCGAGGTGGCAAATCCCCGGTGTGCCGCATCATCGAACGCGACGCCGTGTGCGCGGTCGAACCCCGGGATGTCCCCGGTAACAGTGCCCTGCGCCGGGTCGATCGCAATCACGTGGTCTCCGCGCGTGATGAAGAGGCGGTTGCTGACCGTGTCGAGCGACAGGTAATCCCAGAACCCTTCACCCCCGACCTTGTACTGGTGCGTGATCTGGTAGGATTGCGCCGCGGCCGGCACGGTCGAGAGGCCAGCAAGCGAGGCTGCAAGGGAGGCAAATCGCAGTCGGTTTAGCATGAGGACTCCATTCACGAGGATACGGCGCCGCTGACACCCTGAACCCCTCTACCCAAAACGCCCCGTGGGGTCTGCCCCGGGCAGGCCGCCGGAAACATAGTGGTTGGGCCAGTACGGGACAGGCGACTGACGGGTGTCGAGTATGGTTCGACTACGAGCCAGGCAATGGCTGCCCAAGGATGGCCGGCCGTGGCGCCGAGCCAACGCGGAGTCAACCGCATTGTGCGGGGGATGTCCGCAGGGGCTGGCGGGGCCTCCAGTCTCGAAGCGCCATCAGAGGGCCCGCGGCTACCTGGCGCGGAATCTCCACGCGAGCCGGAGCGCGACCCCAACCGCGATGAGAACCAGCCACCAGTAGTGAGTCACGAACGTCATGGGTGTTCCTTCGGAGCTGCTGGTTGGAGAGTCACGATCGCCGGTTCGCGGCCTAGTGATACGCTCCGTCGGCAGGCCGCTGCTCCCTCAGCAGCACCCCGGCGAGCACGGCATACCAGAGATTGGTCGCATACTGCGCCGCGCGCTCGATGGCGCCCATCCACGGGGTCGACTGGTTGGCGATGACGGCGGGAACGTACGAGAACCCTACGACCGCGAGCACCGACGTGAGGACGATCGTCGCCAGGGCGTAGGCCCGAAACCAGCCCCGGAAGGCAACGGCGCCCAGCACCACGGCGGCCAGCAGAAATGGGTCGATAGCAAGCAGCCCGTGCATCATGTCGGTGAATGTGGGCTGCGTTCCGCGCATGTGCATCGGGAAGAAGTTCCAGAGCACCAATGCGTCCAGTGAGTTGAGCCCCATCATTACCGCCATCACCCGGACCCAGCGCCGGCCGTTCGCCGACATCCAGATGCCGGCCGCAAAGAGAAGGAGCAGGGTGCTCGAGGCGCTGAACAGCGCCACCACGAGGGCGCTCGTGGGCGCCCCGATGGCGAAGAGCTCGCTCACCGCCTGGTCCCGGTAGCTGAAGCCGGAATAGCGCGTGGCCGCGAAAATGTCCGACAGCGGGTACAGCGCCGCGCCGGCGATCCCGGACGCCAGCAGGCAGCGTCGGAGCGGAGCGGCCGCTCTCCGATGGGATTGCGCGCTTGGGGCTGTGATCGGGAGCTCCTCCCAACGAGGATTGGTGTTCCCAGGAGGCGCGCATTGGGGGGCAGGCCGCGCGCGTGGGGTTCCCTGAAGCTATCCGGCCCACCGCCGGCCATGCGCCGGTCTTGCGCACCCAGTGCTGTCACTTTACTGTGACAAGTACTTCGTGATAGCTCGCCATGGCGGAGGCGGCGATGTCCGTGTTCGACCTGCTGTTCCTGCTCCTGCTGTTGAGCGGCACGATCGCCGCGCTGGTTGCCGCGGTCGCCGCGCTCCGCGGCCGAACGGCTTACGCCCGCGGGCTACTCCAGTGCCTCGTCCTCGCGGCCGTGGCATACCTGGCCGTGGTGTACGCCGTCGCGCTTCTCTCCCCCGCTCGCCACCTGACCCTGGGCGAGGATCTCTGCTCCGACGACTGGTGCATTGCCGTTCTCAGCGTTCGTCCCGCGGCCGACGCGGCACCGCATGCCGTTGACGTGACGTTCCAGATCTCGAGCCGGGCCGGGCGGGTGAGCCAGCGGGAACGGAACGTCCTGGTCTATCTGCGAGACACCGAAGGCCGGCGGGTGCCGGCAGAGGCCGGCCCGGCCGATGCGCCCTTCGACACACTCCTGACCCCGCATGAGGTGATCCAGACCCACCGCCGCTTCACTCTCGCTCCGGGCGCCGCCGGACGGGAACTCGTCATTACCCGCAGCGGTTTTCCATTCCCCGGCGCGTTCATCATCGGTGAGGCCACCGGCGTGATCCATCCAACCGTATTGCCGCTGTAGCCCGCGTTGCGGCCGAGCGTCCCCTGGCGGCCAGGCCCGCGAATGAGCCTCTCCCTTTCAAGCTGTCCTCAAGCGCCACTTGCGCTCGTCAGTCACCCGGCACGGCACCCAGGGGCCGTCTTGTCGCACAGTCGATACGCAGCAGTCGGTCTGGTCCGAGGCCGTACCGTCCTGGAGGGGTGACGGTATAGTCGCCCCAATGGGCCGAAGGCGCCAGCGCGATCGACCGGACGAGGATCAGTGCGGTCCGGTCGCGAGGGTCCCAGAGGTGAGTCCGGCATCCTGGCGCCTCTTCTTCCTCAGCCGCCATCAGGGAGTCGGCAACAGACCGTTCCGGCAACCCGGGCACCGGGGTTGGAGTCGCCTCCCATGGCCGGCTCACTCCGCGCTGAGGCGACCCCGCAGATCAAAGCGGCCGCGCTCGCCACCTGGGCCAGCCAGGCGATCCACCGGCGGGGTGATGCTTGTGCGGCCCCTGCTCAGCATCAGCGGCGCGTGGCACCGCCGGCCGCCTGCTGTTCTTGAGGGCCGGGTGACAGAAGCTGCCTGGGCGCAGTCCACAGACGCTCCGTGAGAACAACCTTGACGGCATCATTGAATAGCAACGAGCACACCATCGCATACCCGGCGATGAACAGGATCTGCATGAGCGGGAGCGGGCCGAGGTCGGCCAGCCCGACAAACCCGATGGTGGAGCCGGTGAGCGCATCCGCGATGAGTGCGGCCACGAGCACCCAGCCGGGTCGCGAACGCCAGAAGGCGCGGCGCTCCCGGATCGATACGATCGAGAACAGGGCGAAGAAGAGCAACGTCAGGAAGGAGAACGTGTGGAGCCGGTCCCCCGGGGGCGCGAAGATCCGCTCCCCGATGGCGAGCAGCCCCAGGGCCTCGAGCAGCATGAGCACGCCAAGAACGAGCGCTACCTTGACCAGCGGTCCGATCCGCCAACTCTCGGGGGCGGGTGACGGGCGGACCCGGTCCGCGGAGAGAGCGATCTTCACGAAGTCCGTCGTAAAGGTCAGCAGCAGCATGCCGAGGGCGGAGATGACGAAGCGGCCGGTAACGAGAAACGCGACCACCACGAAGCCGGCCTTGAGGATGGTGCGGCTCACCTTGTTGATGATCCACGTCAGCACCCGCTGGTAGATCGAGCGCCCGATCCGTATCAGATCGACGATGCTCCCGAGCCCCTCCTCCGTGAGGACGATGCTGGCGGCCCCCTTGGCCACGTCGGTTGCCCCACTCACCGCGATGCCGACCTCGGCCTGGCTCAGCGCCGGCGCGTCGTTCACACCGTCACCGGTCATGCCGACGACATGACCCGAGGATTGCAGGCTCTTCACGACCAGGAACTTGTCTTCCGGGAACACCTCGGCGAACCCCTCGGAGCGCTCCGCCAGCGCGGCCGCGTGCAGCCCGCCATCCTTCTCGGCCGCTCGGAGGTCTGGAGCCGGCATCACGTCGTCGAGCCCGAGCTCGCGCGCGATCTGCCGGGCGACAGGGAGGCCGTCGCCGGTCAGCATCTTGACGCGGACGCCAAGGAATCGGAGCTGCTCGATGAGCCGGCGCGAGTCGGGGCGGGGCGCGTCGCGCATGAACGCGACCCCGACGAACCGCACGGGCCCGTCGGCTTCTCCCCGCCCCACGGCGAGCACCCGGGCTCCCTTTGCCGCCTCTTCGGCTGCCCGCGCCTCGAGTGTCGCAAGCCCCTCCGGCGGGAGCCCCGCAAGCTCCGCGATGGTGCGGAGGGCGCCCTTCAGCGCGCGGGTCGTCCGCCCGGCGACGTTGACCACCGACTCTGTGCGCCGGGTCTCGGGCGTGAACGGGACGAAGCTCAGTGTCTTGACGCCCGAATCGAGCAGGTGGCGCTCGGATGCCTCCCGAAGGAACGCGAGGTCGATCTGGTCCTGATTGGCCGCGTTGGAGGAGAGCGCGGCGGTTCGGACGACGTCGTCTTCGGTGAAGCCGGGCTCCGCGATCACACCGGTGAGAGCCAGCCGATTCATGGTCAGCGTACCGGTCTTGTCGGCGCACAGCACATCCATGTTGGCCGCGTCTTCGACCGCGGCGAGATGGGTCACCAGCACCCCATGGCGCCCCAACTCCATGGTGCCGACGGCCGTGCTCACCGTGAACATCACCGGGAGAGCGACCGGCACCGCGCTCATGAGCAGCACCAGCGAGAGCGGCAGGATGTCGAGCAGTGGAAGCCCCCGCGCGATGGACAGCGCGAACGCGACGCCCACCAGCGTGCCCACGATCACGAAGAGCCACTTCACCAGGCGGGCGGTGATCTCCTCGACGTGGAGTTTCGGGTGGGCGCTCTCGACCAGCTGAGTGGTGCGGCCGACAAAGGTCCGCGGACCGGTCGCCGTGACGATGGTCGTCGCCTCGCCGCGGCGGACGATGGATCCCGAGTAGAGTCCGTCGTCCACACGCCGCGGAATCTCGAGAGACTCGCCGGTGAGCGCGGATTCGTCCACACGCAGATCCCCATCGACGATCCGCATGTCCGCCGGCACGAAGTCCCCCGCGCGGAGCCGGACCACGTCCCCCAAGACCAGCTCCCGCGCCGGAACCAGCCTCCAGGCTCCGTCCCTCTGGACCCGCGCGCTCACCTGGAGGCGGCGCCGGAGCGCGGCCACCGCTGCGGACGCGCGCTGCTCCTGAAGGAAACTGAGAAGCGCGTTGACGATGAGGAGGGCTAGCGCGACCCAGACATCCGCCGACTTGTGAAGGACCAGTGAAAGCGCCGCGATGAGCTCGAGCATCCACGCGGAGAGCCCCCAGAACTTCCTGAGCAGGCGCAGGACCGGATGGGTTGGCGCTTCGGGAACGTCGTTCGGACCCTCGCGGGCAAGGCGGGCACTGGCCTCGCGCTCGGTCAGCCCGACGCTGGCTGGCGCAGTCACGGGGCTGGGCGCCTCGATCGAGGCGCTGGGAAGGGGGATCGCTGGCTCGGCTGAACCACGATGGCGCCTGCTGGGGCCGTCGGCTTCATGTGGCGGCTAGGCGGTACCGGCCTCGATCTGCCGTGGAGGACACGATACCGAGCCATAGGAGCAGAACACACAGCAATCGCCCGCCCGCGTTCGGAGGAGCTTGTGACAGCCCGCGCATTCATACAGGTGAACACACGCGTTCTCGGGCGTCGCTTCCCGCTTCTGGAAGCCACCCTGCGGGCAGGTGATCGTGCTGGCGAGTATCGGCATCAGCCTAGGTTTCCGGGTGTGGCGCCCGGCCCATACCGCCGGCCGCCAGACGGACGCTGACATGGACCGCAAGCAGGGTGACCAGCGCGCACAGCGATCCTACGAGGGCCGACCGGCCCTCCATCCAGGGCGCCTCGCCGATTCCCCATTGGACGATCATGGCGGGCAATGCGACCCAGGCTACGAGTGTCCCGACTCGTCCACACACCTTACACCCTTTGTCCGAGTAGCGGTGAAAGCCAAAGGCGTCTTCGGCTGACCCCCGCCCCCGGGAGCCGTGGGGCACCGGAGGCCCCGCGCAAGTTACCGGCGCGCTCCGGGACGTGCTACCGCGGCTGGCTTACTTACGCTCAGAGGTGAAGACCTTGTTGACGATCAGCCAACGACCGCCGATTCGGAGGAGGGAGACATAGTCGACGTAGCGGGAGGCGGGGTATTCCTCGATGACCTTGGCCCACGCGATGTCCCGTGTGACCTCGAGGGCCGCAATGCGGAGGTCGCCCTCCTCCTCCTTCCCGGCGGATCTGGCCAAGCCCGCGTACCACTGCTCCTGTGTCAGTTGCCCGAGCTGACCGTCGCGCCTGACGAAGTAGAGCCGGGCTTCCGGCCAGAAGGCGGCCTGGAGGCTGGGCACGTCGTTGAACTTGAGGCCATGGAGGTAGGTCTGGACCACCGCTCGCACGGAGTCTTCGGTCGGGGAGGGTGTGGACTGCCCCCGGGCCGGCGTGGACGCGATCAGGGGTAGCACGAGGAGGAGCGTAGCGCGGAGCATGGCATCAGCCGGGTGGATGGAGTAGTGATCCAACGGCCGCGGCGTCGGTGCGGTTTCAGGGGGAAGCGAGGCCGAGGCCGCAGGAAGCCCGGGAGGAGGCTCCGACGGACCTCATCCGGCGCGCGGCAGACCACCAAAGCAGACGATGTAACCGTCTGGATCCTCGGTATGGAAGTCCTTGGTGCCCCACGCAGTGGGGGCGAGGGCTCTGGTGATCCGAATGCCGTTGGCGACACACTGCTCGTAGAAGGCCTCGATGCCGTCCACGCCGGCGGAGGCATCGAGGTGCTCGCCCCGGCGCCGGAAGTCTCGCTCCGCCGGATTCTTCGGGGCCTCTTTCAGGTGAAGCTCAAAGCCATCGCGCTGACCTATGGCATAGAAGCCCTCCCAGGCTGGCCCAAAGGAGAAGCCCAGCTTCGCGTAGTGGGCGACCGCACGCTGTAGATCATCTACCAGAAACTGGGGAGCGAAGGAGGTGAGGCGAGGTGTCATGGCAGTCGCGCGGGTGAGGGTTCCTCTGAGCAAGGGCTTGGAATTGCCGGTCCGCCGCGGGGTTCATCCCGCGATTCGCCTTGAGCGATCAGCTTCGTAGTCTCGGCGCCGCACATCTCCCGTGGCTCGATGACATTCTCCACCGATGGGCCCGCGTACGGGTTCGCGAACGGCCCGCGGTCTCACAGCCATCCCACCGACCGTGCCCACGCCGCCTGCTCGGCCCGGTAACGCGCCAGGTCCGGCGGCCGGTGCTCCGGCAGAGTGCCGGATCTAATCTGGGCGACACGCTCCTCGAGGGAGCCCAGGCCAACGGAGGCGCGCAGCTCTTCCACCCGCTCCGGCTCGGCGAGCGTCCAGGGGCTCATCTCTCCATTCGCATCCCAGTCGAATTGCGTCCCGTAGCGCTGCGGGCGGCGCTCGTTGAAGGCGATGCGGTCCTCGAGGTAGGCTGGCGCGGGCCGGGATGCATCACCGCGCGCCGCTGCGTCCCGGAGGAGCGGCAGCGCGCGCCGCTGGAGCGCCGGAAGCCCGATGGCATGCTGCAGCACGAACCAGGCGGCGTGGGCCCCGTCCTCCCCGGCGATGCTCCGCCCCGGCCAGCCGTGGGTTTCGATGAGCTGCTCCAGGCGCTGTCCGTGCTCCAGGTGCAGAGCGGCCAACCGCGGGTGGTAGCTGTAGCGAAAGATCTCCCCGGTTTGGGAGAGCTCGGTATGGAGATCCCGGTCCTCCGCTTCCATGCGGAGCAGCTCCTCACGGAGCGCTGTGTCAAGCACCTAGTGGAGTCGTTGGGGGCAACCGCGTCGCGCTCCGCTCGTCAGCGGTCCGTGACACCCTGCCACGCAGCGTCTTGCCGAACCCATCATTATGTCCCCGCTACGCACCGACGCCTTCTTCCGCGAGACGCTTGACGCCCGCCAGTGTGTGGAAGGCACGACGGGCCATCAGGCGACGGAGCCCGAGCGGATTCAACAGCTTCATGAGCAGAGTGCGCGGGCGGTAGTAAGCGTTGAGCCCGACCCGCGTGCCGCCGACCGCCGGCTCGACGACCGTTTCGACCTTGAACTCGGCGAGCTGTCGACTGAGGCCCCACGAGTCCTCGGGGAAGGTGGTCACGAACCGGGAGCCGGGGACGTACTCCGTGATCTCCTCGACGCAATTGCCGCTCCGCCCCTCCGGGATGGTGCAGCGGTAGCGCACACCCACCGCGCGGCTCCGGGCGCCCGAGATCAGCTCGACGTGGCGGACCTCGGGATGGTATCGCGGAATGAGCGTGATGTCGTCCGCGATAGCCCAGACGCGCTCGGGCGGCGCCGCGATGGTAATCTCCGTGTGCCACTGCAGCGGTGCCATGACCTCTCCCGGAGGCGTCTCATTGCCGCCCTTAATTACGGGGCGTAACCTGAAGGTCGTGAGGTGGGCGCGCAAGCGAGCGCGCCGGCGGGAATCATGGCCGACAGGACGCGGCCGGGGGCGCCACAGGCCTGATGAACGCCCACCCCTCGATCTTCCGCTGGAGGCGGCGCGGCGGGCCGCAGCGCCCAGCGCGGATCGCCCGCTGCGTGACCCGAGGTCAGGCGGAGGTACGTGTGGCGGTTCCAGTCGCTGCATTGTAGAGCCACCCCATGACGCAGCCGCACACCGCCCCATCCAGAAGTGCGTAGAGCGTTCCCACGATCACGGTACCGAAGCCTCCGACGTGGTAGCCCGGGTAGATCGACGCGACGAGGTCCAGGAAGGATGCGCCATAAGTCGGCCAGAACAGATGAGCGAGACCAACGACGAACACACCGGCTCCCCAGCAGATGGCAAGAGCCGCGGCCAGCGCTTTAAGATTGAGTCGCATGCAGGCCTCCAGGGTTGGGATAGAAGTTGTGGTGAGAGCAGGCCCTGATCTGAGCGGAGCCGTAGAGGGGCAATGATGTTGCGGCGGAAGGGCCCTCAAGTCTCGGATTGGATCGGTCGCGGCGCCACGTCGGGCTCATCTACGAGTATGCCCCAAGACTAGAGTGCATCGAATTGGAAATAGAGTCCGAATGCACCAATGACAGCTTGAAGAAGGACTGTGAACCCAAAGGCAGTTACACCAGCTAGAACGAAAGACCAGGCAGGCCTGAGCCGACGCGTCACGATGGCGAAGGCCAGTACGACTGCAGTCCAGTAGAGAACCCACCACCCCGCCCAGAGGCGAGCTCGAATATGTGGAGGTGCGCCGTGGTAAGTGTTGGCGGGGAATGCGGCTTGAGGCCAGATGAAGAGCAGGTTCTGCACTAGCCGAGGCATGAAACGATGCAGGCCAACTACGAGGTAGGGGCCAGAGGCGATGATCGGGGCCCAGAGGGCGAATAGGGCGGCGCGTATCGCCATGGGTCGAAAGGGCCTGTGGGGTCATGGCTTCCTCGCACTGCGTCCTGGCGGCCGCTCATGAATCGTGGCGCCCCGGTGATTGGCTCAGGCGAGCGCGTCGATGAGGGTCTCAATGTCATCGGGGCTATTGAAAATGGCAGGGGAGACCCGCATCCGGTCACCGTAGAGGCTGACCGAGATCTTCGCCGCCTGGAGCCGGGCGGCGAACCGGGATTCCGCCCCTGGAAGGGTGAATGTCACCAGGGCGGACGTGGTCTCGGGCGGAGTGATGGGGGTCCAGCCCAGGCGCGGCAGCGCCTCGTGAAGCCGCCGGAGCAGGGGTTGCCTCGACTCATGAATACTCGCCACGCCCACGCGCTGAAGGTAGGGCAGCGACACCGCCAATGCGTTGACGGCGGCTTGGGAGTAGGTGCCGACCTCGAAGTGGCCGGCGGCGTCCCGGTGAAGGGCCCACGTGATCGGTTGGTCCGCTGGGGGATCCGAGGCGAGGTAATGCATCTCCACGTCGGCCTGTTGGTAGCCGACCTGGGTGCGGTGAATGACCCGGTCCAGCAGGTCCTCACGCACGTAGAGAAACCCCAGGCCGAAATCGCCCATGAGCCATTTGAAGGTGGAGCAGCCGCAGAAGTCCACGCCCGTTGCCTGTACATCGATCGGCGTGTTGCCGGCCGCTTGCACGATGTCGGCGTATACATAGGCGCCCCGGGCATGGGCCAGCTGGCAAACGGCGGCGAGATCATGCTGGAAGCCGTTGTACCATGAGACCAACGAGACCGCCACCAGCTTGGTACGCGAGTCCAGCGCGGCGGCGAGGTCGTCGATCGTAATCCGCCAGTTGCGCGGTCGCACCACGGAGACGCCCAGCCCGCGCCGTGCCAGCTCGCCATAGAGCACCAGCGATCCGTCGAAGTGAAGCGCGTCGGTCACGACGGTGTTACTGCTGCCAGGAAGGCCAAGGCCGTTCACGACCAGGTTCTCCGCGACGCTGGTGCTCTGCACCAGGCACACCGACGCGGGGCTCGCGTTGATCAATCGAGCGAACGCGAGCTTGACTTCGGCCGCGATCAAGTCGCCCGACCGTTGACGCGGGAGTTGGAAGGTCCGCGTGGCGAGATAACCCTGTACGGCCGCCGCCGCTCGTACCGGCATGGGATGAACGTAGGCGCTGTTCAGGTAGGTCTGGTCGCGGGGAATCGCGAAGTCGCCGCGAGGCGGTGAGTCGGTCATCGGGAGGGAAGCTGTGGTCTGCCTGAAAGACACGTCAAGTGCGAGGCCTACTCCGAGGGTCGCCGCGCTCCCCGCCTTGGCCAGGAGGTCACGCCGTGTGATCATCATGATGGGTCCGAGAGTAGCGAGCGATGTGGTCGGTCAGAGGGCGAGGAGGGACTGCGGCGCCAACCAGGACCCCCTCTTATTGCGGCCCGAGGCGCCGCCCTGCAAGCGACGGGACGACGAAAGGTGGTCCTATCCCGTAAGAGCAGCGATGGCCGGGCTCGTCGCGTTTCGTGGCCGCGGTTTCGGCCTCGGCTACGCCCGAAACACACCCAGTCAATTCAGGGGCGGAGATGGATCAGGCCACGGGGGCGGCCGGGAGGGCATTGGCATGGATCCAGCGGAGCAGCGTGCGATCCAGGCTCTCGAGGCTCTGGCTCGGGACGAAGGGCGTCACGGCGCAGCGTCGACCTTCCACCATGAGGCACCACATCGCCGGCTCGGCCGGTTGCTTCCGGGCGAGATTCCCCGGATGCCCCTCATAGGAGACAAAGAGGAAGGAGCGTCCCGCGATCTCGAAGCGGCGTTGCTGCGGTTTGAAACCACTCATGATGACTCCGGCAGTGCGGGGGAGCCCGAGGCCGGAGCCGGCGCCCAACGCGCCGTCGCGGAGTCAGGGTGAACAACGAAGCGGTGGCTTAGGGGAGGTCCGCCGAGGGATCGGTTTGAGGGGGCTCTGGTTGAGCAGGGGGGGCGTTCTCCGCGGCCGCCCTATCCTTGCGGCGCTGGGCCTTGGCTTCGCGCTTCTGCTGCTTGGCGAGTTCCTTCTGGCGCTTCTGAAAGCCGTAGTTGGGCTTTGGCACCTGATTTCCGATCGAAGAGGGAACAATCGTCTGAAAGATAATCTGGTGGCGGGGGGCGCGCAGAGTCGAGGGGCGAGGCTGGAAAAGGAGGGGCACTACCGGATCGCCTGTAGGCTGCGTGCTGGGGCGGCCGCGATCAAGCCAGACAGACTCCCTTCGAAACGGCCGCCCCGGCGCCCGGCAGCCGCAGGTCAGGCAGCCAACGGCTCACAGGGCCGATCGTCAGGGCGGACCCAACGGCACGGCATCGCGCTGTCTGGCGAGAAGGCGCTGGGCAAATCAACCCGCTCTTCCAGCTCACCGGGCCGCTGCGTCACGTCATCGAGTTCCGCGAGTCGCCTCTCGATGTCTTCCGGCGCCCGCAACGGCTCGCGCTTCGAGCGGCGTCGCCGATACTCCGCTGGCATGAGCCGCACGTAAACGACTTGCAGCGCCGTGACGCTGACCAGGTCAGCGCCCACACCGACTGCCCACTCCGGAAGTCCGAACATCTCAGGCCTATCAAGGGAATGCCGCCTCCAATG
Source organism: Gemmatimonadales bacterium (assembly GCA_035501775.1). Taxonomy (GTDB): domain Bacteria; phylum Gemmatimonadota; class Gemmatimonadetes; order Gemmatimonadales; family GWC2-71-9; genus JADJOM01. The sequence continues at coordinate 56,574 of DATJVM010000084.1, read as the reverse complement.
AATACTGGAGCGACACTGATGGCAAACTCAATCGATGCCACGTCGACCTGCGCCTGGGTAAGTGGCGAGCCGCTTTGTTCACCCGATTAGGCTCCTTGCCCCAATCTGTCTGGCGAACAACGAGCTGAACCCCGGCAGTAAGGCGACGTTGAACAAGAGATGCGTCATGGCAATTTCAAATCTGTTTCTGGGAACAAACGAACCTGCCAGACCGCGGGCTTGTCTTTGCCTCCGGTCGATTTCGGGTTTGAGTCTCCTCTGGTACGCGGGGAACGCGACCTTATGATCGCCACCCGCTCTATGCAACTCCTCAGCCAGCAGGTACCCGCCTGCCATTCCCATCGAAGCGCCTTGCCCCGCGAGCAGCGTCAGGCATTGACACGCATCCCCGACGAGCGCGACACGACCCTCATACCAGTTATCCAGTTGAATTTGCGCCGCGGCATCGAAGAAGAAATCTTCCGCCTGTCTTGTGCCTTCTAGTAATTGTGGAATCACCCAACCGAGACCATCGAGCTTCTTGGCCAGCAATTCCTTTTGTTCGTCACGGGTAAGTGTCCCTAACTTGTCCGACCTGAACGCGAAAAACGTTGCCAATCTGTTGTGACCAATGGAGTATACGCTAGCTTGCACATTTGGCTCGAAATGTCCAAGAAACGTATTGCCTGTGTCGAAGAAGTTATCGATGACACTGCATGCTACATAAAAGCCGAGATAATGACTGAAGTGGCTTTCGTCCCCCCACAACAATTGGCGGACATTGGAATGGATTCCGCCCGCGCCAATCACCAAGTCGAAGGTCTCAGTCTTTCCATTCGCGAATTCGACCTCTACCGCCTCATCCCGCCTTTCAAGCCTGCGGATGCTGGTCCCGAAACGGATTGACCCTATATGCCTCACCGACTCATAGATGACTGCTTCCAAGTCCCCGCGCATGAGGGGGAGATAGCGCTGATTCAAGACCTCTCGAAATTTGTCAACATCGAGGCTGGCGCGTGGTTTGCCGTTCCGGTCCACAAACTCTATTCTTGAGATCGGATACTGATCCGACTTGATCTGGAGTTCTGCGATAATCCCCATCTTGTCGGCGACGTCATAGCCTGAGCCGTAAAAATCTATCATGTAACCCCGATCATTCAGGTTGGGTCTCTTCTCAATTATCGTTGGTGCGAACCCATGCTCTCGCAACCAATAAGCGAGCGTCAGGCCCGAGATCCCGGCCCCGCTGATGAGGATGTTCTTGTTGAGAATCATTCTGAGCTTCCCAAAGTTACGAATCGTTTGACAAAATGTGAGATGGGCGGGCTAATGTCCCGCACCGCTGCACCGCGTAGTACAGCAGGGCAGCGACAGGAGGCAGGAAGGCAAGGCAAAGGACCCAGCGGGGTGGGACCACGACAGAAGCCGACCAGATCCTGTAGCCACGCTTGACCGGCGTGCACGCTGGCAGCTTCAAGCCCTAGCTATGGGTCGCCGTGGACCGAAAGTGCAGGCCGTAGAGCGAGTCGAGGAACGTCGCATACGCCTGTAACGGCTGGAGCCCGAGCTTCGCTCGCCGCTCATCCACGTGTGCGGAGTCCGCGATCGAGTCGAACACGAGGGCACCCCCGGCGATCCGGGCCTTGGTGCCGTAGCGTTGCGGCTTGCCCCGGTCCAGCAGGAGCTCGTCGGTGAGCAGGGCAAGCGCCTGACCATCGGCGTCATGCTTGCGATACGCGGCTTCAATCATCCCCAGCGCGGCAGATTGGAACGCCGTATCGGTCCGGTCATGCTGCACCAGCAGGAACGCCGCCCCGGCCTCCTCCGGACCGACAGCGGCGATGCCGGGCCAGCCGCGCTGGCGCACCGTTGCCTTCAGCCACTCGCCGTTCGTGGAGTCCTGGGCGCGCAGGTGCATGATCAGCGCGGAGTCCGGCCCATGCCCACCGTTGCGGAAATGGCTGAAGACCGTGTCTCGGAGCGCCTGATCTGCCGTCGCACGCTGGAGCAATTCCGCCTTGCCGGCGGCGTCCCACGGTGTGCGAGGCTGGCATCCGACCGGGGCCAGCAACAGCAGCGTCAGTACGGCACGAAGGGGCAGTGGGCAGCCCCAACGCCCACAACACATGGAGTGCACGCGGGCCGGTAGCTTCATGCGCTGGTTAGGCTGCGCGGCGAAACGGAGGCCAAGGGGCCACCGTCTCAAGGAGATGGCTGATGCGCAGCTATCGAGGGGCATACCGCGTGATCGGAGGCTACCGCCGCGCTCGACAAGGGTAATGGCCTGGTAATCCTCGAGGGCGTGACGAAGGTGGGCGAGGGCCTTGGTAAAGCGTGCTCGATTCCTGGCAGTCTGCTGGGAGACGTCCAACACCGCCTCCTCGCGAAGGTAAATGTTGGAATGAACTATCTCGTTCCTGTCACGCCAACCGCGCCTCTTTGCATCCCGGGAAAGAAACTCCTCGACTTGCCGCATGGTCATCTTGCAGAGGATCTTGTCAAGCCGGTCTTTGCGCCTGAGCCCGCCAAGAGAAGACAACTGAAGGCCGCCATACTTGGCGATCTTGCTTGGGACAATGCAGGTCCGCAGTACCGGGTCCCGCCCGTGGTCGATGACGTAGTGCTTGAGGATCGGCTCGACTAGGACATAGCAGAGTAGGGCAGCTGCATAGGGATAGGCTGATCGTAGGTCGCCAATCACCGTGATGGTCCGGGCTTCGCGAAACGGCATGGAATGTGGTGAGAAGTGCAGTGGCGAAGCCTAACGACCCGCATAAGCTGTACCCCGTGGCGCGTTCGCGCAAGCGAACGGGCCGGCCTCCGGTTGTCCACAGGGCCACGCAAGCTGATGGCCGAGGACACCTGGGTTCATCCGGTGGGCAGGCGGCCGGTTTCACGATGGCAGTCGTGGGTGTGCCTTGAAGAAGGACCACATCAGGTACGTGGCATTCACGCTTTGGGTGGTCCGGCCAAGTAACCAGGGCAGGAGTGGCGTGCCCCCCGGCCATGCATGGCCACCACCTTCGATCGTGTAGAGGATGACCGGGTTGGGGCAGCTTTCGTACCGCTCGCGCACGGCGTCGGGGGCGATGGTGTCGATGATAGGGTTGCCCTCGCAACCGTTGCGGTGGGCCCAACCAGCGGTCCATGCCGGGGCGCTCGGGAAGGGAAGGGGCGACGCCCAGCTCTTGCCGCCGGTGTAGGGGACCAGGTCCCTGGTGCCGTGGAAATTGATGAAAGGCAGGGGCGTTGGGTTGCGGCACCATCCCCAGGGCTGGTCTTGCGCGGCGGACACGGTGCCGACGGCCGCGAGGCGGGCGGAGAGGCGGCAGGAGAGCGCAAACGCCATGGCCCCGCCATTCGAGAAGCCGGTCACGTAGACCCGTCCCGGGTCAATGGAATACCGGGCGGATAGAGTGTCTACGAGGTCCTCGATGAACTGGACATTCCGGGCGAGAACAGAGTCGGGGCGCAGGAGCCAGATGCGAAAGGGGAGATGGCTGCGTGCGCTCCCGTCGAGCGCGGTCCCGGCCGGATAGACGACGATGAAGGTGTCACGATCCGCCAAGGCATTCCACCCGGTCAGCGCCGCCTGGGTGTTCGGCCAGAGGCCAGCCGCGTGTAGGCTGATAACGAGGGCTAATGGCTGACTGGACCGGTAGGCGGCAGGAACGTGGAGCCGGTAGCTCCGTGACTCGCCGGATGAGCGGATGGTACCCGACGACCGATCTGGGGCAAAGGAGGTGAGGGCGAGATAAACGCTGGCGACGGTAATGAGGCTGGCCGTTACAAGGAAGCCGGTAAGCGCAGCGGCGAAGAGCAGAAGAGTCCTTTTCTTAGACACAGGCCTCCGGTCGCCTATCGGATTGCGCTTAAGCCCCGGCCCGACAGCCCCTTCGAGCGCAGGCTCGCTGGCGCGCTTGATAGCCGGGCTCTACCAATACCTCTCCAATTGCTCAGTGGACAGGATCTCCACCCGGTTGTCTGCTCCAATCCGGGCCCCAACGTAGACAACCCAGCCGCCGAGGGGCCAGAGCCGGAAGGGAAAACCGCCTCGCAGGAGAAGGAGCGTTGTTCCGTCTTCGATCTGCGCCAGCATTACGTCGATGACCCCGAAGCGATCGCCGCATTGTGGCGGCGGGCGAGGCGGCAAGGGGTCCTCGCGCAAGCGGGCGCGTCGATCGGGCGTCAGGGCTGCAAGGAGTTGCAGCTGTGTGTTCGCCGCCTGTTCGAGGGCGGCGAAGCCGTCAGGCCAGTCGAGGCCCAAGGCGCCGGCCCTCAGGGCGATGCGAAAGCCTCCGAACGGAGACCCGAGGCTGAGAGGGATGATAGCTCGAATGGGCACGGAAGGCGTCCTGTTAGGGGCGAACGCCTGCTAACGGATTGCGCTTGAGCTGCCGGGCGCGGCGAGCGCGGCAAGCCCCGACCGGCCACCGTCCGGCGGATCGGAGGCCGTCGCCAAAGGAGGGCCGCGGCCGGATAGCTTCATGCAGTAGTTGGTCATCACCCGCCCAAGGCGCGCAGCCACGTCACTAAGGCGCCTATGGATAGGAGAACCGCGACGAGAATGAGCCAGCGCCCAGCCGGACGGTAGTTGCGTGGGTCAAGGAGGTCGACACTGGAAACGAAGACCGCCTGCGGGAGGCGAAAGCGGCGGAGAGCGACCAGCGTCCCGAGGTAGGCCACGGTAAGGGTCAGGGGCAGAACTGCCGTTCTCAGGGTCATCGGGCCCTTCCCGGGTAGGGCCTCACGTGAATTGCTTAGCCGCGTAGCGGCGCTTTGGCCGGGGTGGCGCGCGGCGCCACTGGGCAACTGGCTCTAGCCTAGCAGAACGGCGCCGCCAGCGCCAGCCCGGCCAGCTGCCACGCCAGCCACAGCCAGCAGTTAGGCGGGGCCCGTCCGGAATCCGCGTCCAAGCGTCCAGGCACGATGATGTGTCATGCAGCGCGCCAACACTGCGGTAGTGTCTCGCTGAGTGTCCGAGCGCAGTCCGTCGGGGGAGTCGCGCGATTAGGCGGGAATGTACGTCAACCGAATCATGTCATCGGCGATCAAGTCGCTGGCCACCATATGGAGCGGCGGCCGGGAGCCGGCGAAGAAGGGCGCGCCACTACCAAGCACGACAGGGCGAAGGTAGAGTCGATACTCGTCGATGAGGCCGGCCTCGGTCAGGCTATGCGCCAGGACTGGCCCGCCAACGAGAATCTCGCCAGCCAGCTCGGCCTTCAGCCGGCGAATCACCTTCTCGAAGCCATCCGAGACAAGGGTGGCGTTGGGACCAACTGCCTCCAGGGAGTGCGACACGACCCACTTCCGCTGGCTCCGCCACGCCGATGCGAAGTCGCGGTCCTCCGCGTCCCAATCAGGAAGATCTTCGTCCCAGTAGCGCATGATCTCGTACATCCGGCGACCGTAGACGAGGCCCGTCAGGCCACGTACCAGCTCGAGGAAGTGACGGAAGGCTGCGGGCGCAGGCGGCCCAAGCTTCATGTGGTCGACGTAGCCATCGAGGGACTGGCTTAGTCCGTAGATGAGTCTTGCCATGCTGCAAGCTCCCTCCGAGCGGCACTCTCCTCTGGATGGGGCGAATGCGGGCGCCATCTAACGTTCAGCTCAGCCACGGCGCGAAGCGCCGCCCGCTGCATGCGGTTGTCAGGTACACGCCATCTGACACCAAGGCGAGCGCCGTTCTTTCGAAGCCTGCCAGTCCGTTGCTGTTCGACGTGACTTTTTCTTTTGCGGCCGACTTCGGGCCTACTGCTTCTTCCTCCCAACACCGGGCACGGCCGCGGCTTGCTTCATCCATGCCGCGATCTGGCGTTCGTCGAGGTCATTCACGGATCTGAGCTCGACGCCCCGCGTAGACTTGCCCATCGCCACCGGGGGTACCGGCTTGAGCGCCGTGCCGTTCACGAACATGAGCTTGACGTGGCCAGCGAATCCACCGCAACAGAAGCACCAGCCGTCGCCGACGCCATAGTAGGACATGCCCCATTTCACGGAGCGCTGCAGGCCGGGAAGCGTCTTGGCCGCAAGAGCATCAACACTTTCCGCGATGCCGCGCTGCGGCTGCGGCAGACTGGCGATGTAGGCGAAGACCGGCTTGTCGCCGACCGCAGGCTTCGCCGGGCTTGCCTTGCCGGTCATCATGGATTGCGGCAGCGGCGTGGCCGCTTTGCCTGGCGCCGCCGTGCGCTTGGTCGGCTTCCGGCCTACGGGCTTGAAAGTCTTGTCTGTCTTGCCGGCGGGCATGGTGGTCTCCTGTACGTCGGAAGTATGTCGGGCTAACGCCCGCGCATGAGCGGCAGCGCGCGGCGCGCTCCTCTGAACCTAGCTTGCCACAACAGGTTGTACCAGCGCCGAGATAGCCGACGGCCGCGCCCTGTCGGCTGCATGCGGTAGTTAGACGGGACCGAGCGCCGAGCCCAGCGATTACTAGGTCGCCAGCGCGCGAAGAGCCGCCACAGCAAATGGGGTGAGGTAGAAAGCGCACCCCTCGCAAAAGGCGTCATTGGCCGATAGTGCATGCGTGCGCATGCGGTGGCGGCATCGAGGGCAATGCCAGCGAGTCTCGTGGATGGCAAGGGCGGCCGGAGCCGCGTAGCCGCCGGCCCCGAGAGAGCGGACGAGGTCTTCCGCGAGCCCTGAAGGTAGAGCATGGCCGCCCCCAGAGCACTTGAGGGTCTGGCCGGAAGGTTCCAGTGGCTCCGAACAGATGGGGCAGAAGACTGGGGCCTCTCTTCTTCAAGCCGCTGGTGTCGGTCTAACCTGTACTTAACCTGCAAACCTGACCGCTGCAACTCCTAAGGTGATGCCGAGGGCTCCGCCATCGGCATCTGCGTCAGTGTCGCACGTATTCTCGGATATCCACCTCACCCGCGCCAGCCCCTGGGCACCGCGAGGCTCGACCCGTCAACTCCCCCATTCCACGCTGCCCGCGGCTACGGCCTGAAGCCAGCCCGCGTGATCTCAAAGACCACGCTCTCCCGTCCCCGCCCATTCAGCCGCGTTCCCGCCCGCACCGCACCGATCTTCTCCACCGCCCGCTGGGAGCGGATGTTCGCGGGGCCGATGAGAAACACGACCCGATCCACGAACCGGAAGGCGTGCTCCAGCATGAGCCGCTTCATCTCCCCGTTGTACCTCCCGCCCCAGTGCGATCGCGCGAGGAAGGTCCAGCCGATCTCGATCTCGCCCTGCTCAGCGTTGTACCCGTGGTAGCGCGACGATCCGATCACGGCGCCGGTCCGGGTATCGCTGGCGAGGAGCGCCCCACCGGATTCCATGGCCTCCTGGAAGAACGCGCGAAACACCGGCTCCTGATAGCGATCCGAGTCGGGATGCTGCTCCCAGATGAGGCGATCCGACGCGACGGCAAAGAGACCGGGAAAGTCCCCCTCTCCAAGTGGCCGGAGGCGGACCAGCTCTCCCTCCAGGGTGGGCTGCAGCTCGAAGGGCATGTGGAGCTCAGAAGAGCCGGATCAACCAGCCCAGCATCGAGACCGGAATAGGGAGCAGCGTGAGGCCAACCGAAAAGACGAAGCCGTAGCGGAGCAGCACCGTGGCCACTGCCGGAGCACGGTCGCCGAGGCGGCGGCGAAGGGCGAGATCGGCGAAGGGGCCCAGGCTGTAGCCGAGGTTGGCGAGGACAGCGTAGGTGACGATGTCGATCCACGGGAAGGGCACGAAGGTGGGCTGGGGCGGGAGCCGGGTGACGCCCATGATGGTCGCCACCGAGAGGAGACCGGCGCCCCCGACCACTGCGTTGAACACGACCCGCCGCGATTCCCACCAGCGCACCACCGGCCAGACGCCCCGAGGATAGTAGAGCGGGGTAAAGAAGTATCTCTCCACGGCGGTCATGCGGCGCTCCCGGCACCAGGGTCGCCTCTACTTTATGATGCAAAGTATGAAGGCGCAAGGGCGGCTCGGGTATCCCGTCACTGGGGCCATTACTATAATGTGCGAGTCGCCGGGTACCCGCCGGCCGCCCATCACCCGTTCGGGAGACCACCCCCATGCTGATCAGCAAGGATATGAACGACCTGATGAACGCGCAGATCGGCCACGAGTTCGGCGCGTCTCTGCAGTATGTGAGCATCGCCGCCTACTTCCACGAGGCGGGTCTCCCCGTCCTCGGTGACCACTACTTCAAGCAGTCCGAGGAAGAACGAGCCCACGCTCTCAAGTTCGTCCGCTACATCCTCGACGCCGACGGCAAGGTCGCGATCCCGCCGATCCCCGCCCCGAAGGCCGAGTTCAAGAGCGCCGAAGAAGCGGCTCGGCTGGCCCTCGAGTGGGAGCAGACGGTGACCAAGCAGATCAACGGCCTCCTCGACCGGGCGAGCAGCGAGCGCGACTACCTGGCGCACGACTTCCTCGAATGGTTTGCCCGGGAGCAGCTGGAGGAGTGCGCCAGCGCCGACACGATGCTCAAGATGATCCGCCGCGCCGGAGAGTCGGGCCTGATGCTGGTCGAGAACGCGATCGCGAGCGGTCGGACCCTGAGCTTCGGGGCGGGGGCGGGTGGCAGAGGGGCGTAGAATGCAAGGGAAGGGGAAATAGAATCAGGGAGGGAGCCACCGCTCCCGCGCCATTGCTTTTCCCGCCGCCTTGACGTCGTTTCCCCCGTGCCTTACCCTGACACTGCGCATCAGGGCGCATCCGGTCCGCGGGCAGGGAGAATCCCACCTGGTCAGTACAAGCGCACAACCGACATCACCTCTCTTCCAGCCCACCGACGGCGGACCGCGGGCGATACGAAGGAGGCATGATGTCTCGCACCCTGCCCCAGCGCGCCAGCCTCGAGTTCCTCACCAAGCAGGCCAAGGATTTCCTCAAGGATGTGAAGGCGGGCGACGCCATCGCGCGGGAACGCCTCCGCGCCTTTGGGCCTGCCGGGGCCGGCGCGCGTCCGAACCTGTCCGACTGCCAGCACGCGCTCGCGCGTGAATACGGCTTCCCGAGCTGGCCCAAGCTCAAGGCCCACGTGCAGACGCTCGGCGTCACGAATCCCACGGAGGCGTTCGCCGTGGCGCTCAAGATCGGGGACACCGCTCGTGTTCGCGAGATCCTGCGACGCCACCCGGAGGTGAAGGCTCGCCTCGACGAAGCGGCGCCGGGCGCTGCCTTCGGCGCCACGCCGCTGATCGTCGCGGTGGGGCACGGGGATCGCGAGCTGGTTGACGTGCTGCTTGATGCCGGCGCGAACATCAACCAGCGGAGTCACTGGTGGGCCGGCGGGTTCCACGTGCTGGAGCACGATCACGGGCTTGCCGACTTTCTGATCGCGCGTGGCGCCGTGCTCGATGCCAAGAGCGCGGCCGGCCTGGGGCGCCTGGATGAGCTGAAGGCCCTGGTGGACGGAGACCCCGCCTCTGTTCGCATGCGGGGCGGCGACGGCCAGACCCCGCTGCATGTGGCCCCGACCATCGCGATCGCCGAATACCTCCTCGACCATGGAGCGGAGATCGACGCTCTGGATGTTGACCACGAGTCGACGCCGGCGCAGTACCTGGTGCGCTCCCATCCCGACGTGGCGCGGTTCCTCGTTTCCCGGGGCGCCCGAACCGACATCCTCCTGGCGGCCGCCCTGGGCGACCTCGAGCGGGTGCGCGGATTCCTCGACGACGCCCCGGAGTCGGTGCGCACCACCGTCTCCGAGGCCTACTTCCCAAAGCACAATCCACGGGCCGGTGGCCATATCTACATCTGGACGCTGGGGCCGGGGAAGACCGCCCACACGGTTGCCCGCGAGTTCGGCCACGAAGACGTCCTGCGGCTGCTGCTCGAGCGAAGCCCCCAGTCGCTCCGCCTGGCGCTGGCGTGCGAGTTGGGAGACGAGGCGACGTTCGCCGTGCTGCTTCGGGCCAGGCCCGATCTGGCGCAGACGCTCAACGAGGACGAGCGCCGGAAGCTTCCCTTCGCCGCCCAGAACCACAACATGGAGGCGGTGCGGATGATGCTGGCCGCCGGGTGGCCGGTGGCTGCCACCGGGCAGCACGGCGCCACCGCCCTCCACTGGGCGGCGTTTCACGGCGACACGGAGATGACGCGCCTCATTCTCTCATACCATCCTCCACTCGAGGCGCTCGATCGGGCCTACCGCCAGACCCCACTCGGCTGGACGATCCACGGCTCGCTCAACGGCTGGCACCGGGAGAAAGGAGACTACGGAGTGGTGCTGGAGTTGCTATTGGATGCCGGGGCAATCTTGCCGCGGAACACCCTTGAGCGTGATGCGAGCCCGGAGGTGCGGTTGGTGCTTCGTCGGCGGGCCTCGCGCGCCGATCAGGATATGCGGCGGAGCCAATAGCGGCGCGGACCGACATCCTTCCGGGGAGGGCGCGGGCATCGAGCGGCTCTTCCGCCACGGTCGCCCAGTCCCGGAAGGCGCCCTCCGGATCCTGGGAGCTGGCTCCGCGAGGCAGCGGACCTCGGCGTCCGGGCGCCTACGCGAGCCTCCAGTAGCGTGGCGTCCGGAGCGGCCACGGCGGTTACCTCCTCTGCCATTGCGCTGCGCTGCCGGTCGTCGAGCCCGTGGAGGCAGCCTCTGCTGATTGCGGCGACCCGGGCTCCGGTTCAGGGCGGTGTCGTGTGCGGCGGCCGCGCTGATGGTGCCCTGTCCCGCGCGGGTGGTGTTCGCGACGTTGTTCAATGGCGGATCTGGCGGCTGAACTGGTAACTCGATGGTGCTGACGTCCGGCTCGGCTCTCTCACGCTCGCGGCCGCCCAGTTCGATGTGAGGGCCGCTTCATGCGTCGTTCATCGGGGCTTGGCCCGCGAGGAGGCAGCTTAGCAGGTGGGACCGTCGGCAACACCCGACCGAATCCGGAGGAACCATGACGAGAAACCCAGGCGACCGGTACACCTGTCCCAAGTGTGGTGCGACACTGGTCTACGAAAAGGGATGCCCCTGCCCACCTCAGATGCCGCATTCGGAGATCTGCTGCGGGGTGCAGATGCAGCTTGTTAAGGTGACGGCCAAGGCAGCCAAGTAGCGGCCAGGTTGTGCCACCTGCGCCCTGGTGGGGCGGATTTGCCCAGGCTGCACTCAATGGCGGATCCGGCACCCCGCCGGGGCGCGCGTCGGCTGCACCATCGAGCGCGAGGCCCCGCGCTACGCGCCGCGGATCTTCAGCCGATTTCATGATGTTGCCGCGGGTAGAACTGCCGCCGCGCATGCTCCGTCCACGCTGCTCCGTCGGCTGATACGCGAGTGACGGGGAGCAACGCGGCACGCAGCGCCGATGGTGCTCCACCCAGTGCGCGTTACGTTGGCGACGGTGCTGAGCGGCGGGCTCTCGTGGCTGAACCGGTGTCTCGAGGCTGCTCCCAGGGCATCGGTCGGACTTGGTCCGTTTGCGGTCAAACGCACTGCGGAACACGACGGGTCCACCGCGACGAGGAGGGAAGGGACCACGGGTTTGTCGCAGGCCCGAGAGGCTCACGAGCAGGCTCAGCCAGCCCCGCTGAGCTGACCCAAGTAGAGAGCCGGATAGCGGGGGCCGCTTGGGGCGGAACCTGGAGGCGCCCGAGCTCACGACCTGGTTCGGTGGGTCACTCCCGATGCGCCCGCGACGATCAGATCCGTGGCCAGGCAGAGGAAGAGGCCGTGGTCCACGATGCCGGCCCGGGTGCCCAGGCGGCGGGCCAGAGCGGCCGGGTCGGCAATCGGCCCCCAGTCGCAGTCGAGGATGAAGTTCCCCTGGTCGCTCTGGAAGGGGAGACCGCGGTCCGCGGTGCGGAACGAGACCCGCGCTCCCTCCTCCTCCAGAAAGGTCACCTGGGTTTCCCAGCCGAAGGGGAGTACTTCGACTGGCACCATGTGCCGGCTGCCCAGCCGCGGCGAGAGCTTGCTCTCGTCAACGACGATCATCTCCCGCCGGCTCGCCTGTGCTACGACCTTTTCTCGAAGCAGCGCGCCACCGCCCCCCTTGATGAGGTTGAGGTCTGGATCCACCTCGTCCGCCCCGTCGATGGTGAGATCGATGTGGCGCGCGCCGTCCCAGGGGTCGAGGAGGGGGATACCAAGCCGCAGGGCCAACGCCTCGGTGGCCGCGGAGGTGGCCACGCAATGGAGATCGCGACGCTCACCGGTCCGGAGCCATTCGCCGATTCGGCGCACGGCGTAGACGGCCGTGCTGCCGGTCCCGAGGCCCACGACCATTCCCGATTCAACGAATTCGGCCGCGCGTTCCGCGGCCTGGCGCTTGAGTGGCTCCGCGAGGTCGGTCATCATCCCCGGGATTGCTCGGTCGAGCGGCCCCGGACGCGGCGGCCACCCTCCGGGTACGGCCCACTCAGGTTGAATGCTACTCCCGTCATGATCAGGCTCCTCATCTTGCCAGTTGGCTCGCGTGCCTCGCGACCATCAGCTCTTCGTTGGTGCGGATGACCCGCACCATGGCTCGGCTGGCGTCAGTCGAGATGAGCGACTCGTGCCGCGCGTTCCGCGCGGCGTCCAACTCGATGCCCAGGAACTCGAGTCCGGCACAGATCCGGGCCCGGATCGTCGCTGAATGCTGCCCGATTCCCGCCGTGAAGACCAGGATGTCGAGGCCGCTCAGCGACGCCACGCAGGCGGCGAGCCACTTCCGGGCTTGGTAGCAGAACAGCTCGACCGCTCGCGCAGCTCGAGGGTCCCGGACCTCCTGCTCCAGAAGGTCGCGCATGTCGGCGCTGATGCCCGACACCCCCAGCAGCCCCGATTGGCGATTGATGAGCGTGCGAAGGTCATCCACCGCGAGGCCACGCTGCTCCTGAAGGTAGATCAGGAGGCCGGGGTCGAGATCTCCCGACCGGGTTCCCATCATGAGCCCGCCGGCAGGGGTGAAACCCATCGTCGTGTCCACGCACCGTCCATCGCGGATCGCCGCCATACTGGCGCCGTTCCCCAGGTGCGCGATCACGACCCTGCCTCGAGCGGCGTCGCCGGCCTGGGCGCGCAGCTCGCCCATGACATACTCGTACGAGAGGCCATGAAACCCGTAGCGGAACACCTCGTCGCCCAGCACCCTTGGTGGAAGGGGATAGGCGCGCGCCACCCACGGCATGTCGCGGTGAAAGCCGGTGTCGAAACATGCTACCTGACGGATCCCCGGGTAGGCGCGCTCCACCGCGCGAACCCCCTCGAGGGCCGGGGGCAGGTGACCAGGATCCATTGGCATGAGCGATGCGAGGGCGGCCAGCAGCTCTCGCGTCACCACCATCGGCTCGCGGAACCGGCTGCCTCCATGCACGATGCGATGCCCCACCACGTCCGGCCGTGACTTGGCATCTCCGCGGCGGACCCATTCGAGAACCGGTCCCAGTGCGGCGTGATGGTCCGGCAGATCGCGAGATTCATCGAGCAGACAGACTCCGCGCTCGTCCCTCACTCGGAGGTGGCCCTGCCCGCGCCCGTCTCCCGCCCCGATACGCCCGGCCTCGATCGAGATGCGGCAGACCTCGGTGCTGCCGATCTCATACACCGCTGCCTTGAGGCTCGATGACCCGGAGTTGAGGACGAGGACCCGAGTGCTCGGCTGGTCGCTCACAGCCGGACCGCCGGGCGCCGCGTCACCAGCTCGACCCGCGAGCCTTCCCGAGGCGAGAAACCGCCAGCTCTCGCCCCGCCGAGATCACGCGGCGATCGCAGCCCGGTGCCAGATGCCCTGTATCTCAGACGACCTCCAGGAATCCGCCTCATCCTCCGGGATGGTAGCAGGGCCGGCCACCATTCGGAATGCGGTAGGGCGGTAGGGGTAGTGGGTCACCCACTACCGGCGGTAGGGCGGTAGGCGGTAAGGCGGTAGGGCGGTAAGGCGTGGAGCGGCATCAGTGCCGCCCCGCGCCTTGTACGCTGTACGCTGGACGCTGTGCGCTGCCTCTAGAAGGCGTATCCGATCCCGAACGAAATCACGGGGTAGACCTTCGCATACTTCTGCACGTCGTTCTGGGTCTTGGTCTGCTGGGCCTTGAGGTCGCTCGCCAGCGCGGGGTTGGACCCCGCCCCGGTCGCATTGAGCGAGATGGTGGCTTTGCCGATCGCCGCGCCGAGGTCGAACAGGAACTTGAGCGCACTGCCGTCACGAGCCGGGGTGCCGAACCCAATCCCTACATAAGGAAGGACGCCGGGGAACTTCGCCTCGCCGGTGAGAGTGCCGACGGCGCTGCTCGGGTATCTCGTCCCGTTGATATCGAACGAATCGGAAGCGGCGGGCTTGCCGGTGGCCGTCACCTTGGCCGGATCGGTCATCAGGCCGCCGGTGAAGTGGAAGCCGCCCCGGTTGCCGGGGTAGAGGTCGATGAGGGCCGAGAACGCCTGGAGCTTGAGCGATGCGTTGTAAGTGATGTTGGACTGATCCTTGGTCGTACTGAACTTGAAGTAGTTGCCGCCCACCCTCACCCCGACGTGGCCGATGAGGAGCTTGTTGACCTCGAGACCGAATCCCAGGGTCCCGAAGCGCAATGCAACCATGGCATCCGCGTGCCCGCCTCCGGACTGCGACGGACCCCCCTGCGCGAAGCCCAGGGCGGGGACGAAAAGCGTAAGCAGTACTGCCGAACCTGCGGCCAGTCGACGAAGGGTTCGCATCTCTTCCTCTTGGCAGGAAAGGGGAACAGGGCCATCCGCGGCCGGACCCGCAATGCTTGTGCCTGCACGCCGGTCGAGGGCCTCCCGGGGTGGAAAACTCGCGCCTACCGGCCTTTCGGCCTCAGACCGTGATCCGGAACGGCAGAATCCGGGGTCGGACCAGGCGGGCGTAGTCCGCATAGTCCATCTTGATCACCTCGGTCATCGTGCCGGCGTTGAAGGCGATCTCTTCATCTTCCGTCAGCTCTTCGGCGATGTAGGTGCGAAGGCCGAAAAGGTTGCCGAATGGCGGCATGGCGCCGACGGCACAATCCGGAAAGAGATGCCGGAATTCATCCTCGTGGGCCAGCTCGACCTCTTGTGCTCCCGTGGCCTCGAGCAATCGGCCGAAATCTACCTTCGTGGAAGCGGGCAGCACTACCATCGCGATCTCGCCGTCGATCTTGACCATCACCGTCTTGGCCATCTCCCAACCGGGGATGTGCGCGGCTTCGGCCACCTGCTTGGCGGTCGGGGCGGGGGAATGGGTGATGGTGTCGTACTCCACCTGCTCCCGGTTCAGGAAGTCCCTCAGCTTCTTGAGCGACATACCGTCTCCCTTCGGCGAATGAGCGCACCACGGAGCGACCGGTGTCGCCCGGCGGTGCGCCAACCGGCGTCAACCTTCACTTCGCGGATTGAAGGGAAGCTGAAGCGGATCTGAAGAGGGACTGATGGAACCCGCCCCGGTCACCGCCCGAACAGGCCGCCCAGCCACCCCTTGCGCTCCTGCTCGGGCGGAGGCGCCGAGCTCGGCGCTGGCGAGGGAGCGACGGTCTTGCCTTCGAGCGCGCCCAGGAACTCCTCCATGGTGGCGAAACGGGCGCGCGGATCCTTGTCGAGGGCGCGGAACAGCGCGCGCTCGACCGCCTCGGGGACGTCGATGACCGGCCTGAGCGGGCGCGGTGGACCGGCAAAGCGCCGCATCAGGGTGGCGGTGGGGGTCGGCCCCTTGAAGGGAGCCTCGCCCGAGAGCATCTCGTAGATGACGCAGGCCAGCGCGTACTGGTCCGAGCGCCCATCGATATCCGACTCGCCCGATGCCTGTTCCGGGCTCATATAGGCGGGGGTGCCGACCACCATGCCGGTGGCGGTGAGCTTCTCGTGCATCTCGCTCACCGCCCGCGCGACGCCGAAGTCGGCGACGATGACCTGCTCGCCCTCCAGCAGGATGTTGTCCGGCTTGATGTCGCGGTGCACCACGCCCCTCGCGTGGGCGTACTGCAGGGCGGACCCGACGGCCCCTGCGATCGCGAGCGCGCGCTGCCAGGGCAACGGCTCTCCGGCCGTCATCAGGTCGAACAGGTTCTTGCCCTGCACGAACGGCATGGTGAACCAGAGCAGGTCTCCGTCCTCGCCGGAGTCGAGCACCTGGAGGATGTTCGGATGATCGAGAGTGCGCGCCACCCGGATCTCCCGCTTGAAGCGGTCGGCGCCCACCGTCGCGGCCAGCGCCGGGTGCAGCACCTTGAGCGCCACCGCCCGACCCGTGGCCGACTCTTCGGCGAGGAAGACCGTTGCCATCCCACCCTTGCCGAGCTCGCGCTCGAGTCGGTAGCGGTCGGCGAGAGCCGCCTGGATGGCGGCTTTGACATCTGCCATTGGACTCTCCCTTCCAGCCCGCGATGCGTCGCGTCGCCTTCCGGCGGCACTCGACGCTTTGCGATGTTCAATCCCAGAGTGGCCGCGCCACCAGAACGCCGGTCGAGCGATGAATGGCCGCGACATACTCCGCAAGTGGGCGGGCGGCGACCTCGACCACCCCACCCGACAGCGGGGCATGAAGGACCCGCAAGACTCCTGCCTTGTCCCGATACGCCAGCGCGGCATGAGTCACGTCGAGGCCTGGAATCGACGTAGCGAATGCCAGCACATCACCGCTCTCAATGCGGGCGGCGGCGTCGGGAATGGCCGCCCGTGGCACCATCCACCGGGGGTGGTTGTCGAGTTGCTGCTCCATGGCATGGATCTCCCGCAACACCGCCGGGTTGGCCAGGGCGGGGTAACTCTGGCGGTGCGTTGTCATGAAGCGGAGCGGCCGGGCGTCGTTGGTGCCGCCCAGCTCCTGGCCGAGGTCGCGGACCAGGCCGCGGCGGGCGCCGTCCGCGATCCATTCGCTGAAGTAGTGGAGCCGCGAGGCGTAGCCCCGGCGCGTTCCCCCGCGGTAGCGCATTCGCTCCACCTCCCGTCCGAAACCAGCCCAGGTCGGGGGACCTGCATGGCCTGCCACCCGGGAGACGGCGAGACAGGACTCCACCAGGGTCACGCAATCGAAGCTGGTGAGAGAGAGCGTCAGGGGCTCGGTGGCGAGCGGGTCGCCGCCATGGAGCAGATACTGGTCGAGTCGTCCCGGCACGTATGGGGTTCCGGCGGCCAGCTCTCCCACACGGTCCGCGGAGCGGCCCAGCGGCAGCTCGACCTTCGCGAGGCCCTCGTCCCGGAGGCGCCGGGTCCACGCGGCCAGCCGCTCGCGATCTGGATCTTCAGTGCCCTGAGCGGCGAGCGGACCGCGGATGCCGAGCGCCATCCCGGCCAGGGCGAGCCTTCGGAGGAGCTCCCGTCTCGAGAGCGTGGAACTCACATCTGCCTCGGATTGTGGCCCGAGTCGAGGGCGCCGGTGCGCCTCCCCGCTGGCATCAATCGCGTCCTCCTGGTTCGGGAGCACCTCACGGGCCCGTCCCCTCTCGAAGCGCCGGGAGCTTCCGGGGTTCGAGTGCCGATGTCATCCGAAAGAAACGTACATCGTGAGGGGATGCGAAAGGGCCCAGGCGCACCCAACGTCGGACGGGCAGGTTCGGCGTCCTCGGCGTCTAGCGGTTGGCCTGGTCCACCGCCCGGCGCATCTCGGAGACCCAGTGCGGCAGCACCCGGAGGTAGCGGGTGCCGGTGTCCTCCGGGCCCTGGAGATAGATGATCCCTCCGTCCCAACTCGGACGATTCGACCAGCCGAAGGTATCGGAGAAGCGCGGATCGCTGCCCCAGACCGATGAAGGTCCTACGATCTCGTTGGTGGCTGGGTTGATGTGAGTCAGATGCCAGGTGACACCGGAGCGATACAGGATCTCCGTGTTGGAGAGCCAGAGCGGTTCCACGCTGTTGGCCGCGATCTGGCGCTCCCATCCCGCCGGCGGGAAGGCCGTCATGAGGACCCGGCTTCCCTCGGAGGCGCTCATGACCAGGCGCCGGCCGTCCGGAGAGGCCATGACGAAGAGGCGGTCCTGCGCCAGGGTGTCGAAGTGCACTGGCCGCGCCAGGGGATCGAACCGCACGATCCCGGCCGGGAATCCGACCGATGCGATGACGAGGTGCGCGCTGTTCACGTCCATCGGCGTCGGGACCTGGGACGCGTCATCACTGGCGAAGACGGTGTCGGGCGCCGCCGCGGCCGAGGGCGACCCCAGCAGGAGCGCCGCGCGGTGAGTGTTCTGGACCCGCACGATGAGCCAGGAGCCGTCGGGGCTCCATAGCGGGTGCGTCATGTTCTCCGCCTTGAGCCAGAGGAATGACTGCCGATCCCGCAGATTGTGGATCCGAAGCTCGGAGTATCCCGGCGCCTGACTGACGGTCGCGAGCCACTGCCGGTCCCGGCTCAGGTCCCAGTTGGCGTATCCTCCCGGCTCGACGGGGAGTGGTTGCGGCGTTCCGCCGGGGGCGAGTCGGACCAGGCGTCCGATCCGTGCGTTGCCCCCCGGGGCGTAGACCATCATCCCCAGGCGGTTGATGCTGAACTGCGCGTTGCCCGTCGATTCGAGCCGCACCCCGGAGAGCATGGTGACCGAGCGCCCGATGGTGTGCGACCGCTTGTCGTAAGGAGCCGCGCGCACATCTCCTTCCGGCGAGGCATAGACCAGGTAGCGGTCATCAATCAGACGAAAGGCGGAGCCGGGAATGGTGCCGGCGGCCGCGCCGGCGGAGTCGCTGCTCCGGATGGTCCACACCGCTCCGCTGATCGGATCGATGACGCGGCCGATGCCGCCGAGGCTGCACAGGAGCTTCTTCTCATCCGCCAGCCATTGGCCGTCGATGCAGCGCGGCATCCGGTGGCTGTCGAGCCCACCCCCCTCGGTGTCGATGCGGCGGGCACGGTAGCCCTCGAGGTCGACCATGAGCAGGCGACCCGGCGCCGTCCACTCCAGCGCGGTGACCTGACCCTCGAAGTCCGCGACCCGTCGCGCCGGCCCGCCCGCCATCGGCAGGACGAGAATGCTGGTGCCGGCCGCGAACGCCAACTGGCTGCCGTCAGGCGAGATCCTCGGCATGTTCCCGCCGACCGTGCCGGTGACCGGTGCCGCGGTGGCGTCCACCAGGCTCCGGCGCCAGAGCGCTGTGGACTCTCCCTGCCGCATCAGATATACCACGAACCGGCCATCGCCCGAGAGATCGAGGCTGTTGAGCGGGGACCCGTACGGGGTGGAGGGAGTCTGCCCGGTGAAATCCATGCGCGCGCTGTCGGGGAGCGCCTCGTCGAAGACCTGTGGCGCCGGTTGGCTCTGGGTGCGGCCCAGTGCCCAGGCGGACACTCCGGCCAGCACCAGGACCAGGAAGCCCAGCGCGAGGCTGAGGCTCCGCCAGGGAGCGATGGGGGACGGGACGCTCCGCGCGGCCCGGGTCGGAATCCGGCCGGTGGGTGCGCCTCCCAGCGCGGTGGCGAACTCCGCGGCGGTGGCGAACCGGTCGGCCGGCAGCTTCTCGAGCGCCGTCAATACCGCCTCTTCCACGGGGGCGGGGATGGTATCCCGGAGCCTCGAGGGTGCCGCCGGGCGTTCGGTCATCATCTTTGCGACGATGGCCTGGGCGGTGGATCCAGTGAACGGCGGATCGCCGGTGAGCATCTCGTAGCTCACGCAGCCCAGGGCGTAGATGTCGCTCCGGCCCGAGATCTCGCGGTCCCCCATCGCCTGCTCGGGGCTCATGTAGTGGGGCGTGCCGAGCGACATTCCGGTTTCCGTCATCCGGGTGCCGCCGGCGGAGCTGACCGCCAACGCGATCCCGAAGTCGGCCACCAGGGCCTGACCATCGTGGAGCAGGATGTTCTCGGGCTTGATGTCGCGATGGACCACGTCGTGGCGATGCGCGTAATCCAGGGCGCCCGCCACTTCACTGGCGATCCGCACCGCCTCCGTGATCGGTAGCTGCTTCTCGCGCTGCAGCCGGTCGCGCAGTGACTCTCCCTCCACGAACGGCATGACGTAATAGGCCGTCCCCTCCACCTCGCCGGAGTCGATCAGGCCGAGGATGTGGGGATGCTGCAGCGTGGCGATGGTCTTGATCTCGCGCAGGAATCGCTCGGCGCCGATCACCGCCGCGAGCTCGGGGCGCAGGACCTTGATGGCCACCCGGCGCTCGTGCTTGAGGTCCTGCGCGAGATAGACGGTCGCCATGCCGCCGCGGCCCAGCTCCTGCTCGATCCGGTACCGATCGGCGAGGCTTGCCCGGAGGTTATCGATCGTCATGCGGCGATCCCCGGAGAGGAATACGTCGCGCGGGTGCTGGTCAACGAGGGAAGCGACTCCCTCACGTTGGCCTCTCTGGCTGGGATGCTTGAAGGAGGGCGACGAGTGAGCGTGCTCGAAGATACGGCGCGCGGGCGGGGGCGACCAGACGCGGGCGACCCGATCCGCTTACCGCTGCCCAAGGCGCTGACGCAGCTCCGTGAACCAGTTGTCCACGACGATGAGCGGGGCCTGAGCCGTGCCGGGCTGCGAGACGCTCCTCGCCATGATGAAGCGTCCGTCCGGCGCGACATCGAAGGGGGTGTAGAACTCGGTGAGCGACATGTACACGTCGTCGGGAAGGCGAAACAGGGCTCGGCGAGGGCCCAGCGCGGGTTCGGCTCCCGACCCCACGGTCGTCACCGTCATCTCCCGGTTGGCGTCCATGTAGAACAGCTCGTGGCCGTTCCGCGCCCAGAGGGGAGCCACGCCGCCGCCATTGGAGACCTGCCACTTGCCGGCGCTGGTGTTCGGGAAGGGTCGGAGGTAGACCTCGGTCTGTCCGGTCTCATTGGACTCGTAGGCGAGCCAGTGCCCGTCGGGGGAGATGGCAATCGCCTCCTCGTCATAGGGCGTCGCCACCAGCGGCACCGGCGTGGTGTCGACGCCGGGGCGGATGCCAACGATGTCCCGCCCTCCCGACTGCCCCATCGTGCCGCCGGTCCGGAAGACGAGCCAGCGCCGGTCGGGTGAGAACTGACCCTCGAACACGCCGCGCGGCGCCCGCCAGATGAGAGAATCCGAGCCGGTACCGTCCGCGCGGCGCATGTACAGGCCACCGGCACCGGCGCCCGCACGATTGGAGCCGAACAGCAGGTAACGCCCGTCCGGCATCCATCGGGGGCGATACTCCGACGCGCTGTCGAAGGTGGCCCGGGAGAGCGGGCCGCGCGGAAGGTGCTTGATCCAGATGTCATCCCCCGCATCCGTGGCGAGACCGATGGCGAGCTGCTTTCCGTCGGGGGACAGGGACCAGCCATAGTTGGCGCCGAAGTCGGTAAGGCGGAAGGTCCAGCTCGAATCGACCGGCGTCTCGTGCCCGGCCCGGTCGAGCCACACCATCGTGAACCGCTCCGTGAGCGAGAGCGGCCCGCCGAGCCGCGTCACCAGCGTGCCGGTGCGCGACAAGGCAAAGAAGGGCAGGACTCCCTCGAGCATGGCGATGCTGTCCATCACCGGGATCGGGGGAGCGGTTGTCGCGAGCGAGTGGAGGTCGAACGGGGCGGCGAAGAGCGCCCCGTCACGCCGCACGTAGAGCAGGTCGCCGGTCGGGGCATAGAGCCCCATGGCGGCGTCGGGCACGACCTGGTGCGCCGAGCCGGTGCGGAAGTCGAGGGCCCACAGCTCCTGCCGCGTGAGGCACGTCGCAGGGCATCGTGTGAAGATCAGGCCTCGCGCCCCGGGGAGCTCCGTCGGCATGAGCAGTGTCGTGCTGTCCGAGTAGAGTGCGGTCGATTTCCCGCCCTGCGCCGGGACCTGCCAGAACGCGACGCCGCCCTGCTTGATGTAGACGATATTCCCGTTCTCCAGCCAGGCCAGTCCGGGACTGTTGGACACGGTGTCGGCCAGCGTGATGGCGCCGCCGCCTACGGTCGGGATCTTCCGGAGTTCCGACCCGGCGGTGAAGGCGATCCACTGTCCATCCGGGGACCAGGCGAAGTTGGTGGCTCGCTGAGTGGCTGGGAGCGGCGTGGCATCGTAGCGATCGCGGGCCTTGATCCAGACTTCGGGCCCGGCGCTTCCCGGGCCCATGTAGGCGATTCGCGATCCGTCCGGCGAGGGTATCGGCTGCGCGATGGCCAGCGGCGCCTGGGACGCGGGGAGCGCCAGGCCGTATCGTGTCACGGGCTCCCTTGGCCGCGCGTGGACGGCGTATCCCATGCCGGCGCCGAGAGCGATTCCCGCCAATCCCGCAAGCGCAAGAGGCAGGGCCCGGCTCGGGCCGACGCCAGGCGCGGCCGCCGCCGCTCCAGTGACTGACGTGGTCGACCTGCCAGCGCCGTACGCCGGATCGCGGATCGCCGCCGCGAAGTCGGCGGCGGATGCAAAGCGATCTGCCGGCAGCTTCTCGAGGGCGGTGAGCACCGCCGCCTCGAGATGGGCCGGAATGGTGTGCCGCTGGGCGGTCAGGCTCCGCGGCCGCTCGGTCACCACCCGCGCCACGATGGCCTGGGCGGTGGAGCCAGTGAAGGGGGGATCTCCCGTGAGCATCTCGTACAGCACGCACCCCAGCGCGTACACGTCGCTTCGCGCCGTGATCTCCCGCTCCCCCATGGCCTGCTCGGGGCTCATGTAGTGGGGCGTGCCGAGCGACATCCCGGTCTCGGTCATGCGGGTGCCGCCGGCCCGGCTCGCGGCGAGCGCGATCCCGAAGTCGGCCACCAGCGCCGAACCATCGTGCAGCAGGATGTTCTCGGGCTTGATATCCCGGTGGATCACCTGGTGACGGTGGGCGTAGTCCAGCGCTGAGGCCACCTCGCCCGCAATCCGCACCGATTCGTCCACGGGAAGCTGCTTCTCCCGGCTGAGACGCTCCCGGAGCGTCTCCCCTTCCACCAGCGGCATGACGTAGAACAGGAACCCGTCCGCCTCGCCGCTATCGAACAGCGGGAGGATGTGCGGGTGCTGCAGGTTGGCCGTGGTCCGGATCTCGGAGAGAAACCGGTCCGCGCCGAGGATGGCGGCCAGCTCCGGCCGCAGCACCTTCACCGCGACCTGGCGGTCGTGGCGGACGTCGCGGGCCAGATAGACGGTGGCCATTCCACCCTGGCCCAGCTCGCGCTCGATGACGTAGCGGTCGCGCAGCGCCGCGGCCAGCCGGTCACTGGTGGTGCTCATTCTCCGCCACGCGAGCCCGGCCCGCCGGGGTCACGGCGCATGACCCGCACTCTCCGCGATCTTCCGGCGGAACGCAGTGATCCAGTTGGGGGAGATGATGAGCTGGTAGTCGTCCGCATCGGTCAGAATGGCCAGAAAGCGGGACCCGTCGCGGGTCGGCTGGTAGGTCCCCGAGAAGTAGCCGAAAACCGGGCCCGAGGTGCTGCCGCCCAGCGTCGCGAGGACTGTATCCCGTCCCTGGAGCGCGAACGTGGGCGAGAAGGCGACTCGCGCCGCGACCAGGGCCCGGCCATCGCGATAGAACAGCCGGCTCCCGTCCCGCGACCACATCGGCTCCTCGCCGCCGGCTACCGAGATCTGGATTCTCGATGATGGGTCGGGGAAGGAGAGGACGTAGACCTCGTCCCGCCCCGACTGGTCCGAGACCACGGCCACCCACTTGCCGTTGGGCGCGAATTGCGGGGCGTGCTGGTTGGCGGTGCCCGGCAGGTAGCGCCGGGCTGTTCCGCCCGAGTCGAGCGGCACCCGCACGATGCCCCAGTTGTTGCCGTCGAGGGCGTTGACGAGGAGCGAGTGCCCATCCGGCGACATCGTCGCCAGCGCCGTGGTCGCATTGTGCCGGAACAGCCGTTTCATTTCCGCGCCGCCCGAAGCGGCCTGGGAGTAGACCGCGAGTCCTCCCGCGTCATCCGCGGCCGTGAAGAGGATGCGTGTGCCGTCGGGGCTCCACTCGACCGACGTGACCGTTCCGAGCGACGTGATCCGGGAGAAGGTCCCGGCCGCCCGGTCGTAGATCCAGACGTCGCGCTTGCCATCTTCCGAGACGACGACCGCGATCCGCCGTTCGTCCGGAGAGAGCCTCGTAAAGCCGTAACTGCGCGCGCCGGGGAGGATGACCTCGAGCGGTTTGCCGCGCTCGACCCACGCCAGCTTCCCCAGCGTTCCGCCGCGCGAGGTGACCAACCCTCCGCCGGGTGACACGAAGATGCCCGAGTTCCCGTTGAATGCCTGCACGACGGGCACCGGGTCGTGCACCGGAATCGGCGCCCCGGCCACTTTCCCGGCCCCGACGTCGAGCCGCACCGCCATCACCGTCCCATCAGCCTGGACGTAGATCAGCATTCCATCGAGGAAGGCCAGGGGGCGGATGCCCGCGATCCCGAGCGGCATGACCTTGCCGCTGTTCAATCGGGCGAGCGCCAGCCGTGAGGCGCCGAGGCCGCCGTACCAGATCGCGAAGGCGACGGTGTTGCCATCCGGGAGGGCGATGGGCCAGACGTGGTCGCGTTCGCCCCTGGCGGTGTCTGGATGAGTGAGCGCCACGGTGGCCCCGCCCGCCGCACTCACGTGCGACAGGCCGTGAAACGGTCCCTGGGCGCCGAGCACGATCTCGTTGCTGGGGGTCCAATCGGCGCCGTTCGCCGCGCCGGCGTCGGTAATGGTCACCGGCGCGCTTCCATCGAGACGGACCTTCCGTTCCTTCCCCGCCATCTCGAAGGCGAGCCAGCTGCCGTCGGGCGAGAAATACGGCTGGTAGGCCCCATCAGTGCCGGGGATCGGGTGGGCCCCCAGCTCGTCGGTCCGGAGCAGGTAGAACATCGATCCGGTCGCCGCCTGCCCGACGCTGTAGATCACGGTGCCGCCGTCCGGCGAAATCGCCGCGGGCCACGGAAAGTTGTCGATCGGCCGGGTGCTGTCGCTCGCGGCCATGACGAACTGGATCGGCGGGAGGGCCCGCGGCGCCTTCCGTGTGGCGAGGCCGATCGTGGTGGCCAGGGCGCCGAGCGCCACGACCGAGGGCACGAGCACGAATGGGTCGCGGAGCCGCTCCCGCCACCCGGCCTTGGCGGGTCGCGCCACCCCGGCCCCCGCGCGTGTCGCGCCGATCAGCGCGGGCGCGGTCCCCTTGCCCTCGAGCGCGTCCGCGAACTCCCGCGCGGTGGCGAACCGGTCCGCCGGCAGCTTGGCGAGCGCCCCGTTGACCGCCGCCTCCACATGGAGCGGAATCGACTTCCGCTGCAATGTGAGGCTCCGCGGCTCCTCGGTCATCACCCGCGCGATGATGGCCTGCGCCGTCGGGCCGGTGAAGGGCGGCTCGCCGCTCAGCATCTCGTAGAGCACGCAGCCCAGGGCGTAGACATCGCTCCGCGCCGTGATCTCGCGTTCCCCCATGGCCTGCTCGGGGCTCATGTAGTGAGGCGTACCGAGCGACATGCCGGTTTCCGTCATGCGAGTGCCGCCGTCGGAGCGACTCACCGCCAGCGCGATGCCGAAGTCCGCCACCTGCGCGTGCCCATCGTGCAGCAGGATGTTCTCGGGCTTGATGTCCCGGTGGATCACCCCATGCCGGTGCGCGTACTCGAGCGCATCCGCGACCTCGCGGGCGATGCGCACCGCTTCGTCCACGGGCAGCTGCTTGTCCCGGTGCAGCCGGTCCCGCAGGCTCTCTCCCTCGACATAGGGCATCACGTAGAAGACGAAGCCATCGGCCTCGCCCGAGTCGAACAGCGACAGGATGTGGGGATGCTGCAGGTTGGCGGTAGTCTTGATCTCCGCGAGGAAGCGGTCCGCGCCGAGGATCGCCGAAAGCTCGGGGCGGAGCACCTTGAGAGCGACGCGGCGGTCGTGCCGCCGATCGTGGGCCAGGTAGACCGTGGCCATGCCGCCCTGGCCCAGCTCCCGCTCGATCAGATAGCGGTCGGCCAGGGTGCTGCTCAGGCGAGACGGAATCTCGACCATGCCGATGCTCCAGGTGTGACTGCCCGCGCCCGGGATCGGGCGGGGCGCGGCGTCTCGTCGCTCGGACGATCCGGGGCGGGGGTGCGCGAGGGGATAAAGATAGCGCGCGAAATGGCGTCCGGTGGGGGCGTGGCCCGCCGCCGGATGGGGGCGCCACCAGCCCTCTCGGTGGCCCGCAATCGAATCACAGGTGTTCGACCGGGACTTCGGGCGGCTCGGCCTTGCGCTCGGCCTGCCGCTCCCAGGAGCGGCTCACCACGTCCTTCGAGCCCAGCCCGACGGCCAGCGCGAGCGCGAGGACGATCCCGCCGAACAGGATGCCAAAGGCGAGTTCGAGGATCGCCCCGCCGATGCTCAGGTGGTCGAGCGCCATCGCCACCGTGAGCAGCAGGACCAGCCACTTCACGCCCAGGCTCATCAGCCTGGCCGACTGGATCTGCATGTTGACGGCGCTGATCAGGACGCCCCGCGAAAGGAACCGCGCCAGCATGGTGCCGATGACCATGAGCACCACGGCGACGAAGACGTTCGGCAGATAGGTGCCCAGGCGCCCCAGCATCGTCGTCATGAGCGTATTGTCGAGCGCCGCGAGGCCCACCAGCGCGCCCAGCAGGACCAGCATCCAGTGGACCAGGCGGCCCAGGAGACGGGTGGGGCTCCGGCCCGGCGACCACTCCGCGAGGAGCGAGACACCCCAGCGCTCCAGACGCTCGTCGAACCGGAACGCGAGCAGCAGCCGGACCAGGGCCCACCGGGCCAGCCCGCCCAGCAACGCGGCAACGACGATCGAGACCAGCAGCGCCACCAGGCCGGGCAGCAGGCTGGCCAGGCTGGTCAGCACCCGGCGCAGCGACTCTCCCAGCGCATCATTGATCTGACTCCACATGATTCCTCCTCCGGCGCGCCCTGTAGACTCAGGGATTGAAGCGATCCGGCCACCGCCACCGGGAGATCAGGTAAGGTTTCTCGGCTTCGAATACGAGGCACAGCTGTTCCAGCCGACTCTCCAGCGCGGGCACCTGCACGTCGCCCATCTCCATGTACCACGCGCCGAACCATCCCAGGTAGAGGGGGGCGAGGGCTCCCATGAGGTGATCCCGGCTCATCACTCGCGTGTGATAGGCGAGGCAGAAGTCATACACGATGCGGGACCAGAGCCGGTCCGGGAAACGGAATGACTGGTCGGGCTGACGCGCCAGCTTCTTGAGCTCTACCATGGTGCTGGGTGGAAGGGCCGCTCCCCAGACTTCGCTGAGGCTCTGCTGGCCCAGGCGAAAGGCATCCAGCATGCGGCTGGCGTCGAGCGGGACCGGCTCCAGGGACTGAGGGGGCAGGGTCCCCATCACCGGCACGGGCTGGCTGCCCCGAATCCTCTGCCAGAGCGGCGCGGACCGCTCCACTTCGTCGAAGGCGAGCGAGAGTGCCGTCGCCAGGACGGTGCTGAGGCCGGGCCCTTCGGCCGGGACGGGCCGAGGTCCGAGCGCTGCCTGACAGATGGGCATGCCACCCGCGATGGCCTCCACCAGCAGGCGGAGCTCTACCGCACGTCGCCCCGAGGCCTTGGCCTGGTCCACGACGCGATCCATCAGCCGGAGCGAGCACGCCAGCTCCGATCCCATCGGATATCGGAGTTGGCGGCCGTACACGGCGCGCACCAGTGGATACAGGAGCCCAGTGGTGACGGCGCCGCTGTAGGGATGGCGCACGTAGTACGGGGCGACGAGATCCTGCCCTTCCTCGATGACCGGCGCCAGGAGCCGGCCGATCCAATCCGGAGTGAGGCTCGCCACCTCGCTTCCGAGCAGGGCGCACCCCGTCGCCCGGAGCCGCTGGCCGGCCGCGAGGATGAGAGCGGTGGCCTCCACAGGGAGGCCGGCGTCGGCGTCCGCTCCCCGCCGTTCGGCGCGCCACGGAAGGGGAAGCACCGGTGTGGCGCCGTCCAGCGCCGGGGCCTCCGCCGCCAGAGTGGCGGGATACGCGTACAGCACTACACTCCGGGCACCGGGGAACCTCTCCCGGAGGGCGGCGCGCGCGGCCTCGAGGACGGGCGGGCCCCCCTCCATTCGGTCCGGCGCCGCGATCCCCAGGGCAATGTCGGCCCCTCCCAGAGCGGCGATCTGGGCGTCGGTTTCGGGGAGGAGGGCCGACGGGTCCGGCATGGAAGACTCCGCTCTACGCAACGTGTGCAGCCCGCGGCGGGTTGCCGCAATATGTTGATATCAACAATAGTTGCAGGGGCCCCGCGGCCAAGCGACGGGGCGCGCTTTCACCGAGTGACGAAGGATACCACCGATGACCGCGGTCTCACTTAGTGCCGAGGAGTTCGCCCAGCTTGGAGACCGCTCGGCGTGCCGCACCTACCGCATACTCGGTGCGCACCCCGCCGACGGGCCGGGCGGCGCAGGGTTCCGGTTCGCTGTTGTCGCGCCGAACGCGGGACGGGTCTCGGTGATCGGCGACTTCAACGGGTGGGACCCTGCCGCGCATCCCATGTCCTCCACCGATGCCGGCGTCTGGCAGCGCTTCATTTCCGGGGTCGGGCCCGGGAGCGGCTACAAGTATCGAGTGGTGTCGCGAAACGGCGAGTACGTGGCGGACAAGGCCGATCCCTTCGCCTTCGCGGCGGAAATGCCGCCCAGCACCGCGTCGCTCACGACCCTCCCGCCTTCCTATGTGTGGGGCGACGCCGAATGGATGGCGGCGCGGGACCGCGGCCGGATTCACGAGGCACCGCTTTCCATTTATGAAGTGCATCTGGGCTCGTGGCGGCGGGTACCGGAGGCCGGCAACCGGTGGCTCACCTATCGCGAGGCGGCGGACCAGCTGGCGGACTACGTCAGTGCCCAGGGGTTCACCCACGTGGAGCTGCTCCCGTTGGCCGAGCATCCGTTCTACGGGTCGTGGGGCTACCAGGTGACGGGGTACTTCGCGCCCACGGCCCGCTACGGCTCGCCCCAGGATCTCATGTACCTGGTGGACACTCTGCACCGCCGCGGCATCGGGGTCATCCTCGACTGGGTCCCGGCGCACTTCCCGCGGGACGGACATGGGCTCGCCTATTTCGACGGCACCCACCTGTACGAGCACGCCGACCCACGCCAGGGCTTTCATCCCGACTGGCAGACCTTCGTCTTCAACTACGGCCGGGACGAGGTGCGGAGCTTTCTGCTGAGCAACGCGATGTTCTGGCTCGATCGCTATCACATCGACGCTCTCAGGGTGGACGCGGTCGCGTCCATGCTCTATCTCGACTACGGCCGCCAGAGCGGCGAATGGGTTCCAAACCGGTATGGAGGGCGGGAGAATCTCGATGCCGTGGACTTCCTCCGGACGTTGAACGAGCGCCTGCACCTCGAGTACCCGGGGGCGACCGTGATCGCGGAGGAGTCGACCAGTTGGCCCATGGTCTCGCGGCCGACCTACCTGGGCGGGCTCGGCTTCGGCTTCAAGTGGAACATGGGCTGGATGCACGACATGCTGGATTACATGGGCCGCGACCCGGTGTACCGGAGCCACCATCACCGGAACATCACCTTCTCGATGCTCTACGCCTTCACCGAGAACTTCATCCTGCCCTTCTCCCACGACGAGGTGGTCCACGGCAAGGGCTCGATGATCGCGCGGATGCCGGGGGATCGGTGGCAGCGCTTCGCCAATCTGAGGGTGCTGTACGGGTACATGTTCGGGCACCCCGGGAAGAAGCTCCTGTTCATGGGAGCCGAATTCGGCCAGTGGCGGGAATGGAACCACGACACCAGCCTCGACTGGCACCTGCTGGACGAGTCCGACCACCGCGGGCTGCAGCGCTGGGTGCGGGATCTCAATACCTGTTGCCGGAACGAGCCCGCCCTGCACGAGGTGGACTTCGACCCCGCCGGGTTCGAATGGGTCGACTGCAACGACCACCTGCGGAGCGTGGTGAGCTTTCTCCGCCGCGCCCGCGATCCCGAGCGGGAGGTCCTCTTCGTCTGCAACTTCACGCCCGTGACCTACGCGGACTACCGGGTGGGGGTCCCGGCCGCGGGCCACTGGCGCGAGATCCTGAACAGCGACGCGTCGCTCTACGGGGGGAGCGGGCAGGGCAACCTGGGCGGCGTCGATTCCGACCCGGTCTCCACCCACGGACGGCCCTGGTCGCTCAACCTGACGCTCCCGCCTCTCGCGGTGGTCGCCTTCCGGTCGCCACGCGCGAGTGCCGGGCCCGCGGCGTCCACCTGAGCGAGCGCTTCCGGGCTTGTTCCGCCGCCCGAACCCCGCCTGATTTGCTGTCCTGACGGTTCGAGTCCTGGAGGTGTGGTGAGCAAACGCCCCGGCAGCGCGGCCGACCCCCTGTGGTACAAGGACGCGATCATCTACGAGGTGCACGTCCGCTGCTTCAACGACGCCAACGGGGACGGCATCGGCGATTTCCGCGGCCTGATCGAGAAGCTCGATTACCTCGAGCAGCTGGGCGTGACCTGCCTGTGGCTTCTCCCCTTCTTTGCCTCTCCACTGCGGGACGACGGGTACGACATCGCCGACTACCTGGCGGTGCATCCCTCCTACGGGACCCTGGACGATTTCCGGGAGTTCGTCGGCGCGGCGCACGAGCGGGGCATGCAGGTGATGATCGAACTGGTGATCAACCACACCTCGGACCAGCACCCGTGGTTCCAGGCGGCGCGCCACGCACCGGCGGGCTCTCCCGAGCGGGACTTCTACGTGTGGAGCGACACCGACCAGAAGTACGCCGGAACCCGCGTCATCTTCACCGACACCCAGACCTCGAACTGGACCTGGGACGCCGAGGCCAAGGCCTACTACTGGCACCGCTTCTTCTCCCATCAGCCCGACCTCAACTTCGATAACCCGGCGGTCGAGCGCGAAGTGCTCCGCGTCATGCAGTTCTGGCTCGACCTCGGCGTGGACGCGCTCCGCCTCGACGCCATTCCCTACCTGGTGGAGCGCGAGGGAACGAGCTGCGAGAACCTGCCCGAAACCCATCAGGTCATCAAGCGCCTCCGCGCCGCGCTCGACCTGGGGTACAGCGGCCGGATGCTGCTGGCCGAGGCCAATCAGCTTCCACGGGAAGTCCGGTCGTACCTGGGCGATGGGGACGAGTGCCAGATGGCGTTTCACTTTCCGCTCATGCCCCGGCTGTTCATGGCGCTGCGTCTCGAGGACCGGCAGCCGGTGACCGAGATCATGCGGGACACGCCGGACATCCCCCCCACCTGCCAGTGGGGGCTCTTCCTCAGGAACCACGACGAATTGACGCTGGAGATGGTGAGCGACGACGAGCGGGACTACATGTACTACGCCTACAGCGCCGACCCGCGGATGCGGGTGAACGTGGGGATCCGGCGCCGTCTGGCCCCGCTGCTCGAGAACGACCGCAACCGAATCGAGCTCCTCAACAGCATCCTGCTCTCATTCCCGGGCACGCCCATCATCTACTATGGCGATGAGATAGGGATGGGCGACAACATCTACCTGGGCGACCGCAACGGCGTGCGTACCCCCATGCAGTGGAACGCGGACAGGAACGCCGGCTTCTCGCGGGCGAATCCCTCTCGCCTCTACAGCCCGGTGGTCATGGATCCCGTCTATGGATACCAGGCCATCAACGTCGAGGCGCAGCAGAGCGAGTCCGCCAGTCTCCTCAACTGGATGCGGCACATGATCGCGCTCCGTAAGCTCTTTCAGGTCTTCGGGCGCGGTGCCATCCAGTTGCTGGAGCCGGCCAACCGGAAGATCCTGGCCTACCTGCGGCGGACCGAGTCGGAGCTCGTCCTCTGCGTTGCCAACCTCTCACGCTTCGCGCAGCCGTTCGAGCTTGAGCTCTCCGAAGTCGCCGGCATGATGCCGGTCGAGATGCGGGGATACGTGGAGTTTCCCCGGATCGGGAAGGGCCCCTATCCGTTGACCCTCGGGCCCTACGGCTTCCTCTGGCTCGAGCTGCAGCGGCCCGGCCAGGAGGATCCGGCGCCGAGGCTGCGACCGCCGGCAGGCAGCTGACAGGAGCCGCGCGCGTCCTCGTCGGACCTCGTCGGGTCTCCCGCACTCAAGCGCGCGCAATCGTGACCGTCGCGCCGATCTCGTAGGCGAATCCCGCGTTGTCGGTGTGTTGCGCCACGAGCGGCTCGCTCTCGCGCAGGATACCATCGATGAGACGCTCACGCTCGGTATCGGTCAGGGTCTTCGCGGCTGCGCTCATGCCAATCAGGGCCAGTGCGTTCAGGCGCGCGAAGAGCAGCCCATCCGGGAAGCGGATGGTTCGCGTCTCGCTATGGGACTGCACGGTACGCAGGCCGGCGTCTCGCAGCAGTGCTGCGAGCGGGCCAGCGTCGCCGAAACTGTGCCGGCGGTCGTCAATGACGCCGACATGGCGCTCGGCCACTCTCCGCAGCTCCCGCAGGACCGTGAACCCTTCGTCGGGAAGCCACGTACTCACGGCCAGCCGGCCATTGCCCGCGAGGGCGCAACGCATCTGCAGCACCCCCGCCGCCTTGTCGGGTACGAACTGCAGGCCCTGCTGGCACGTGACGACATCGAACCGCTCCTCCGGCTCAAGCGGGAGGGCCGTGGCGCTCCCCTCGCGCCATCCGATATCGGGCGCAATCCGACGGGCCACGGCGATCATGCCGGCGTTCACGTCGACGCCCACCACGGTGCCGGCCTTTCCAAGCCGGACCTTGGCACGCCGTGCCACGATCCCCGTGCCACAGGCGACGTCGAGGACCCGATCGCTCGGTGCAAGACCAGCTTCGTCAAGGAGGGGATCGGCCCAGGGACCGAACAGCGGCCCAACGAGGACCTGCTCATACAGCTCGGGAAAGCTTTGCTGCGCGAAGGGTAAGGTCATCCTGACCCCCGAGGCACGTCCAGAAGCTCAGTACGATTGAGAGCGGAGTTCTCGCCGCCGGGCGCGAGCGCCCTCACTGTTCGATGCGGGATGTGGGCGCATGACCAGACGCAACCCCTGCCAGGCAGGCCTGAGTCGAGCTGTGCTTCGAACGGCGCGGCCTGAGAACGTTACGTGCCGCGACCGACAGTGCCAGCCCGGCGGACCCGCCTGCGTGGCCGGATCCACCGGGTTGGCGAGAACCGTGAGGCCGGCGCTACTTGCCTGTCGGCATCGGCGCGCTGCTGTTCCAGGTGTCCTCAACGTATTGCCAGGAGCCATCGGCCTGCCGGCGCAGGACGTTCAGGTACTTGCCGCTGTCAACCGGGGAACCCGGGAGCCCGAGCGTCAGCACGTAGTGCCCATGACCGTACGCGAGATCGCCCACGCCGTCGATGGTGTCGTCGACCAGCGTGAACGCGGTCACGGGCGGAAAGGCGGCGAAGTATCCGCGAATCGCCGCCCTCCCGTGCACCGCCGGCGCATTGGGCGGCAAGAGCGACGCGGAGTCGGCGTACAGTCGGGTCACCGCGTCCCAATCCTTGGCCATCACGTGGTCCTTGAAGCTCTGGGTGACGCCGTGGAGCGCCTGCAGATCGGCGCCGGAGAGGGCGGCCGGCTTCGGCTGGCAGGCGGCGACCGTCATCAGGGCCAGGGTCGGAAGAGTCACTCTCGGCGTCCAGCGCATCGGCATCTCCTCTGAGTTGGGGTCGGTCCAATTCTGCTCATGCGGGGCGCCTCAGCCCTTCTTCGCCGTCGGTGGCAGCAGGCCGTTCAGGCGCAGGTAGTTCGCCATCTGGCTGTAGTGGTCCTCCCAGTCGGTGGCCGTGAGCAGAATGATCGACGCCCGGGTGCGCTTGCTCCCTCCGAAGAAGGGCAGCTCCTCGCTCAATCCCGAGTCGTCCAGCTTGGCCAGCGCGGAGCCGCAGAAGTCGAAGGTCTCCCGCAGCCGCGCGATGAGCTGCTCCTTCGGGGCCGAGGCCGTGATGGAGTCCCGCTTGGGGGCGGGAGCGCCGCTGATGGTGGAACAGAAGAAGTCGTTTCCGTGCGCCAGGTGCAGGGCGATCTGCGCCACACTCATCTGTGCCGGCGTCGGCTTGTAGCCATACTTGTCGGCCGGCATCGTTTCCATGGCGGCCACCAGGTTCTTGGCCGAGCGCTGCTCGTACTCACGCAACGCGTCGGCAACGGGGCTGGCCGCCTGCGCGCGCGCGGCAACCGGCAGCACACAGAGAAGGGCCAGAGTGATACGGGCATCGAGCGCCATGGACATCTCCGATCCGAGGGGGACTGGATTCTACGCTTGTCGGTCGAGGGTGTCCAACGCGGCGCGACCGGACGCGTTGCCACGCCGGTCCGGCCCTCGCGCCAGCCACTCCCGGACAGACCCCGCCGAATGCAACTTCCAGAGGCATTCTCCTCGAGGCACACATGGGCCCGGAGCTTCCGGAACCCGGCACCATCCTGGCGGGGCGCTACCGGGTTCTGGATCTCCTGGGGAAGGGCGGCATGGCGTCGGTCTACCGTGCCGCCGACCTCCGGCATGACCGGGAGGTCGCCCTCAAGGTGCTCTCGCCGCGAATCGGAGCGCTGCTCGGCAGCGAGCGCTTTCTCCGGGAAATCGCCACGACGGCGCGGCTGGCGCACCCCAATGTGCTGCCCCTGTTCGACTCGGGATCGGAGGCCGGCCTCAGCTGGTATGTAATGCCGCTCCTGCCGGGGCGCACGCTCAAGGACCGCCTGCTGCGCGGGCCCCTCAGCCTAGACGAAGCCCTCCGCATCTTCTCCGACATTGCGAGCGCGCTCGACTACGCGCACCGCCAAGGGGTTCTTCACCGGGACCTCAAGCCGGGCAACGTCCTGCTCCAGGACGACCGGGCGGCCCTGGCCGATTTCGGCATCGCGCTGCCGCTCGGCGCTGGTGACGAGCGCCTGACGGAGACCGGGTTTACCGTGGGCACGCCCGAGTACATGAGCCCCGAACAGGCGACGGGCGAACGGGACATCGACTCGCGGAGCGATCAGTACGCCCTGGGGTGCGTTCTCTACGAGATGCTGGCCGGTGCGCCCCCCTACACGGGGCCCAGCGCGCAGGCCGTGCTGCTCAAGCGGCTCCGCGATCCGGTGCCCCAGCTCGGCACGCTGCGCCAGCTCCCGCCCGGCCTCGAGGCCGCAATCGCGCGGGCGCTCCGGCCCGAAGCCGCCGATCGGTTTCCGAGCGTCGCCGCCTTCGCGGCCGCGGTGGCGGAGAGCGCGGGTCATGCGGCCTCGTCACCTCTCGCCCGGCACCGCCTCGCCGTGGTGCTCGGCTCCGGCGCACTCGTGGGAGCCGCCGTGCTGGCGCTGAGCCTCCTGCACCAGGCCCATCGCCCTCAACTCGATCCGAACATCGTCGCCGTCCTGCCGTTCCGGGTGAATGCGCCCGGGGCCAATCTCGCCGATTGGGGAGAGGGGATGGTGGATCTGCTCGGAGCCAAGCTGAGCGGGGAGGGCGGGCCACGAGCCGCCGACCCCCGAACGACGCTCGCGGTCTACGACGCCCTGGCGAAGACCGGAACCCCGAAGCTCGGCGACGCGGTCGCGTCGCGACTCGGGGCCGGAAAGCTCCTGGATGGGAGCATCGTGGGAGATGCTCACCGGATCGTCCTGTCGGCCACGATCACCTCGGTCGCGGCTGGGTCGCAGGGCACGCCCGTCAGTGTGGAAGGGACCCCGGACAGCATCCTCACGCTCATTGACCGATTGACCATCCTGGTCCTGGGGCGCCAAGCCGGAGAGGCCGAGCCATCCCTCGGAAGCCTGACCGGCCTGCCCGCCTGGCAGGCCTACCTCGAGGGGCGCCAGGCCTGGCGCGAAGGGCGTGCGGACGAGGCCATCACCGCCTATCGCCGCGCGCTGGACCTCGACTCGACGTTCGCTCTCGCGGCGCTGGAACTTGTTCCCGCCTTGCGTCGAACGGGGCTGGCCGATTCGGCTGCCGAGCGGCGCCTCGTCGCCAACCTGCCGCGGCTCAATGCAGTGGACTCCCTCCGGTTCTACGTGATCATGGGGCCGCGCTACCCCCACGCCGACGACGTTCGCGACCAGCTCCGGATCCGGGAGCGCCTCGTGGAGCGGCTGCCCGAGCAGGCGGATGCCTGGTTTGAGCTTGGCGACGAGCAATTCCATTTCGGGCCGCTGGTGGACCTGGACAGCTCGTCCACCCTGGCGCGCCGCAGCCTGAACCGCGCCCTCGCGCTGGACTCGAGCAAAGCCATCGTCATCGTGCACCTGCTGTTGATCGCCATCGAACAGCAGGACACCGCCGCGATCCCAGCGCTCGCCGCGCTGCATCACCTCCACGATTCGCTCGGCGTGGCGGAGCCGTTCGTGCGGTGGCGAGTGGCGCTCGTGCGTGGTGACAGCGCCACGGTCCGCCAGGTGCGCGCCCGCCTCTCCAGCGCTCCGGGCATAAGTCTGGGCTTCATGGTTGATCTGCCGCTTGGAGATGGCGTTGGCCTGGATGACGCGATCCTCGCCGTTCAGGCACTGCAGAACCGGGCCGCCCGCGCGAGGAGCGTGACGCCGCTGCCGCCATGCGGGCCAACCTCTTCCTCAGCCTGGGCCGCCCCGGCGAGGTGCCGCCATTGCCGGAGCCGGGAGACGCGATCGCGGCCGCGATGTTCGGCGAAGCGGACAGCCAGCCGGCGCTCGATGCGGCCCGCGTGATCGCCTCGTCCCGTCTCCCGGCCCGCGCGGGATACCGGGAATGGCGGGACCTGTTCCTCCTCGGGTGCTGGAGAGCGGCGCACGGCGAGATCGACGCCGCGCGGCGGCTCGCCGCGGACCTGCGGG
This sequence comes from Gemmatimonadales bacterium, assembly GCA_035501775.1. Taxonomy (GTDB): domain Bacteria; phylum Gemmatimonadota; class Gemmatimonadetes; order Gemmatimonadales; family GWC2-71-9; genus JADJOM01. The sequence continues at coordinate 20,192 of DATJVM010000084.1, read as the reverse complement.
GACCACTGCTTCCGAGGGCTCGCTGGGATCGGGAGATCGCCGACGATTCGCTACTCGGCCCGGCGCTGCTCGATGCCTGGGCGGCCGCCGCCCAGGGGCGGCCGGAGGCGCGCGGTCTGGTGATGCGGCTCGATTCGATCGCCTCGACCGGCCCGGCGACGGGATTGGGGCCGATGCTGCCGCTACTGCTGGGGCGGCTCTTTGCGGCTCTGGGGGACCACGAACGGGCCTGGCACGCGTTGTATCGCGTGCCGGGGATGCTCCTCTGGGCCGCGGACCAACCCATCGGCCAGAACACGGCGATCTACCTGGCCCGTGCCCGGGCCGGCGCCCGCGCGGGCCATCGGGACGCGGCGATTCGCGACTACCGGCTGTACCTCAAACTGCGGGAGCATCCCGATCCCCGCCTCGTGGCCGAACGGGACAGCGTGCGCGCGGAGCTCGATCTTCTCCTGGCCGGCAAAGGGGGTGGAACGTCCTGACAGACTGACCGGCCCCGTTCGGGTGAGCCCGCCATGGGCCTCGGCCCGAAAACCTAGCTCCCCGGCGCGGCCAGCTTCGCCCGTACCTCCTCAAACCAGTTGAGGACCACCGTCGGATTCTCCGACTGCTGCACCCCGGCCCGCTGCTGCAGCACGAACGCCCGATCGCCGGGCTCCACCGCGTAGCTCTGGTGAAAGGGCTGGAACAGAAAGCCGCGGGTCGAGAACAGCGCCTTTCGGGCTCCCGTCTGGAAGTCCTGGCCGGGGGTGATCGACACCGAGATCAGGCTGTCCGTGGCGCTCACGTAGAACAGCTCCCGACCATCGTGCGACCACACCGGCTGCGCCCCTCCGGATGTCGAGACCTGCCACCTGGCCCGGTCCGACTGGGGAAGGGGGCGGACGTAGACCTCCTCCCGGCCTGACTCTACCGAGACGTAGGCGACCCAACGCCCGTCCGGCGAAATGGCTGGCATGTACTCATCGAACGCGCCCGCAGTCACCACGATGCGTGAAGTGTCGCCGCTGGTCCGCACCGCGAAGATGTTCCGGGTCCCGTCCTGGATCCCCGTACGGAAGACGAGCCAGCGTCCATCAACTGACCAGTTGGCTTCGTCGATCTGCGAGGTGTCGCCGGCGAGGATCCGCTCCGGCTGTCCGCTTCCGTCTGCCCGGATCCCGAAGAGATGGGAGAGGCCATCGCGATCCGAGGTGAAGCTCAGGGAACGGCCATCGGGCCGCCACGCAGGCCGATAGTTGAGCGAGCCGTTGAAGGTGAGCCGCGTGAGGGGGCCGCGGTCGAGCTGCTTGACCCACAGGTCGGTCCGCCCCGCCGATGCGATGCTCACCGCGAGACGCCGCCCGTCGGGAGAGAGGGCAGCGCTGGTGAAGGCCGCGCGCCAGGCCGGGTCAATCGGTGTGCTCCGCCCCTGGCGGTCGACGCGGACCATGCCGAGGTCGCCAGCCGACGAATCCGCCGCGACGTAGAGCAGGGTGCCGTCGTTCGCGATGCTCAGGTCGGGTGTCACCGCCAGGTCCAGCTGCACGCCGGCGAGAAGCGGCACGGGAGCTCCCCGTAGCCGGAGCGTCGCCGGGTCGAAGCGCGCGCCGACCACCGAGCCGTCCTGCCGCACAGCGACCAACTCGCCGCCGGGGAGGATCCATCCTCGAGCCGTGTTGGTGAGCAGCGTGTCCACCACCCGCCGCGCGATGTCCACCGTGACCAGGGTCATTCGTGAGCAGTTGTTGGTGCACTCCGTCAGGAGCGCCGCCTCCCGATGCGGCACCGCGGCCGGGAAAACCAGGCCGTAGACGCCGCTGATCGGCACGCCGACCGGCGTCCCCCCGCTCGCGGGCACGATCAGCAGCCCAAACGAGGAGCTGATGTACAGGATGCGGTCGTCGGCGAGCCAGGCGCCGCTGGGCAGCGTCGCCGTCGCCGAATCGGCGATCGCGATCGGTTGACCACCCGCGGCCGAGATCTTGAACAGTCGCTGGTGAGCGAAGTAGCCGATCCACCGACTGTCCGGTGAAAAGAACGGGCCGTCCGCGCCATCCGTGCCGCTGATCGGGTGTGGTGTCAGGTCGTCCCGATTCCGCATCCACAGCTGGTTGGGCCCCCCCGGGGCGGCCCCGATGTAGATCACCTTCGAGCCGTCCGGCGAGAGGACGAAGCTGTTGCCACCGTAGGTGAGCGCGCCGGAACGCAGGTAGGGAAGGTGCATCGTGAACCGGGCCAGGGGACGCGCTGAAGCCCGCTGCGCCCGCACCGCGAAGAACACTGCCGCCAGCGCTGCAAGGATCGCGGCCCCGATCGCGGCGCCCAGCGCCCAGCGATAGGGCCGCGACGCGGCCGGTAACGGCCGGACCAGCATCCGGGTGGTGCCGGTCTCCTCGCCGTTGAGCGCCGCCGCGTACTCCGCCGCCGTCGCGAACCGATCGGCTGGCAACTTCGCCAGCGCGGTGAGCACCGCGGCTTCGACTTCCGGGGACACGGTGTCCCGCTGCGGCCGGATCGGGGCGGGCCGCTCGGTCATCATCTTGGCGACGATGGCCTGGGCGGTGGGGCCGGTGAACGGCGCCTCGCCGAGGAGCATCTCGTAGGTCACGCAGCCCAGCGCGTAGATGTCGCTGCGGGCATCGAGGGTGCGCTCCCCCATTGCCTGCTCCGGACTCATGTAGGTCGGGGTACCGAGACTCATCCCCGTCTCGGTCATCCGCGTCCCACCCGCCTTGCTGGCCGCGAGGGCAATGCCGAAGTCCGCTACCATCGCGCGGCCATCGTGGAGCAGGATGTTCTCGGGCTTGATGTCCCTGTGCACCACCCCGTGGCGGTGCGCGTAGTCGAGCGCTCCCGCAACTTCCGTGGCGATGCCGATGGTGTCGGGAATGGGGAGCTGCTTCTCCCGGGTCAGCCGGTCACGGAGCGACTCGCCCTCCACGAAGGGCATGACGTAGAAGAGGAAGGAGTCGGCCTCGCCGGAGTCGTGCAGGGGAAGGATGTTGGGATGCTGCAGGTTGGCCGTCGTCCGGATCTCGCTCAGGAACCGGTCCGCGCCGATGATGGCGGCGAGCTCCGGGCGCAGCACCTTGATGGCCACCTGGCGCTGAATCTTGAGGTCCTGGGCCAGGTACACGCTCGCCATCCCGCCCTGGCCCAGCTCCCGCTCGAAGCGGTAACGATCGGCCAGCGCGGCGACCAGGCGCGGGGGAATGTCGTTCATGCTCCGCCGGGACGAGTGAGGCCCCGCGGAAACCGCGAGGTCGGGTCCTGGAAGACGAGGAGTCGGCTCATGCCGCCCGGAAGATGCAGGCTCCGGGGTGACCCCGCGAGCCCCCGGCCCACGCGGCTATCTTCGAGGCAGTGCGGGGCCGGGGGCCGGGCTCAACCATACGGAGGCTGGGATGCGTCTCACGGGCAAGGTGGCGCTGGTGACCGGCGCCTCGAGCGGAATCGGCAAGGCCATCGCGGAGCGGTTCGCCCAGGACGGTGCCAAGGTCGCGGTGAACTACCTGGCCCGCCACCCGGCGGATCAGGCCGCGGGAGAAGCGGTGGCCCAGAGCCTGGGCGGCGCCGGGTTCGCCGTCGGGGCGGACGTGAGCCAGCGCGCCGACGTCGAGAAGATGGTGGCGGACACCGTCGCCCGGTTCGGGCGCCTCGACATCGTGGTGAGCAACGCCGGCATCGAGATCAAGCGGCCCTTCCTCGAAATAACCGACGACGAGTGGAACCGCGTCCTCGGCGTCAATCTCTACGGCGCCTTTGTGGTCAGTCAGGTCGCCTGCCGGCAGATGGTGGCGCAGGGCCAGGGGGGCAAGGTGATCTTCGTCTCGTCGGTGCACGAGGACATCCCGTTCCCCAACTACGCCCCCTACTGCGCGTCCAAGGGCGGCGTCCGCATGCTGATGCGGAACCTTGCCATGGAGCTTGCGCCCAGCAAGATCAACGTCAACAACATCGCTCCCGGGGCCATCGCCACGCCGATCAACCAGTCGGTGCTCACCGATGCGATCGCTCTCAAGAACGCGGAGAGTGAGATTCCGTGGGGACGGTTCGGCAAACCGGAGGAGGTGGCCGCGGTGGCGGCCTTTCTGGCGAGCTCGGAATCGGAGTACGTGACTGCGTGTACCTACTACGTGGATGGAGGAATGACCCAGCAGGTGACGCTGTATTGAGGTGCCCATGAGCATGGAGGAGCGCCGTCTCGAGGAGGCCCGGGCCGGCCAGGTTCCCTGGCGGCGCTGGGGCCCCTACCTGAGCGAACGATGCTGGGGCACCGTCCGGGAGGACTACAGCCCGGACGGGACGGCGTGGGAGTACTTCCCGCACGACCATGCCCGCTCCCGCGTCTATCGCTGGGGGGAAGACGGTCTGGGCGGCATCTGCGACGAGCGCCAGGCGCTCTGCCTCGCCTTCTCGCTCTGGAACGGCCATGATCCCATCCTCAAGGAGCGACTCTTCGGCCTGACGGGGAACCAGGGCAACCACGGGGAGGACGTGAAGGAGTACTACTGGTTCCTCGACAACGTCCCCAGCCATTCCTCCATGCGGTTCCTGTACAAGTATCCGCAGGCGGCGTTTCCCTACCAGCAGCTGCTCGATGAGAACCGACGCAGGGGGCGAGATGCCCCCGAGTTCGAGCTGATTGACACGGGAGTCTTCGAGGGGAACCGCTACTTCGACATGGAGGTCGAATACGCCAAGGCCGATGCCGAAGACCTGCTGATCGAAGTGCGCATCACCAACAGAGGCCCCGAGGCCGCGGAGTGCCACCTTCTGCCCACGCTCTGGTTCCGCAATACCTGGGCCTGGGGATACAGCGACCGGAAGCCCTCGGTAAGCGCGGCGGCGGGAACCGATCACCCCGTCATCGTCGCGACCCATCACCGGCTCGGCACCTACCGGCTGCACTGCGAGACGGCCGCGGAGCTGCTCTTCACGGAAAACGAGACCAACTTCGAGCGCCTCTTCCCCGGCACCGGCAATCCATCCCGCTACGTGAAGGATGCCTTCCATGAGCGGGTGATCGACGGGCGTCCCGACGCCGTGAACCCGGGCCGCACCGGCACCAAGGCCTGCGCCTGGTACCGGTTCACGATCGCTCCGCTCGCGACTCAGCGGGTTCGGCTTCGGCTCCGCGCCGAGGCCGCCGAGCGCGCCAAGCCGTTCGGAGCCGGGTTCGACCGGGTCCTCGCCGACCGGCGCCGTGATGCCGATGAGTTCCACAGCGCGCTCGGCGGGCCAAGCTTGAGCGATGACGAGCGGCTGGTGCTCCGCCAGGCGGTGGCGGGAATGTTGTGGGCCAAGCAGTTCTATGACTACGACGTCTACAAGTGGCTGCTCGGCGATCCCGAGCAGCCGCCCCCGCCGCCCGAGCGCTGGAAAGGGCGGAACCACCAGTGGACCCACCTCAACAACGCCGACATCCTGTCGATGCCGGACACGTGGGAGTATCCCTGGTACGCATCATGGGACCTGGCGTTCCACACGATCGTGTTCGCCATGTTCGACCCCGATTTCGCCAAGAACCAGCTGATCACGCTGCTCCGCGAATGGTACATGCACCCGAACGGGCAGGTACCGGCGTACGAGTGGGCGTTCGGGGACGTAAATCCGCCGGTGCACGCCTGGGCCGCGCTTCGGATCTACCAGATCGATCGCAAGCACACCGGGCACGGCGACACCGACTTCCTGGAACGGGTCTTCCACAAGCTGTTGATCAACTTCACTTGGTGGATCAATCGGAAGGACGCGGAGGGGCGGAACCTCTTCCAGGGCGGCTTCCTCGGGCTCGACAACATCGGGGCCTTCGACCGCGGGGCGGCGCTGCCGGGAAACGGGCGACTGGATCAGTCGGACGGCACCAGCTGGATGGCCATGTACTGTCTCAACATGCTGGCGATCGCGTTGGAACTGGCCGGGCAGGACCCGACCTACGAGGACGTCGCGACCAAGTTCCTCGAGCACTTCTTCTATATCGCGCACGCCATGAACGACCGGCCCGCCGCCCAGGGGGACGACGGGGTGGACCTCTGGGACGACCAGGACGGCTTCTACTACGATGTGCTGCATGTCCGGGATGAGAGCTACGTGATGCGGGTCCGGTCCATGGTGGGGCTCCTTCCCCTGCTCGCCATCGAGACGCTCGAGCCGGCGCTGCTCGCCAGGCTGCCGGGCTTCCGGAGTCGCCTGGAGTGGTTCCTGTCCCACCGCCCGGATCTCGTCGCCAATGTGGCCCCGGTAACTCGCCCCGGGCGGGAGGGCCGCTTCCTGCTTGCCATCGTGACACCCGACCGGCTTCGCGACCTGCTCACTCGGATGCTCGACGAGTCCGAATTCCTCTCGCCGTTCGGGGTCCGGTCGGTCTCCCGCTATCACGCCGAGCATCCGTTCCGGATCACGATCGACGGGATGACGTATGAGGAAGGGTACCAGCCGGCGGAATCCCGCACCGAGCTGTTCGGCGGCAACTCCAACTGGCGCGGGCCGGTCTGGTTCCCGCTCAATTACCTGATCATCGAAGCGCTGCAGAAATGGGACTGGTACTACGGGCGGGACTTCACCGTCCCGTTTCCGGCGCCCAAGGGCGACGTCCTTCCATTGGGTGACGTGGCGCGGGAGCTTTCCCGGCGCCTGATCCGGATCTTCCTCAGGGACAGCTCTGGGCGGCGGCCGGTCTACGGTGATTACGAGTTGTTCCAGCGGGGTCCCGAGTTCCGGGATCTCATCCTGTTCCACGAATACTTCCATGGCGATACCGGGGCCGGGCTCGGCGCCAGCCATCAGACTGGCTGGACCGGCCTGGTTGCGAAGCTGATCCAGCAGAGCGGCGGTGGCGATGCGTGAATCGGTACCGGCCCTTTTCATGAGGCGGAGGACCTCGATGCAGATGCTCAGGAATCAGGGCCGCGGGCTGGTCGGCGTCACGGCTCTTCTCGTGCTTGCCGTCACCGGGGTGGCCGCGCAGCAGGCGCCGATCCAGCAGTGGGAGTCCCCGCTCCTACGCGACCATCCGCTCACCGGGCGGATCTACGCGGTGGCCGGCAAGCAGTGGATCGCGCCCGAGGCGCTGGTGGATTCCCTCCGGCCGGCGCGGTACGTGCTGATCGGCGAGAAGCACGACAACCCCGACCATCATCACCTGGAGCGATGGCTGGTTGAGCGGCTGGCCGCGACCCACAAGGGGCTCGTATTCGAGATGCTGGACGAGAGCCAGCAGGGTGGCGTGGCGAGCCTCACGCCGCGGGACTCGCTCGACCAGATTCGGCAGAAGCTCGCCTGGCCGGAGAAGGGATGGGACTTTGCGATGTACGGTCCGGTGATCCAGGCCGGGCTCGAGCGCGGGATGCAGATCGGCGCCGGCAATCCCTCGCACGACGAGATCATGGATATCTACGGGAGGGGCGAGCCAGCCCTCGCGGGGAATTCGCGTTTCTCGACCGCCAGCTCGATCAGCCCCGACGTCGCGTCGCACCTGCTCGACGAGATCTACGAATCCCACTGCAAGGTCCAGCCCAAGACCGAGCTGGGGCCGATGGTGAATGTGCAGGCGGCCAAGGACGCCAGCATGGCGCACGAGCTGGCCGGCTTCCCGTCGGCGGTGCTCATCACGGGCGAGGGCCACGCCGACCTCGTGGCCGGTGTCCCGACCCATCTCCATCGGCTGGTGCCCGATGCTCGGATCCGGGTGGTGCAGATCGAGGAGGTCTCGGACAGCGGCAGCACGCCGGACTGGTACAAGGACGTCCTGCCGCGGGGCGACTTCGTCTGGTTCACCCCCAAGCTCACCGACAAGGATTACTGTGAAGGGGTGAAGTCGCTCCGGAAGCAGCAATAGGGCGGAGGGTGCACCGGGAAGCGAGGTGAGCCCTTCGACCATCTCTACTAAGGTGAGGCGGTTCCGGAACAGCTACGGAGGACCAACCTCTATGACCCAGCCGCCACGCTCCTGCCGTGACCATGTGCCTTTGCTTTGTGCCGTTGCCGCCCTTGCTGCTTGCGGAGGGGGTAGCACCTCTCCCACGCCGCCGGAGGAAACAGCTTCACCGGGCCTGATCGTGCGCAGCGATCTCGGAGATCCCAAGGGAGAGCTTTACTACATCAGGAAGGATGGCCTGATGTATCTGAAGCTAACCAACGACACGATTCACGAAGATCAACCGGCGGTCTCACCGGATGGGAAGAAGATCGCCTACCTCTGTGAAGCGAACAACAACGCGGACATCTGCCTGATGAACATCGACGGGAGTAACTCCGTCCGCCTGACCCAGGACACGAGCTTCGATGGCTTTCCTCATTGGACGCCCGATGGCAGTCAGATCACTTTCACCAGCCATCGCGGTCACGGCGATCACGGCAACGATCTCTGGATCATGGACACCCTTGGTGCGAATCAACATCCGATCACCAACGGCGGCGATGTCGCCTACGAAGACGGCCAGTTCGACCCGACCGGGACGCGCCTCGTGGCAAGCCGCCAGATCGATACGCTCCCCAATCCAGATCTCGTCTTCGTGGATGCGGCTACGGGGAACGTAACGCCGTTCTGGCAGCCATATGTGTTTCAGGAGCTGCACCCAACCTGGTCGCCGGACGGCAAACGGATCGCCTTCACGGCCACGAATGGCGGAAGTGACTTCCACGTCGAGGTCCGCGATCTCACCGGAGGACACCCGGTGTACCTCCACCTGATTTCCGGCACCCTCAACACGCCCTCATGGTCGCCCGATGGACGCGAAATCGCAGGGGCCTGTGCCAACCTATTGGTGACCTCAGTCTGTCGTTTTAGTCCGTCGGGGCAGATGATCTTGGACCTGCCGGCGTCGCCTATATCGGGGTTCTCTCCCGCCTGGGTCCCTTAGCAGTAACCGTGCGGCCGCCGGGGTCGCAGTCCTTTCCAAGAGGTCTCGGACAGCGGCAGCACGCCGGACTGGTACAAGCCCGTCCTGCCGCGGGGCGACTTTGTCTGGTTCACCCCCAAGCTCACCAACAAGGATTACATCGAAGGGGTGAAGTCGCTCAAGAAGAGGTAGCCAGCGTGGCGCCCTCTAGAGCTTCATGCGATTGAAGGCCCAGGTACCGCAGGCGAAGATCGCCACGGTCCAGAGCGCGATGACCCAGAGGTCGAGCGCGAGCCCGAAGTGGGAGCTGCCGAGGATCACCTGCCGCAGTGCATCGACCGAATAGGTGAGCGGGTCGAGTCGGACCAGGCCCCCGAGCCAGGTGGGGAGCCGATCGAGCGGAAACAGGGCGCCGGAGAGAAAGAAGGTGGGAAAGAGGAGAAAGCTCGACACCAGCTGGAACCCTTCCGGGCTCTCCATCCGGGAGCCGATGATGAGGCCGACGCTCACCAAAGCCGCCGTGGTGAGAAGCAGAATCCCGAGCGAGAGCAGCAGTGAGATCGGCGTCAAGCGTAGGCCGGGGATGAGCCCGACCTTTCCCAGCACGGCGCCGAGGAGGAGCAGGATCAGGGACTGGATCACCCCGTCGGTGGCGCCGCCCACCACCTTGCCCAGGAAGATCGAGGCCCGCGAGATCGGGGCGACCAGCACTTCCTTGAGAAAGTCGATCTTTCGGTCCCACACGATGTACACGCCGAAGAAGATCGAGGTGAAGAGCACTGCCTGGGCGAGGATTCCGGGGTAGATGAACGCCTGGTACTCGACGCCGGGGAGCGACACGCTGCCGCCCAGCCCGCCGCCGAAGACCAGGAGCCAGAGGATCGGGTTCACGATGGACGCCACGATTCTGGATTTCTCCCGCAGGAACACCTTCCATTCGCGGTACCAGATCGCGTAGATCCCGATTACCTCGTTCCGGACCTGTACCGCATCGATCGTTCGGCCCATCCTCCCTCCGGGGCGTCCTCGCGCATTTCCCTGCCGGTGAAGTGAAGAAAGACGTCGTTGAGCGTGGCCTCGCGGACCTCCACCGATGTGACCGGCCCCGCCACCTTGAGGATCTCGGCCAGGTGCAGGGCGGCGTCGGTCACGGTCACCGCCACCACGTCGTTCCGGGTCTCGACCTTCTTGACCGCTGTCACCTGGCGGATGGCGGGAAGGTTGGCGTCCCGGGCGCGGATCAGCACCAGGTCTCCGCCGATCACCCGCTTGAGATTGTCCGGGGTGTCGAGGGCGACGACCTGGCCCTCGTCCATGATCGCCACCCGCCCGCATAACCGCTCCACCTCTTCCATATAGTGGGTGGTGATCACCACGCTGATCCCTTCCTCGCGCGAGAGCCCCTCGATATAGTGCCAGATGTGGGCCCGGGACTGCGGATCGAGGCCCAGGGTCGGCTCGTCGAGGAAGAGCACCGCCGGGCGATGCATCAGGCCGCGCGCCAGCTCCAGGCGCCGGCGCATGCCGCCCGAGTATTTCTTGACGATATCGTGCTGGCGCGCGGTGAGGTCCACCAGCTCCAACACCTCCTTGATGCGCTGCTCCCTGAGAGGTGCCGGCATCCCGTAGAGCAGGGCATGGAGCTTGAGGTTTTCGTAGCCGCTCAGCGTATCGTCGGAGCTGGGGTCCTGGAAGACGATGCCGATCGACCGCCGCACCTGTGCCGGCTCGCGGACCACGTCGAACCCCTTCACTCGGGCGGTGCCGGCGGTCGGCTTGAGAAGGGTGGTGAGCATGAGCAGCGTCGTCGTCTTGCCCGCACCGTTCGGGCCCAGGAGCCCGAAGAACTCCCCCTCCCGCACGTCGAAGGTGAGCCCCTTCACCGCCACGAACTGGTCGTACTGCTTGGTGAGCCGGTCAATCTCGATGATCGCCATGGGGCTCAAAGATAGCCGGGCCCAGAGGGCTCGCGGCTCGGCACGGATGGCTGAGCCGTGATCTATCAAGTCCTCGCCGATCTGGTGGTTGTCCTCCACGCCGCCTTCGCCCTCTTCACCGTCCTGGGCGGGCTCCTCGGCTTCCGCTGGCCGCGGGCGGTGCTGGCGCATCTTCCCGCCGCGCTCTGGGGAATGTGGATCGAGGCCTCGGGGCGGATCTGCCCGCTCACCCCGCTCGAAAACTGGCTTCGAGAGCAGGGCGGGGCGCGAGGCTATTCCGGCGGGTTTATCGAGCACTACCTGCTGCCGGCGCTGTACCCGGAGGGGCTGACGCGGGGAGCGCAGTTTGCGCTGGCGGGGCTGGTGGTGGTGGCGAATCTGGTCGTGTATGGGTTGCTGTGGCGGCGGAGGGGGGCTGACGGGCGATCCTGAGGTGTCGAGATGAGGTGGTACTTTCTCCGCCACTCGCGAGCGGCTCCGCGGCACGTTGTCCTCGCGGGCATTACTGCGAACCTCCAACGCACCGTGCAGCTCTGATCGCCGTACGATGTGGCTGTGACAGTCTGGGCATCTCGGACTTCGCGCGGTTTTCCGGCAAGCTCCTGTCTGATACTCCGGTATCAGGAGTGCCTAAGTCGCCAGCGGTAAGTACTTGCGAGAGGTGGTAGTAGATGCGACCTTGGATCAAGCGGCAATTCGACATACGCGGCGCCCTACAGGCCGCTTTCGCAGCTCGACTGGGAGTTAGACGGCCAACAGGGTCCGGCCTAGTCCGCCCCGTGCGGGCATGCCCCCCCGACTCACCACCTCGACGATGCGACCCGTTCTTGCCGCCATCGCGGCCGATCCATACTTCGCCTTCACCGTGGTCCTGATCGGCTTGCTCCTCGTTTGGTGGAACCTCCCGGCCATCCGCTTCGAACGCGCCGCGGCGACCTGGCCTACGGCGTCCGGCCAGGTGCTGGTATCCGAGGTGGCCCGCCGCTTTCGCATCGGTGCTTCTTCCTACGTCGCGAACGTCCGGTATCGCTATCGCGTGGGCAACACGGACTATGAGGGCGGCCGCGTCCGCTTTCGCAACATCTTCGGCTGGCAGGACGCCGAGCGCGAGGTGTATCGCTTTCCAGCAGGCAGTCGCGTTACGGTGCACTACAACCCGTCCCGACCCGAGGAGGCCGTCCTGCGGCTTACCTTTAGCATCGCGCCTTGGCTGGGGTTAGCTGTCGGGGGCATTGTGACCCTGCTCGGGCTCTGGTCATGGCTGGTCGCGCTTGCCGTCTAACTACCGCATGCAGCTGATGCTCGAACGTTAGACGGCCTCCTGCTCCCTTGCCATCCCGGAACTTGCCTAGCCCGCTCGACGAGTTCGTGCCGACCTACGATGCACGGGAGTATTTCCAGATCCGGGTCAATGCTCCCGCCGAGCTCGTCTATCAGATCGCCGCCCACTTCGACCTGGACTCGATCCCTCTGGTTCACGGCATCTTCTGGCTCCGAACCAAGCTCATGGCGGGTGGAGCCGTTCCATCTCAACCGTTTGCCGAGGGGCTCATCGCCGGGGCCAAGCGGCTGGGCTGGGGCGCGCTCAGCGAGGTCCCGGGCCGTCTCTTTGTGGCCGGCGCATATTGCCAGCCTTGGTACGCTCAAGTGACCTTCCATCCCTTGGCAGCCGACACCTTTTCCCCGTTTGCCGAGCCAGCCCAGGTCAAGATTGCCTGGACCTTGGAAGCCAGCCCTCTTGATGCCGCGCGGTCCTTGCTTGCGACCGAGACCCGAGCCATCGCGACCGACCCCTGGGCCCGGCGTCATTTCCGTCGCTACTGGGCCTGGGCCCGGTTCGGCATCTTCCCGATCCGCTGGCTCCTGTTGCCGGCCGTCCGACGGCAGGCCGAACGCGAAGCACGCCTCCGTGCTGCGAAGGCCGTCTAACTACCTCATGCGGCTGGGAGGGCGCGCCCATCGGCTGTCTAGGCGGGCCACCCCCACCGTCCTCCGTACCCGGCGGTTCCTCCTCCCCGCTTCCCTCCTCCTAACCTTCCTCACCGCCCGCCTCCTCCACGCCCAATCCGTCCCCTACGGCCTCGGAGTCTGGGAGGCCGACTCCACAGGTAACCACCGCGCCGTAGTGCGCGTGGATTCCGGCGCCGAGGCGGTGCGGGTGCACATCCCGTGGCGGCGGCGGGATCGGCATCCGAAACTCAAGCGGATCATCGTCACCGACTCGACCGAGTCCCGGATCGCCAACGCCGTGGCGATGAGCGTTGGCCGCGAGTCGGGAGACATCGTCTTTGAGCCGGTGCACGGCGCTGGCGAGTATCACGTGTACTGGATGCCCTATACCGGGACCTTCCGGTCCAACTATCCGCGCATCACCTACCGGCCGCCCGATGCGACCGCGAGCCCCGACTGGCTCGCGCGCACGGGCACGGCGACCGACGCATGGCGCCAACTCCCCGAAGCGCACGTGGTCGAGATCGAGGCTCGTGACTCTGTGGACTCGATGTGGCCCATGGAGGTGATCGCCACCGCGTCCGAGACCGCCGGCCTGCTCAATCAGCACCCGGACGCTGCCTACCTGCTTTTCCCGGAGGATCGCCTGCACCCGATCCGGATGACGGACGATCTTCCGCTCCGCTGGATTCGCACCGGCCCAGGTGGCGCGGTGACCGGCGAGGCCAGGCCCGGTGAGTTCTTCGCCTTCCAGGTGGGCCTCTGGGCGGCGCGCTCGGCGGTGGACAGCGTCGCGGTACGCTTCTCCGACCTCCGGTCGGCGGATGGGCGTGCCGGCATCCCGTCCGCGGCGTTCAGCTCGTTCATGACTCAGGGTGTCGGTCCCGACGGCCGGGTCTTCACCCGACGGGTGCAGGTGGGAGAGGGAATGGTGCAGGCGCTCTGGTTCGGCGTCATGGTGCCGGACCACGCGCCTCCCGGCGACTACACGGGGACGATCACCATCGCGCCGGCGGGCCTCCCGGCGACGACTCTCCCGCTGCGCCTGACAGTGGCCGGATCGCTCATCGCTCACCACGGCGACGACGACCCGTGGCGGCTCTCGCGCCTCCGCTGGCTCGATTCGCGCCTGGCCCTCGATACTTCGCTGGTGCCGCCCTACACCACCGTGAAGGTCGCCGGAAGGCGGGTCTCAATCCTCGGCCGCGAGGTCGAAATCGGACGCGGCGGCTGGCCATCGCAGATCGTGAGCCACTTCGATGGAGCGATGACGTCCATCGTCGCCACGGGGCGGCAGATCCTGGCCCGGCCGGTGGCACTCACGGTCGAGGACACGGCCGGGCGGGAACTGCATTGGACCGGCGGCTCCGTACGAATGGGCGGTCGAGTCCCTGGCGCGGCGTGGTGGGATGCCACGAGCCGAGCGGGCGCCATAGCAATGCGGGTGCATGGAGACCTGGAGTTCGACGGAGCCATCCAGTACACCGTCCGGATCACGGCCGACCGACCCACTCCGGTGCGAGACATCCGGCTGGATGTGCCGCTCCAGGCCAATGTCGCCCGCTACTTCATGGGGATGAATCTCCGCGGCGGAGTGCGCCCCGACGAGTACGAGTGGCGCTGGAATGTGCGCCGGAACCAGGACGCCTTCTGGGCGGGCGACGTGAACGCCGGCCTCCAGGTGATGCTCACCGACCAGCATTACGTGCGGCCGCTCAACACCAACTTCTATCAGCTCCGGCCTCTGGTGATGCCCACCTCGTGGGAGAATAGTGGGAAGGGGGGCTGCCGCTTCAAGGCGGAGGCAAAGGACTGGCGCGTCACCTGCTATAGCGGCGACCGCACGCTCATGCCCGGCGACACGCTCTACTACAACGTGCGCATCACCATCACGCCCTTTCACGTGCTTAACCCAGCGGCGCACTTCGCCACCCGCTACTACCACGCCTTTGTCCCGATCGACACCGTGCGCGCGGCCGGGGCCAACACAATCAACGTCCACCACGCCACCCGGATCAACCCCTACATCAACTACCCCTTCCTCCGGCCCGAGGCGATGAAGGCCTACGCCGACTCGGCCCACGCCGCCGGCATGCGGATGAAGATCTACTACACGGTGCGCGAGCTGACCTACCGCGCCCCCGAGCTGTGGGCGCTTCGCTCACTCGGCACCGAGATCTTCGCCGACGGGCCGGGGGGCGGACATTCCTGGCTGCAGGAACATCTGGTGGATCACTACATCACCGGGTGGGTCGTCCCCGAGATGCACGACATCGCCATCGTGACCAGCGGCGTCTCGCGCTGGCACAACTACTACGTGGAGGGACTGCAGTGGCTGGTGCAGAATGTCGGAATCGACGGGCTCTACATCGACGATGTTGCCTTCGATCGCACCACCATGCAGCGGGTGCGGCGGGTGCTCGCGCGGGGACGGCCGGCCCCACTCATCGACCTCCACTCCGCCAACCAGTACGACGAGCGAGACGGCTTCGCCTCCAGCGCCAACCTCTACCTCGAGCACTTTCCTTATATAGACCGGCTCTGGTTCGGTGAGTACTTCGATTACAACTCGCCACCCGACTACTGGCTGGTGGAGATGTCCGGCATTCCCTTCGGGCTCATGGGCGAGATGCTGCAGGACGGTGGGAATCCGTGGCGCGGGATGCTCTTCGGGATGACGGCGCGCCTTCCCTGGGCGGGCGACCCGCGGCCGCTCTGGCACGCATGGGACGACTTCGGGATCACCGGGGCGCGAATGCTGGGTTGGTGGGCGCCCGCGACCCCGGTCCGGACCGGGCGGAGCGATGTCCTGGCCACATCATACGTGCGGAAGGGCCGCACGATGGTCGCGGTGGCGAGCTGGGCGCCGGACACTGTGAGCGTGAAGCTACAGGTGAATTGGCGGGCACTCGGCCTCGACTCGACGCGGGTCCGGATCACCGCCCCGGCCATCGCGAACTTCCAGCCCGCCGCGACGTTTGAGCCGGGGGAGCCGGTGCCGGTGGCGCCGAAGAAGGGGTGGTTACTGGTGCTGAGCGAGCCGTAGCTCGAGCCACCTCTACTCTGGCTCCCGAGCCCAACATGCCCACGCGTCCTCGCCCCGGCTCCACAACCAGGCCTGTTCCCGGCGACTTCGATGCCACCGCGCTCTTTCACGCGATGGATGCGGCACGGGTCGAGCAGGGGCTCTCATGGCCGCGTCTGGCGAAGGAGATCTGGGAGCAGTCCGCTCTGCTCAATGCCCAGCGCCGAGATCACCCGATCAGTCCGTCGACCTTGACCGGCATCCAGAAGCGTGGCGACTGCACCTGCCAGCACGCTCTCTTCATTCTGCGGTGGCTCAAGCTCCCGCCCGAGGCCTTCGTGGACGGGTCACACGCGCCCGAGGCGTTGCTGCCGCTGCCAGACCCAGGCCCTGAGCGCCGGTTTCTTTGGGATCTCCGCCGACTGTGCGCCGCGGTCGATACACAGCGCGCCGTGAGCGGCCTGACGTGGGCGGAGCTTGCGGCGCAGCTCCACTGCACCACGAGCCAGCTCACCGGGCTCCGTAAGATCCGCTTTGCGATCAGCATGAGGCTCGCCATGCGGCTGGTGCACTGGCTCGAGCAGCCGGCGCGCGCGTTCATTTATATGGCGAGGTGGTGAGGTAGTCGCCGAGTCAGCGGCCGAAAGTTGCTCGGCGGTCTCGGTCAGGCGGTCAGCACGTCGAAGCCTTCACGCTCGGCGGCAGCGCCGAGTTGAGTGTCCAGAGTGACAAAGGGGAGGGTCCGACTCTCGAAATCGCAGAGCACCAGCGCCGCCGCAAGCTGAAGTGCATCGGCCGCTCTGAGGGAGTGAAGCCCGAGCAGGCGGCGGGCCTGGTCCCGCACCCGGTCGAGGGGCGGCACCTCCGTCCACTGCCGCGAGACGTCGTCCAGGAGTCTGGACGACGCGCGCCCCTGAGCCACGGTCAGCCGCTCTTCGCGGACCATGCGGGCGACGGCGGACATGCACTCCACCGGGGTCAGCCACCACACCGCCGCCGCCGGATCCTCCCGCATGCGGTCCGCCAGGAGGGGCGTCCGCGGCTCCTCGACCAGGAGCGGGACGAGCGCGGACGCGTCCCAGAATCTCACTGGCCCGCCCGACGGTCTTCCAGCAGATAATCCACGACACCGGGCCCCGGGGTCGGCACGGGTCTCTCGCCCTCGAGCCAGGAAGGGTCGGGCCGCTGCTCGGGCAGCCGCGCCAGCCCCTGCTGTGCGAGGGCGATGATCCGGTCCGGCACTCCCTCCCCCATCTGCACGGGGACGAGCTTGGCGACCGGCACGCCACGATCCGTGATGAGCACGGGCTCGCCCTTCTGGACGCGCCTGATCAGGGCGCTCAGCCGGTTCTTGGCACCGGATATCGATTCGGTTTTCATATAGCTATAATAGCTATATGCAGATGGTCAATCAAGCCATAAGCCACGGCCGGCCCACTCCTACCTTTACTGCGAGCTGTCGGTGCCGCTCCACCGAAACCGGGCCACCGCGGCCCCGTACGTTGATCATACCCAGCACGTCGGCGTGTCCATGTTCGATTTCCTGAGGCAGCACGTCCGCTACGGAGCCCGGGCGCTCAGTCGAAGCCCGGTCTTCTCGCTCGTCGCGGTGGTCTCGGTGGCCATCGGCACTGGCGCGACTACCGGCATCGTCACGCTGGTCGACGCCATGCTTCTCCGACCGCCTCCCGGCGTGGGCCACGCCGAGCGCCTCGTCGTCGTGGGGCGGACGCAGGACGGCCGTGGCTTCGACAACTTCTCCTACCCCACGTTCGTGGCCTACCGCGGCACCCACTCCCTGAGCGGGCTCGCGGCCCTGGAGGTCGCCCCGCAAACGGTGAGTCTCGCCGGATCCGGCGGGGGCGAGCCGATGCAGGTCTCCACGGTGAGCGGGAATCTGTTCGACGTCCTGGAGGCACGGCCCGCGCTGGGGCGCTTCTTCGCCAAGGATGAGGATGGCGCCCCGGGTGAAAAACCGGTGCTCATCCTGAGCTACGCGTATTGGGAGCGGCGCTTCGGGTCCGACCCGTCGATTCTGGGCCGGCCACTCGTGTTGAACGGCGCCCCGTTTACCGTGGTGGGCGTTGCCGCCAGGGAATTCCACGGGCCCTTCGCCGTCGCGCCCGACGGGTGGGTTCCAATCGCGGCGGCCACGTATTTCGGAATGCCCGCGACCATGTTCAGCGAGCACGCCGGCAGCTGGCTGATGGCCGTTGGCCGGCTGGCCCCGAACGCCGGCCTCGATCAGGCGCAGGCCGAGCTGGCGGGCATCACCGCCCGTCTGGCCCGGGACTACCCGAACGCCTACGAAGGCAAAGGCGTCGTGGTGGAGCGGGCGAGCCTCTTCCCGGGAGACATGCAGGGCGCGATCGCGGGCTTCCTCGCCCTGCTCTTCGCGGTGGCTGGCCTGGTCCTCCTCATCGCGAGCACCAACGTGGCCGGCATGCTGCTGGCGCGCGCCGCCGCGCGCCGCCGCGAGATCGCCGTGCGCCTGGCGCTCGGGGCCTCCCGCGCGCAGCTCGTGGGACAGCTCGTCATCGAGTGCCTGCTCCTGTTCGGCGCGGCCGGCGCCGCGGGCTTGGTGATCGCCCACTGGATGGTGCGGGGACTGCTCACGCTCGTCCCTCGGCTCCCGGTCCCCCTCGCGCTCGACCCGCGGCTCGACTGGCGCGTGCTCGGCTTCGCTCTCGTCCTCACGCTGGTCACGGGACTCGTTTCCGGCCTGGTCCCCGCGCTCCAGTCCACCCGTCCCGACCTGGTTCCCGCGCTCAAGGCCGGCTCCGGGGGGAGCGAGGGCACCGATCGCCAGCGGTTGCGGAGCGGTCTCCTGGTGACCCAGATCGCCTTCTCGATGGTGCTGCTGATGGTCGCCGGCCTGTTCGCCCGGACGCTAGTGCATGCCCGCGGCATCGAGCTCGGCTTCGATCCGACGAACATCTCCGTCACGTCGCTCGATTTCGGGACCGCCAACTACACCGAGGAGCGGGGGCGCCAGGCTGCCGGCGCGATCCTCGACCAGGTGCGCGTGCTGCCCGGCGCCCGCGACGCCGCGCTCTCTGCGATGTTGCCGCTCGGTGGCGGCGGCCTGGGCCTCGGCCCCATCACGGTCCCGGGGCGGGTGCCGCCGGACTCACACGAGGGCTGGCCGGATGCCGACTGGGACGTCGTGACGCCCGGGTACTTTGCCACCCTCGGCATCCCGCTGGTGCGGGGACGTGACTTCTCCGACGCGGATCGGGCCGGGGTGGGCGAGGTCGCGATTCTCAACGAGGCCTATGCCGCGGTGCTCTTCCCTGGAGAAGACCCGGTGGGGCGGACGCTGATCAACGCGGGCCGTGCCCCCGCCGAGAACCGGACCCTCACGGTGATCGGCGTGGCTCGGAACGCCAAGTATCGGTCTCTGGGCGAGGAGCAACGCAACTTCATCTACGTGCCGCTCAGCCAGCGCTACCTGGCCCGGACAAACATCCTGATCAAGATGTCGCCGGGCGCCTCGACGCCAAGTGCCGCCGTGCGCCGCATCGTGTCCGGCGTGGATCCGGCGCTCCCGATCCTGCAACAGGAGGCGTTGAGCGATCAGATGGCCGTGGCCCTCCTGCCGCAACGCCTGGCGCTGTTCGTCTCGGGCGGCCTCGGGATCGTGGCGCTGCTGCTCGCCCTGCTTGGCATTTACGGCGTGACCGCGTACGCGGTCGCGCAGCGCACCCGCGAGATTGGGGTGCGCATTGCCCTGGGCGCGCCGCGCTCGCGCGTGCTCGCCCTGGTCGTGCGGCAGGGCCTGGTCCTTGCCGGGATCGGTGTGCTGGTGGGGGCGGTGGTGGCGGTCGGTGCGACGCGGCTCTTACGGGGCCTGCTCTACGGAGTGGCGCCTGCCGACATGGTTGCCCTGGGGGGCGCGGCGGTCCTGCTTGCCCTCGCCGCGCTGGCGGCCAGCTGGGTGCCGGCCCGGCGCGCCGCGCGCGTCGACCCGGTCATTGCCCTGCGCGCCGAGTAGTCCCGGGCGAATTGCCCGGCCGGCCCCTCTGGAGTCGCGCCGGGGACGTGATCCCGACCCGGAACCGTTGGGCGCCGAACTCAGGGCGCAGCGCAACGAGCGCCACCTGCCCAAGGGGGACGGGGTCGATGCGAAGCCTCTCGTTGGGCAGCTGCTGAGCGTGAACCGGCGGGACGTGGGCGTCTGCCGTGTCCGCTCCGTCTGGCATCATTCCGCGCCCCACCGCGATATTGTGACGAGGCCGCTCGATCAGGGCGGCCCATTTTCCGGAGCATGGGCGTGAGCTACATCCAGGGAACCGTGCGTGGCCCCGCCGGCGAGCATACCGTCCGCTTCATGATCGATAGCGGGGCGGTCTACTCACTGCTGCCCCACGTCGTATGGCGGACCATTGGCCTCGTGCCCAAGCGCGAAATGGACTTCGCGTTGGCCGATGGCACCACCATCCGCCGAGCGGTCTCCGA
>DATJVM010000083.1:0-36444 GCA_035501775.1 Gemmatimonadales bacterium | reverse complement strand
GCCAAATGGGCCACACTCCGCCGGCAGATGGGGCCACCCGCCGCTCCCTGAATCTCTCGACGATCCCGTTCCGTAGTGGAACGCACACCTGGTCAACGATGAGGTTCCAAATGCTGAGCTGGCTATCGCTTGGGATTACAGCGGCCGCGGTCGTCGTGGGGTACGTGGTCGCCCGCAACTTCGTTCGCCGCCGTCTCCGGTTCGTGGACGGCATCCGGTCACCCTTTGCGCCATGGCTCGCGGGGCTCGGGGCCGCGCTGATCGCATGGCCTGCGGCGCTCCTCCCCCTCATCACGACCACGACGACCGCGCTCTTCGGCGTCGCCGCGGGGTTTGGAACCGCCAGCGGGGTCCGGGCGCTCAAACGCGGTGATTAGCTTTCGGGCATGCCGATCCTAACATGCACCCGCTGCGGCCAGGAGCGGGAAGCGATGTCGTTCCGTCCTTTCCAGAATGATCTCGGACTTCGAGTCTTCGAGGAGATCTGCGGGACCTGCTGGGCGGAGTGGCTCAAGATGCAGCAGCAGCTCATCAATCACTACGGGCTCAACGTCCGCGATCCCCAGGCGAAAGAGTTCCTCTTCAAGCAGATGGACCAGTTTCTCTTCGCCGGTAAATAGCGACCACAGCCCCGGTCACCACGCGTAGCCAAGTCGGAAGTCCGCGTCGATGGCCGGGCCGCCGGGCTTCAGGTCCTCGGTCATCCCGAATCGGAACTCGTGCCCCCGTCGGCTTCGGATGATCCATCCAAAATCGATCGTCAGGTCCCATCCATCGAGCTGGCCCGCCTGCGCCGCCGGCTGATAGTACGGACTGTGGAGGTACAGGTTGGCAAAGCTCCAGAGGCTGCCGACGGTGCGCCATCGCGCTCCCGAGGTCCCTAGAAAGAACAGATTTTCTTCGATGCTGCCGAGTGGGCCGCCCGTCGGAGTGACACCGGTATTGAACGAGCCCTCATACACGAGGCGGGGGGTGAGGGGCACCCGGATCGTGTTGAGCAGGCTCACGGACACGTTCTCCCGGGCGTAGCCGCCGCCCGCGCTGTTGGTTGGCAGCGTCACCGAAAGCACGGACTGGATCTGATCGTCCCACCGGCGCCCCACGCCGAGCCGGAGGTCCCCCAGGTAGGCGTCGTGTCGGGGGAAATGCACGACGCGTCCGCCAGGAAACTCATAGTAGTACGCGAAGGAGTTGAGCGGACGGCCCCGGCGTTCGGGGTACTGGATCCCGAACAGCCCATGGTACCAGTTCATAAACCCATCGAGAAACCCGTTGTAGGTCCCGCCAAGGAACGCCTCGGCAGTTACGAAAGTGCTCCGTCCGATGTCGTGGGTAAGACTGACATTGAATCGGAGCGCTTCCGCATCGAACAGATACGACGTGTCCGAGGTTGACTGCCTGAGGTTCAACTCGATCAGACTCGCGTAGTCGAGGCCGAACGCCACGTGCCAGCCCGCCGATGGTGCGACGTACGGCTGGAAGTAGAGACCGCTCCGCGCCTCGGCCACGGGGTTCATTTCGTGGAGGAGTGGAAGCGACTGGGCCTGCAGGGCCGACATGGAGAGGGCGACTCTGGTACCGATGAGAATCAGGCAGGCATCCGCGATTCGCATGGCGACCGAGTGGGTAAGAAGTGAGGCCAGCCCTTCCAAACGGCCCGGAGGCGCACCGCGTAGTACCAGAAGCTAATCTCCCTCCCCTCTGTGAGGACCGCGTGCGGACAACCCGTGCCCTGCTCATTGGCTTGCTGATCGCAGTCGGCGGCCCGCGCAGGGCGGCGGCCCAGATGGGCGTCACGACAGACATACTGACGGGCACAGTGACCGACACCGCCGGGACGCCGGTGATCGGCGCGACCGTCGAGGCAGTGTCCGTCGAGACGGGCCTGTCCCGTTCCGCAACGACGGACACCCGCGGGCGCTATCGCATTCTCTTCCCGGATGGGGGAGGCGACTACCAGGTCTTCGCGCGGCAGATCGGCATGACGCCGGCCCGTATCCGGGTCACGCGGGAGGGAGATGACGACCGCCTGATTGCAAACATCAAGCTCGCGCCGCAGGCGGTAGCACTCGAGGAGATCGTGGTGAACGGCCGCCGCCTGGGCAACAACGACCGGCCGACGCCGGGCTCGCTCGAGACCACGCTCACCCCGGACCGTCTCGCGCGGCTGCCGATCGATGCGACCGACCTCATGGCCATCGTGGCCCTCGCCCCCGGCGTTGTGGCGATCGGGGGAACCGACTCCACGGCCAGCGCCTTCTCGGTCGCCGGCCAGCGGCCGAGCTCCAACGCGACCACGCTCGACGGCATGAGCTTTGGCTCCTCGACCCTGCCGCCCGATGCGGTGCGGTCCATCCGCGTCATCACGAACACCTACGACGTGTCTCGAGGCGGATTCACCGGCGGGCTCATCGCTTCCACGACCCGGAGCGGCACCAGCACGCTGCAGGCAACGGTGAACGGGAACCTGCGTGACCCCGGGCTCGCCGTGGTCCCGGACAGCGCCGCCACGCTGCCGCAGGCGCAGCAGCAGCTTTCCTTCGGTGTGGGCGGCCCCCTCGTGCGAGGCAAGCTGTTCGGCTTCGGCGCCGGCCTCCTTCGACACCGTGGCAACGACCTGATCGATCTGCTCACGATCACCAACTCCGGTGGCGCGGGGCGCTACGGTGTCTCGCAGGACTCCCTCGACGAGTTTGCGACCACTCTGGACAATCTCGGTGTCCCGCTGGATCCGAGCTACCTTCCCCAGACCCGCACCGGCACCGATGTCTCCAGCATCGGCCGGATCGATTACCTCCTCGGCAATACCCAGACCCTCACCATCCGGGGCGACTATCGCTACAGCGTGGACGAGCCGCTGCGGTTCGGGCCACTGGCGCCACCGGCCAGCGGCGGCCGGACCGAATCTCATGGCGGCGGGGTCATGCTGCAGCTCAGCTCCCAGTTCGGGCAGAGTATCCTGAACGAGGCCAAGGTCTACCTCTCGGGCAGCCAGAACGATGGCAAGCCGTACCTGCTGCTCCCCGCCGGCCGGCTCGAGCTGACCTCGGAGCTGCCGAGCGGTATTCAGAGCTCGTCTACCCTGAGCTTCGGCGGCAACAACGGGTACCCGATGGAGGGGACCTCTACCGCCATCGAGGCTACAGACGAGGTCTCCTGGCTCTCAGGCGACGCGCGACACCGGGTGAAACTGGGCCTCTTCCTCAACTCGACCAGAACGACGCAGCAACTCGCCGCCAACCAGCTCGGCACCTTCACCTTCCTCTCCCTGGCCGACCTCGCGGCTAACCAGCCCGCGCTCTTTACCCGCACTCTCGGCGAAGACCAGCGGTCCGGCCTGGCGGATAACGCGGCCGCCTACCTTGGCGATACCTGGCGGATGGGCCGAGGTTGGCAAGTCACCTATGGGGTCCGGGCCGAGCATTCATGGTTCGGCGATGCGCCAGGCTATAACCGGGCGGTGGATTCGGTCTTCGGGCTCCGCACCGATGAGCTTCCCGTCGAAACCCACCTCAGCCCGCGAGCCGGTTTCACCTGGGTCGTGCCGGAGGCGGAGGGTCCGACCAAATGGATCGTTCGTGGCGGAGCGGGCGAATTCCGGAGCCCGGTCCCCGGTCAGCTGGCGGTGGCAGCCCAGTCAGCCTCGGGCCTGAGCAACGGCCAGACCCAGCTGGTTTGCGCCGGTCCGGATGCGCCCTCGCCGGCCTGGTCCCAGATGCTGCAGAATCCTTCGGCGATCCCGAGTACCTGTGCGGGGGGCGGGCTGGGCGCGGGCGAGCAGCCGTTGCCGTCGATCACCGCCTTCTCGAGCGGCTTCGAAGCTCCTCGACTCTGGCGAACCTCTCTTGGCGTCCAGCGCAGGTTCGGCTTCCTGAACGTCGGACTCGATCTGGGCGCGGGCTGGGGAGAAAGCCAGTGGGGGTTCCAGGACCGGAATGTGGGACCGGCTCGTTTCACGCTGGCCAATGAGGGCGGGCGGGAGGTGTACGCCGATCCCACAGCGATCGACCCGGGCACCGGTACCACGTCCCTGGCGGCCTCGCGGATGGACTCGGCGTTCGGCCAGGTGTTCGAGGCGGTGTCCAGCCTCAAGACACGCTCCCAGCAGGCCACCCTGTCGGCGAACGGGATCATAGGGCCGGGCATCACGATCTCGGCATCCTATACCCTGTCTCATTCGCTCGACCAATCCTCCTCGAGCAGCTTTTTCGGAACCAGCGGCATTCTGTCGCAGACCGCTGGCCGCACCATCGGGAACCAGGGGCTCTCGCCGAGCGATTTCGACCGGCGGCATCAGGTCATCCTGACGATCACGCTGCCGGTCTTTCACAACTTCGAGTTCACGGCCATCGGGCGCGCCTCATCCGGCGCGCCATTCACTCCCGCGGTAGCGGGGGACGTGAACGCCGACGGGGCCCGGAACGACCGGGCATTCATCTTTGATCCCTCGAACCCCACGACGGACCCGGTGGTCGCCGCCGCGATGAGCCAGCTCCTGGCTAACGCGCCGCCGCGGCTCCGGGATTGCCTGGCCCAGCAGCTCAACACCATCGCGAGCCGCAACAGCTGCCGCGGACCCTGGCAGCCCTCGTTCGACTTTCAGATGAACTGGCGCCCGACCTGGCTCGGGCTCCAGCAGCGCCTGACAATTTCCCTGCTCACCTCGAACCTGCTGGCCGGCCTCGACCAGCTCTTTCACGGCGAGAACAACCTTCACGGATGGGGGGAATACACCCGGCCCGACCCGACACTGCTCACGGTCACCGGGTTTAACCCCCAGACCCAAGAGTTCATCTACCAGGTCAACGGGAATTTCGGGAATATCAACGGGACCCAGACCCTGCGTCAGCCGTTTCAGGTCGGGCTCCAGATGCGGTTTGCGCTGGGCGGAGGAATCTTCGGTGGAATGGGGGGCGGCCGCGGAGGAGGAGGGGGAGGGGGAGGGGGCCCAGGAGGCGGCGGGTACCGGGGTGGCGGGTTCGGTGGACCTGGTGGGCCCGGAGGCGCGGCAAGCGGGTTTGCCGACCGCCTGAGTCAGATCCTGCCGGATCCGATCAAGCCGATCCTGGATCTCAACATCCAGCTCAAGCTGACGGACGAGCAGGTCAACAAGCTCAACGCGCTCAGCCATGACTTCCAACAGCAACGGGACTCGCTGGGTGGCGTGGTGCAGGCGGCGATCGAGCGAGCTGGCCAGAGCCCGGATCGCGCGGTCCTCTTCACGAAGATCCGTGCCGTGCTGGAGGCTGGTCGCGGGATGGCGGCGGCGTCGCTCGATAAGGCCAAGGCTATTCTTACCCCCGAGCAGTGGAACCAGCTGCCGGACGATGCCAAGACCCTACGACGTCCGGGATTCGGTGGGGGTCGCCCGCGCGGAGACTGAGGAGGGGGCTCAAACCCCGAGGTTCACCTGAAAGCGGGCTGCTGCCGACGCAAGAGGACGCGCCAGCAGCCTGCCTCCTTCCCTGTCCACTCTTCCCTCTTCCCTGTCCTTGCCTCACCCATCCTCCAACGACCGCCACAGGTACCATGCAGCGGTGGTCCTGAAAGGGCGGAAGCGGTCCCCGACCCGTTCCAGCGCCCTGCGGGTCCTGGCGCCGTAGAGCCTGAGCGCGGCGCGCTGAATGCCGCCGTCTCCCACCGGCCAGACGTCGGGCCGCTTGAGGCAGAAGATCAGAAACATTTCCGCTGTCCACACGCCAACACCATCCACCTCCGTGAGTCGCTGCACGATGGCCGCGTCTTCCTGGCGCGCCAGACCGCGCAGCCCGCCCTTCACTGCGAACCGCCCCAGGGCCTTCACATAACGGGCCTTGGCCCGGGAGAGACCGGCCCGGCGCAGCGTCCTGGTGTCCGCGGTCGCCAGGGCCGCCGGACGGATGGGCACCATGGTCCTAAGCCGCGCCAGAATGCTGTCGGCCGCCTTGCCAGAGATCTGCTGTGACACGATCGCGTCGACCAGCGAGGGGAACGGGCGCACGGTCTTGAAGCGGGGCGGAGTGTGGCGCGCAACGAGGTCGGCCATGATCGGACAGCCCAGGAGCACGGAGGTCATGGTGAGAGCAGGATAAGGGTTGGAGGGCGGGCTTACTTGACGACCCCGGCCGCCACACCGTATTCTACGGCCATGCGGCAATTTGAGCGATTCGGCAACTTCTACATCTGCCCCGGCGGCGCGTCGCCGTCCGGTCGGGCCAGGCGCTGACGCTCACCCGAACCTTGGACACTGACGCCCCGTCGAATTCCCGGCGGGGCGTCTCGTTTTCCCGGAGGAGTCCTGCATGCGTGTGGCAATTCAGGGTACCCGCGGCGCCTACAGCGAGGCGGCCGCCCGACAGCAGTGGCCCGACCTCGAGACTGTCGCCTGCCGGGAGGTAGCCGACGTCGTCGCGGCGGTACGTGAGGGGCGCGCGGAGGCCGGGTGCATCGCCATCGAGAACACGCTGGTCGGTTCCGTTACCGCCACGTACGACCTCCTCCAGCACGCCTTCGGTGATGGCGAACTCCGCCTGAGTCGCGAGGTACTCCTCCCGGTCCACCACAGCATCATGGGCCTGCCCGGGAGCCGGCTCTCGGATGTCACCCATGTGCTCTCGCATCCGGTCGCGCTGGGTCAGTGCCGGATCTGGCTTGGTCGCCACCTGGCGGAGGCAACGCTGGTCAACGCCTGGGACACCGCGGGGAGCGCGGAGATCGTGGCGCGGGAAGGAAATCCCCACCAGGCCGCGATCTGCGCGCGCCATGCGGCGGAGGCGTACGGTCTCACGGTCTTCGATGAGCGGATCGAGGACGACCCGACCAATCAGACCCGGTTCCTCACATTCACCACCGCCCTGGCCACCTGGGTCGAAGATGCCGCTACGCCACGGAAGACCTCGCTCATCGTGTGGACCGATCACCGCCCCGGCATGCTGGCGGCGGTGCTTCAGGCCTTCGCGGGTCGCGGGGTCAACCTGACCAGTCTCCAGTCCCGGCCGGAGCGGTCGGCGCCTTGGACCTACCGCTTCTATTTCGACGTCGAGGGCGCGCGGGACGAGCCCAGGCTCGCCGAGGCGCTCGAGGCGATCGAGGCTCTCGCCTCGCGGATCGTCGTGCTCGGGAGCTATGCCGCCTGGCAGGGCGAGGGGGCGGTCATGGGGCCGGTCGCGCCACGAGCGCCCCACGTGCGCGCCAGGCCCGACCTCCCGATGTTCGACCGCCGGCAGCATCCCGAGGGAACGATCGTACGGGTCGGAAACGTCGAGATCGGCGGCTCCCGACCCGTCATCATCGCCGGGCCGTGCTCGGTCGAGAACAAGGAGATGATTCTCGAGACGGCGCTGGGTGTGGCGGCCGCGGGCGCCGACATGCTGCGCGGGGGAGCCTTCAAGCCACGCACCTCCCCCTACGATTTTCAGGGCCTGGGTGTGAAGGGCCTCAAGTTCCTGGCCGAGGCGCGGGAGCGAACCGGGCTTCCGGTGGTCACCGAGGTGCTGAGCTGGGAGGAGGTCCCGCTGGTAGCTCGCTATGCTGACATGCTGCAGATCGGAGCCAGGAACATGCAGAACTTCGCCCTGCTCCGCGCCGCAGGGCGGAGCGGCAAGCCAATCCTCCTCAAGCGAGGCGGCGGAGCGACGATCGAGGAGTGGGTGCACGCCGCTGAGTACGTACTCTCCAACGGCAACCCCAACGTGGTCCTGTGCGAGCGCGGCATCCGCACATTCGAACGGGCAACGCGCCACACTCTCGACCTCAACGCCGTCGCCATCGTCCGCGAGCGCACCCACCTCCCGGTCCTCGCCGACCCGAGCCACGCCGCGGGAGTGCGGAGCATTGTCCCCGCCCTCACGCTCGCCGGGCTCGCGGCCGGGGCGCAGGGGGTGATCGTCGAGGTTCACCCCGATCCCGATCGGGCTGTCTCCGACGGCGCCCAGAGCCTCGATCTGCCCGCCTTTGCGCGGCTGGCCGCCCAGATACGCGCCGGAGAGGCCGTGGGCGCCGGATGAACCCGCTCCCTCATCTCTTTGTCTTCGACGGGTTCGCGGACTGGGAGGCAGCCTATGCGATCGCGGAACTGGGACGGAACGGCAAGGGTCCGGTGACGACGGTGAGCCACACCGGTGATCCGGTCGTCTCCATGGGCGGGCTCTCGGTGCTTCCCGACTCCGATATCGCGGACGTCGACCCGGAATCAGTGCGGATCCTGATCCTCCCCGGCGGCGATCAGTGGGAGACCGAACCGCTCGACGAGAGCCTGCAAACCCTCCTCAGAAGGCTCACCGCAGCCCGGACGCCAATCGCGGCGATCTGTGCCGCCACTCTCGCTGTGATCCGGACCGGCCTCCTCGGCGGGCGCAAGCACACCAGCAACGGGTTGGCCTATCTCAAGCAGCACGTCCCCGACTACAGCGCGCAGGCGGATTACGTCGACGCCCCGGCCGTCCGGGACCGCGGGCTGATCACCGCCGGCGGCGTGGGCGCGCTGGAGTTCGCGCGCGAGATCTTTGCCGAGCTAGGTCTCTTCTCGGCGGAGGACCGGGCGGCATGGTACCGGCTGCACAAGGGGGCGAGCGCCTAGCGCCGACAGAACGAGCGTTGTGAAGTACGAGTGAATTCCAGTTCATTTTCCACCTGGCCTCTTGCGGTACGGCGCGAGGGTGCCGAACCTCAACCCATGACCAGCGACCGCGGCGGCCCAACCGCACCCTCCCAACCTGAACAGTATCCGCTGGCGGCCTGGTTTCTTGGCCCCCGAGCCGAGAACGCCGGCGTCTGGACGGAGCTCCTCGATCACATCTTCCAGGACTACGTCCACTGGCGCCGGAACTACTTCCCGGCGGATCCCTGGATCGTGGGGCGGGTGCGTCGGCGGAGCCCGGAGCACGAGGCGTGGCTGGACGTCCTGAGTAGCCAGCTCGACGCCATCCTGAGCGAACTCAAGTACCACTTCCCCCTGCATTCGCCCCGCTACAACGCCCACATGGTCTCGGAGCAGAGCCTGCCGGGCGTGCTGGGCTACTTCGCCGGCCTGCTCTACAATCCCAACAACGTGTCGGGAGAGGTAGCGCCCATTACGGTGGCGCTCGAGCTGGAAGTGGGACGGATGATCGCCGGGATGCTGGGGTATCACCCGCGCCGGGCCTGGGCCCACATCTGTTCCGGCGGGACGCTCGCGACGCTCGAAGCCTTGTGGGTGGCGCGCTCGGTCCAGTTCGCTCCGCTCATTGCCCGGGAGTACTGCCGCGCCGAAGGGCTCGCGTTCCGCACCCGGCTGCCGGACGGGCGGACGGCGACGCTCGCCGACCTCGACGACCGGACCCTCGTCGGCCTCAGGCCACAGGAGGCCGGGACCATCCTCCGCTCCCTTGCCTATCATCTCGAAACCGAGCGCCAGCTCACGACGGCTGAGGCACTGGCAGTCACCAACGGCGCGATGCGCTCGAGTCCCTTCAACGTTGCCGAGCGCGGGCTCGGTTCCATCCTGGCGGCGACCGGGCTCCGGCCGGTGATCCTCGCCTCCGCCGCGGCCCACTACTCCATTCCCAAGGCGTGCAACGTTCTTGGGTACGGTGAGGCGGCAGCCCGCCTGATCCCGGTCAACGATCGCTTCCAGATGGACATTGCGAGCCTCAGGGACGCGATTCGATCATTGGCGCCGGAGGAGTACGTGGCGGCGGTAATCGGCATTGTGGGGACGACGGAGGAAGGTGCGGTCGATCCGGTCCACCGAATCCGCTTCCTCCGGGACGAGTGCGAGCGTGAGCTCAACCGGTCGTTCTGGCTTCACGTCGATGCGGCCTGGGGCGGCTATCTCCGCACCCTGTTCAACGGCCTGTCCGTCTCCCACCTGCCTCACAACGCCGGCCTGGACGCGGTGTGCGACGAGTACATCCGGGCACTCGATCTCCGTCAGGAATTCGAGATAGATGCCGGGGTCGTCCATCGGGACGTCCATTCCCTGGATGTCCGGTGGGCCGACCGGGAGACCTACGCGGCATTCCTGGCCATGCCGGACGCCGATTCAACGACGGTCGACCCGCACAAGATGGGCTACATACCCTATCCGGCCGGCGTGGTGGCGTTCCGGAACGGCGGCGTCACGGAGCTGGTGACCCAGCGCGCCCAGTACCTCTCGGACGAACGGAGCGGGGTCGGTTCCTTCGCGGAAGGCGGAGAGGTCAGCGCGCTCGGTCCTCACATCCTGGAAGGCTCCAAGCCGGGCGCGGCGGCCGTCGCCTGCTGGCTGGCGCATCGCACCGTTCCGCTTACCGCCTCCGGGCACGGGCAAATGGTCCGGGTGACGCTGCTCAGCGCGAGACGGCTGGCGCGGCTCCTCAACTTCCATCGCCATCTGTTCGGGAAACTGGAACACGAACGGCTCCCTGAGTCTCCCGCCCCGATACCATTCACCTTCATCCCCATCGCTGAGCCGGAGACGAATCTGGTTTGCTTCGTGGCGCGCCAGATGACCTGGCGAGACGGCGTGATGGAGCTGCTTGACATTCCGCTCGCGACGGTCAATCGCCTCAACGAGATGGTCTTCAGCGCCGCCAGCATTCCCGGTTCCCGCGCGCCGCATCGCCTCTCCGCCGCGCAGCCCTTCTTCCTGTCGAGAACCCGGTTCGAGGATCGGCAGTATCGCACCGCCAGTCTACGCCATCTTCTGGCAAGGCTCGCAGTGGAGGAGAAGGCGTATGCGAGCGAGGGACTATTCGTGCTGCGCTCGACGGTCATGAATCCGTGGCACAACGAGGCCCGAGCGGCGGGATTGGATTACCTCTACGAGCTGGTTCGCTTCCTGCACGGGGCGGCGGCAAAGGCGCTGATATCGGACTCGAACCTGTATTGACGGTGGGATGCCTACGCGTGGTCCGATCACTGCCTGCAGCCTACCGTTCGCTCACACTCCCCGTCACGGCCAGCCTCTTTTTCATACGCACGATCTCGAGCTTGATCGGCTCGCCCACGTCGTAGCTGCGCAGAATCCGCATCAGGTGCGCCGGCGTCAGAGCGGCGCGGCCGTCCGCGGTGAGAACCACGTCGCCAGGGCGGAGACCGAGCTTCGAATCCCGCGGGACGTTGATCACCAGCACCCCGTTGCCCGTCCCGAAGTACAGACCAAGATCCGGGTTCATCGGGGCGAGCTCGAGGTCTTCCAGCGAGGTGCCCATGACGAAGACCATCGGCGGAAGCTGCCGCTCCATTGGCGGCATTGGGGGCCCGTCGTTCCAACTGGGTCCTGGGCTATCGGGAACCGAGAGGGTCAAGGATCGTTCTGGCGTCATCCACGCCGAGAAGAGCGGCTCGTCTCCGGCGATCACGCTGGCGTTTTTCCGCTCGGCCCCGCGGCGGTATTCGATGGCCACGGTATCGCCGGGGCTGAGCTTCGCTGCGAGGAGCGTGAGGCTGAGTCCGGGTTGGGAGGGCTCCCGGCCGGTTCTGAGGTCCACCGAGGTGCCGGCCAGCGACGTCCCATTGAACCGCGTGATGATATCGCCAGAGCGGAGTCCGGCTCGGGCTGCCGGGCTGTTGGGGGTAACCCGCTCGATCCGTGCTCCGATCGTGTCGGTATCGCGCGCCCGCATGTCGAAGAAGATGCCAAGCCGGGCGCGACGCGCGGTGAGAATCTGGAGCGACATGCTCCCCGGACTGGGGTCCGGTGCGGGTGGTCCTGCGGCACCCGCGCGCACCGGATCGGGGCGGGAGGGCGGCGGCGGTTCCTGCGCGGAAAGAGCCGAGACCACCGCTGCAACTGTGAGGGCCAGAGCCACCGGGCCACGCATGACTAGAACCCGACCTGGCTCGCCCGCGTGAGATGGACGTCGACGAGCGCGTTGAGGAGTCCCACCCGCTGGCGCCACAGCTGAAGCAACTCCCCGTCCCGCATGGGCTCCGTCACCTCGGTGCGCTCCAGCTGCTGATCCACCTGGGCGATCCGGTCCTCGAGCTGGCCGGCCACCAGGGCCGTTGTCCCGTCGGTCACCCGAGCATCCGGGTTGTAGGACTGGATGAGGTGCTCGAGCTGGGTTGACCGGGCCCGGACGGAGTCGATGGCAAGCAGCTCTCGATCCCGCTGACGATCGCTGTGGCGGGCGGCCACGACCACCAGCATGCCGGCGGCCATCGCGGCTCCGGCTGCAGCAGTCCACCACAGGTGGCGCCGACGGCGCTCCGCCGTGACCACGCCCGAGATGGCCGACCACCGGTCCCGGGCCGGCCTGAGCGATGGGAGGGCGCGGAGGCGGGCGGAACGCTGATCGAGCCGTGCCGCTTCGCTCTGGCAAAGCGGGCAAGCGGTGAGATGCTCCCGCGCGCTGGCCAAGCCAGGCTCGAGACCGGGTTCCCGAAGGGCGACCAGTTCTTCCAACGTGAGATGGGTCATGTTTCCGCGGCCTCCTCGCCCAGCCACCGCCGAAGGCGCAGGTGCGCCCGCGCCAGCTGAGACTTCGAGAAGCTCACGGTCTTGCCCATCAGGCCGGCGATTTCCTCGTGGGTATAGCCCTCAACGTCGTGCAGCCAGACCACCGCGCGACTGGTCTCTGGCAGCCGTTCCAAGGCAGCCTCCAGGTCCATGCGGAGACTCCCATCCACGCGCATTCCGGTGGGCGGCTGAAGCTCCTCGTTCAACTCATCGGCCTCGCGGTACCGGTTCCGCCGGAGCCGCATGAGCGCCTTGCTCGCGGCAATGGTGCGGACCCAACCCCAGAGACTCCCTTCCCCGCGATACTGACGGATACTCCGGCACACCTCGTAGAAGGTCTCCTGCAACACGTCTTCGGCATCCTCGGCGGTGCGACAGATTCGGCGCGCGAGGTTGTAGACCGGAACCTCGTAGGCCCGGTAGACCTTCTCGAGCGCGTCGAGATCGCCGGCTCGGGCGCGGGCAAGGACGACATCGGCTTCGGCTAGGAGAATGGCATTACCCATGGTTCCCCAAAGATGCTGGAAACACCCGTAGAGTTGCAGGGGAAGCCACACCGAAATCTCCCCCGCCAGGTGGGGGCGCAATGGTCTCCAAAGCGCTTCGGTCTTCTAGTGTAAGCTGTTGACTGACAATCTCTTATGATGACCATGTCGCGCTGCCCCACCCCGCTGATCGCTGCCCGGCAACCGATCGTCGTGTGCTGCCGCGAGGAGCCCCAGCGAGAGGTGGCCCACCACGGCCTCAACGCCCGACGGGCCTCGAGTCCGAGGACGTCAGGTGGAGCGCTGGGAGCATCCAGTGGACCCGCATCCGCCGCCCCAGTCGGGACGATCGCGGCCCTTGCCTGACCGGCGGTCCGAACCCAATGAGTCGGCGCCATCCGGCATGACCTGGATTCGCCGACTCCCGAGCAGGTCCGAGGAGCGTGACACAACTCAAACCCAGGCCGGAGCAGCGCCCGATTGGGGCGGTGTATGCAGGATCAAGTGTTGCGTAAATGAGAGGGCAGGGTGTCTGCCGCCGAAGCGTGTGTCTCCCGCGCTGGCCACCAGCTTGTAGCTGCGAAGTGAGGCGAGCCCGCTACATTTCCCGGCATGACGACCATCGGAATCGCCCCTCCTCCTCATGAGTGGCTTCATCACCTCGAGGATGAGGCGGATGCCGCGTATCTCTACCGGGCCTTGGCCTCGCTCGAGAAGGATCACAAGCGGGCCGAGCTGTACCTGCGGCTGGCCGGGGTGGAAGACCGACACGTAGAGATCTGGGAATCTCTGCTCCGCGACCATGGCCACGATATCCCGACGCTCCGGCCGAGCCTGCGAGCGCGCACAATGGCAGCTCTGGCCCGTCGGTTCGGACCCGCCTTCCTGGCGCCGATCCTGCTTCAGGAGGAGGGCCGAGAGGTCAAGGGGTATCTGAACATGTACCGGTCGGCGCCGACTGGTGCTGCGGGAGCGGCGGCGCTTACGCTGGCCAAGGAGTCCGCGGAGCATGCCGGCTCGCTCGCGACGCTCGCCGGAGAGACCTCGGAACCGTGGCACCGAACGGGAGCCGGCGGAGTCCTTCGGAACCTGGTGTACGGCTTCAATGATGGCCTGACTGCCAACTTCGGGCTCGTCGCCGGAATGTTGGGCGCCCAAGGGGAACTGCACCTGGCCGCCCACACCGTTGTATTGGCCGGGATCGCCGGGATGGTGGCCGACGCGCTCTCTATGGCGTCGTCCGGCTACCTCGCGGCGAAAAGCGAGCGGGAGGTGTACGAGCACGAAATCGCCATGGAGCGCGAAGAGATCCGCCTGATGCCGGACCTGGAGCGCGAGGAACTGGCCCTCCTCTATCAGGCCAAGGGCGTCCCCGAGGCCCAGGCACGGAATCTTGCGGAACAACTCATGCAGGATCCGGAGCAGGCGCTTCAGGAGCAGGTGCGGGAGGAGCTTGGAATCGGCGAATCGGACACGACGCCGATGCGGGAGGCCTGGATCACGGGCGTGGCAACGGCGGTCGGCGCCTTCATACCGGTCGCCCCGTTCCTTCTGGGGTCCGGTCCGTGGGCGATCTGGACGGGCTTCGGGGTCGCCATGCTGGCGCACTTCGCGGTCGGCGCGGCCCGGAGCCTCTTCACCGGTCGCGGCGTACTGCGGAGCGGCCTCGACATGTTCCTGGTGGGTCTCGGCGTGGCGGCGGTTGGATATCTCGTAGGTGAGTGGATCACCAGGCTCTTGTAGCAGTCGAGGAACCTGCCATCACGGCTACACAGTCCCCTCCGCCTCAGACGCCGGCGCCCCGCCCTGCCACTGCAGCGCCCGCTGGCACGGGCGGGAGGTCGGTGCGGGTCATCGCCGCTTTCAAACTGGCGGAGGCCGTACTGTTTGCCGCCGCCGCTGTCGCGGCGCTCAACCTGCTTCGTCCCAGCGTGGCGCTGGAGCTTGAAGGCTGGGTCGCCGACCTGCCGTATAACGCCCAACAGCGTCTCACCAGGCGGGCGATGACCTGGCTGATCGGCCTGCCCCGGGGTCACGCCGCCACCCTCGCCACGGGGATGTTCGTCTATTCACTGCTCTTCGCGGTGGAAGGGATCGGGCTGTGGGTGGGTCGGCGGTGGGCCGAATGGCTCACGGCGATCGCCACTGCCTCGCTGGTGCCAATCGAGCTCTGGGAGCTGACCCACCGGCCCAGCATGGTGAAGGTGCTCGTGGTGATCGTCAATCTCGCCGTAGTGGTCTACCTGGTCCGCCGTCTGGGGGCCCGCGAGAGTCGCCCTCTCGCCTAGTTGATCCCCGAGGCGTCAGGGCCTCGATCAACACGTCCGCCAGACGAGAACTGGCCATCGCTTCCAGGCCAAGGAAGAGCTCGGGCTCGATCAGCTCGACTTCCATCAGCACCAGGTCGCCCGAACCGTCGATGAACCCGTCCACGCGAGCGTAGAGTGGCAGGACAGGCAGAGCGAAGACGACGCGAGAAGCGGTATCGACGACTCCCGGCGCCGGGGCGCCGGGCACGACCCGACCCCCGTACTGAGCCTGCACCCGGAAGTCGCCCGTGACGGGAACCTTGAGCGCGGCGTGACTGTACCTGCCGCCGATGAACACCAGCGACCATTCGCCCGCCAGGATCTCGGCTTGGTACGGCTGGACCATCGCCCCGCCCGCGGAGACCAGCGCCCGAAAGCGCTCCTCATCCCGGTCCGTCTCGCCCTGGGTCCGCCACGTCTGGTGGGCTGAAGCCGAGACGAGCGGCTTTACAACCGCCTCCGGCCATCGCCTCTCTGCCAGGATGTCGCCGAGAGAGGCGGCGCTCCCGTGATCCACCCACACGGTTGGCACGGCGCGAATCCCGCCCCTCTCCAGTTCCCGGAGGTAGTCCTTTCTTGCGTTCCATCGGAGAAGTGCGGGGGAATTCCAGAGCGGAATGCCTCGGCTCTCCAGTTTGGAGACCCAGGCGAGAAACTCATCGAGGCGCACGTGGTAGTCCCAGCAGGAACGGATGAGGACGCCGTCGAGAGCGTTTCGATCCGGATCGAGCGTGTCCCAGGGAGCGGCTACGACCTCGAGGCCGCGAGCGTTGAGCTCCGCGATCAGCAGCCCGTCATCCCTGGTTGCATCGGGCCTGCCGCGATAGGTCGCGATCGCGAGTCGGTTGTGGCGACTCATCTCACTCGGCTGGGTCTCCTGGTCCCGGGACGGCCAGGGAGATTGCGCACCGGCGTCCGGTCAGCCGCCCAGCACGAAATTGATGAGCCGCCCCTTCACGTAGATCACCTTCACCACCGGCTTCCCGCTGATGAAGCGCTGAACCGTTGGATCAGCCAGGGCCGCGCGCGTTGCCTCGTCTTCGCTTGCCTCCCGCGGTGCCTGGATCCTGGAGCGGGTCTTCCCTCCCACCTGCACGGGAAGCTCGATCTGATCCGCCACGGTGAGTTTCTCGTCCCAGCTGGGCCAGCCGGCGTCGAACACCGTTGATCCATGCCTGAGCCGCTCCCAGCACTCCTCCGCGAAATGGGGCGCGAAGGGGGATAGCATCACGACCAGATCCTGCACCACCGCCCGGTCGCGACAACCTGCCTCCTTCATATGGTTCACGAGCTCCATCAGCGCGGCAATGGCGGTGTTGTAGTGGAGGGCTTCGATATCCTCCGCGACCTTCTTCTTGGTGGCGTGCCAGCGCACGACCAGGTCCTTCCGGAGCTCGCCGCCTTCATCGGCCTCCACGACGAGGTTCCAGACGCGATCCAGAAAGCGGCGTGGGCCGTTGATCCCGGCCTCACGGAAGTCGCCGCCCTCCTGCAGCGGCCCGAGGAACATCAGATACATCCGGAAAGTGTCGGCGCCCCACTCGGCGATGTACTCATCCGGGATCACGACGTTGCCCCGTGACTTCGACATCTTGGCCCCGTCCTTCACAATGAGGCCATGCGCGCGGAACCGGGTGAATGGCTCCTCGAAATCCAGCTGGCCCAGGTCCTTGAGCACCATGGCGAGAAACCTGGAGTACAGCAGATGCAGCACCGCGTGCTCGTTCCCCCCGATATAGGTGGCCACCGGGCACCAGCGGCGGGTGCGAGCCGGATCGAACGGGCGGTCGTCGAACTCGGTGCTCGGATAGCGCAGGTAGTACCAGGCCGAGTCGAGGAAGGTGTCCGACACGTCGGTTTCACGGCGGGCCCGCTTCCCACAGCGGGGACAGGGCACGTAGTACCACTCCTCGTGGCGGGCGAGCGGAGACACCCCGGAATCATCAGGGCGGAAGTCCTCGATCGGAGGAAGCAGCACCGGGAGATCGCGCTCCGGAACAGGCACCGTTCCGCAGGCATCGCAGTAGATGACCGGGATGGGCGGGCCCCAATAGCGCTGACGGGAAATGCACCAGTCATGAAGGCGGTACTGCACCACCGTCCGGCCGCGGCCCAGCGATGCCATCTCGCGTGTGATCTCGCCCTTGGCCTGATCGGCCAGCATCCCGTCGAATCGGCCCGAGTTGACCAGTCGCCGTCCGTCGGTCTCGGTTTCCGCGGCCTCGAGAGGTGTGGCCGCGGTCTGCCCGGGGCCGGCCAGAACCCGGACGATGCCGAGTCCGTAGCGTCGGGCAAAAGCAAAGTCCCGCTCATCGTGCCCCGGCACGGCCATGATCGCCCCCGTGCCGTACTCCATGAGCACGTAATCGGCGATCCAGACCGGAATCGCCTTGCCGGTGGCCGGGTTCGTTGCCATGGCCCCGATGAACACTCCGCTCTTGTCCTTCTCTCCCACCTTTCGTGACACCAGGTCCTTGGCCGCCGCGGCCTTCACGTAGGCCTCCACCTCGCCCCGACGGTCCGGCGTGGTCAGCCTCGAGACCAGCGGGTGTTCCGGCGCGAGTACCATGAAGGTGGCGCCGAACAGAGTGTCGGGACGGGTCGTGAAGACCGTGATTGCCTCTCCGCCGCCGGGCACATCGAAGCGCAGCTCGGCCCCTTCGCTGCGACCCAACCAGTTCCGCTGGGCCGTGATGGTGGTTTCGGACCAATCAATGGTGTCGAGGTTCGCGAGGAGCCGGTCGGCGTAGTCCGTGATCCGGAAGAACCACTGCTCCAGCAGGCGCTGCTCGACGGGCGTGCCGCACCGTTCGCACAGCCCGTTCTCCACCTGCTCGTTGGCGAGGACGGTCTTGTCGAACGGACACCAGTTGACGGCCGCCTTCTTCTTGTACGCCTTGCCAGCCTGGAACAGCTGGAGAAAGATCCACTGCGTCCACTTGTAGTACGCGGGATCGGTCGTGCTCAGGGCGTGCCGCCAGTCAAACATCCCGCCGATCCGTTCCAGCTGACGGCGGAAGTTGGCGATGTTCTGCGGAATCAGCTCCGCCGGATGCTTGCCGACCTTGATCGCATAGTTCTCGCTGTGGATTCCGAAGGCATCGAATCCGATCGGCTCGAACACGTCGAATCCCCTGAGCCGCTTGTACCGACCGTAGACGTCGCTGCCGGTGAAGGCGAACATGTTCCCGACGTGAAGTCCCTCGGCGGAGGGGTAGGGGAACATCATGAGGTTGTAGAAGGGCCGCGCCGCGCGGTCGAGGTCCGGCGCATTGGTGGCCCGCTCGGCCCAGCGAGCCCGCCACTTCGCCTCGACCTGGTCGGGTCGGTAGATGTCGGGGAGCGTATCGGTCATAGGCGCGGGAATCTAGGGGCGCGCCACCCCCATTGCCACGGCTCCGCCCAGCGGCCTAGCTTCCAGCTGTCCAACCGGTTGCCACATGCCCGACAGCAGACGCGCATTCGTCCGACGGATGTACTGGACCGCCGCGGGGCTTCTCACGACGCTCGGCTGCGTGCTGCTCGCCATGGTCTGGCTGTTCTACGGCCGCGAGCACGGCGGGCCGGGGTTCTGGGGCGGGCTGCTGGTGGCGTTCCTCGTCTACCTCGTGCTCGGGGCGCTGGTCACCCTCTTCGTGATCAGCTGGTCGGTGCGCAATGTCCTCCGACCGCTGGGCAATACCATCGTCGTCGCGAGCCGGGTCGCTCAGGGGGATCTGACGGTCGCGGTGTCGTCCGCCGCCGCCGACGGGGCGGATGCCCTCACCGACGCGGTTGGCACGATGCTGAAGGAACTCCACGCCCTGGTCCGGGCGATTCGGGGCAGCGCCGAGGACGCGGCTTCCATGGCGCAGCAGATCTCGTCGTCCTCCCAGGAGATGAGCGCCTCGACCCAGGAGGTCTCGGGCACCTGCAACGACCTCACCGAACGAGCCACCCGTCAGGCGGCGCTGGTCCGCGCCGCCGCGGCGGACGCCAGCCGCATCCTCGAGATCGCGGAGACCCTGGCGTCGAGCGCCACGGAGGCCGCCTCGCGGAATGCCGCGCTCGCCAAGCTAGCTCGCGACCACCGGGACGAGCTGGACCAGAGCACCACCGGCCTGGGCCGTCTCGCCGACGAGATTCAGCGCGGGGCGGAGGAAGCCACCGCCCTGGCAGCGGCCTCCGAGGAGATCGAGGAGTTCGTCACCCGCACCAAGGCGATAGCGCGGCAAACCCACATGCTCGCGCTCAACGCGGGCATCGAGGCGGCGCGGGCCGGGGACGAAGGGCGCGGGTTCGCGGTCGTGGCCGAGGAGGTGCGCAAGCTCGCCACCCAGACCGCGGAGGCCGCCACCCAGACGAGCGAGACCGTGCAGGCGATCCAGCAGCGGGTGACGGCGGCGCGGGAGCGCCTCATCCGACTGGGCCGCGGCGGTCAGGACGCCCGCGAGACCGCGCACAAGGCCGCGGAGGGGCTGGTGCGCGTGGCGGCCGACGCGAACCAGACCGATGAGTGGAGCCGGCAGATCTCGCGCTCCTCGGCCGAGGTACGCGCCCTGATCGAGGGGATCGCCAGTCGCATGCAGGAAATCTCGAGTGGCACCGAAGACGTGGCCGCGGCCGCGGAGCAGATCGCCGCCAGCGCCCAGCAGCTTTCCGCCTCGACCGAGCACGTCGCCGGCTCCGCCCACGCTCTGTCGGAAACGGCCCAGGGGCTCTTCGGCCAGGTCCGCAAGTTCAAGGTGGAGTAGCCGGGGCCGAGGTCCCAAAGCGTTCCGCCTTGAGCGCATCCAGCTCGCGATGCACGCGCCGCAGGCCGCGAGCGGTCGGATGCAGATCCAGGAGCCGCCGAAACTCACGCATCGCCTTCCCCGGCTCACCCAGCTTCTCCTCATAGAGATGCGCCAGGGCCAGGCCGATTCGGATATCGGACGCCGAGTCCAGGTTGTGGCCCTCGCGATACTCCTCCAGCTCGATGCGCGCTCGTTCGGCGCCGGCCGGCATCCCCACGAGAAGCCCGGCCCGGCGCACCAGCGCGCGGGTGTTCCCCTGCTCGGCAAGCCGCTGGTACTCCGCCAGCGCCGCGTCCACCTCGCCCCGCGCCACCATGGTCTCGATGTAGGAAAGCCCGTCCTGTGAACTTCCAAGTCCCACGTTTTCCAGCATCTCCGTGCCCAGGTCGAAGAGGGGATCGAGCACGCCGTCCAGAACTGCGTGCACCAACCCGTACACCGACCAGAGCGCCCCGATCAGGAGCAGCGCCCGTGGGGTCACCCCGGTAGCCCAGAGGCCGAGGGAGACGATTGTGCCGGCGCCGAGGAGAAACGCGATGGCGTACCGGATCAATCGAAAGGGATCGGACGAGGATGCCTCGTCGGGAAGCC
This sequence comes from Gemmatimonadales bacterium, assembly GCA_035501775.1. Taxonomy (GTDB): domain Bacteria; phylum Gemmatimonadota; class Gemmatimonadetes; order Gemmatimonadales; family GWC2-71-9; genus JADJOM01. Next base: position 15,884 of record DATJVM010000083.1, on the reverse strand, counting down.
GTGAGAAGATCGGCATGAGGGCTCTCTCGCCAACTTAGAAGTCGGACCGGGCCGGCCGCAAGTTGACAGGAGCGGGAGCCCGTGCCTAAATCCCTCCGGTCCACGCCTGCCTTCTTCCTCGCGGAGCCCAGCCTGCCCGACCCCCTGTCTCGGCGCGACTTCCTCGGCAGCACCGGCCTCGCCCTGGCCGGCGGCGTTCTGCTTGGCTCCGGCTCCCGGCGTCCATTCGATGCCCCGGCGGTCATCCTGCGTGGCCCGAGTCGCCCCATGGCGGTGGGGTCGGCGAACGCGGAGCGGGGCATTCGCCTGGCCATGCAGTTGGTGCACAGTGGTACGGACACGCTTGATGCCGCCATCGAGGGCGTGAAGATCGAAGAGCTCGACCCCAACGACCCCTACGTGGGATACGGCGGGCTCCCCAACGAGGAGGGCGTGGTGCAGCTCGACGCCTCATGCATGCATGGACCGACCAGGCGGGCCGGGGCCGTGGGGGCACTGGAGAACATCAAGACTCCGAGCGAGGTCGCAAAGCTCATCCTCAAGTACACCGATCATATCATGCTGGTGGGCGAGGGCGCCAAGCGCTTCGCGCTTTCCTATGGCTTCAAGGAGGAAGACCTGCTCACGCCCCAGTCGCGCGAAGCCTGGCTGCACTGGCGGGCCAACCGCGGGCATGACGATTCGTGGGTCGACGTGCCGGACAGCACGCCCATCCTGCCGAGGCCGACAGGAACCGTGAACCTGAACGTAGTCAATGCGGCCGGAGAGATCTCGTCGGTGACCAGCACCAGCGGCCTTGCGTGGAAGATTCCCGGACGGGTGGGGGACTCGCCGATCATCGGAGCCGGCCAGTACACGGACAACGACGTCGGCGCGGCCGGCTCCACCGGGCGCGGCGAGAGCAACATGATGGTGTGCGGCGGGCTGCTTACGGTGGAGCACATGCGCCGTGGCATGGCGCCGGCCGACGCCGCCATCGAGACCCTGAAGCGGGTGCTGGCCATGACTCCACCCGGACTGCTGCTTCCCAACGGGCACCCCAACTTCGATCTCGCCTTCTACGCCGTAAACAAGAAAGGGGAAGCGGGTGCCGCCTCATTCTTCCCCGAGCGCTACGCGACCTTCGACGGCCAGGATGCCGTCGTGCGGGACACGGCACACCTCTACGAGCGAGCACAGTAATGCGGCCCTGGTCGAAGCGTCTGCGCACCGTCGCGCGCGTACTGGCGGCCGTGGCCCTGATCGCCGGCCCGCTGGCCGCTCAGGGATCGTCCGCCCCCTGGCGTAACAGCCTCTACCCTTACTTCCCTTCTCTCGGGAACAATTTTCCCCTGATCGCCCTGCACATCGAAGAGCGAAAGGGAGCCCCCTACGAAGCCCGAACCCCCTATTCCGGCCTCTTCTCCGTGGACCTCGGGCAGGGATTCACCGGCGCGCGGATGGCCGTCGCCCGCTTCCAGGCGCCCCTCCTCATTCCGGGGTGGCGGGTGAGCGCCGACCTTGGCACCACCCGAGAGACCCGACTCGGGTTCTACGGACTCGGGAACAACGCCCAGGAAGTTGATTCCCTGGTGAACTCGAGCCAGCCCCACTACTACCAGGCACGACGGACGCGGTACTTCACGACTCTCGAGATCACCAAGCACATCGCCGGGCCGCTCTACCTTGCGGGAGCCGGTGGCGCGGAGTACAGCAACCTCAGCTCGCTCTCCGGCCCTACTCTCTTCCAGCAGACATTCGGCTCAGGCGACCTCTCCGATACGGATATCCGAGGCCGGGTGACCCTCGTGCTGGACGGGCGGGACAACGAGTTCAACACCGCCAAGGGATACTTCGGCCAGTTCTCGTTCGGCGGCGGGAGCGGGGGCACGGGCTACTCTCGGGTGAGCGCGGATGTGCGCGGGTACCTGCAGGTACGCGAGGGCACGGTCATCGCCGCGCGGGTGGCGGGCTCCTCGCTCTCCCGGGGAGCGCCGCTCAACGCGGAGTTCGAGCTTCCTGAGTGGGAGAATGAGATCAGCGTTCTCGGCGGCGCCTATTCCAATCGGGGCCTCGCTTTCCAGCGGCTGGTGGGCCCCGGCGTTCTCTTCGGCAACGCGGAGATCCGCCACGACATCCTGAACCTGGGTGACCTGGGGGCGTTGACGGTGCTGGCGTTTGTCGATGCGGGACGAGTGTTCGATACCGGCCAGTTCAAGCTGACGACCAAGGACATGAAAGTGGGCGGCGGAGGCGGCCTGGCCCTCCGCCTGCTCCGGTTTACCATTTGGACCTTCAACTTCGGCACCGGTCCCGACGGCTTCCAGTTCAGCGCCGGGTCGGGGTGGTCGTTCTAGAAACCGCCGGGTCGTTCAGGCGGCTTTCGCCAGCCCACCCGCTTCCAGCACTTCGCGGATGCTGGTTTCGCCGTGGTCGCGCGCATACCAGCGACGAACCTCACGGTAGCGCTCGTCCTTGGGCATGGTATTCCGGTTCGCCAAGACCCACGCCTGAAGTTCCCGCGGCCGTGGCCCCCAATGACCCACTTCACGGTTGGCCGAATCCAGCACGATTACCATCGGGATCGACCGGGATCCATTGGTGAGGTATCGATTCATGAGCTCCGGGTTCTCGTCCCGCCGGACGATCCGAAGCGAAAGGGCGGGCTGCGAATCCACCCACTTGGCCAAGACCGGGACGATGTTGACGGCGTCACCGCACCAGTCCTCGGCGATCACCAGCAGCCGCCGGGAAACCGGCAAGGCAGCCTGCGCCCAGGCCGGCACGCGAGCCGTGCGGTAGATCCCTTCCCACAACCCGCGATGCTCCGGCTTCGATGCCGATACGAAGGCGTCGAAGGTCATTCCCGCGTCCCACGCTGCTCCGAGATCCATCGTCACCTCTCACTGATGACTGCGCATGACACGAAAAGATAGCTCCTCCTGCCAGCAGGAATCGGTAGAACCGAGATAAATTTCGTTCATGACCGATTCCACTCCGCATCGGGACGGGGCAAGAACCCGCGAGAGGCTGGTGCGCGCCGCCATGGAGTTGTTCACAACAACCGGGTTCCTAGGCGCCACGACGCCCACCATCGCGGAACGGGCGGGGGTCGCCGAGGGGACCATCTACCGACACTTCAAGAGCAAGGAGGAACTGCTCAACGAGATCTACCGGCAGGCCCTTCGCTGGGGAATCGAGGCTCTGGCGGCGTCCGAGCTGAACCGCCCGCGCGACGCCTCCAGCCGCCTGCAGCACTTCGCGCGCCGGATCACCGAGACAGCCGCTCTTGAGCCGGGACTGATTCGTATGCTGCTCTCCACGGTACATGGGCCGTTTCTCGACGAACGGAGCCAGGTGGCGCGGCGCACCTTCGTGACCGCCCTGGCGCAGGTGGTGGCGGCCGGCAAGTCGGACGGGCAGATCCGATCCGGTCCCGCCGAGCTCTGGGCCCAGGTCTGGATGGCAGTCGTAACCTTCGCCGCTGAGCGCGTGGCGTCGGGAGAGTGGGCGCCGGAAAGCGCTCCGGTGGGCCTTACGATCGAGGCGGCATGGGACGCGATCGCCACACGCCCGTCATTGCCTTCCCCCGGCGGGGTCGGCGGCGGGGCTGGGCGTGGAGGGGGGACCTCGGAAGACCGTGAAGTCTCGAAGATGGGTTAGGTTGGCGGTCCAGGAGAGCGCCCGCGGCCTGCCGCCCAGGAGGGGGCGCACGATCCACTGGTCGCCATCCCGGTAGAGAATCGAATCGCCCGGCCAACGGGTCGGCATCCGGCCAGTGGTGGTGATGACCGCGGGGCTCCCCTGCCGGAAACGGGCGCAGATCCCTCCATTCGAGTCGCAGGCGACAGCCTCCGCGCGCGGCGGCTCACCCAGCAGCACCATGGTGGCCGAGTCCGCGGCGGCGGTATCCGCGCTGGGAACCACCTCGAGCGCCATGGGACGTGGAGGAGCCGGGGTCTCGACCAGCGCGCCGACCCTTGGGACCGCGTAGATCCACCGACCATCAGTGGACCAACCGAGAACCGCCGGATCCACAGCGCCGAGGTCTACCCTGCGCTCGGCGCCGTTCACGAGATTCATGACCACGAGGAAACCCGGTCGGGAGTCGCCCGGCGCCCGGGACCGGACAAAGGCGAGCATCGTGCCGTCGGGCGAGAGCGCGGGGAGCTCCTCGCCCAGCCTGGTGAAGGTGACCTGGAAGACGCCGCCGCCGGCCAGTCGCGAAGCGAAGAGATCCCCCAATCCCGCTTCGCCGTCGGCGGCAAAGACGAGATACGGCTCCTGACCGACCGCCACCCTGTTTGAAAGCGGGGAGAGCGTGCCACGACAGGCCGCGGTGATCGTCAGGGCAAGCCACCAGTGTCGCAGGCACAGCCGAGTCGGCCGCGGCTGGCTCGCGATCGCGCCTAACGCGATCTCATCACGCACCGACTACCGTCACCTGGGCCAGCCACCACCCCGCCGGATCAACTACGACGTCGCGCGGCGCCTGCTGCAGGCCCGGCAGGGGCACCACGGTCTCCCGCCCGTCGACATCGGCCGTGAAGTCTCTCCCGTCAACGCGGATGATCAGGCCGGGCATGCGGTAGAGACCCCAGGCCTCGGGTTGAGTCTGACGAAGGGTCAGGGCCCACGGCTTCTGCGTCGACCAGGACACCTCGAGCTTGGGAAACCCTGGCTGGGTCAGCATCTGCCGGAAGTACCAATCGAGATCCCGACCGGCCGCTTTGCCCATGACGGCGCTGAAGTCGGAGGAGAGGGCGGTGGAATCGCGATAGGTGGCGTACCAATCGCGGATGCCGTGCTGAAAGGCGGAATCGCCGATGAGGCCGCGCAGGGAATGGAGCACCCAGGCGCCCTTGGGATAGTTGTTGCTGTTCAGCAGCCCCATCAGGTCCGTCGCCGTCGGATCAAGGATCGGCCGATCCGAGGCCGGCGACCGCATCACCACCTCGGCGTCGCGCCGCATTTCCGCCTGAAATGCGCTGTCTCCATCGGCGTGCCGGAGCCAGAGCGCGGAAAAATAGGTCGCGAATCCCTCAGACAGCCACAGGTGGTGCCAGTCGCGCTCCGTGACGGCATCGCCGAACCACTGGTGCGCGGTCTCGTGCGCTACGGTCAGCTCGCTCAACCGGTGCGAGGGGTACGCCTTCCCATCGTAGAAGATGGCGGTGGGGTTCTCCATTCCTCCGAAGATGGTGGTCGATTCGACGTGTGAGAGTCGGTCGTAGGGAAAGGGCCCGATGAACCGGCTGTAGAAGTCGACCATGTCGCCCGCGCGCCGGAAGGGAACTGCCGTGGCCCACGCGGAGTCCTCGGGGTAGGTGACGACCGCGAGTGGCACGCACTTCACCTCGCAGGCAGCATCCGGGAGCGTCGTGGTGGTGAGCGGCCCAGCGCCGATCACCATCCCGTACGGAGGGATCCGCTGGCGCATCGTGAAGTTCCAGACCCTTCGCCGGTAAGCCAGGGTGTCGATACGCGTGAGGACGCCATTCGCGACAACCGACATGCCGACTGGTACCTCGACGTGAAAGTCGACTGTGACCTTGTCGCTTGGATGATCGGTTACCGGCAGCCAGCGGTGGACTCGGTCCGGCCAGTTGTCCGCGAATATGGTCCGGCGTCCACTCGAATCGGTGCGGACGATGAGGCCGTCGTGCACGAACCCGTGGTAGCGGATCGAGGTGTGAAGGGTGTCTCCGATGTGACGGCGATGGGGGATGTAGATCCCTCCGCCGCGAAGCAGGGCGAAGGTGACGGACTCCATGTCTCCGGGTTCATCGCCGTCCGCCAACACCCGGATCACACGGAAAGCGGTGTCCAGCGGGACCTCGACGGCGCTGTCGGACCTCAGCACCCAGGTCGTCTGCACCAGCCCGAGAACGTGGTTGCCGCTGTCGCCGACGACGATCCTCACATCGTGGTGGATCGCCTCATTCGCCGGATGGACGGTATCAGGCCTGACACTGAGTGGGTCCTGTTGGAGGAGCAGAAGCAGGGGGAGAAGCATGCGATCCACGTATCCTGAAGTGGGAGCGGCACGGAGAACGGCGTTCAGAACTCTACATCAATCGCGAGGCGGGAGTCCCGGATGGGGGCCAGGTGTTCGGCCACAACCTGCTGGTGGAAGGGGTGATCCAGATACCGCTCGACCGCGCCCATGTCCTCGAGCGCTACGATCAGAACGTGAGAATACTCCCCGGCGCTTGGAGACAGGTTGGGTCCCCATCGGATGGACCGGATCTCCGGAATCCGGCCCAGCATACCGAGGAGGGCGTCTCCCGCCACACCGATCTGGCCGCCCGTCACGCCCTCTCGAAAGCGGAAGCAGACGATGTGGTGAATCACGGCGCTGCGGCGCTCGGCTGAAGGAGGCTCACTCGAGCGTCTCGCGGTAGAACTGGAGGATTCTCGCCCAGGCCCGGTCGACCTGGTCCGTATCCGAGCCCTTGCGGCCGGGCTTGAGAAAGCCGTGGCCGGTGCCGGGGTAGACATCATAGGCATACGACACGCCGGCGGCCTGCATCCAGCGCGCCACGTCGGGCAGAGTGGCGTCGATCCGCTCGTCGCTTTCCCCATACACGCCGAGCACGCGCGCCTTGATCCTGGCAATGCGGGCCGAGTCGGGTGGCGGCCCGTAGCAGACCACGGCGGCGCGGAGTCTGGGATTCGCGGTGGCGTACTCGAAGCTCCGGCCACCGCCCCAGCAGAAGCCGATGGTCGCGATGTCGTCCCGCCGCACCGCGGGGAGGCCGTCGAGGTAGGCGTACGCGGCGTCGAGGTCGGCATCCACCTGAGCTGGATCCAGCAGCGCGGTGAGTTTGCGGCCGGAATCGGGGTCGGCCGGGGTCGCGCCGAACCGGGAGGAAAGCAGATCAGGAACGATGGCGACGTACCCCGCACCGGCCAGGCGATCCACGACCGTGGGCTCCCAGTTCGTGAGCCCGAAGATCTCGTGGATGACCAGGATCGCGGGAGCCTTGTCCTTCCGCTCGGGATAGGCGACGTAGGCGCGGATCGCCGCGCCATCGGGCCGCCGGATGGTGACCCACTCCCCGTGCGTGGTGGGCATCGAGTCGAAACGTGGACCGACCCGGCCGCCCAGTGCCCACATGGCGATGGCACCGGCGGCGACGCCGGCGAGCGCCACCATGACGGTCGATAGAGCTCCCTTTCGCATGAGACCTCCAGCCTCACTCCCGATGCCGCGGCTCACTTCCGGAACAGTTTGGCGAACACGCCACTTTCCTCCGCTCCCACCAACGCCTCCGCGAACGCATTCATGGTGGGATATCGGTCTCCCGGCTCGAGCGACATGGCCTTGGCCAGGACCGACTCAAGCCGGATCGGCATGTCTTCCTTGATCTCCCGAAGCATCTTGGGCTTGCCCTTGAGCCGGGCGATCATCATCTCCTGCGCGTTGCGGCCCTGGAATGGCAGCTGACCTGTGAACATCTCGAAGGCCAGGATGGCCAGCGCATAGACATCACTCCGGGGATCGAGCGGCTTGCCGCGAATCTGCTCCGGACTCATGAACTCGGGCGTGCCCAGCACGATGCCGGTGGCCGTGAGCTTTGCCACCTCGGGCTCCTGTCGGCGCTCCTTGGCGAGGCCGAAGTCCATGATGACGGCGCGCACCCCGCCGGGCCCCTTCTCGTCGGGAACCAGCATCACGTTCTCGGGTTTGAGATCGCGGTGGATGATCTGCAGGTCGTGGGCGTGCTGCAGCCCCTTGCACATCTGCACCAGCAGCGGCACGCCCAGATCCAGGGCCAGCCCGCCCTGCCGGACCTCACGGTCCGACAGCAGCTCGCCGGCGAGATAAGGCATCACGAGATAGATGAGGCCGTCCTCGGTTTCACCCAGGCGCAGGATCCGGCAGACGTTCGGATGGTCGAGGCGCATGGCCAGCCCCGCCTCGCGCCGCAGCCGCTCCACCGAGCTCTTGTCCTCCTTGAGTTTGGGGGTCAGCACCTTGATGGCGACCGTCTCGCCGGTGGTGACATCCTTCGCCAGGTACACGTAGGACATCCCGCCCTCGCCGAGGCGCTTGCCGACCTCGTAGCGGTCATCGAGGAGCGAGTCGGTGAGCGCGCTGGCGCGGTCCATCCCGGGGCCCCGCTTGAGCGCCGCCTGCCGGACCAGGGTCCGGAGGCCCGCGCTGGTCTGCTGCGGGGACGATTGGGGACCCGACTGGGAAGGCGCGGCGCCCGCCACGTCCACCAGCGGGCTCCCGTCCTGGGGACAGAACCGGGCGGGGTCCGAGTAGATCCGGTTGCACCGGGGACAACGTCGGCTGCTCAATCGCGGTACCGGTTGCGGCCATCCATCTTGGCCTTGTAGAGGTTCTGATCGGCGAGCTTGAGGAGCAACTCGCCATCCTGCACCCGCTCGTCAGGGTAGCAGGCGATCCCGACGCTGATAGTGACGTGGATGGAGCGCTGGCCTTCACCGAAATCGTGTCCGGCCACCTTCTTGAGGATCCGGTCCGCGAAGATGCGGGCGCCGCTCGCCGAGGTCTCGGGGAGCAGCACCACGAACTCTTCGCCGCCGTACCTCGCGATGATATCCACGGTTCGCTGCTCACGGCGCAGGATGGCGCCCAACTGACGCAGCACCCCGTCCCCGGCGAGATGCCCGTGGGCATCGTTGATGTGCTTGAAGTTATCCACGTCCACCATGAGGCAGGCAAGCTCGGTATCGTACCGGTTGGCCCGCTCGATTTCCTGGATCAGCTTCTCGCCCAATGCCCGGCGGTTGAATGTCTCGGTCAGAGCATCGGTCTCGGCCAAGGTCTTCATCTGCTCGCGGCCCAGCACCGCGCTCTCCAGGTCGTACGCCTTCTCGAGGGCCTGGGCCGCGGCCCGGATGACCTGTTCGGCGAAGGCCACGTCGGAGTGGTTGAGCGGGGTGTCCTCCATCGTCGTGCGGAGGAAGAACACCCCGGCCCGCTGGTCCTTCATGACGAACGGGATCGCGATGGCGGACCGGGTCGGAACCTTGAACCCTTCCGCCTCCCATTCCGATCGGGCGGCGGCATACAGCGGGTCGGTGGCGACGTCGGTCACCAGCACGGTCTGCCGGGTGTCGAGGGCTCGCCGGATCTCGGGGTAGCGCCGGAGGTCGATCCTGAGGTCACGGAGCATCGGGTTCTCGTACGAGGCGACGACGATGGCCTCTTCTTCCCCGGGGGTCGCGAAGATCAGCGAGCACTTGGAGATCTTGAGTCCGCGGGCCACCCGCCGCACCAGGATGTGATAGATCTCCTCCGGCTTGAGCGAGGCCGTCACCTCCTGGAGGATGTCCACCATTTCCGAGCGGGTCCGGGCCTCGGCTCGAGCCAGATTCAGCTCCCGGCCAACCCGAAGATGGGCCTTCACCCGCGCCAGCAGCTCGCGCACCCGGAACGGCTTCGAAATGAAGTCCGAGGCCCCGAGTCCGAGCGCGCGGACGGTGGCCTCCTCTGGCGGCATGGACGAGATCATGAGCACCGGGACGTCCTGCACCCGCGGGTCTCCCTTGACGCGCTCAAGGAGCTGCAGGCCGTCCGCCCCCGGCATCATGATGTCGAGCAGCAGCAGGTCGTACTGCTCCGCGCCCAGCCGGTCCAGCAGGTGTTCCCCGCTCGTGACCGTCGCTACATCGTAGCCATTCTCCTTCAGGATCCACGACAGGGTCCGGGTCAGCGCCTGATCGTCGTCGGCGACGAGGATCTTGGGAGAGATGGTCATCCCGCCACCAGCTGCTCGAACAGCGCCTGGTCGACGTTGCCTCCGCTCAGCACCAGCACCGCCGGCTCGGGCGGTCGGACCCGGCCCGACAACACGGCCGCAACCGTTACGGCGCCTGAGGGCTCGACCCGAAGCCCCTGGGCCTCGAACAGTACCCGGACGGCAAGCCGAATCTCCTCCTCTGTCACCTGCACGGCGCGACTCACCGCGCCCGCAATGAGCGACCAGGGGAGCGCGCCAATGGCCCGCGTGAGGAGCCCGTCGGCAAGGCTGGCCGTCTCCGCGAGGGTCGTGGGCGCCCCCGCGGCCAGCGCCGCCGACAGTTTGGCCGCGCCGGCCGGTTCCACTCCGATCATCTCCACCTCCGGGCGTTGGGCCCGGATGGCGGTGGTGATGCCCGCCAGAAGACCTCCGCCGCCGACAGGAACCAGCACACTCCGCACGTCCGGAAGCTGCTCGAGGATCTCGAGTCCGGCCGTTCCCTGCCCCGAGATCACGTCGGGGTGGTCAAAAGGGGGAATGAACGCGAGTCCATCCTGATCCGCGAGCTGCTCGGCCCGCCGCTGCTGCTCCGGCGAGCGGGTGGCCCCGGCAAACACCACCTCGCCCCCGTGGCGCTGGACACCGGCCACTTTCACCGCGGGGGCCGATTCCGGCATGACCACAACGCTCCGAATCCCGAACCGCCGGGCTACCCACGCGACCGCCTGGCCATGATTGCCGCTCGATGAGGTCACGACACCGCGGGCGCGGCGCTCGGCGCCGAGCCGCGAGATCGCGGCATGAGCCCCACGCACCTTGAAGGCGCCGATGGGCTGCAGGTGCTCGCACTTGAGGAACAGGCCCGCCAGGGGGCCTCCATCCGGGGTGCGGCGGGCCAGGTCGGAGGCCACGTGCACCATGGGCGTCCGTACCGACACCCCGGCAAGCAGCCGCGCCGCCTCCCGGATCGTGGCGAGCGAGACTGGAGCCACGGCCGGGGCGGGGGCGGGTAGGCTCACGGCGCGAACCTACGGCCCGGGCGGGGTGCGAGCAAGACGTGGCCGCCTATCACTCCCCGGCCTCCGCCTCGGCGCCCGCCTCGGCTCCTTCCTCGTCTTCGTTCACCACCCGGGCCACGTCCACGACGGTATCGCCCTGGTCGAGATGCATGACGCGGACGCCCTGGGTGTTGCGGCTGATGACCCGGATTCCTTCCACGGGCTGGCGGATGATCACGCCATGCTTGGTAATGAGCATCAGCTCATCCTCGGGCTGCACTTCCTTGAGAGCCACCAGCGCCCCCGTCTTGTCGGTCCGCTTGAGCGTGATGATCCCCTTGCCGCCGCGGCGCTGGACCCGGTAGTCCGAAAGCTCCGAGCGCTTGCCGTAGCCTTTCTCGCTTACCACCAGCAGCGTCGCATCCCGGCGGATGACGACCATGCCGATGACCCGGTCGCCTTTCTCGAGTTCGATGCCCTTGACCCCCGTGGCGACCCGGCCCATCTCCCGCACGTCCCCCTGATGGAAGCGGATGCTCATCCCATCGGCGGTCGCCAGGACGATGTCGCTCGACTCATCGCACACCTGGACATCGATGAGCTCGTCCTTCTCCTCGATGTTGATGGCCCGGATCCCGCTCGAGCGCACGTTCCCGTACTCGGCCAGGCTGGTCTTCTTAACGGTGCCGTTGCGGGTGGCGAAGATCAGGTGCCGCTCGGCACTGAATTCCCGCACCGCCACCGTGGCCGCGACCTGTTCGTCCGGCTTGATGCCGATGCAGTTGACCACGGGCTTGCCCCGGCTAGCCCGGCCCCCCTGCGGGATCTCGTGGACCTTGAGCCAGTATACCTGCCCGGTATTGGTGAAGAACATGAGGTAGTCATGGGTGCTCGCGATGAAGAGGTGCTCGATCCAGTCCTCTTCCTTGGTCGTGGCTCCCATCAGCCCCCGCCCGCCGCGGCGCTGCCGGCGATAGGTGCTCACCGCGATGCGCTTGATGTAGCCGGAGTGCGAGATGGTGATGACCATGTCCTCTTCGGCGATCAGATCCTCCACCGAGAAGTCGTCCTGGTCGGCCAGGATCTCCGTGCGACGGTCATCCCCGTATTTCCTGGCCACCTCGTCCAGCTCGTCCTTGATGATGCCCATCCGCTTGGGCTTCGAGGCCAGGATGCTCTTGAGCTCCTTGATCGTCGCCCGCACCTCCTTGAGCTCGGCCTCCAGCTTCTCGATCTCGAGGCCGGTCAGCTTGGCGAGGCGCATGTTGAGGATCGCGTCGCTCTGCTTCTCCGACAGGCCGAAGCGCTTGCGGAGCCGGGCGTCGGCATCCGGCACATCCTTCGACTTGCGGATGATCTCGACCACTTCGTCGATGTTGTCGACGGCGATCTTGAGACCTTCCAGGATGTGCTCTCGGGCCTGCGCGGCATCCAGATCGAACTGGGTCCGACGCACCACCACGCTGTGCCGGTGCTCGACGAAGCGCTCCAGCACTTCCTTGAGTGACATGATCCTTGGCGCCCCATGATCGAGGGCGAGCATGATCACGCCAAAGGTCGACTGCATCGCGGTGTGCTTGTACAGCTGGTTCAGGACCAGGTTCGGGATCGCGTCACGCTTGAGCTCGATGACGATCCGCACCCCTTCCTTGCTGCTCTCGTTCCGGGCGTCCGAAATGCCCTCGATCCGCTTCTGCTGCACCAGCTCCACGATCGTGGCGTGAAGCCGCTCGATGCTGACCTGGTAGGGCAGCTCCGTCACCACGATCTGGCTCTTGCCTCCCGACTCGCGCTCCTCCACCTGCGCCCGGGCCCGCATCTGGATCCGGCCGCGGCCCGTCTCGTAGGCCTCCTTGATCCCCTGGCGGCCGTAGATGAACGCGCCGGTCGGGAAATCGGGGCCCTTGATGTGCTTGAGGAGGTCGGAAATCTTCGCGTCGGGATTGTCGATGAGGTGCTGGGCCGCCTTCGCCACCTCCCGCAGGTTGTGCGGAGGGATGTTGGTGGCCATCCCCACCGCGATCCCGCTGGAACCGTTGATCAGCAGGTTCGGCACCTTGGCCGGCAGCACCGTCGGCTCCTGCAACCGGTCGTCGAAGTTGGGCTGGAAGTCGACCGTGTTCTTTTCGATGTCCTCCAGCATCGTCACCGCGATTTCGGTGAGCCGAGCCTCGGTGTAGCGGTAGGCCGCCGCGTTGTCGTCGATCGTCCCGTAATTCCCCTGCCCGTCGATCAACGGATACCGGAGCGCGAAATCCTGGACCATTCGCACCAGGGCGTCGTAGACCGAGCTGTCGCCGTGCGGGTGATACTTGCCCAGCACGTCGCCCACCACCGTCGCCGACTTCTTGTACGGCCGGCCGGGCACCAGACCCAGCTCGTTCATCGAATAGAGGATGCGCCGGTGGACCGGCTTGAGACCGTCGCGCACATCGGGAAGGGCGCGAGAGACGATGACGCTCATCGAATAGTTGATGAACGACTGCTGCATCTCTTCTTCGATGAGGCGCGGCAGGATCCGCTCGCGCTGGGAAGGGCCGGTCATTCGGGTCCGCTTCTGTCGGGTTGGGTCGGTCAGCGACCGGGGCGTTCAGGGGCGGAAATATAGCCGGGGCCTTGCCCGTCAGGCAACCGAGGTGACCATCTACAAGCTATTGCTGGGGAATGACTTAGAGGATTGAGCCGAGCCGGCCGCCGGGGCGCAAGGAAGGGGTGAATGACCACGGCCCCGCCAAGGGCGGGGCCGTCGCGGACCCGCCTGCCTCAGTTGTCGCCGCTGGTCGCCGCCTGATTCATCTTCTCGATCTCGGCCTTGTGATCGCGATAGAACTTGACGTTCGCCGCCGACACCGGGAGATCCGTCGCGCTCTTCCCCTGGTCCTCCGCGAGCGCGGCCCCCCAGGCGTTCATGGCGGTCATGAACGTCATGACGTACTCCTTGGCCGTGAGCCCATGCTTCACAAGCACCGCGCGGACTTCCGGGGCACTCAGCCGGGCGGCCATCTCATCCAGCGTCGTGGCATCGCCGGAGCCGGGGCTCGCGGCCAGCTCGGGGTGCGCCTCGGCCAGCTTCTGCAGGTCGGTGCTGGCATCGTTGGTTCGAGTGAGCTTGTCCATGGTAAGAGCGTAGGCCCGGAGGGCCGCCGCGTCCGCCGCCGACCACTGGGGACCCGGCTGCCCCTGGGCCGCCGTCCGCCCGGGGTGGGCAGTCAGGAGAAGCATCGGAACCGCAACAGACCACCACGCAGATGCGCGCATGTAGACCTCGCCGGCCGGCCAGCAGGTTGAGGAGGGATGGCCCCGGGCGGAGCCGGGGCCCGTGTCGTCCAGTTACGGAAAAATACTGCGGATGTCCGTGGATGTGCCGGGAGGGGCCTCACCCCGCGCTGGTGAGGCCCGGGCGATCCGCCAGCGGCGCCGCGCCTGCCCGGGCCTCCGCGCGCTGCCGTTTCCGTTCCCGATAGCGGACCACGATCTCGTCGAAGTAGGTGTAGAACACCGGGGTGACATACAGCGTGATCAGCTGCGAGAAGGCCAGGCCTCCCACCACGGCCACGCCCAGCGGCCGCCGCGACTCGGCACCCGCTCCGGCGCCCAGCGCGATGGGCAGCGTTCCCATGAGCGCGGCCATCGTCGTCATCATGATGGGACGGAATCTGACCAGGGCCGCCTCGAAGATCGCCTCATGCGGGGGCTTGCCCTCGCGCCGCTCCGCCTCCAGCGCGAAGTCGATCATCATAATCGCGTTCTTCTTGACCAGACCCACCAGCATGATGATTCCGACGAACGCATAGATGCTGAGGTCGAGCCGGGTGATCACCAGGATGAGCAGCGCCCCGAACCCCGCGAACGGCAGGCCGGTGAGGATCGTGATCGGATGCACGAAGCTCTCGTACAGGACGCCCAGCACCAGGTAGATCACCAGAATGGCCAGCAGGAGCAGCACCAGAAGCCCGTGCTGAGCCTGCTCGAACGCCTGCGCGGTCCCCGCGAAAGTGGTCGTGATGGTCGATGGCAGGGTGCGGCGGGCCAGCCCCTGGATCTCCGCCACCGCCGCACCGAGGGAGACACCCGGAGCCGTATTGAACGAGACCGTGACCGAGGGCAGCTGGCCCGAGTGATTCACGCTGAGCGGACCTACCGAAGGCTGGATCTTGGCGAGCGAGCCGAGGGGGACCAGCTGCCCGTTCGGTGACCGAATAGAGAGCAGGTTGAGGGCGTTGACGTCCCGCTGGTACTGCGGGAGCAGTTCGAGCACCACCCAGTATTGGTCCTGTTGGGTGAAGATGGTCGAGACCTGCCGGGCCCCGTAGGCGTTGTACAGCGCCTCCTGCACGGCGTCGGCCGTGAGGCCGAGCGCCGAGGCCCGGTCCCGGTCGATGGTCACGTCGACCTCGGGGTTCTTGATCTGGAGGTCGCTCGTGACGTCCGTGATGCCGGGGAGGGCCGCCGTCTTCTGGGTAAAATCATCGGCGACCTTGAACAGCTGGTTGATGTCGGGCCCCTGCAGCGTGAACTGGTACAGGCTCCGGGAAATGCGCCCACCGACATTGATGACCGGCGGGTTCTGGATGAAGACCTGGATGCCGGGGACCTGGTTGAGCTTGCGGGTGAGCTCGCGGCCGATCGCGTCGGCATCGAGCGAGCGTTCGTTCCGGGGCTTCAGCTGAAAGAAGAGCGTGCCCTCGTTGATTCCCGATGATCGCCCTCCAGACCCGATGGACGCCATGAACCCCTGGAGGTTGGGGTCCTTGAGGATGACGTCCGACACCTGGCGCTGATAGCGCCCCATGGCATCATAGGATGTGCCCTGGTTGGCCAGGAAGGTCCCGAGCAGCATTCCCTGATCCTCGCTCGGGATGAACCCCTTCGGCACCAGCTTCCCCAGCACCACCGTTCCCATCAGGATGCCACCCGAAAAGAGCAGGGCAAGCCGCCGGTGGGCCATGACCCAGGCCAGAGAGCGGCGGTATCCGTCGACGGTACGCTCGTAGAACCGCTCAGTGGCTTCGAAGAACCGGCCCCGCGGGGCGTGCCCGTGGCCCGCCTTGAGGAACCGGGCGCAGAGCATCGGCGTGAGGGTGAGCGAGACCAGCATCGAGGTGAGGATCGCCACCGCGATGGTGATCGCGAACTCCCGGAACAGCCGTCCGATCAGGCCCTGCAGCAGCAGGATCGGGATGAACAC
>DATJVM010000082.1:0-96135 GCA_035501775.1 Gemmatimonadales bacterium | reverse complement strand
GAAGGCTTCCTGCGCGGTGACCAGGTTCCGCAGGTCCGACTTCATGGAGGCAACGATCGCCTTCTGCTTGGTGTTGGCGAACTTCGGAATCGCGATCGCGGCCAGGATGCCGATGATCACCACCACGATCAGCAGCTCGATGAGAGTGAAGCCCTTGCGGTTCATGCTGCCTCCAAAACTGGTTGTTGGTGCTGCCCGGTTGTTGTTTCGATCCGTTGAGCGACGCGCTCTACCTCTCGAGTGCCGGAAAAAGCAACCCATATGCCACGGCGCTAAGAAAGCACTAAAGCCAAAGTCAATCAATAACATAGGGCCCAACCAGCAACCCCGCTCCACAGCTTTGGGGCCCCGACAACTGACGGAATTTGCAGGACTCTCGGACCCTTTCATCTCATTGGCCGGCAAGATCGCCCCGTGGAACCCGGCGGAAGGGGCGAGCAGACCGCGCAATCACTGATCGAGCCACACAGGTCGAGCGCTGTATTGAGGTCTGGTCTCGGAGGGTTACCCCCGAGTCGGAATAGACGGCTCCGATAACCGCCGCCTGGCCCAGAAGGATAAGCGGCCCGGACGTGAGAATCACCCCGTAGAACCGCGCCGTGCCTGACAGTTCAAGCCCGTGAGGCGCGACGATCAGCCCCTGGGCCGATCCGGAATTGAGCCGTGTCCCGCTCTCCGCGGCTACGATGGGGGACCATGGACCGCAGGGACCAGCAGGCACACCCGGATCCCCCCAATTCAGGGAGTCTGTACGGTCACAACCGCCATCGGGGTCGAGAGCCGGCCCCAGGCCACCCACGGCGCCGGCCACGGTCCGGTCGGCCCACCGAAGGAGGTCTTCCGCTCCGACCGGGCGGAGCCGATCGAACCCGGAAAGCGTATCGTACCGGACGGGCAGGTCAACCGAGTCGGGCGTCGGGCAGCGCCCCTCCCACTCCGCCGGGACGATATCCTCCCCAGCCACCTGCGCGCCGGGGTCGACGACGACTGGACCGTGCGTCGTAACCGCGGCGTCGGCCGTGAGTGCCGGCGTGCTCAGCTCCACCAGCTCTCGAGCTACGTGGCGGGCGAGCAGGTAGCCATCCGAGGTACGACGCTCACCGACGGAACTCACGAGGAACAGTCGCTCGTCGAGCCGGAGCAGAGAGTCCGTCGCCCCCCACCCGGCCACCGCACCAGTCACCATGCCTCCCACGGGGAGGGATTCCGCAAGGAAGGGATCCCAGCGCCGCGCGGCATGATCGACCGATGCCTCGGCGCCAAGACGCGCGCTGGCGGATAAGAGGGCGCGGCTGCCACCCAGCCAGCGCAGCCGAGAGACGGTCAACGCCGCCGCGGCGAGTGCGCCTACCAAGGCGATCGTGAAGAGAGCCATGGGAAGCGCGGCGCCCGCCCGAGAGTTCACCGCAGGTTCCTCGGCGCGAGCCGGGTCTGCAGGCTCTCACTCACGACGCTGCCGGGGACTCCCGGATGCGGGCGGGTGCCTGCCAGACGCAGGTCGATTGACCGGATGTCCGCGAGGGCTGCCGCAGGGGAGCCCGTGGAGTCCTGATAGGTGAGGCCGCTCCCGGCCACAGAGAATGGACCGGTCAGAGGCTGAATGGCTTCCCCGCTGCTCACGGATCGGGCGCCCATCCATTCCTGGCTGCCGGACGCGTAAAGTCGCGCCTCCATCACTTCGAAGGCTCTCACGGGGACAAGCGCCGGTGGCGCCGGGAGCGTCCACCTCGAAGCATCGATGACCGTGCCCATGCGGAGCGACGACCTGCCCTCACATGAGGCCGACCCGACGCCGAGAATCGGAGCCGCCACCCACCGTGATGACGAATCGCCCGCTCGCGGCCGGAGCAGAAGCAGCAAGCTGTCCCGGCCGGCCTGGAGCGAGCGCAGCGCGCGCCAGCGCTCGCGGGAAATGAGAACCTCGGTTCCGCCCACGGCACACGCCAAGCCGGATCCCCGTGTCGCCCGGTATGCGAGGGCATCTCGTTCCGCGCGAATCAGGTCGAGATCGGGACCCTGCCGTCCGACATCAGCAAGCTCACTGGTCATGAAGGCAGCGGCCAGATCGAAGGCCTCCTGCAGGGAGGCGTGGCCACGCAGCGCCCGCAGGCCACGCTCGGCCGCAAGGTGCAGGCGTACCAGGATGAGGCCGATGAGCCCGAGGAGCACCATGCCGATCATCACGCCTGCCAGCGTGAACCCGCTTCGTCTCAGGCGAAGCATGGAAGAAAGCTCCAGGACGTGTCCGAGACCTCACGGCTCTCGGTGGGATACGCGAGGGTCAGCCGGACGGTGAGGCCACCAGCCACGGGAACCAGGCTCCAGTCGACTCGCTCGCCCGAACCGGCCCATACCGCGCCGTCTCCGGCCAGTGGCGCGCACCGGCCATTGGCGCGCCCGAGGTCGGCCTGGAGGCGCCCCATGGTCTCGACCAACAACCGGGCGCCAGCCGCGGCGTGATCCCCCCGGTGACCCAGCCTGATCGCGGCGGAGAGCGTGCCCAAGGCCCCCAGCACACCGACACTGACCAGTGTAACGGCTACCAGACATTCCACCGTGCTGAAGCCCCGTTCAGCGCGAAGCATGGCGACTCCCGGCTCGAGGAGTGACCAAGATGGAATGCAGGATCGAGAGGGCGGGCTCGAGGAAACGCGGGAGGGAGCGCCGGAACGCCGCTAGCGACGAGGGGCGGATGGAGCGTGGAGCTGCTGCTCGACCGAATCGACCATCGACCGGATCCGATCGGCGTCGGGATCGTGGCGCTGAAACTTCTCGGCGAGTTCCGCCTGGGCGCCGACGCTGTCCCCGGATTGGACCAGGCAATAGATCAGCATGTTGCGGGCAGGGATCATCTGGGGCGCCAGCTCCAGCGCCTTCCGAAAGAGCGGAATGGCCTGACGATAGAGCCCTGCGTCTCGGTACTGCCTGGCCAACCCGGCGAAAACATTCGGGTCGTAGGGATAGAGGCGAATGGCCGTGAGGTACTCCCGTTCTCCCTGGGCGGGATCTCGCTCCTCGAACAACACCCGCCCCATGAGAGCGTGCGCGCGATAGCTGAAGGGCGCATCGACCACCATCTGACGAATCATGCGATCGTCGTCATGCCACACCCTGGCCCGCGTGGCACTCCGCCACACCCAGAGGCCCAGGATGAGAGCGGCGAGACACGCCGCCAGCCTTCGCTCCCATAGCCGGGCGGCAGCCACCCTCGTCGCCAGCCACGGGGCCAGGCCCCCCAGCGCGAGACAGGCCCCCACCGAGGGAGAGACCAGAGTCCGTTCGGCGAGGAGGATGCCGGTCGGAGCCACCAGATTGCTTACCGGGAAGAGCGTCACGGCCGCCCAGGCGAGGCCAAAGGACATCACCGGGAGGGTTCGCCGGCCGCCCCAGATGCCGAACAGCCACGCAAGAACGAAGATGACCCCGAGCAGTTGGCCGGGCCCAAAGCTCGTGGCCCGGTCTATCTCGACCGGCATGTAGTCGGCCTGAAGGTGCCACGGCACCAGGAGCAGCCGCCACCACTGCGGCACGACAGGCAGCATGGTCAGAAACCGAACGCCAAACGAGACCCCACGAATGGCCGGGTTCGGATACTCTCCCACGACACCGCCGAGGACCGCGTTCCGGCCAAGCAGATAGGCAATGGCGATTCCGGCGAGCAGAGCGTACAGAGGTCCCAGCGCCCGAATCCGCTCCTTGATCGACGCTTCACCCGACACCAAGAGCCACTCCGCCGCCAGGAGCAGGCCGGGGAGAACGACGCCGTTCTCCTTGGTGAGGCAGGCGAGTACGTAGAGCACAACGATGCCGACAACCACAAGGGGCCGCGGGGCGCCGCGGCGCCGGCTGGCGACGTACCAGGCGACCGCCACCGTCTGAAGAAGCGCGACCATAATCTCCGGCTGTCCGACGACGTTGGCCGACGATTCGACATGGACCGGGTTCACCGTGAAGTATGCGGCCACCAGCCAAGCCGCCGCCGCGGGGAGGAGCTGTCGCGCGAGGACCCAAACGGCGAACGTGGCTCCGAGGTACAGCAGCACGTTGACGACGTGGAAGATCAGCGGCATCCCGCCGCCGAGCTTCCACTGCACGGCGAACCCCAGGATCGTGAGGGGACGATACAGCGTGGAGCCGAACTGCGCCGGCCAATAGCTCTGCCGGAGATAATCCCAGAACGGCGCGATCGTGTGCACCCGGTCATTGAGCACGATGATGTACACATCGTCGCCCGCGAACAGGTTGCCGAGACTGGTCGCGGTGGAGGCAAGCGCCAGGAGCGCAAGCCCAAGCCCCGGCCATAGGCCACGCCGGCTCATCGCAGGGGCGCCGCCCCGGCGGCACTGTCCACGACGCTCATGACCCGAGCCGCATCGGGATCGTTGCGCGCCGTCTTGATCGTCGCCTCCTGCCGCGCTGCCGCGAAGCTGTCGGACAGGACGAGACAGACGGTCAGATTGGTGCGCGCTTCCCACATGACCGGCGCTTGCGCCAGCGCCCGCCGGTACAGTGGAATGGCAGGCCGGCAATAGCCGGCCTGGAGATAGTGATCGGCGAGATCCACCAGGAGATTGGGGTCGCGGTCGTACAAATCGAGCGCGATCCGGTATTCCTGTTCGGCCTCGTGGGGCTTGCCATGCTCGAACAGAATCGACCCCCATGCCCAGTGCGCCTTGTAGCTGAGCGGCGCATCGAGAACGGTCTGCCGGTAGAGCGTATCGTCGTCCTTCCAGATCATCTGGCGGCGAGCGCTCGCCACGGTGGCCACCGCCGCCAGAATGCCCGTCAGGCTCAAGCCAACCCATCGTTCGAGCGGAGATACGGACGGCAGCCGGCCCAGCGCCCAGCACGCGCCGGCGGCGACGGCGACGATGGCCCCGATGCTGGGCAGAAGGAGCGTCCGTTCCGCGAGCAGGATCCCCGTCGGCACCACCAAGTTGGAGACGGGAAAGAGCGCGACGGCGACCCAGGCGAGACCAAAGGGAACGGCCGGCGCGACGCGGCGGCCCCGCCAGGCCAGGACCAGCAACCCCATCAGCAGAGCGAGCCCCAGCAGCTGGGCGGCCCCGAACCCCTCAGCGAGGTCGAGCTCCCGCGGCAGGTAATCCGCCTGCAGGTGCGTCGGAACCAGCAGCAGGCGGACCCACTGCGGAACGATGCCGAGCATGGTTAGTAGCCGCGCCGCGACCCCCGCGTGCCGGATAGCGGTCTCGGCGATGTCGCCCACGGGATTGCCGAGGACGAGCACCCGCAGGGCTAGATAGGCGATCGGGACCGGCAGCAGTGCGGCGTAGCCGGGCCAGAGCACCTGGAGTCGGGCCGGGATGGGCGGCTCGCGACGCAGCAGCTCGGACGCCGCCAGGAACGCCGGCAGCATGAGCCCCTGTTCCTTGGTGAAGGCGGCCGCCAGGTAGCACAGGGCAATTGCGCACCACGCCGTCGGAGAGGGAACGCCTGTCTGTCTGGCCCTCAGGTAGACAATGACCGCCAGTACCGTCCACAGAGCGACCCAGAGCTCGGACTGACCGACAACGTTGCCGACCGCCTCGACGTGAACGGGATCAGCCGCGAACAGTACCCCACCGAGGCCCGCCGCCAATGGGGGAAGCATCAGGCGGAGGAGGGCGAAGACCGCGACCGCCAGCGCGATGTAGAGCCCGACGTTCACGAGGTGGAAGCCAGAGGTGCTTCCTCCGCCAATCCGCCATTGCAGCGCAAACCCGACCATGGACAGCGGACGGTAGAGGGCGGCGCCGACTTCGGGCGGCCAATAGGGCTCGAGGAAACGGTGCCAGAGGTGAGCCAGGGAGTGGACCCGCGGGTTGCGGAGGATGAGAGGCAGGTCGTCCTGGGCGAAGCCGTTCCCCAGGCTCGTTGCCGAGGCGAGCAGGGCCACAGCAGCCACGGCGGCAGCCCAGCGCGGCCCCCGCCCCCAGCGGATCATTCGGGGGCCGGCCCCTGCTCTTCGTACCTCGACAGCTTGCGATACAGAGTGGAAGGGTCGATTCCCAGCACCTCCGCCGCCCGGGTCTTGTTGCCCCCTTCGGACTGCAGCACATACATGATGTAGGCGCGCTCGATGACGTCGAGGGTCGGGTTGGGGTAGGTTCGCTCGGCCACGAGCGGGTCCTTGCGGCGCTTGGTGATCCGCTCGGGGAGCGCGGTAGGCTCGATGACATCGCCGCGGGTCAACACCCAGGCGTGCTCCAGCGCGTTCTCGAGCTCACGCACATTACCGGGCCAGTCGTAGACCATGACCGCGTCGAGCGCCTCGCTGGACAGCGCCTTGGGAGCAGCTTGGTGCTCGCTCGACAGACGTTGCAGGAAGGACTCGACCAGGAGGAGGATATCCTCCCTCCGCTCTCGGAGCGGCGGGAGGTGAATGGTGATGACGTTGAGCCGGTAGTAGAGATCCGAGCGGAACCTGCCCCGCCTGGCCTCCTCTTCCAGGTCTCGATTGGTGGCGGCGATGATGCGGACGTCGACGGGAATCGCTTCGGTGGCCCCGACCGGAATCGCCTCGCGCTCCTGCAGCACGCGCAGCAGCTTCACCTGCAGGGCCGGCGCCATTTCGCCCACCTCATCGAGGAAGAAGCTGCCGCCCCGCGCCGCCGCAAAGAGACCCTGCTTATCACGCACGGCACCGGTGAACGAGCCCTTCACGTGCCCGAACAGCTCGCTCTCGAGCAGATTCTCGGGGAGGGCCCCACAGTTGATGGAGAGGAACGGACCGTCGGTCCGGCTGGAGTTGTTATGGATGTACTTCGCGATCACTTCCTTGCCGGTGCCGCTCTCACCCTGAATGAGCACCGTGGAGTCGGTCGGCGCCACCTGCTCAGCCAGCTTGAGCACATCGAGGAACCGTCGGGATTTTCCGATCGGACGGCCCACCGCCGCCTTGTCCCGGCGTTTGATCTCCTGTTTGAGGTGCTTGTTCTCCACCCGCACGGCGCGGAACTCCGAGGCCCGGCGGAGAATCGCGACCAGCTCATCGTTCGCGAACGGTTTCTGGATGTAGTAGTAGGCTCCCGCGTTGACCGCGGCGATCGCGGTCTGAAGCGAGGCTTGAGCGGTCATCAGGATGACCGGCGTCATCGGGTCTTGCTCGCGGACCGCAGTCAGAATGTCGAGGCCCGTCACCTGAGGCATGCGAACGTCGGTGAGCACGATATCGGGCGTCGAGCTCCGGATGGCCTCGAGGCCCGCCTTCCCGCCCTGGGCGGTGTTGACCTCGAAACCTTCCTTCTTCAGGAGAATCCGCAGGGTATCGAGGATCCCCGTCTCATCGTCGATGACCAGCACCGAAGGTTTCTGGCTCATGCCGCTTCCTCCGCCACACGGCGGGCGGGAAAGAAGATGGTGAATGTCGTGCCCTTCTCGGGGGCGGAGTCCACGAGAACTACTCCGCGGTGCGCCTCCACGGCGCGCTGCACGATGGCCAGGCCGAGCCCCGTTCCACCGACGCGCCCGGTCACAAAGGGCTGAAAGAGCCGGTCCCGCAAGTCATCCGGAATACCGGGCCCGTTGTCGCGGACCTCGAGACTCACCGGCTGTTCGATGGTACAGCCGCCAGGCAGCTCCGCGGGCTTGACGGGCCGCGTGGTCACGGTGACGAGCATCGGGCCCTTGGCCGCCTGCACCGCGTTCAGCAGCAGATTGGCGACCACACGATGCAGCAGGTCCTCGTCTCCGTCGAGCACGGTCCGGGCGCCCTGCACCCGGATCTCGATGTCCGGCCGGCAATCGGGGTGCTCCCTCACCAGCCGGGCGGCCGCGGTCACGACGGCCTGAAGATCCACCGGCACGAACTCGGTGGCGCGGACCCTCGCGAAGTCGAGGAACTCCGACAGCAGCCGGCTCAGGCGATCGCTCTCCCGGACGATCAATTGGGCAAGATAACGGTCGTCCTCGTCTCCGTGCGCGGACCGCGCCAGCTGCTCCACCGAGCTCCGTATCGACGAGAGCGGATTGCGGATCTCGTGCGCCAGCGAGGCGGACAGGGCCGCAACCGCCTCCAGGCGTTCGGCGCGCAAGTTGAGCTCGTTGAGTCGCTTGAGGTCCGAGATATCGGTGAAGATGGCCGTGACCGACGGACGGCCATCGGAGTCCCGCTCGAACGTGGTCGTCGAGAGGCCGATCGGGAAGATGCGTCCGTCCTCGAGGATGACCGTGCCTTCGCCGCGGCTCACCTTGCGGCCATGGCGTATCGCCGCGACCAG
This sequence comes from Gemmatimonadales bacterium, assembly GCA_035501775.1. Classification (GTDB taxonomy): domain Bacteria; phylum Gemmatimonadota; class Gemmatimonadetes; order Gemmatimonadales; family GWC2-71-9; genus JADJOM01. The sequence continues at coordinate 87,916 of DATJVM010000082.1, read as the reverse complement.
AGCAGCCCATAATTCGGGCGACCGCAGCTTCAGCTGATCCAGCACGGGCAGGCCGGTCATCGTCTCGGCATCGACCTGCAGCAACCGCTCCGCCATGGGGTTCATGAAGGCGAGCCGGCCCGCGTCGTCCACCGTCATCACGCCCGACCGGATGTTGCGGAGGATTTCGTCCGCCGCGAGCCGAACTCGGCGGAGCTCGCTCTGGAGCGACTCTCGTTCCGCGCCGGCGGCCCGCAGCCGGTGGGCGAGCACTCCCGCGAGCAGATACGAGGTGATGAAAACGCCCACCTGCCCCCAGAAGGCGAGACCCGGCCCGGTCTCCTGGAACCACATGCTGTCCGCGAAGTATGTCGCGGAGACCAGGATCGCCACGAGCAACCCGCCGCCAAAGGACATGAGCAGCGCGTAGGCGGCGATGACCAGGATGTAGAGCGAGGGGAAGGCGCTGTCGGAGCCGTGGGCAAAGTGCACCAGCAGCGTGACAAGGCCGATGTCTCCGAGCGCCTGACAGAACAGGAAACCGTCACCCAGCTCACCGGGGCGGCGGCGCAGGTGCCAGAGTCCGTAGCCGACCAGCGCCAAGGCCAGCGCTACGCCGAGTCCAACCGGACCCCAGGGCTGCTCGTGCGCCCGCCACACGAGACTCGCCAATAGCAGGGTGACCAGGACCAGCACCGACCGGACGCTGAAGACCCAGACGAGCAGGGTCCTCTGGTCCGGCAGCGCGCGGTGAGAGGAACGGGTGACGGGCGTCGTCATGGAGAGTGGTGAAAAGTAGCAGGTGGCCCTCTCGCCCTGCTACCTTGTCGCATGGAGTGGACGGTCTATCTGGCCCGGTGTCGCGACGGCTCGCTCTACACCGGCATCGCGCGGGACGTCGCGGCGCGCATCGCCCTCCACAATCGGGGACGCGGCGCCCGATTCACGCGGGCCCGCCGCCCGGTCGTGCTGGTGTACGCGGAACCGGCCCCCGACCGGCCCGCCGCCCTTCGACGGGAGTGGGCCATCAAACGACTCAGTCGGGCCAACAAGGAGACGCTCGTGAAAGAACAGCCGGGCAGGGTGACCGAGCGCGACGCGACCGGCTTCGCGGGGTTCCGGCCGGCGGCGTTCCGGTTTCTCCGCGACCTCAAGCGCCACAACGACCGGTCCTGGTTCGAAGCCCACCGGCCGGTCTACGACAGCGAGATCCGGCGCCCGCTCGCCGCCCTGGTTGGCGACGTCGACGTGGCCCTGGCCCGGGTGGTGCCCGAGATCGTTGGCGATCCGCGCCACTCAGTGTTCCGCATTTACCGGGATGTCCGCTTCTCGAAGGACAAGTCTCCCTACAAGACGCACGCGGCCTGCTGGTTCTATCACATGGATGCGGGACGTGGGGTCGGCACCGAGGCGGAGGGAGGTGCCGGATTCTACTTTCACTTCTCTCCCGACGAATGCCTGCTCGCAGCGGGCATCTGGATGCCACCACGGCCGGCCCTGACGAGGATTCGCGAGGCCATCGCCGACGACGTGGATCGCTTCGAGGCGATTCTCGAGTCCCGAGCCTTCCGGCGGCGATTTGGCGCGCTGGACGAGGAGGCCATGCTCAAGCGCCTGCCGCGCGGGTTTCAGGACACCCATCCCGCCGCGCGCTGGCTGCGCTACCAGTCCTTCACGGTGGCCCGACCGCTGTCGCGCCAGGAGGTGCTCTCGCCCCGACTGGTGTCGCTCCTGGCCCTCGATTTCGCGACGCTCGCCCCGTTCGTCCGCTGGCTCAACACTGCGCTGGGGTATCGCACCCTCGCCCGGCGCGTTTAGGCCATGCCTGGTCCCGGTTCACCCGTGCCGCGGCCGGGAGTATGGTTAGCGTTCTGGCGTGCGGCGCGCCTGAGGTGCCCGAATTGCGGCGGCCACCCGTTGTTTCGTTCGTGGCTCCGTATCCAGGAGCGCTGTCCGGGCTGCGGCCTCAGGACAACGCGCGGCGAGGAGGGCTACGTGGTCGGCGCCTACATGTTCAACATCGTGGCGTCCGAGCTGATGGGGGTGGCGATGGTGGCGGCGGTGGTCGTTCTTACGTGGCCCGAGCCTCCGTGGAGCCTCCTGCTTTATGTGAGCGGCGCGATGATGCTCAGCTTGCCCTTCCTCTTCTATCCTTTCTCCAAGACTCTGTTCCTGGCCTTTGATCTGTGCTTCCGCCCGCTGGAAGAGACGGAGGAGGAACCGTGACCGATCCGCGAGACGACACCGGGGCCACGGAGAAAGCACGCCTCGACCGCTGGCTCTGGGCCGCGCGGCTGTACAAGACGCGCGCCCTCGCCGCGGAGGCAGTCGATGGCGGCAAGGTGCGCGTGAACGAAGAGCGCGTGAAGCGCTCGAGGCTCGTCCAGGTCGGAGACCAGATCGACCTGCGCCAGGGTCCCTACCAGCTGATTGTCGTAGTGCGGGCGCTGAGCACGCGCCGCGGCCCGGCTCGAATGGCGGTAACGCTCTACGAGGAAACCGTCGACAGCGTGGCGGCCCGTGAAAGAGTAGCCCTCCAGCTCAAGACGGCCAACGCGCTGTTCGTCACCGAGACCGAAGCCAGACCGACCAAACGCGACCGGCGGCGCCTGGACCGGTTCCGACGAGATTCCGGCTGGAAATGACCTGACACGGCCGACGCCGGCCACACGGCGCTTCCGCTCTCGGGTCATGCGATGACCATCGAAGGCGCTGCCTGGACCGCAGGCTGCCACTACCGCTGTTCGAGGAATCCATGGAATACACACGGCTGGGAGGCACGGGTCTCACCGTCTCCCGCATCTGCCTTGGCTGCATGAGCTACGGCGACCCCGCGGCCGATCTGCCGGGCGAGACGGGCCGCTGGGCGTGGGTGCTCAAGGAAGGCGATGCGCGACCCTTCTTCAAGCGAGCACTCGAACTCGGCATCACCTTCTTCGACACCGCCAACATCTATTCCTATGGCGCGAGCGAGGAGATCACCGGTCGGGCCCTGCGCGCGTTGGCCCGGCGGGAAGACGTTGTCCTGGCGACCAAGGTGTGGGGACGGATGCGGCCCGGCCCGAACGGCCAGGGGCTCTCACGCAAGGCCATCCTGCATGAAATCGATGCCAGCCTCAAGCGTCTCGGCACCGACTACGTGGACCTGTACCAGATCCACCGCTGGGATGAAGCCACGCCGATTGAAGAGACCATGGCGGCGCTGGAAGCCGTGGTGAGCGCGGGGAAGACGCGATACATCGGCGCGTCCTCCATGCATGCCTGGCAGTTCGCCAAGGCCCAGCACGTCGCTGAGCGGCATGGCTGGACTCGGTTCGTCTCGATGCAGAACCACTACAACCTCATGTACCGGGAAGAGGAGCATGAGATGGCACCGCTCTGTCGCGATCAGGGCGTGGGGATGATTCCCTGGAGTCCCCTGGCGCGCGGCCGCCTCGCGAGGAGCCCTGGCGCGGCACCCACCACGCGATCCGAGCTGGACCGCTTCGGCAGGACGCTCTACTCCGCGACGATCGATGCGGACCGGGCGGTGCTGGGCGCGCTCGACCACCTGGCCCAGACGCGAAGCCTGCCGCACGCGCAGCTCGCGCTGGCCTGGCTCCTGGGTAAGGAGGGCGTGACCGCACCGATCATCGGAGCAACACGCCTGGAGCACCTCGAGGCGGCCGTCGCCGCCGTGCAGGTGCGACTCACCCCGGAAGAAGTGGCGGCCCTCGAAGCGCCCTACGCGCCCCACCCAGTGGCCGGATTCGCGTAGGACCGGTGGCAGGTTCGCCTCCAAGAGCTTTGGCGGAACTGACTTGCACGGCGACGTTGCAAGCTGCGACTGGCTCGTGCCGCAGGATAGTGATCCATCAGGGGGCTGGCGCGTCAAGCGGCGGGTAAGGAGGGACCTTGCCTGAAGGTGGGCGACGCAGGATGCTTGCGGTATCGCCCCACGACGGCGGCGCCACCTAGCGAGCGACCATGCGAGCTCCCGCTTCGGAATCGATCGTGTTGTCCTTCCTCCTGTCCCTCCCGACGCTCGGTGCCGCGCAAGCCCCGGTGATCACGCCCGCCGGGGATCCGTCGGTCCAGAACGACACGATCTACTCGCTCGCGGTGGACCCGGCTCAGCACCCGGACGACCCGTACGTCGTTCTGCTCGACGACGGAGTTCTTCGGTATGAAGCGGATGGTAGGAGTGCGCGCAGCTACCGGCAGGTGATCCAGGTCCTCTCCAGCGACGCGGTGGACAACTTCGCCGAGCACGAGTTCTCGTACGCACCCGGTCACCAGCGGCTCACGGTGAACTGGATCCGGGTGCTTCGGACCGATGGGACGGTGATCAGCGAGACGCCGACCCAGGTTCAGGACGCGGACGTTCCGGCGACGCTGGGCGATCCGGTGTACAACGACCGGAAGGTCCGGCGCTATTCCCTGAGCGGGGTGGCGCCGGGGACGATCGTGGACTGGAGCTACACTCTCGAGGAGCTCAAGCCGTACCTGCCGGGGGACTTCTACGCCTCCTGGAGCGTCCACAACGCGCGCCTGACCCGCCGGTCTCGCTATCTCGTGGACCTGCCCGCCTCCATCAAGCCGCACCTCGTCGAGCGCAACCTGACCTTTGCCCGGCAGATCAGAGAGGTCGATGGGCGCCGGGTGTACCTCTGGGCAACGTCCGACGTCGAGCCAGTGACTCCGGAGGATTTCGCATCCGACTCGAACGGCGTCTACATGGGCATCGAGATTTCGGGCCCGATCACCTGGGAGAAGATCGGACGATGGTACGCGGGTTTGGCCAAGGGCCGTTACGCCGTCTCGTCCTCGGTAACCGACCGACTGCCGGCTCTTCTCGCCGATAGCCGGAGCGCGGAGGACTCGCTCCGGGCGATCTACCGCTGGGTCTCACAGGACATCCGTTACGTCTCGATCGCGCTCGGCATCGGTGGGTATCAGCCGCGCCTTCCCGCGGATGTCATCGGGACGGGCTATGGCGACTGCAAGGACAAGGCGACGCTGTTCGTCGCGGTGGCGAATCATCTGGGATTTCACGCGCTTCCAGTGCTCCTCAATGGGGGCGGTGATGTGGACCGCGACACCCCGGCCCTCGAACAGTTCGACCATGCCATTGCGGTCGTGGAACGGCCGCACGGCAGGATCTTCGCCGACCTCACCGCGGACCTCACCCCGTTCGGGCAGCTTCCTCCTTCGGATCAGGGGCAGTTCGCGCTGATAATCCACCCGGACGGGGCGACCGAAGAAACCACCATCCCGCCGGATGCCCCGGGGGCCAATCTTGCCGAGACCAGCATCACTGGAACGCTCAGCGCCGACGGCCTGCTCACGGGAGTCTACCAGGAACGCGCCGAGGGGAGCCGACAGTACGGGCTTCGAAAGCTGTTCCTGAGCCCGATCGACTCGGCGCAGCGCGCGGAGTTCGCGCGTTCGATCGCGACGAAGATCTATCCGGGAGCGGAGGCCGACAGTTTGCAGATTTTCGATGGCCGAGACCTCTCGGCAGATCCTCACGTGTCCCTCCGCATCCTGCACGGCCAGGCCGCCCGGCCCGCCGGCGCGGGGGGAACGATGATCCTGGAGCTGCCCTTCGGCAGCATGCGCAGCCTGGGGGACGCGGCAACGGCGCTTGCGGCCAAGGGCCCCCGCCGGTTCCCGATCGACGCCGAAAAGGTGATTGGCGCTTCGGAAGGCGTGTCGAAGATGGTGCTGGTCCTCCCCCATGGCTGGCATGCGCAGCTTCCGCCGCCGGTCGAGGCCAGCGGGAAGTTTGGCGACTATTCATCGCGGCTTAGCCAGAGCGGCGACACGCTCCGACTCGAGCGCCGGATCGAGGGGAAGCGTGGCATCTATCCTCCTGCCGCGCTCCCGGAATTGATCGACTGGTTCAAGGCCGTCGCGCGGGACGATTCGCCCTACCTCCTGCTTCAGCCGGGGAACTCGCCCTGAGCGGCATCGGTGTCCCGCGGAGGCCGTCGTTCCGGCCCGGACTCAAGTCGGAACGCCCGCGGCCGATACTGAGACGAGCGGCACCGGGCCCGAGGACGGCCCCTCGCACCGCCGCGTCAGGCCACAGGGTCGATTCCATGTCGCTCACCGGAAACACCATCACAACCGCGCTCGCCGCACTTCAGAGCTACAGTCGCCGGGTCGATTTAGATGCCCAGACCATCGCCAGCGACGGCCTCTTCGAGGTTCCCGTCGCCGCGGCCGGCGAGGAGACGGCGGTCACGCCGGAGCCGTCCGGCGCGGCGGACCTGGCCGGGGCGATGACTGACATGCTGGTGGCGCAACGGATGTTCGCGGCGGAGATGCGCGTGCTTCAGAGCGCCGCGGAGATGCAGCAGGGCGCCGTGAACCTGGTCAAGAAGTGAGCGGCAGATCGGAGCGGCCGGCAGCTCTCAGGAGGGCGAGCGGTGCAATGAGGTGGCCGCCACTGAAGCGCGATGCGTTGGCGCTGGCCCCACACGCACGGAGGTCGTGAGCCGCGGCTTCGATGCTGTTTTCCGGAACGAAGGGATCGCGGTCTCCGGCGACCAGCTCAATCGGGCAGCTTCCCAGCCGGTCGGCGAGCGCCCGCGGTTCCACATCTCCGGGGAGCGACGCACCCCACAGCACCAGTCGATCAGGCAGCACCGCACCCCGAAGCGCCCAGCGTGCCGCCATCACCGAGCCTTGGGAGAATCCGAGCACGCCGACCCGCGGCTTGTGATCCAGCCGCTCGGTCACTTGCGATGCAAGAAGGTCCAGATACGCGAGGTGATCCTCGAGGTCCTGGTCACGGTCCTCTCGCGTCAGCCAGCTCGCCCCGACCCGATCGCCATGATGGCCGTCGAGACCGGTCTCCAGATAGAAGCGGGAAAGCGCCTCGGGCACGACGATCGCCGTCGCCCCGTCGTCCAGGGCGCGGAGTGTCGCCGCGAAGCGCTCGGCAAGCTGGGAATACCCGTGCAGCGCGAACCAGAGCTCTCGGACGGGGGCTCCATCGACGCCGGTCTGGTGGTAGCGCGCGGTGCGCCCGACCCGAATGTGGTGAAACGGCATGGTCAGAATCTAGCCACGACGGACGACGCACGGCCTAGTTTGCGGCGGTATCCACCGACAGCGAGAACCCGCCCTTGCCGGCGTCCATTCTGACCACGTCCCGCCCGTCTTTCCCGCGCACCCGGAGGAGCGCCCCGGTGGAATCCGCAAGGAGGCGAACCAGAGCTCGACCCAGGCTGTCGTTCACCTGAATCGTCGCCTTCCCTTCGCCGGCGTCCACCCGGACCCCTTCCCCCTTGTCCCCCTGGGCGCTGACGTTCACGTGGGCTCCCAGATCGGCGGTGGCACGGAACGGCCCGCCGTGGCCGATGTCCTCAACCGCGCTGCGGGGCAGCAGGAAAGGTCGGTTGAGATGCGCCGGCTCGAACCAGACCTGTCCGACCGGGACGAGGTCACCGTTCATTTCGCCGCCACAGGAGAAGCCGTGTTCGAGGTCGGCCCTCGTCACGTCCGCAGGATGGATCTGGCACTCGGCGGGGAGCGACAGCGAAGCGCCCGGCTCGGTCGCCACCAGAAGGGTCATGTCCGGCAGCTCCCCGCGACGAGCCCGGTGCACGGACAGGTGTCTGATCGATCCCAAGCGCTTCCCATCCAAGACAAACGGCAGGGAGACACCGCTCTGATTGGGCCAGGAGGCCAGCGATTCGGTGCCACCGGTGAATCGGCCTCCGCCCATCGTCGACAATGAGGAGGTGATGACACTCTGAACCGCGTTCCGGACCCCTTGCCGCACCTCACCCACCATGGTGAAGGCCATCATTCCTACGGCGAAGACCGCCAAGGCCCCAAGCCCGATTCTCGTCCACAGGCTTCGCATCGAGACCTCCTGAAGGCTGCCGATTGTTTCGACGAGACGCGCCATAAGGTACGCCTGGCGGCGGCTTGGAGTTTCAGAGTGCGACGGGCCCGCTCATCCGCCGTCCGGCGGCCCGTCCCGACCGGTCGAGGGTGGGTATGCGAGCGCGGCAAGGGGGCGCGACTGCGGCCGCGCCTGGCGCATCACACCGCCAACGGCCCCGTCGCACTGGCGGAGCCCGGCCCCCTTCCAAGACTGGAGTCTCCCCCACATGCGCCGCGCCTTGCTCCTCGTGCTGCCTCTCCTCGGCACCCGGGCGGTTGCCCAGCAACCACCCTTGGTCGGAATCTGGAAGATCTCCTACCCGGCAGGTCTCCGGGTCGAGAACGGGTTCCGCACCGTCCTCATGGCCACCGGGGTCCTCACCGTGGAGGCCAAGGACGACTCCTTGATAGGCACGCTGGTGACGGACTCCTCGGCGGACACGCCAGTCCGGCCGCCGGCCCATCTCGCGGCAGTGAGCACGAGCGGCCAGGCCACCTTCACCGCTCGCACCAAGGCGACGCTGAGCCGGAACGGTGTCGAGGAAGAGAGGACCGCTGTCAGTACGTGGGTCCTCAGGGCAGAGGGAGACAGTCTCACAGGCACGGTGGAGCGGCGAATCGAAGGGCTCGACATGCCCAGCCAGGGACCACAGACGGTGTCGGGCGCCCGCCAGCATTCCTAGCCGAGCGCGAGCCCTGCTGCGCGCGCGGTCCGAGCCGCGCGCGGAAGGGCGCTCCTCCGTCGCTCAGCCTGACAGGGACGCGCGTTCGTCGAATCGCTGGAACTGGTACGCAAGGCCGGGGCCTCCCGCTCCCCCGTAAGCCAACTCGCCCATCAGCAGGGCAAAGGGCTCGATGTACCGGGCGGTCCGGAGCGGGCCCGCATCCTCGGGTTCAAAGCCGGCGTCACGAATCAGTCTCGCTGCCACGCCTTTGGCCTGCTCCTCATCTCCGCAATAGACCAGGCTCGGACGGCGGGCGCGACGCCGGGCCTCGAAGACCGCGAAGAGGACCTCGCTCGGCACGGTTCCGAACGCGGAGACCACGCAGGCCTTGGGCAGTTTCCCGGCCAGCACCTCCGCCCCGGACGAGTCGCGCCCGATGACGAGCGTGGTGTTCCGCGCGTCCATCGGCAGCGAACAGGTCACAATGAGCTTCCCCGAGAGATCGGATGCCTGGCTGAGCACGTCGTCAACCTGATTCCAGTGGACGGCCAGCAGCACCACGTCCGCGCCCTCCGCGGCTTCCGCCGGGGTGCCGGCCCGGGCCCTTCTGCCCGCCTCATGGGCGAGTCGCTCCAGCTTCTTCCGGGAGCGTGAATAACTGAAGACGACCTCGTGTCCGGCCCGCGCGAAGATGGTTCCGAGCTTGCTTCCCATGAGGCCGGCGCCGAGCATGGCAATGCGCATGTGTCTATGCTCCTAGCCACTCGTGGACCGAATGCTGGACCACCCTGTGCGATACCTCACATCAAGGCGCGCTCTCCGCAAAGACCTTCCGGGCAGCCGTCACGGCCGAATTTGCGGTGGGCCAACCGGCGTAGAAGGCCAGATGCGTGATGACCTCGATCAACTCCTTCCGGGTGACCCCGTTCTCAAGCGCGCGGCCCAGGTGAAACGGCAACTCGTTGGCGCGGTACAGGGCAATGAGTGCGGCCACGGTGACCAAGCTCCGGTCGCGCGGGCTGAGATCGGGCCGCTTCCAGACGTCACCGAAGAGGACCTTCTCCGTGTACTCCCCGAGCGCGGGAGCGATATCCGCATAGGGGTTTCCGGAGGGGCGGGGATCGCTAGGCATGGTGGAGGTCCTTTCGTTCGGGCCGGAAGTGAAAAGCGCGGCCCGGGGGGCCGCGCTTTCTTCTTGCGCCTGACCACGGCCGTCTACTGCACGGCGTTCATCATGTCGAAGATCGGCAGGTACATGGCGACGACCATGCCGCCCACGATGACACCGAGGACGACGATCATCATCGGCTCCATCAGGGAGAGCAGGGCGCTCACGGCCACGTCCACTTCTTCGTCGTAGAAGTCTGCGATCTTGGAGAGCATCTCGTCGAGCCCGCCGGTCTGCTCGCCTACCGCGATCATCGAGATCACCATGGGCGGAAACACCTTGGACTTCTCCAGTGGCCCCGCGATCGTCTCGCCGCCCGCGATGGAGTTGCGCGACTCCATCACTGCATCGTGGATGACCCGGTTCCCCGCCGTCTTGGCCGTGATCTCCAGGCCATCGAGGATCGATACCCCGGAGGAGATCAGGGTCCCGAGGGTCCGGGTGAACCGCGAGACGGCCGATTTGCGGAGCAGATCCCCGATGACCGGGGCGTTGAGCAGCAGCCGATCGATGTTCTTCCGGCCCTCCGGGGTCCGGTAGTAGTTGCGGAAAGCGTAGATCCCGGCGCCAAGGACGCCGATCAGCACCCACCAGTAGTTGATCAGCAGGTCCGATGCGCCGATGACGATGCGGGTGGGAAGCGGCAGCTCCATGCCCACGCTGGCGAACAGCTTCTGGAAGGTGGGAATCACGAAGATCAGCAGCACGGCCACCGCGATGGCCGCCACCGACATGATGACGCCCGGGTAGACCATCGCCCCTTTGACCTTGCGGATCAGCGCATCGCTCTTCTCGAGGAAGGTGGCCAGGCGCATGAGAATGGTGTCGAGGATGCCGCCCGCCTCGCCGGCGGCCACCATATTCACATACAGCTCGCTGAAGGCGCGCGGGTGCTTGCTGAACGCGTCGGCCAGGGTGTGCCCGCTCTCCACGTCGAACACCACCTGCCGAGTCACATCGGCCAGGGCCGCGTTCTCGGTCTGGCGCGCGAGAATGTCCAGCGACTGGACCAGTGGCAGACCGGCGTTGATCATCGTGGCGAATTGGCGCGTGAAGATGACGATGTCGCGGGTCCCGACTCCGCGCCGCTTCAGGCCGCTGAGCGACAGTTGCTTGGGCTGCTCGCGCACGTTCACCACGATCATCTTCTGCTGCTTGATGTGCTTCAGCACCTCGTCCCGGGTGGGAACGTCCAGGGTGCCCTTGAGGATCTGGCCGGTCGAGGCGTTACGCGCGGTGTACTCGAAGACTGGCATCCGTTAGCTCCTCTATCGCCGGACGGCGGGACGCCCGGAGGGTTTCTCGACCGTGCCCATCTCCTGTTCCTCGACGGGCGTCTCGCCGCACATCCGCATCAGTTCGGAGGGTTCGCCGGAGGCCCGCAGGCACTCCTCGAGGGTCACCTCGCGGCTCATGTACAGCTGGAACAGCGAATCATTGAGGGTCTGCATGCCGTGCTTCTTGCCCGACTGCAGCGCCGAGTAGATCTGGTGCACCTTGTCATCCCGAATCAGGGCCCGGATGGCGGGTGTGCAGATCATGATCTCGCAGGCCATCGCGCGGCCGCGGCCCTTGGCCTTCTGCAGCAGGGTCTGAGTGATCACGCCTTCCAGCACGAAGGCCAGCTGGGCGCGGACCTGCTGCTGCTGGTTCGACGGGAAGACGTCGATGATGCGATTGATCGTTTCGGCCGCGGAGTTGGTGTGGAGCGTGGCGAGCGCCAGGTGGCCGGTCTCCGCGATCGTGAGCGTGGCGGCGATGGTCTCCAGGTCTCGCATCTCGCCCACCAGGATCACATCCGGATCCTCACGCAGCGCATACTTGAGCGCATTGGAGAAGCTCTTGGTGTCAGTGCCCACCTCGCGCTGATTGATGATGCAGGTCTGGTGGCGATGAATGAACTCGATCGGGTCCTCGACCGTGATGATATGCCCCTTGCGTTCCTTGTTGATCTTGTCGATCACGGCCGCCAGCGTCGTCGACTTGCCGGAGCCGGTCGGGCCCGTGACCAGGATGAGGCCCCTCGGTTTCTCGGCGAGCTTCGAGATCACGGGGGGGAGGCCCAGATCCTGGAAGGTCCGCACGTTGAAGGGAATCATCCGGATGACCATGGCCACGCAGCCGCGCTGCTTGAAGACGTTGCCGCGGAAGCGCGCCAGGTTCTGAATGCCAAAGGAGAAATCGAGCTCATCCTCGGTTTCGAACCGCTTCTTCTGGTTCTCGGTGAGCACCGAGTACGCCAGGGCCAGTGTGTCCTTGGGAGTCAGCACGTCCGGCGCCGCGGCGTTCGTGATGTCGCCGTCGATCCGGAGCTTGGCCCGCTCCCCCGCCGTGATGTGGAGATCCGAGGCCTCCTTCTCGATCATTTCCTCGAGCAATGCCCGCAGGTTTATCGTCATGCCGCGGTCTCCTTGATGACCTCTTCCAGGGTCGTGGTCCCCTTCTCGATCTTCTTCAGGCCGTCCATGCGGAGGGTCAGCATCCCGTCGACAACGGCCTGATCGCGGATCTCGGCGACCGACCCGCCCCGCAGCACGAGGCGCCGGAGCTCGGGTGTCATGGCCATGACCTCGTACAGCCCGGCGCGCCCCTTGTACCCCGTCCCACTGCACGAATCACACCCGCGTCCCCGCATGAACGGCATCTTCTTGATCTCGTCGAGGTTATCGCCGAGGGCGTGGAGCTCGGCGTCGCTGTACTCGTGAGGCGCCTTGCAATTATTGCAGATCCGCCGGACCAGTCGCTGGGCCACGACCAGGTTTACCGCACTCGCGACGTTGAAGGCCTCGATACCCATGTCGATCATGCGCGTGATGGTCGAAGGCGCGTCGTTGGTATGCAGCGTCGACAGCACCAGGTGACCGGTGAGCGCCGCCTTGATGGCAATCCCGCCCGTCTCCAGATCGCGGATCTCGCCGATCATGATGATGTTGGGGTCCTGGCGGAGAAAGGCCTTGAGCGCCGCGGCGAACGTCAGGCCGATCTCATTCCGGACCAGGACCTGATTGATCCCCATCAGGTTGTATTCGACCGGGTCCTCGGCGGTCATGATGTTGGTTTCGATCGTGTTCACCCGGGAGAGCGCCGAGTAGAGCGTCGTCGTCTTGCCCGACCCGGTGGGTCCCGTCACCAGCACCATGCCGTAGGGGTTCAGGATGTTGCGGAGCAGGTCCTGCTCCGCCTTGGGCTCGAAGCCGAACTTGCTCAGGTCCAGCGTCAGGTTGCCCTTGTCTAGGATCCGCAGCACGATCTTCTCGCCGAAGATCACCGGCAGGACCGACACCCGGAAATCGATGACCCGGTTCCCGATCTTGAGCTTGAGCCGGCCGTCCTGCGGCACCCGCCGTTCGGCGATGTTGAGCTGGGAGAGAATCTTGATGCGCGAGGTGAGCGCGGCCTTCATCTTGACCGGCGGTTTCATCACTTCGAGCAGCGATCCGTCGATCCGGTACCGCACCCGGATCTCGTGTTCGAACGGCTCGATGTGGATATCGCTGGCGCCGCGCTTCACGGCATCGGTCAGGATGCCGTTGATGAGCTTCACGACCGGGGCATCGTTGATCTGCGCCTGGGTCGCCGCCTCGTCTTCCTGCTCCTCCACCACCTCGACATCACTATCGCCCAGCTCCTCCATGTCCTTGAGCAGACTCTGGAGCTGTTCGTCGGAGGACTCGTAATGCTTCTCGATGATGTTGCGGAGCGTGTATTCGCCGGCGATGACCGGGAAGAGATCGAACCGGGTGATGAACTTGAGGTCGTCGAGGACGCCGGTGTTGGTGGGGTCGGCCATCGCCACCGTGAGCGTGCGCCCCTCCCGCTTGAGCGCCAGCACTACGTGCTTCAGCGCAAAATCGGGCGGCACCAGCTTGAGGATCTTGGGATCGACCTCGAACCGGGTGAGATCGACCGCGGGCATCCGGTACTGTCGCGCGAGGACCTTGGTGACCTCGAGTTCCTGGACCAGCCCCAGCTTCACCAGGACGTACCCCAGTCGATGCCCGGACGATTTCTGCTCCGCGAGGGCCGTGGCCAACTGATCTCGGGTGATCAGGCCCTCCCGCATCAGAATATCGCCCAGCCGATCGCTCCCACCGGCCGCCGCAGTCGCCATCCGCCTCGAAGGTGCTGGATTGTGAAGTGTGACAACGGTTTACGCCTACTGATCTAAGCTAGGACGCCGGGCAAGAGTGTCAAGGCTTAGTCACGCACGCGGACCAGATCCCGCAGTTTGCCGAGGAGCCCCGGCCCGAGGCCGGGCACCCGCACCAGACTGTCCACAGCCGGAAAGGAGCCGTGACGCTCCCGGGAGTCCACGATGCGCCTGGCGAGCGACGGCCCGATGAACGGGAGCCGTTCCAGCTCGCGCACATCGGCGGTGTTGACGTTCACCGTCACGGGGCGGGGCCCGGAGGGGATGCCCGCGGGAGGCGCCTCGACCGGGCGACCCGAGAAGCTCGCATGGTCGGCGATGGTACGAAGGAGACCCGGCCCCACTCCGGGGACCCGATCGAGGCCCTCCAGGCTTCCGAACGGCCCGTGCGCTGCACGGTCCTGAACGATAGTCCTGGCCAGTGACAGGCCAACCCGCGGCAAGCGGGCGATCTCGAGCTCCGTGGCGCGGTCCAGGTCGATGCGCTCGCCCCGAGCCAGGGGCCGGGCCAGAGCCCGTCCGGAATCGCCGTGCAGGGTAGGTCGCCCGGGTGCAGGCTCGACAAGGCCCCTGGTGAAGAGCTGGACCTCTCCGGGTGGGGTGCCCGGCCGCCCAATCCAGACGCGGAGTCCCTGGCCCAGGACCGCGAGTGAAAGGAGAAGGAGAACCGCACGACGTTCCGGGCCCATCTCCCAAGGATGGAGCGCTCCGACCCGCGGCGCGGTCCCGTATTACGCGGGCCCCGCCCGGGAATTCGGGGACGGGCGTCCGTTAGCGCTTCCGGATCAGGGCCATTCCTACGTCGCCGACAATCTGCAGGCTGGCGGCGCTCACCTTGTCGATGGTATCCGCCGGGGTATGCCAGTAGCTGTTGCCCGGGCCGTAGTCGAAATCCACGACATCAATCGCCCGAATCCCCACCTTCTGAAGCTCCGCATGGTCGTCGATGAGGGTCGGGCCCGAACCCGGGACATCGACGAAGGTGCCGCCATGCCCGATCTCGCGGGCCACGGTCCAGACCAGGTTCACGACCTCGGGGGCCCCGAGGAGGGACTGATTCTCCGGCAGGATGCGGAGATCCTTGTCTCCCACCATATCAAAGAGCACGGCGTAGAGCGGCGTTGGCCCGGGTACGAGGTGCTGGGCGTAGTAGCGGGAGCCGATCAGCACATCGTCCTTTTCGGTGTTGAAATCGCCGTAGTCCTCGCCGTCCACGAACAGCAGGTCCACGCCCACGGCGGGCGGGGTCTTCTTCAGGGCATCCGCCATTCCGAGCAGCACCGCCACGCCCGATGCCCCGTCGTTGGCGCCCGGGACGGGGGTGCGCGGCCCCTTGTAAGAGGCGTTGTCGGACACCGGCCGCGTGTCCCAGTGCGCGAGGAACAGGACACGCTCCGGGGCACGCAGGTTGAACCGTGCGATGAAATTGGTGAGTTGAAGCGTGTCCTTGCGCGCAGTCACGTGCTTCCAGCTCTGCACGACGAGCGAGTCGGCCCTGAGCCGAAGCAAAGAGTCCAGCCAGGCGGCTTCCCGGGCATGACCCGGCGTGCCCGGAATGCGGTATCCGAATGCCACCTCCTGCTGGAGGTAGCCAAAGGCCTGCTGGCCGTCGAACTCCCGAGGCGGAGGGCTCTGGTGGCAGGCGGCCAGAACGGTCGAAGCGAGGAGGGCGGCGGCGTACGCACGGTGGCGCATGAGGAGAAGAGTCCTCGAAGAGTCGGTGGGCCGGCTACGGCCTCGGGACGACAAAGCTACTGCCCTTCGGCCGGCCGCCAAGGGCCTAGCGATAGTCGCCGGCGAACAGCGAAAGCTGGAACGTGGCGGAGATGATGATATCGCTGAACTTGGAGGCGAGTTGCGCAGCCTCGGTAATCGAATAGGTCACCTGCAGGCCGCCGGTGAGAATCTTCGCCAGATCGGTGTCGAGGTTGGCCCGGTACTCCTGCCGCCGGGTGTCGGAGATGCTGCTGCACATGTTCTGACCGGTGGTCTGCAGGCACGAGGTGCTCTTGTCGAGATTGATGGACAGCTGCGAGCGGACCAGTCGTCGCACACGTCCGAAGGATTGCGGCAGCAGGAAGCTGTGGCTCACCACCCCCGAGAAGTCATCCTGGTCGGACTGGGTCACGTTGCCATTGGTGAGATTGGTCTGGCCGGCCAGGGAATAGGAGGCGGTGATGTTGAGTCCGTTCTTGAAGGTGATGGTCGCATCCGGTGTCCAGGACGTGGACGTGAAGCTCGACAATGCCGGCGTCGACCCGAACGTGGGCAGGGTGGTCGTGCCGTGCGACACCCGGAAGGTCACCCCCAAGCCCAGGAGACTGATGGGGAAGTTCTTGAGGGTTCGAGTGAACCGGGCCGACCCCTTGGGCCAGTCGCTCTGGTAGGTCTCTGTGGTGAGGAACACCCCGGGTACCCTCTGAAAGCGATCGGTCCGAAGCCGACTGTAGCCCAGACTGAAGGAAATCCCGCCGGGGAGGTCGGCCCCGGAGCTGATAGTCGTGGAGCGGGTCTCCGCGGCTCCCACCGCCGAATCGTTCCCCTGCCGGAGAAAGTTGTCGAGGCCGCCCAGGGCGAGCTCATACCCGAGGCCTGGATTGAAGGTCGTCAGGTCGAACGTGGAGTTGCGGATGAGCCGGTCGCTGATGTCGAAGGGTCGGATCCTGCGAGTGGCCCGGCCCATGAGGGTCGAGTCACCGAAGAGGCGCGCAAAGAACTTCTGCAAGTCGATCGCGGCCCCCAGTTCGGTGGACTGGGAGTTGTTGAGGGTCTGAGGCAGCAGGAACCCTCCCAGCGTGTCACCATAGGCCCGAATCGGCTGACGACTGTTGAGAGAGCGGTAGAGCAGGAAGGTACTCCCCACCAGGTAGCGTGGGCGGAGCCAGGACGAGAGATGGGGGGTCAGGGCAAGGCTGGTGGTGATCTGTCGATTGGTCTCCACCCCAACGTCCATGCCCAGCAGGCTGCGCCTCGATTGGGTCGCCAGCCGGCCAAGCGTGGTGCTGTCATCGTAGTGACGCAAGTCTCTGGTACTCGAGAGATCTCCGGACAGGGTGAGCATTCCCAGCGGCTGCCAGGTCAAGCCCGCCGCGTTCCGCCAGGTGGAGGTCAGCGCGGTCACCGGGCGCACGGTGGTATCGGAGAGGAGGTACACCGGCACCTGATAGGCCAGGAAATCGCTCTCCGATCGCAGCAGCCCGCTGGAGAGGCGAATGTTGTTCGGCACCAGGTTGAGGAAGGGGCGCCGCAGGGCCTTTCCGCCCTCACTCTCCCGGAGGAACCTGGGCAGGATCCCGACGAGCCCCGCCAGGTTGAGCGTCGCCCCGCGGCGTTGCTGCTGAACCAGGTAGTTAGCCTGCAGCGAGTGAGCGGAGCTGGTGCCGTCGGACAGCTCGGTCGTGCTCCGCCCGCCGCTGAAACTCGCGCTGAGACTCAAGGGATCGACGAAGCTCCGGACCAGCCAGGTGCGGCCCTTGGTGATCCGATTGACGCTCATCGAGTAGGTCCAGCTCCAGCTTCGCGGTCGCCGCAGGTTGGGCAGGTCGCTCCCCTGGATGTCGGTTCCGGTCAGGAGCTGGGGGTCGACGGTCGACGCCGCATAGGTCGCCGACATCGGCATGGCAATGCCGAGGCTGGCCGGCAGGAACCGGTCGGCCCGGGTCGCGGAAGAGAAGAGCAGCGTGCCGGTGGTCTGATACGTGGGGCTCTGCCCGATCTGCTGGAAATACCCATCCTGTCTGGAGTAGCTGAGGGCCAGATCACCGACATCCGAGGCGACGAGGTGCGCGTCCATGGCCGTGGCCGTCCCGAGATTGGAGACGGGGTGCACCAACCGGATGTCATCCACCCACAGCTCCGCATCCTGAGTCGGGTCCACGGTGTTCACACGATAGATGCCGGCGGCCATTTCCTGCACCTGCGCCAGGTTGGGCGGATTGGAAGCCGGATCGGAGATATACACCATGTAAGGCCCGTCGCAGACCACATACGCGATGGAAACGGTGTCGCCGCCGCAGGCCACCCGGGCGGCGCTGTCGGCCGGGAGACCGGAGAGGCGCCGCACTTCGATCTGAGCCCGCAGCGTCCGCCAGACCGAGAGGTCGATCTGCACCTCGGGCAACCAGGTGGATGTCGACGCCGTGGCCGAATACTGGTAGAAGTTGCGGCTGTCGCTCCCCACCCGGAAATAGGCCTGGAAGTCGTGATCGTCCCAGCCGGGCCCGCGACCGCGAAACCAGAGCTGCAGTTGGCTGTAGCGCAGCAGGTTCTGGGGCCCGCTCGGGAACCGGGAGTAGGCCTCGGCGCGCTGGTGGAGTCCGATGCTCTGCGCGACCAGCCGGAGCGAACTCTCGTTGATCTGGGTGCCGAACTCGCTCTGGCTACCGCCCACGGGGTTCAGGCCGCTGACCACTCCGGGCGGAGAGACGTACCCGAGGTTCAGATCCTCGGTGGAGACTGTCGAGGCGATGACCTGACCGGACACGCCGCTGGTCGCGCCGGCAAGGCTCGACACCGGCCGGTCAGACCGACGCGGCCACGGGGCGCCGAGGAACCGCATCCGAGCCATGGCAAAGAACGCGGTGACGTCGGGGCCACCGCGATCGGCCTGGCCCACGACGGTGACGCGCAGGTTCTTTATGAGGCTGATATTGGGGGAGCCAAGGGTCGCGTCCGGGGACCGCAAGGGAATCCGATAGAGGCGCCACACGCCACCATCGGAAGACTGCACCCCGTTCCGCACGAAGTACGGGCTGTTTGGGTCGGCCAGGTTGACCACCCACCGGAACGTGTTCTCGCCCGCGCCCGTCGCGTTGAGCTGGTTGTCGCCGTCCAGGTCCTCGGTGTCGAGTGCCCCGTTCCCGTTGGAGCAGCGTTCGCCGAGATCACCCCAGGTGTAGAGCTGGACGATGCTGCTCAGCACTTCTCTGCAGAGGGCCGGCTTCTGCACCAGCGCCCCATTGACCAACAGCTGGTCGGGCCGGTCACCGAGGATCCCGTTGTCGTCCGTGGCGGCATTGAAGATGCCGGTCGGCTCGCGCTCGGTATCGAGGCGACCGAGCCCCACGAACTGGCGGCCGCGGTAGATCGAGTCCCCCGTCGCCGTACTGAGGCTCTCCGGCGCCATGCCGATGGCGTCCTCGTTCACGCTGCCCAGGTCGAACATGAGCTCCACGCCAGCCGAGTCGGTCGAGCCCTTGGCATCGTGAAAGACCCAGAACTCCAGGTATTCGTTGTTGGAGAGATCCAGGCCCGTAGAGCTCAGGGGTGTGACGATAGAGCGCCACCGCGGCCGATTGAGCCGGGTGGGCAGGACCCAGCGCAGGTGCCGGTCGACCGGCCGGGGCTGCCCCCCGACCGTGTCGGGATGCAGCGCCATGAAGAGCACGGTCTCGAGCTGCCCCTGCGTGCCCGCAAGCTGGATCTGGTTGTCGATGTCCTGGGCCTGGAGCTGCAGCGGCTGCTGGCCGCTGGCGTCCGGCACCAGATTCTGCCAAGTCAGCTGGACGGCGTCGGCGGTGTCGAACGCCGACCCGATGACGTTCTCGACCCCATCGGCGAACTCGGGCTCGCTGCCAAACTGCCATAGCGTTTCGCGCAGCGAGATGGGAATCCCGTTGTCTCCCTCGAACTCCTCCAGGTAGGCCTGCCCCGATCGACTCGGATCCGGCTTGGTCAGCGCCAGCTCGGCGTTGATGTCGAGGCGGCTGGGCGCCGTGGAGGGTGCTGACGTCAGATGGTTCAGCAGACGGGTGATGGCATCCGGCTTGAAGTGCAGGTCGGTGGTCACCCCGCCGACCAGGTTGGCCTTGGCCTCGAAGCCGAGCTGGGGCCGGTTGAACGAGCTCTGCTCCGCCTGGTAGATCCCAACCAGGTTGATTCCACCGGTCTCGCCGAGGCTGTAGCGCGTGGAGATGCCGAAGAGCGAAGTGGGAGCGACGGCAAAGACGCCGCGTTCCTCGAACCGCGCCTGAATAGTGGAGACCCCCGAGCCGAAGAGCGCATCGGGCGCCAGGAAGGTGACCTGCCCCAGGTCATAGTTGATGGTATAGTCAACCCCGTTCTGCAGCCGGCGCCCGTTGAGGTACAGTGTCTCGCTCCCGCTCTTGATCTGCAGTGCGCCGAGGTCCAGGGAATTGCGGCTCGCCGTCGAGCTGGCGTTGTAGCGCAACCGGAAGAAGAACTTCGCCGGCGGCCCCTGGGTGAGCAGCTTGTAGTCCGGGGTGGCGTACAGGGAGTCGTTGAGCTCAGCCGCACTCAGCCGGGTCGAATCGGCGAAAGGGCGCACTGTGGGAAAGACGATGTAGTGATCCTTGATGGTGAGCGAAGCATTGGCGTCCTGCACCCGGGGGAAGAGCCGGTTGGCAAGGTCGAAGGTGTTCGGATCGGCCGTTACGGCCAGGCCCAGCTGCGAGAGGTAGGTGGGCTGGGCCCCCGGCAGCAGAGGTGCAGCCGACTGATTGAGAGTCAGGTTCACGATCAGGGAGGTCAGGTCCAGGTCGGAGCCTGCTACCCGGTAGACCTGCCGCATCTCGTAACGGAAAGTCGCCCGGGTCGCCGCGACATTGGGCTCTTCGATGAGGCGAAGCGTATCCGACGGGGGGCGCCCAGGCACCAGCCCGGCGTCCCGCGAGGGGAGGGTGCCGACTCGCGTCCCGGACAGCGTCCGATAACTCACGGCCAGGTAATCGGTGGGACCGAGCTTGGCCGCGAGGGCGAACCACAACCCGGAGGGATCGATGTAGTAATCGAGATCCCGCTGCAGCAGCTGCCACTGGGCGGTGATCCGACTCGAGTCCGTGCTGATCGCTATCGCGTTGATCCCGCCCAGATTCGGGTTGATCGCGCTCCCGGGCGAGAGGGGGCGGTAGCGATAGACCCGGACATCGCCCTGCGCGATGAGCGCGCTGGGCGGAAGGCCGGTCGAATTCATGTTGAGGACGTCAATCAGGGGAAAGCCGGGCAGGGTCAAGGGGTCAACCACCCAGAAGAATCGCCCGCCCTCGAAGTCGAGGTCGCGGGCCTGCTGGTCCTGCGGCTGGACCGTCGTGCTGCCCACGGTGTAAGTGCGGTTCGCCACCACGCTGCCGCTCTGCGTCGCGGCCACACCGCTCACCGTCAGCGCGCCGACCTGGACCGTGGCATCGACCCCGAAGTTGTTCGCCGGAATGGCGGCCGTGAGGAAGCGGGAGGGCGGAAGCTGAAACGAGACCGTCCCCAGGTCGGCTCGGCGCAACACCTCGTCTTCCAGGCCGAGGTAGTAGAGCTGGATATTGTTCTGTGCGGTGAAGTCGCGCTGGCTGTCGTAGTCGATATCGATGTGGAGCCGCTGGCCGATCACACCCTGCGACCGCACCGCCATGTAGGTGTCGAGGTGTGGCGTCTTGAAGCCGCCTCGGCAGCCGGCATTGGGATCGAGGTATTGGGCGGGGGTGCAGCGCAGACTCTTGAGTCGTTCGGTGGAAAGCTCGACCCGTGCGTTGCCGTCGATCGTAACGTCGGCGTACTTCCGGTTGAGTCCCAGCAGCCCCTTCGCGTTCGCGGTGGTGTCCACTTCGCCAGGCACCACAGCACCGTACAGATGCCGAAGACGCCAGGACCGGGTCTCGGCAACCCAGAGAGAGTCCCGCACTACCTTTAGAGTGCTGTCCCAGGCGAAGGCGGAGCCGGGTGTCCCCAGTGTAGGTCCGGCGTCCCAGGGACTCCGGAGAATTGCGGGCGTGACCAGCCTGAGGGCCTGTACCCCGCCGAAGCGCGGAGTCA
Source organism: Gemmatimonadales bacterium (assembly GCA_035501775.1). GTDB lineage: Bacteria > Gemmatimonadota > Gemmatimonadetes > Gemmatimonadales > GWC2-71-9 > JADJOM01. The sequence goes on along the minus strand of DATJVM010000082.1, from coordinate 66,312 downwards.
GGGTGAATGTGCTATCTCCCTGCGCGCGGAGCGTCGCAGGCAGGGCGAGGCAGAACGCCAGGAACGCGAAGCCGCGCACGCGCGGTGCGTTCAGTCGGGGGAGAGCGCGGATGTCAGGCTTGAAGGTTCGATCCACCGGCAATATACTGGCCCGCGAATAGGCTCACAACTCGTTATCAGATCGGGACTTCGACTCAAGTGCGACTGCTTTACCGCTACCTGGTACGCCAGTTCCTGCCGCCGCTCATGTTCGCGTTCGCCGCCATGACGAGCATCATGCTGCTGAACCAGATCGCGCGGCGGTTCGGGGCCCTGGTCGGCAAGGGCTTGCCCTGGTCGGTCATCGGCGACGTGTTCCTGCTCTGCCTCCCGTTCATCATCGCGATGACGCTGCCCATGGCCGTGCTCATCGCCGTGCTGTACACGTACAGTCATCTCGCCGCGGACAGTGAGATCACGGCGATGCGTGCCAGCGGAGTGAGCGTCTACCAGCTACTGCGTCCGATGTTGTACGTCGGCGCGGTGCTGACGGCCGTGAATTTCTGGTTTACCGATCAAATACTTCCCGACAGCAACGCGAAACTGCGGAACCTGCTCATCAACATTCAGCGGAAGAAGCCCACGCTGGAGCTGCGGGAGCAGGTCATCAACGAGATTCCGCCGAGCGGCCTGTTCCTGCGCGCGAGCCGGATCGATCCCATCACGGGCCGGCTGCGCAGCGTGACCATCTACGACATGGGGTCGCTGGACACGCGCCGGATCATCTATGCCGACAGCGGGCAGATGGGATTCACGCACGATGGCACCAACCTGCAGATGCGGCTGTACCACGGGGCGATCCACGCTTTCAAGCAGAGCGATCCCTCGCTGATGCAGGTCACGGATTTCCTGACCGATGTCCTCCTGGTCCGGGATGTGTCCAATCGGCTCGACCTGGACGCAAACGACGGGGTGCGTGGCGAGCGCGAACTGGGCACCTGTGAGATGATGGGCATCGTGCGCGGTGCGGAGCGCGACATGGCGCTGGCAGAGGAACGTCGCCACCAGATGCTGGACCGGGACCTCCGCGCCTTGCTCGGGGTGACGCCGACGGCGCCGCGATCGACCATCGCCGTCGCACCGATGCCCGGCTACTGCAGGCTGTTCGCCGCGCTGGGTCGCAAGTTGGGGACGGCCAAGGCTGACTCGGCAGCACAGACGCCGTCAGCCCCGCTCGTGCCGGCGCCGGCCCCGCCGGCCCCTTCCCCGGACCTGCCGCGGGTGGTCCCTCTGGGCGGCGTGACGCTCCCCAAGGTCCCGCAGCAGGCGCCGGCGGTGGCGGTCCGGCAGCCGCGCGCGATCACCACCTGGTCCGACATTTCGGTGGCGCGGGACGAGATTCAGACCTCGGTGCTCCAGGCGGACACTTACCTGGTTGAAGTGCACAAGAAGTGGGCGATCAGCGTCGCGTGCCTGGTCTTCGCCATCGTGGGCATCCCGATGGCGCTCCGCTTCCCACGGGGAGGCATGGGCCTGGTCATCGGCGGCGGCCTGTTCGTCTTCTCCATCTACTATGTGGGCCTCATCGCCGGGGAGAGCCTCGGCAAGAAGGGTCTCATCTCTCCCTGGATCTCCATGTGGGGCCCGAACCTGATCTTCGGCGGGCTTGGGCTCATCGGCCTGTGGCGCGTCAATCGTGAATCGGGCTCCACCAGGGGCGGCGACCTTGCCGAGCTGTGGGAGAGCCTTACCGGCCGGTTCCGCCGGCTGCGGGCGGACTGAGTGCGCCTTCTCGACCGCTACGTGCTGCGTTCGTGGTCCGCGATCTTTCTCCTGACCGCGCTCGGGTTTCCGCTGGTGTCTATCCTCATCAACCTGACGGACAGCCTGGAGCGGCTGCTGAGCCGGGGACTCACCTTCAAGGAGATCCTGATCAGCTACATCTACGCCGTCCCCGAGAACGTCTTCCTGGTCATGCCCGCCGCGGTGCTCTTCGCGACGGTCTTTACCGTGGGAAACCTGGGCCGGCATTCCGAGCTCACCGCCGCCAAGGCCGGCGGCTGGAGCTTCTACCGGCTCACCCTGCCGATCTACCTCGCCGCGGCGGTTACGGTGGGGCTGGCCTTCGAGGTGGGCGAGCTGGCGCCGGGTTCGACCAGCAAGGAGCTGGACCTGCAGAAGGCTCCGGGCCGCATTCGACCCACTACCGGACGCTACAACTTCGTGTACCGGGCCGACCAGGGCTGGGTGTACACCATCCGCGCGCTCGACATCAAGAACCGGATGCTCCGTCAGCTGGTGCTGGAGCGACAGGGGACCGGCCCGGATTACCCCGGACTCGCCATCACGGCAGACAGCGCGACCTACGACAACAAGCTTCGCGCCTGGAACCTGTGGTCGGGAAACAGCCGCCGGATCATCGACGGAACGCATCAGTCCTCCTATCACTTCAAGTCGGCGCGCCTGCGGGCCCTGTCGCAGGAACCGGCCGACCTTCTGGCCGAGCCCAAGGCGCCCGAGGAGATGCGCTACTCCGAGTTGACACGGTACATTGAGGCACTCAAGCGCTCGGGGAACGATACCAGCAAGATCGAAGTGGATCGGGCACTCAAGATCGCGCTGCCGGTCACCTGCCTCATCATCGCCCTGTTCGGGGCGCCGCTGGCAGTGACCTCGCCCCGTCAGGGCACGGCCATCGGCATCGCCATTAGCCTGGGCACCACGGTGATCTTTCTCTCGCTCATTCAACTCTCCAAGGCCGTCGGCGTGAGCGGGCTGGTGAATCCGGTTGCGGCCGCGTGGGCGCCCAACGTCCTCTTCCTGGGCGCCGCCTTCTGGCTCATGAGCCGGGTCCGCACATGAGCGCTCGTCCGATCATCGTCGGCACCGGAATCGCCGGACTGTGGACCGCGTGGCGCCTTGCCGCGGAGGGGCAGCCCTCGCTGCTCCTCACCAAAGGCCTCCTGGCCGACAGCGCGAGCGCCTGGGCGCAGGGCGGGATCGCGGTGGCGCTGGGCCCGGGGGACAGCCCGAGCCAGCACGCCGCGGACACGCTTGCCGCGGGAGACGGGCTCTCGGATCCCGAAGCGGTCCGCGTACTCACGGCTGAGGGGCCCGACCGCATCCGGGAGCTCCTCGCCGCCGGCGCGGTGTTCGACCGCGGCCCTGACGGGTCGTTGCGCTTTGGCCTCGAGGCGGCGCATACCCGGCCGCGGATTATCCATGCCGGCGGAGACCGCACCGGCGCCGCGATCGTGGCCTTCCTGACGGAGATCATCCGCCGTCACCCCCTGGTGGAGATCCTCCGCTATACAGAGGTGGCGGCCCTGACTCACGACGGCCAACGGGTGAGCGGCGTGATCGCGGTACGGAACGGCAAGGCGATGGAACTCTCCGCCGACGACGTGGTCCTCGCGACGGGCGGGGTCGGCCAGCTGTATGCGGTCACGACCAATCCCCTGGTCGCGACCGGAGACGGCTGGGCCCTCGCATGGCGCGTCGCGGCCGAGCTGCGGGACCTCGAGTTCCTGCAGTTCCACCCGACCGCGCTCAAGCTGCCCGGCGTCAACCCCGCGCCGCTCATCACCGAAGCGGTGCGCGGTGCCGGCGGGATCCTGGTGGACCGTGACGGGCGGCGCTTCGCCTTCGACGCAGATCCCCGGGGCGAGCTGGCGCCGAGGGACGTGGTGGCGCGCGCGGTGGCGGCGGCCGACCAGACCGGCGGAGCCTGGCTCGACGCCCGCGACATCCGGGACTTTGCCGAGCGGTTCCCCGGCGTGACGCAGATTCTGGCCGACCACGGGATTGATCCGGGGCGGGACCTTATTCCGGTCGCGCCGGCCCTGCACTACGCGATGGGAGGCATCCGGACCGACCTGGACGGTCGCAGCACCCGTGAAGGGCTCTGGGCCGTGGGCGAGGTGGCCTGCACCGGCGTGCACGGCGCCAACCGCCTCGCCTCGAACTCGCTGCTGGAGGGAATGGTCTTTGCGGACCGGGTGGCGCGGGCGCTGGTCCACGATGCCCGTGCCAGAGCGGCCGGGGATGGGGCGCGCGACTGGCGGGAGACTGACCGGGGCCGCCCCGTGCCGGGGCGGCGAGGGGAAGCGTACATGGCCCGGTGGCGCCACGCCCTTCCCATGGCGCACCCGGCGCCAGCGTTCCCGCCCCGAACGGAAGACGCCCTGAGCGGCCGGGCCGCCGATGAAGCGGCGCGTCCAGTGCTCGAGCAGGTGCGCCAGATCATGACGGCGGACGTCGGCCTAGTTCGAACCGAATCCGGTCTCCGGCGCGCCCACGACGCCCTGGCACGGCTGGCGCACAGCCTGGCGCCCGAGGCCTGGAGGACACACAACCAGCTGCTGGTGGCTCGCCTCATCGCGCACGCCGCACTCCGCCGGAGAGAGAGCCGTGGCGGCCACCGCCGCCTGGACTATCCGCCCCTCGCCCCGGCGCGCGGCGGCACCGCATGACGGCCGCTTCCCCGCCCTCACGAAGCCTGCCGGTCATCGAGCCGAGCCGGCTCAGCGCCAGCGAGATCGCCGCGATGCACGCGGAGATCCGCGCGCTGGCCAAGCGCGTGAACGCCGTGATCCTGGCCCATAACTACCAACGCCCCGAAGTGCAGGACGTTGCCGACTACGTCGGCGATTCGCTGGGGCTCTCTCGCACGGCAGCGAAGACCGACGCGGATGTGATCGTCTTCTGTGGTGTGCACTTCATGGCGGAGACCGCCGCGATTCTGGCCCCGAGCAAGCGGGTCCTCCTCCCCGACCTCCGCGCCGGCTGTTCACTCGCCGCAACGATCACGGCGGAAGACGTGCGCCGCTGGAAGACCAGCTTTCCGGGATACATCGCCGTCGGCTATGTGAATACGACCGCCGAGGTGAAGGCAGAGCTCGACTACTGCTGCACCAGCGGCAACGTGCTGGACGTGATCGATGCGATCCCGGAGTCCAAGGGGATCCTCTTCTGCCCCGACTTCTTCCTTGGTGCTCATGTGCGGCGCATGCGCCCGCATCGCAAGGTGGAGGTGTGGCTCGGAGAGTGCCACGTTCACACGGAGATCAACCCCCACACCCTCGACATCGTTCGCCAGGAACACCCCGGCGCGGAAGTGCTGGTGCACCCGGAGTGCGGCTGCGCAGGACAGCTCATCTATGCCATGGGGCACGGCGATCTCCCCTCGGAGGGTGTTCACGTCGCCTCGACCGAGCGCATGATCCAGCTGGTACGCGAGCGGCCGGCCGATGAATTCATCATCGCGACCGAGACTGGGATCATGCACCGCATGGAGCTCCTGGCCCCCGAAAAGCATTTCTACGCCGCCGATCGTGGTGCCGTCTGCGCGTACATGAAGACGATCACCCTAGAAGGCACCCGGGACGCATTGGTCAAGGACCAGTTCCATGTTACCGTGCCACCCCAGATCGCGGCGCGCGCCAGGGCCGCGCTCGATCGCATGGTGGCGCTCGGGCCGGGCGTGGCGAAGAAGCCGGGGGACTGAACAGTGAGAAGTGAGAGGTGAGAAGTAAGAAGTGAGCGGTGAGCGGTGAGCGGTGAGCGGTGAGCGGTGAGCGGTGCAGAAGGTATTGGTCACCTCGCCCAACACAATCCAGCCTATGGCCAGCAAGAAAACCGCCCTCCTTTCTCTTGGCTTCGCCTGCGTGGTTCTCGCAGGCGCCTTCGTCGCGACGGGCGTGTCGTTGGTCCCGACCAAGCTGATGCTTGGGCCATGTCTCAAGGACTGGACCAGCCCGGTCTCCTATCGGCCGCGGGTGAGCCCGCTCGCCGCCCTGAATTTCAGCGTGGGCGACGCATCGGCCCGCCTGTGCTATGGCCGCCCGATCGGTCACGGACGAGTCATCTTCGGAAAGCTGGTGCCGTACGACTCACTCTGGCGGATGGGGGCGAACGAGCCGACCCGACTTTATACCAATGGAGCCATCAGTCTGGCGGGCATTCCGCTCCCGGCGGGCCGGTATTCGGTCTACACCATCCCGCATCCGGATCGCTGGGAGGTGTTCGTGACGCGGTCCACCCGCCATTGGGGGAACGACATTTCCGCGGCGGTCCGGGCCCAGGAAGTGGGGCACGCCGACGTGCCGGTGTCGCGGCTGGCGAGTCCGGTGGATACCTTCACGATACGTGCTGATTCGGGAGTGCTCGATGTAGAGTGGGAGACGACTCGCGCTTCAATACCCTTCTCCAAAGCTCCCTGACCGGCCGGAGGCGTCATGTTGATCGAACGCGATCTCAGAGTGCGCGTTGCAGCCGACGCCAGCCGTGCCGCGGCCCAGGCACTGGCCGAGGACGGCCCCAATGACATCACCAGCGAGGTGACCGTCCGCCCGGACCAGATCGCCACGGGTGTAATTGAGTGCCGGACCGGCGGGGTTGTGGCCGGACTCACCTACGCGGATGCTGTGGCCGGCGCCTGCGGTCTCGCGCCCGTTAACTGGTACCACGCCACCGGAACCGACCTTCCCGCCGGAAGTATCCTGGGCCTGCTGCAGGGCGAGCTGACCGCGATTCTCAGGGCCGAACGCCCGCTGCTCAACTTCCTGCAGCGGGCCAGCGGGATCGCTACGCTCACCCAGTCCTTCGTGGAGGCGGTGCAGGGCACCTCCACCCGGATTCTGCACACCAGGAAGACAGCCCCCGGACTCCGGCTCCATGACGTGAGCGCGGTGCTGGCGGGGGGCGGCCACGTTCACCGGGTAGACCTCGCAACGACCGTGATGATCAAGGACAACCACTGGTGGGCGCTGCAGCAGGCCGGCCGCCGTCTGGCGGACGCCCTCGCCGACGCGCGGGCCCGCGGCATCACGGACTGCTACGTGGAGGTCGAGTCGATGGCGCAGGTCGAGGAGGCCTGCGCGGCCGGGGCATCACGGCTTCTCATCGACAACCAGGCGCCGGAGGCGGTGGCCTCCTGGGGCCGGGCGGCGCGGCAACGGAACCCCCAAGTCGAGATCGAAGCAACGGGAGGCATCACCCTGGCCAACGCCCGCTCGTACGCGGAAGCAGGGGCCGACTACATCTCGCTCGGCGTGCTGACCCATAGCGCCAAGGCCGCCGACATCGCGCTCGAGGTGAAGGCCGAACCGTGAGGCGCCTGACTCTCCCCCGGCCAGCGGTGTTCCTCTTCGGGGCAGCGGTGCTTCTCACGCTTGCTTCTCTTGCCGACCCCTGGGCGTACCAGCACCTCTGGGTCCAGGGTGTGGACGGCCACGACTGGGGCCGCGCGCTCCGGGTGATGGGGTGGGTGCCGCTCTGGTGGGCGCTGGCAGCGGGCATGGCCTTGCAGAGTCCCAGGGACCGCCGGCCGGCTCTGCTGCTTGCCGGCGCTCCCACACTTGCCGGCATCCTGGGAGAGGCCCTGAAGCTCGTGATCCGCCGCGAGCGCCCAGCCGCCAACGCCGGCGCATACGTCTTCCGGAGCTTCGCCGACCGGCCCTTCTCGAGCACGGGGCTGGGAATGCCCAGCAGTCACGTCGTCGTGGCCTTGGCGGCCGCGGCGATTCTCGCGCGGCTGTGGCCACGCACCCGATGGATAGGCTATGGCCTCGCGATCGGATGTGCCCTTACTCGCGTCTTCGCTCGCGCGCACTTCCTGAGCGACGTCGTCGCCGGCGCCATCGTCGGCTATGCCGTCGCGGCTCTCCTCTGGCAGCGCTTTGCCCCTGCCAAGTCGGCGCCACACCCCTCCGCGGCACATCCGATCTGACGGAATCGTCCTTGGGCACCGCCCCGCGAGATCCGCCGAGTCGGGCCTACGCGCGACCGGCCCACCTCCGCCAAGCGTAATAGACGGGGACACCAGTGAGAATCACGCCAATGTCGACGGTGAACGAGACCGGCTCGGAAACGAGATAGTTTCCCAGGAGAAACAGCGAGGCGAAGAGAAACAGCAGGGGTACGACGGGATAGCCAAGGGTCCGGTAGGGGCGCGCCAGATCGGGCCTACGGCGGCGGAGGGTGAAGACCGAGGCCACTGCCAGCGCGTAGAACGGCCAGATGCCGATGATGAACTGCTCGGCAAGCTCGGTGAAGGTGCGGATCAGGATGAACACCACGCCGAGCGCGGCCGCGAGCAGGATGGCAGCCGTCGGGGCGCCGGAGCGTGGATCCACGCGGGCTATCGCTTTGGGGAAGAGCCCATCTTCAGCCATGGCAAAGAAGATCCGCGGCGCGGTCATCATGGAGCCATTGAGAGTCCCGAAGGTACTCACCGCCACCGCAGCCGAGATCGCGACGATCCCTGCCGGCCCTATCAGGAGCTGTGCCACATCGGCGGCGACCAGCTCGGCGTGCTTCATCTGCTCAACTGGAATCAGGTAGAGATAGACGAGGTTCACTCCCAGGTAGAGCACCACCACCACGCCGGTGCCGATGACCAGAGCCCGGGGAAGATTCCGCGCCGGGTCCTGCACTTCTCCACCGACGAACGCAAGATCCGCCCAGCCGTCGTAGGCCCAGAGGATCGTTACCATCGCGAGGAGAAAGGCCGAGGCGCGCACGGTAGCGCGCTGGGCCAGCATGGGACCTGCCCCCATGCCATGACCGAGGCCGAGCCCGAGGAGGATCAACGCGCCGAGAGCCCCCACCTTGAAGGCAGTGCTCAGGTTCTGGATGACGGCACCGCGCTGGATGCCGTAATAGTTGACCGCGGCGACGAAGACGATGAAGACCGCTCCGAGCGCCTGCTCCCCGCGGACCGGGAGTCCCCAGAGCGCGGCGGCGGGGTCCATCCCGACGGTCCTCAGCGCGTAGGCGGACGCGGTGATCCCGATAGCCCCATAGGCGCCGGGGCGGATGATCAGGAGTTCTCCCCAGCCAAACAGGAATGCCGGGAGCGGACCGAACCCTTCGCGGATGAAGACGTAGATCCCGCCGCTTCGCGGAAAGGCCGCGGCCAGCTCCCCGTAGGTCAGGGCGCCGGCGAGGGCCACCACCGCCCCGATCACCCAAGCCAGCAAGACGAGGGGGACATCGTCGACGCGAGTGACGATCGCCGCCGGGGTGCGAAAGATGCCGCTGCCGATGGTCGAGCCGACCGCGACCGCGACGGCGCTCCACAGTCCAAGGCGTCGGGGCAGGCGTTCGCCCCAGGGATCGGGCATAGGCGGCAGGTTGGGGTGGTCGGATGCGCTCCGGCGCCCCAAAGCTGGCCCCCCCAAGCCAACTTGACAACCCGCGTTCCGGGCCGATCTTTATCCTCCACCGAGGTAGCTCGGTGTCCGGTATCTCAAAATGCGACAACAGGTTACGAGGACTAGATGAGCTCTCCTGCGCCGCAAGACGCCCAGGGCTATCGCCGCGTTTCGATGATCGCGGCGGGACTCGCCGTCGGCCTGATCACCTTGGGTGGCGTGGTGCGCATCTCGGGTGCGGGAATGGGTTGTGGGGACCACTGGCCGCTCTGCAACGGACGGCTCTTCCCGGATCTTTCCAACACTCTGGAAGTGATCGAGTGGAGCCATCGTTGGGTAGCCGCGCTGCTCACCGCCACCGTGTTATGCCTCCTGCTCCTGGCGTGGCGCCGCCATCGCAAGGACGATTTCCTGCGTGCGCCCGCGACGGCCGCGGCCGTGCTGCTCGTAATCCAGGTGCTGCTGGGGGCGGTTGCCGTCAAGCTGGGCACCGCGGCGCCGGCAGTGGTCATTCATCTGGCGAATGCGATGCTGCTCCTGCTGGCGCTGGTGCTGTGCGTTCTGCGCGCGGGAGAGCGCCTGCGCGGCGCGACCGTGATTCCCGGCCGCGGCCCGACCTCCGCCCTGCTCGCCGCGGGGTTCGCACTGGTGGTGATCCTGTTCGGCGCGTTCGTGGCCAACTACAACGCGGGCCTCTACTGCCTCGGCTTCCCTTTCTGCGGCGGCGAGGTACTCCCCCCGGCCGACGGGCTTGGGAAACTGCAGTGGGTGCATCGACTCCTGGCGTTCCTCTTCCTGGGGCATACGCTGGGAGTGGCGATCTCCTCCCGGCGGCTCACCGGTGAAGGCTCGGGAGAGTTCCGCCGAGCCGCGCTGTGGCTCGCCAGCCTGGCGGCGCTGCAGATCGCGGTTGGGGCCGCGATGATCCTCCAGATGCTGCCAATGCCGCTCCGGGCGGCCCATCTGCTGGTGGGGTCCCTCGTCTGGGTCGCGGCGGTGGTGCTCGCCTTCCGCTCCCGGCGCCTGATGGGAGCGCGGCAGCCGGCATCGGACCGCCGCGACGCGACCGTCGGCCAGCCATCCGACGACATGAGCCCCACGGCTGTTTCCTTCGAGGCGGCGTCCGTCGAGCCGGAGGTCCGGCCGTCCCTGCTCCGGGATCTGATCACGCTCACCAAGCCGAGGATCATCTCCCTCCTCCTGCTCACGACCGTGTTTCCGATGTTCATCACGGACCGCGGCGTGCCCCCGCTCCGCCTGGTTGTATGGGTGATCCTGGGCGGCTATCTCATGGCGGGAGGGGCCAATACCGTCAACATGTGGTTCGACCGGGATATCGACCGCCTGATGTCCCGTACCCGGCTTCGGCCGATTCCTTCGGGCCGCATTCCCGCGTGGGCGGCCCTGCTGTTCGGCCTAGCACAGGGAGGAGTGGCGTTCTGGATCTTCTGGAAGATGGTGAACCCGCTCAGCGCCTGGCTCGCCTTCAGCGGATACCTGTTCTACGTCTTCATCTACACCGTCTGGCTCAAGCGCCTTACAGCGCAGAACATCGTGATCGGCGGCGCCGCCGGCGCGTTCCCGCCTCTGGTAGGGTGGACGGCGATGACCGGGAGCCTGGACCTCCCGGCCCTGTACCTCTTTGCAATCATCTTCTTCTGGACGCCTCCGCACTTCTGGGCGCTGGCACTGATCAAGCGGAAGGAGTACGCGCGGGCCGGGGTACCGATGATGCCAGTCGTCCAGGGAGAGCACTGGACCAAGATCCAGATGGTAGCCTACTCGCTCATGCTGGTGCCGCTCACGGTGATGCCCTCGGTCTTCGGTGCGCTGGGGCTCTTCTACGCCGGCGTCGCGATTCTGCTGGGCGGGCGGCTCATCTGGTACAGCATCCGCGTCCTCCGCGAAGCGGGGGTGACTCCAACGGCGTGGAAGATGTACAAGTATTCGCTGCTATATCTCGCCCTCCTGTTCGCCGCGATGGGCGTTGATCGGGCAGTGCCCTTCGGGCATCGCTACGAACGGCAACCGGCCGTGATCCTGGCCCAGCCTTCCAACTAGCGACACCGCCCCGGGTCTGCGGGTTACTTTTCCCGCATGACTTCGCCAACCCCACGGCGCCGCCTCCCCTCTCCGACGGCGCTCAAGCGGCTCCTGCCGCTCATACGCCCGCACCGTTTCGCGCTTGCGGTCGCCACGATCTGCCTGATCCTGAGCGCCGGTCTCTCTCTCTCCCTGCCGATGTTCATGGGGAACCTGCTCGACGCGGCGGTGACGCACGGCGGGCGGGCCATGCTGAATCGCTTCGCGATCGGGCTCGTCGTGCTGGTCATCGCCCAGGCGCTGCTCAACTATGCGCAGACGTACCTTCTCGCCGCGACGGGAGAGAGGGCCGTCGCCGCCCTCCGCAGGGACCTGTTCTCCCAGCTGCTCACGCAGCCACCCGGGTTCTTCGCTGAGCACCGCACCGGTGAGCTCACCAGCCGGCTCACCGCGGATATCGGGCTCCTGCAGGGTACGCTGAGCCACCAGGTGGCGGAGTTCTCGCGGCAGATCATCACCCTGCTGGGCGCCATCTTCCTGCTCTTCTATACCCAGCCGCGCCTCACCCTCACTGCCCTCGCCATCGTGCCGCTGGCGGTGGGCACTGCCTTCTTCTTCGGCAGGCGGCTCCGCAGGATCTCCACTGGGGTCCAGGACAAGGTGGCTGAGGCCACGGCTCTCGCGGAGGAGGCCTTCAGCCAGATCCGGACCGTGCAGAGCTATGCCCAGGAAGATTGGGAGCGGTCCCGGTATGGCGATCGCATCCGGGGCGTAGTGGACGTGGCCCTGGTGCGGGCCCAGGTGCGCGGCGTCTTCTTCGGGGCACTGACCCTGGCCGCGTTCTCGGCGGTCGTCGTGGTGCTGTGGCAGGGTGGAGTGCTTCTTACCGAAGGGCGGCTCACTTTCGGCGAGCTGTTCCGGTTCCTCACCTATACCCTCATGATCGCGGGGGCGGTGAGCAGCCTCGCCTCATTCTTCAGCGCGTACCAGGAATCGGTCGGGGCGGCCGAGCGGGTCTTTCAATTAATAGAGCTGCGACCCGACATTACCGACCCCGACCATCCCCTTTCCATGCCCTCCCATGTCGAGGGCCGCATCGCCTTTGAGCAGGTCTCCTTCCGGTATCATCGCGAACCGGAAGGCCAGTGGGCGGTGCGAGACATCGATCTGGTCGTGGCCCCCGGAGAGACCGTGGCGCTGGTGGGGCCCTCCGGCGCCGGCAAAACAACCCTGGCGTCGCTGGTGCCCCGCTTCTGGGACGTTACCGAGGGGCGGATCACCATCGATGGCCGCGACATTCGGCAGGTCCGGCTTTCCGACTTGCGCCACGCCATCGGCCTAGTCCCGCAGGAGCCGGCGCTGTTCAGCGGGACAATCCGCGAGAACATCGCCTACGCCCGGCCAGAGGCTTCCGCGGCCGAGGTCGAGGCCGCGGCGCGTGCCGCACACGCGCACGAGTTCGTGGAGCGGCTCTCGGCACAGTATGAGACGGTCGTGGGGGAAAGAGGCGTGAAGCTCTCCGGCGGCCAGCGGCAGCGGATCGCCATCGCGAGGGCGATCCTCAAGGATCCACGCATCCTGATCCTCGACGAGGCGACATCGAGCCTTGACACCGAGAGCGAGCGGCTGATCGAGGATGCCCTGGAGCGGCTGCTGGTAGGGCGGACCACCCTGATCATCGCCCACCGGCTTTCCACGGTGCGGCGCGCCGACCGTCTGGTCGTGCTGCAGCATGGCAGGATCGTGGAGCAGGGTACCCATGCCAAGCTGCTGGCGCTGGGGGGATTGTATGCGAGGCTCTATCAGCAGCAGTTCAGGGAGAGCGAGGAAATCGGTGTCGGCGGTGCGTAGCTGCCCCAGTACTCCCGGCTCCGGGGCGGAAAACGAAACGGCGGGGGTCCGTTGGGACTCCCGCCGTTCATTCCAGGGGCGACTTGGTTCTAGTGCGCCGCGAAGGTCACATGTATCGAGGTTGGATTTGGGTCGTTCTGCGGGTACAGCGGCCCATAACTGTTGACTTCTACATAGTAAGTGCCGGCACCCAGCGAGATGGTGCAATGCTCCGGCGAAGCAGTGGCTCCACGACCATTCTGGTCACACGCCGTCCCGGGGCCAGCATCCGAATTGGTAGCATCGGCAAAATAGACGCCAACGTCAGTCGTATTAGGCACCCAATTCGCGTTAACGTCAATCGTAGCGTCGCCTGAAAGTACAAACTTGTAGATCACGCAATAACCTCCGCCCGGCCCCCCGGTGCAGTCGGCGCTGGCGGTGAAGGTCGAGTTATCAATCAGCGTGAACGTGTCCTGTGATATGACCGGCCAAGTAATCTCCGGCGCGGTAGCGAGCGCGCTGGTCCCCGTGAATGTGGTTATTCCGGCACCAACGGTCACGGACGAAGTTGCGGTATCGACGATCGGAACCGAAGTCAGGAAGGAAAGGGCAATGTTACCGAAAGTCATCCGGCCGGTTCCCGGCGGTGTTGCCCTGAACGTGAACCCGTTGCTGTCCGCATCGACCGAAACGATGGACTGGGCCTGCTCGCCGATCAGTGCGTAGGCCCCCGGCAGCGCCTTGAAGCCAGCCGGCAAGGCAACGTGAACTGTGTCGTTGGTGTTGGGAGTCGCAGTCGAGTAGGTGGCAGCAACAGCAGGCGCCGTAGGCGTCGTTAGCACCGACGCTCCGGTCGTTCCAGTGTAGGAAGCGCTCGGCAAATAGGTCGTGATCACGTTACTGACCAGGACCGCGGAATTCGCCCCGGGACCCGGTAGGAACCGGATCTGCGTACTGTCTGCCGACATGCTGAGCTGTGCAACCCCCGCACCCGGGATCGTAAGCACGCTGGCCGGGGTGAACTTGAAGTTCGTTCCCGCTGTGACGGTCACTGTGTCGCCAAGAGCGGGGGAGGTGGTTGAGAGGGTCAGAGGGGCCGTCGCCGGAATAATCCGGACAGGGATCTTGAGCGACTTTCCACCCCCGCTGACAGTGAAGCTGGCGGTGTCGCTGTTGGCCGCCGTGGTAACGATGTAGCGCACGGCGGTTGGATTCGCGGGCAGGACCAGCTGGCCGCTGTTGTTATACACCAGCTCGAATGAATCATCACGGGCCACCTGGATACCGGCCGCAGTGGTCGCTGCATTATCGAGCGTGAGATTCATCCCCAGAGTGTTGCCCTGGGCGTCGACCGCGTGCACCACAACCGACTTCGTAGAGTCCGGCTTGATGAAGAGCGCGCTGGGGGACGCGATCAGATGATCGACGCCGTTTCTGAGGCCGGAGGTCGGGTCACCGCTGCACGAGAGCGCGCTCAAGGCAGCCGCAAGCATTACCGAACCACGTGTCACACGGTTCATGACTGTACACCTCGTGTCAGAAGACTGAATCTTGAGCACGCTTGCTCCGGAACTGTTGTCTGGCCGCCCCATCCTCCGAAGCGGCGATCTACTGGGCAGATATCCCGGTGGACTGCGTCGTGAACAGGTCGATTCCGAGCCAGCGACTGATATCCTGCAGCGCTTCAACGCCGAGCAACTCGCCGTACCCGGGAATTCCACCCCGCTCCTTCATGTCGTTGCTTGCCGCCAGCTTGTAGGCGCCGAACCCGGTTCGATCCACAAAGATGAAGAACCTGTCCTTCCCTCGCGAGTATCGCCACACCTGGTACGGCGGCGACTTGCCAATTGGTGTCTTCCGATCGAGCAGGTCGTTCGGCGCACCGTACTCCACGAAGATCCGGCCTCGATCGGACTTCCAGCCCGGCGCGGGACTGCTCGCGAACCCATCCTTGTACCGCCGATCAGCCTCATCGATCAGAGCGTAGAAGCGCTCGCGCACCTCGTTCCTGGCGGAACCCGGGGTCGGGTTCCTCGCGTTCCAGAACTGCGTCAGGAACCGCCGCTTTGCCTCGACTGAGAGATCGGTCTTCCAGACGGCAAGCGAGTCGGGCGGAGCGAGCATCACCAACGGCGCTTCGGCTGCATCCAGCTGCTTGTCATCCAGCTTGGCGAAGAACGCCTCGTCGCTGTTGGCGTAGGAGACGAGCCGCGCCTGCTCCCGCTGTAAGGTCGACGCCAGGTCTTCCATCACGAACTGGGCGGATCGGTCTTCCTTCTTTCCGCCCATCGTGGTCTCGACCGAGAGGGTATACCGCCCGGCCGGGAGACCGGCGAGATCGAGCTGCCCCTTGAGAACCGACCCTCCCTGCGCCACTGACACCGGCACCTCACGGGTCGTGACCAGCGACTTGCCTGCCGAATCCGTGACCCGGACCTGCATCGTTGCCGCGGAATCCGAGCCGGAGCCGTACACCTCGAGCAGATAGTAGGCCTTCGACCGAAGCGGGGTCAGCTTGAGCGAGTACACTGCCGTGACCATCGTGTTGCCCCGCCGGATCTCACCCAGCCGCGTCGTGGTGTCTCCGGCGGCCACGAGGCGCATCGCAGGTGAAAGCATCAGGTCTGACGCGGGTGGTGACTTGCTCCACCCTTCGAACTCGGCCGACCCGGTGTGCTTCTGGCCGGACACCGAATCGGTGATCGTCACCGCCATCCGATACTTCCCGGGCGGAACCGACAGATCGAGAATCTCGAGCTTCTCACCTCCGGCGGTCCGGAGATCCGCGGGGGCCTGTTCCGGCCAGGATGCGTCGTAGAGCTTGGCCCCGTTGCTGTCGGTAACCTGCACCGCCACCAGAAACCTCAGCTGAGCATTTGAATCCGCGCTGCTGGGCTCTAGGAGCAGGTACGGCACATTGATGAATGCCGTGACCATGGTCTGCGATGCATCCGCCCGATACAGGCGAAAGGTCCGAACGCCCACTCCCTCCGCCGTCTGTGCCGACACCGACTGGGCCACGGCCAGCCCAACAACCCACAGCCATTTCTTCATGCGATTCCTTGCTTCAACGCCTTCCGTACGGCCGCCGTTACCAGCCGAGCCCGAAGCTGATGAAGTTGGTGCCGCCCAGAATACCCATGTACTTGAAGGCGTAGTCGACGCTGAGGGCGAAATTCCCCTTGTTGTAGCTCAGACCGCCACCCACCGCGAGGCCTTCGAGGTTCTGCTCGTCGTGCATGGCCGTGGGCAGGGTGGACGGGTTCAGGTTGTTCGAGGCGAAGTACGTATAGCTCCCGCGGATAGCCGCGGAGAACGGCGAGCCCCCAAGGTTGTGACTCGAGAACTCCGTCCCACCGGAGAACCCGGCCTTGTTGTTGTTGGGCTGGTTGAAATCGCCGAGCACCGTGAGCCGGGCCGAGTTGCTGGTCAGGAGGTCGTAGGCCAGGGACACCCGGAAGGTGGTGGGAAGCGGGAAGTCCTTGGTCCGGAACTCGGACGGCTGAGGCAGCGACGGCACGCTGCCCACCCCGTTCACGCTGTCGCGCGGGGAGGTGGAATACAGCGCGGGACCGGAGTACGAGAGATTGGTCCCCAGGTTCGAGAGCACGAACGAGAACTTGATCGGGTGCCCACTCAGTGCCGCGTGGAAGCTGGTGCCGAAGTCCACGGCGAAGGCGTGGCCCGTCGCATCCCCGAGGTTATCGCTCACGAACTTGCCGGTGATGCCGGCGGAGAAGCGATCGGAGAAGTTCTGTGAGTAGGTGAGGCCCAGGAAGGTCTCGCTTACGCTGTACGTCGCGCCGGTCCCATCGGGCTGGGAGGTGGTGTATACCGGCTGGCCGCTGAAGCCGAAGGTCCCGACCTGGACCCCGATGTTCTTGGAGGCGCCGTCGAACGGGAAGGCGATGCCGCCCCAGCTGTAGCGGGTGCTGGCCACATAGCTGTAGGTCCCGACCACGACACTCGGCCGAGTCATCAGGGCTGCACCCGCCGGATTGTAATAGAGCGCGCTGGCGTCGTTGGCGATGGCGCCGTAGGCGGCCCCAAGCGCCGTTCCCCGGGCGCCCGCGCCCAGAAGGAGGAACTCGGCGGAGGTGGAGCCGTAGGCGGTATTGTCAGCCGTGGTGCCGGCCTGGGCCGCGAGGCCCGGGGCGATTCCGCCGAGTACCGCCGCCACGAGCGTGAGGCGCGATGAGAAAGTGTGCTTCATCGGTACCATTCTCCTGGAAGTGGGGCGGGCCCGAAGGCCCGCCCCCGAGGGATTACTCGGCAAAGTTGACGATGGTCATGCGGCCGACCCTGCGGGCCGTCCCGCCGGCATCGTTCGATTCGATGTGATAGAAGTACACACCGCTCGCCACGACCTGGTTATTCCGGTTACGCACGTTCCAGTCTTCCTCGCTCGACGTGGTGCTGTTGTGCTCGAGGAGAGCGACCAGAATCCCGCTGACCGAGTAGATCCGGATGATCGCCTTGGTCGGCAGATTCACGAACTTGATCACCTTGTTGTCCGTGGTCTGCTCGTAGGCGTCGGTCACGTAATACGGGTCGGGAACCGTGTGCACCTTGCTCAGATCGGTCCCGGTCGGGCCGGTCAGGAGGTTCGATACGGTATAGTTGGCCTGGATCTGGGCACCCACCGCCGTGAAGGGTAGGAAGCCCTCCGGGTTGCTGTAGGAATAGTTCCCTTCATCCCCACCTGATCCGTGACCACCGGTGATCGCTCCGACGTACTTCCGAAGGGTCCACACCGTTCCCTGTGCGGGGACGGTGCCACCGGCCAGCTCCATAGTGAAGACGTCACCCAGGAGATAGATCACGAACCCGTTGTTCGTCGCGGGCACGATTCCGGTGCCGCCCGGGGGATAGGCTCCGCCGCTGAAGAAGCCCACCGCTCCCGGTATCGCGCTGTCACTCAGCACGTAGGCGGCGGTGCCGCCCGGGCAGACCATGGAGCCCGGCGCCTTGGTCCGAATGGGCTCGACGCAGGCGATGTCCATGTTGGTCAGCGTCGCGGACCCATCGGGGCTTGGCGAGAGCGCCGCGGAGGCGTTGAGAATACCCCACGACGCCCCAACATGGTTTGCGTACCCCTGTTTCGGACCGGGCACCGGGACATTCGTGGTGGCATCAATGACCGAATCCACCTTGCCCCCCGTGCCCCAGTAGACGTTGAAGTCACCAGCGCGCCACGCCCCTGAGACGATGCCCTGGAACGGCCGGCAGGCCGCGCCACCGGTCTGCTGATAGCACTGGGTCTGGGAGATGGTCGTGACACCAGTGAGGGCGCCGCCATTGTTGTAACAGGTCTGCGGCGTGTTGGAGAAGTTCGCCGTGTTGCAAGAAATCGGGTCGGCCTGCGTCTCGTTCTTGGCCGGAGACGGGCCGTCGAACCAGCGGGACCCGTTGTACGAGCAGCCGCCGCCGGTGGTATACCCGTCGCGTCCGTTGACGCAGCCGCGACCCCACAGACCGTTGTAGTCGGTGCCGTTGATGTTCATCGTGATCTGGCCCGGCAGCTTGTACTGGTTGGAGCCGCCGTACTTGGAGGCCAGCGAATTGTCCAGCGGCACCGCGAGGAACTGCGTGGAATTGGTCGTGGTGCCGATTTCCTGAGTCTGAAGGAGCGGGATGGACACAGTGGACGACACCCCGTTCGCCGAAGCCGTGAACCAGTACTGGATCGGCACGTTGTTGTAGGCGTCGCCCAAGATCACACTGTCCAGGCTGGCAGAGAGCGCGCCGGGCTGCGCCAGGACCTGGGAGACGAAGGCGCCGAGCCCGATGCCCCAGGCGTTCGAGCCCGGGAAGGGGCCGCTGAAGGTGCCCTTCACGGGGTCAATAGTCGGAAGAGCGACGCCCGTGGGGATCACCGTCCCGCGCCCGACCAGCTGCGTCGAGGTTACCTGCCCCGTGCTGGCAAGGTTAGAGATCGGGGCCAGCGGCGTAATGGACTTGGTGAGGCGCGGCGATTCGAGGCTCGACGGCCCGGACTGGAACGAGTTCACGTCGAACGCCGTTACCGAATAGAAGTAGCGGAAGTTGTTGAGGGCGGTCTTGTCCACGTAGACGAAGGGAACCCCGGTGTCATCCAGCGGCGGACAGGCCGACGGCGCGCACGGCCCAAAGACCGACCCACCCACGACGGCGGTGTCGAGTTTCTGGTAGATGACCGAACCGTCGTTCAGGATCGTCCTGGGCCCGGTCGGAGAGGCGGGCGAGCGGAAGACCTGCGTCAGGTCGCCCACGATCGGATACCCGATGCTGTGGGTCGGCGCTACCCCCGGGCCCACCGAGTCGAACGCGACGGGGCATGAGGTATGGACGCCAATGTCCGGCGCGCATCCTGAAGTGGGGTTGATCTGGCTGGTGAAGTCGAGGATCTGGGTCCCCGAGTAGTCGAACTGCGCCAGCAGTGTCAGCTGGTTAGGCGAGTCCACCCGGCCGCGGTAGACTCGATACCCTTCCACGTCGAACTGCCGGTAGTTCGGGTCGTAGAGCCCGTTGGGCTGGCAGTTCCCCAATGAGTCGCATACGATCGGCTGTGACGCGATGTTGAAGTACGGATCGCCGCCGGTCTCGCTCGCAGACGGCCGCCACAGCACCGTGACCTGATTGCTGCCCGGGACCAGGAAGAAATCCGGTGAGGACGGTGGGAAGGGGCGCAGGAACTTGGTGTCGAACACCTGCTGTGCCACGAGCGCCTTTCCGAGCAGCGAGTTCTGCACCACCTTGAACTCCGGTTGCTCGGGGATCCCGTCGCCGTTGTTGTCGGTGAACCCGGCGTAGCCGGTGAGGGAGTCCACCAGGTTGGCCCCGATCGCCAGCGAATCCACGCTGGTGACGCGGAGCGGGTTCCCGGGCTTCACATCGCAGGGCTGAGTGTTCTGGTTGCAGGTACCGGTCTTGACCGGAGCGGCGAAGATGTACGCGACGACGATGTTGCCCGCCTGGCCGGGGCCAAGGGTGAGGCCGGTGGAAGACTCGAAGAACCGCATGTCTTCCGGGGCGGTGTTGTTGATGAAGCAGACGTGAGTCACCGCCGGGTTGCCAGTGTTGCAGGCCTGGTCGCCGGCCGCCTGGTTGATGTTGCCCGACAGATAGCGCCACAGCTGCACCACGTTCTGGGGATCGTTGAACGCTCCCGCGAACGGCGTGCCGTTGATCGTGTTGCTGTAGAGCTCGATCGCGCCGGGGCCGCCAGGGCTCTTCAGGTACTTGACGCCGGCAAAGCCAACGCCCGGAAACTCGGGGCCGGTGAAGATGCCCGGATCGAAGGTCCACCCGCCGGGCTGCTCCATGCCGTGGTCGTAGGTGAACCCCAGGGCGAAGGGCAGGTTCACCGAGGCGTAGTTATTACTGGCATTGGCCACGTCCATGTCGGTGCCCATCGCCACGTACAGATTGGTCATCGTGTAGCCGCCCGCCGGCAGCGTCACGCCCTGTGCCGCCTCGGCGGCGTGGAAGTTGTTCGCCTGGGTGAGCAGCAGGTTTCGAATCTTGGGGCGCACCCCCGCGTAGTCCGCTACATTGACCGAGGAGATGTTGTAGAAGGTATAGATGATGTAGGCGATGTCCTTGTTCTCCGAGGGGGAGTTCCACCCCATCAGACGGGTCTCGACTACGATGCCGAGCGGATGCTTGCGCCCGGCCTTGAGGGTCGGGTCGGCCTCAGTCGACACGAACCAGATGTCGCCTTCCGAGGCGGTCTTGCGGCAGGTCGGGTCGGCGGCGTTGGACGGGTCCACTTGCAGCAGGGGGTAGAAGAGGCTCGCCTGCGCGTCACCGTTCGGGACACAGGCCTCCTCGGGCCAGTTCGCGGCGTCGCTCGCGTTCTGGAAGTTGTAGATCGGCTCGACCTGAGAGCCGTGCTGCGTGGTCCCCTTGGGGTCGAAGAAGAAGCCACCGGTGGTGTCTCCGGCCCACGGGCCGCCGTCCTGCCCGATGATGCCGGCCACCTGGATGCCGGTGTTGAAGATGTACTGATCAGCCGTGCCCTTGGGCCAGAAGCCGCCGCCGATGGTGGATGACCCGGTCGAGTCACGGCAGATCTCGCCATCCGACGCAATGCCGCAGTAGATCCGGTTGATGGTATAGGCACCCAGGGCGCGGGCGAAGAGCCGGAATCCCTTGGGCTTCGCACCGGGCTGCGGCCCGGCCGCAGCGGGTGAGGCCACCAGAACGCTGGCCATCATGCCAAGGACCGCGGCAAGCAGGACGCCCTTCACACGAAATCGAGA
Source organism: Gemmatimonadales bacterium (assembly GCA_035501775.1). Lineage (GTDB taxonomy): Bacteria > Gemmatimonadota > Gemmatimonadetes > Gemmatimonadales > GWC2-71-9 > JADJOM01. The sequence continues at coordinate 45,059 of DATJVM010000082.1, read as the reverse complement.
TTGCATTCTTCCCTCACTCGGTGATTATGCGGAGGGATCCGGCCCGGGCGCTCGCCCGGGCCGGACCACCAGGCAACCCGTCAGAAGTTGACTTCGAGTCCGAGCCGAATCTGCCGGCCCATCAGGGTGAAGCTGCTCAACCCACGGAAGACGTTGTACAACGCGTCGGACGCACGGGTCTGTTCGGCGACGGTGAACAGCCCGTCGCCATTGCCGTAACGCTGTTCCGCGCGGATCAGGTAGATGCAGTTGGGCGTCGCGCTGGCCCCGCCCTGGTTCACCCAGTTGCCGCAGCCCCCGGTACCGGTGCCGCCGAACGTGAGGTTGATGGTGCTGTCGGCACCGAGCACACCGTTGGCGGAAGCCTCCTGCGCGAACGCCTGGAGGTCTCCCAGCCGGTTGATGGCGATTGCCTGCGGGTTGGTGACGTCGCCGGTCTGCGAGAAGACCTGGTACTCGTCCTTGAAGTTGAAGAGGTTCCGGATGTCCGCGAAGGCCGTGAGATCGAATCGGCCGAGGTTGAAGCCCTTGGTGACGCGGAGGTCGAACTGCTTGTACATCGGGAGCCGCTGGCCGTTGTACTGGAAGGTTCCCTCAAGCAGCTGGCTGCACACGCCACCGGAGATCACCTGCACGTCGGCCGGGAGGCTGCCGCCACAGGCAGTGTACGGCGTGCCACTCGCGAACCGTGCCGTCGCGGTGACGCCCACGTTCTGGAGGATCGAGCCCGCGGCGGTGCCCTGCTTCCAGTGGTTCGGGAAGGCCAGCTCGAGCTGGGCCGAAAGGTTGTGCGGCCGGTCCTGGTTGGTGGTCTGGATGGCCTGCGGCGGCGGTGAGTTGCCGCCCGCGATGGCGTTCAGGACGCGAGATCCGAAGTTGATGTAGGTGAACGGATCGGACCCGGTGTTCTTGGACTGCTGGAAGGTGTAGGCCAGCCGGCCGTTGAACAGCTCGCCGATGCGCCGGTCGAACCGGACGTCGATACCACGGGTATTGCCGTAGTCCAGGTTGGTGATCACCCGGATCGAGGTGCTGGTCAGGTTCTTCGGATCGAAGTAGCTCAGGAGGCGGCCCGCGGCGTCGGACAGGATGTCCTTGTTGTACGCCGCGACGTCGAGCACCATGTCCTCGTTGAATGAGTGGGTTACGCCGAACTCGAAGGTGATGGTACGGCCATAGCCCAGGTCGCTGCCGTAGACGTGGTTCGAGTTGGTCACCGTGAGGTCGGTGTTGATGCCGCCCAGGATGAGCTGGAAGTCAGGCTGCTGCACCTGGTGCGCGTACGAGAGCCGGAAGTTGGTGCGCTCCGAAACGGGGAACGCGACCGAGATGTGCGGGCTCAGGTAGTTGTGGCTCTGGTCGGCTATGAGCCCCGCGTACTGGTTGACGCACGAGGCCGCCACCGGTCCACCCACCGTGCAGCCCGCCGCCGAGGCCGCCGGGTTCGCGGGGTTGAACCCGGGCATGGTCGAGACTCGCGGGAACCAGCCCAGGTTGCCCAGGGTGTCGGCGAAGTAATAGGGCCGCGAGGCGCCCGTCTTGAACCAGTCGTAGCGAAGCCCGCCGATCAGGACCACGTCGCCCAGGTCCAGCTTGTCCTGAATGTAGGCGTCGTAGCGCTGCGGCTTCTCATGGTAGGCATCGGAGAACGCCTGGCTGGTAATCCCCGAGGAATACGAGTTCATGTAGTACTTGGTGTATTCCCCGCCCAAGGTAACCCGGTTGTAGCGGTCCACCTGCCAGTCGAGGTCGGCCTTGCCCAAGGCACGGTCTTCCTTGTACATGCTGAGCCGCCCGGTGGGCCCGCCCGCCTCGATGAACGAGTTCCCGTTGGTGCCGAGGAACTGCCCGCCGAGCACTCCGTAGGGGTTGGTGCGCCACTGAGCGACCTGCTGGTACTGCTGGGTGTTGTGGATATCGACCGGGGTCAGGACGCCGGTATTGGTCCGGAAGTTCTGGTCGATGTTGGTGATGTTGAAGTTGTTGAAGTTGTACAGGAAGTCGAACGGCTTGATCAGGAACCCGCCGAACGGATCGCGGGTATCCAGCTCGCCCTGGGTGGTGAGGGGCCCGGTCTCGGCCCGGTCCCACTGATACGAGCCGTACACGCTCAAGTTGAGCGCCCGGTCCACCGACTTGGAGAGGCTCTGCGACCAGGAAAGGATCAGGGCGTTGTCTGCGAACATTGATCCCGTGAAATTCTCGGGCGCGGCGATGAAGCCATAGCCAACGGGTTGGAAGTTCGGCCCAAGCCCAAAGTTTCGGGCCTGTGACAAGCTCCGGAGCGCGGTGAAGGCGATGCGGTTACCGGTGCCGTAGGTGTACTGCAGCTTGCCAGAAGCGCGGTAGCTGCCATTGGCGCTGTAGGGTATCTGCGCACCTTTGCACGAGTACCCGTAGTTGGATGCGATCCCCTTGTTGACGCTGCTGGAGAACTCATCGCAGTTGCCGGTGTATTCCGCGAACTTGAGGACATCCACCCGGCTCGTGTCCGCGGGGCTGCTCGCGCTCACCACGCTGACGGTGGTGTCGATGCCGGCCGGCACGAAGACCGGGTAGTTCTGGTTGTCGAGCCCGAAGGCCGCGGACTTATTCCCCTCCAGATCTCCCGACACGTTCACTGTCAACCGCTCGATGATCGGGCCGCCCACCGAGGCCTGCACCCTGGTGTACCCGGTGCTGTGGTTGAGCCCACCCGCGGCGTCGTTGGTGTAGCCCACGCTGCCGGCCCACTTGCTGCCGCCGGCCTTGGTGGCGATCTGCACGATGCCGGACTGCGCGTTGCCGAACTCGGCGGTGGCGCTGCCAGTCGTGACCGAGGCCTGTTCGAAGCTCTCGGTCGAAACGTCCACGCCGCGCGAGTTCACGTTGGTGCCGACGAACTCCCCACCGCGCCCGCCCGGGCTCACCGGGACGCCGTCGATGTAGTAGACCGTCTCGTCGGTGCGGCCGCCACGGACGCTCACGTTGCCGCCAGTGGTCTGCACCACGCCCGGCTGCAACACGATCACGTTCTGCAGCCGATCGACCGGCAGCTTCGAGGTGAACTCCCCGCTGATGGCCTGTTTGGTGGCCGTCGCGTCGCGGGGGACCAGGACGTTCTGTGCCGCCTGGACCTCGATCTCACCCAGCTCGACGGGCTGCTGCTCGAGACTGAAGTCCTGGGTGATCGTCTGGCCCGCCAGAATGACCAAGCCGGTCGTACGGACCGGCTTGTATCCGACGAATTGCGCCAGCAGATCCACCGTCCCGGCCGGAATGTTGTTGATGAAGTAATAGCCTCGGGCGTCGGCGACGGCGCCGTAGGCCGTCCCCTCGATCCGGACCTGGGCACCGGCGATGGGAGCGCCGGCCTGGTCGCGAATTCGGCCTTCGAGCTTACCAGTCGCCTGAGCGCTGAGCGCCGTGGCACTCACCAACAGGACGACTGCCGCAAGCGCAACCCGCCGCGCGTTGCGAGCGAAGGCGCCAACACAGCTTTCTTTCATGGAGACGTCCTCCGATGGCGTGATACAAAAGCCCCAGCTACACGGAAAATTCGCGTAGGCGTTGATGGCCCATTGGCCATCCTCGACCCGCAAAGGAACGAGTTACGCCTGTCCTACCGATGGAAGAAACTGCGGGCAAATACTTCTGATGTGTGCGATTATCGCCGACCGCGGCCCGGTCGGAGGCAAGAATATGGAGTGACACAAATCACGTGTCAAGAAGATCCTCGTGGCGGGTTTCAGTCACGTAACGTCCCGTAACCCCTTGAAACGAATGAACATTCGTGAAACGTGGCGAAGCTGGGACCAGAGCCGCAGACCTCACAACCAGAAAATCGAGCGCGAACCTGCGCCAGCCTCAGGGCAGGATCAGCTCGACCTGCGGTTCCTTGGGCGTGACCATCGGACCCCCGGGCGCCCACACCATGTTGACCTCGCTCCGTACGCCGAACTCGCCCGGCAGGTAGATGCCCGGCTCGACCGAGAAGCCCGCTCCCGGCAGAATCTCGCGATCGTCGCGAGTTTCGTAGTCGTCGAGGTGCGGTCCGCTCCCGTGGAGGTCGCGGTCGATGGAGTGCCCGGTCCGGTGCACGAAGAACGCGCCGTAGCCGGCCTTGGTGATGACCTCGCGGGCGGCATCATCGCCCTGATAGCCGTGGAGCGGCTCGCGCCCGGCCTTCCGCCTCACAAGCGCGATGGTCGCGTCCCGCGCCTCACGCACCACCCGCCAGACCTGCTCGACCTTGGCGGGCACCCGCGATCCGGAGAAGCCCATCCAAGTCTGGTCGGCGAAGACCGTCCCGAGCCGCGGTCCGCCCCACAAATCCACCAGCACCACCTGATCCCGCTCCAGGGAAAGGTCCTTTCCAGGCACCGGCTCGTAATGCGGGTTGGCGGCGTTGGGGCCGAACCCCACGATGGGCGGATGGTCGAAGACCAGCCCCTTCTGGTGAATGGCCTCGACCACCCGCGCCTGCAGCTGGCTCTCGGTGAGCCCCCTGCCTCCCTGTGTCACCGCCCAGGCCAGCGCTTCCTTCGCGACCGAGGCCAGCGCCTCGGCCGCCGCCACGTGGCCTTCGAGCTCGCCGGCGCTCCAAGCCGATGCGAAGCGGGTGACCAATGCGGCCGAGCCAGTCACCCGGCCGCCGAGGCGGCGCACCAGCTCCACCACGCCGAACGGCACCCGGTCGAGATAGGGCACGGCGTCATCCGGCGAAATCTCCATCGCGAGGCTCTTGCCCCGGACCATTTCCGCCAGTGCTTCGTGCAGTTCCTCCCAGCGGGCGTACCCGGTCACGCGGCCTGGGAATGCTCCGTCCTTGAACGGGCCCAGCTCGATCTTGTGCACCAGGGCCGCGGGCTCCCCCTCGCGCGGGATGAGAATGAACAAGCGGCGGCTGGAGAAGCCGATATCGCCGAGGAGCCGGGTGGGTATCGGATTGATGCCGCGGAAGTCGAAGAGGAGCCAGCCATCGAGACCGAGGTCCCGGAGGGTGGCCTGCACCTGGGCAACATTCAATCCGGCGAGGAGCATCATTCGTATCCTCCAACCGCGGTGGCGCGCCAGCGGCAGGCAGTATCGCCTCGGGCGCGGCAACGCTCGTGAATCATGGCGCCTTCGAACCCCGTCAGGACGCGGAGCAGCTCGCTGAGGGCTGAGCCGTAGAAGGTACAAGCCGAGCCATCACCCTGGGCGAGAATCGAAAGCGGCTTCATCGCCTCAGCCGCGGCGCCGCTCTCGCCGATGACCAGGTCTACGCCGAGGCTCCGCCGCGCGGCCCGGACGGCGGCGCGCGCGCCGATGGATCGTCCGAGCCGCCCCGGGACCATTCTGGACGCGACCCGCGCCAGGAACGGTCGGCTCCGGGCGGCGTACCGCGCGGCGCGGCGGCCCGCGTCGGCAAAGACCAGCTGGGCATCGGGGCGGCGCCCGGCCAACCGGAAGACCGAAACGGCCTCGTCCACCGAGACCGGCTCCTTCTTTCGGACCTGCATCCGGTAGCGGTCGATCTGGGCCGCTACGGTCATCGAAAGGCCGAGGCGCTTGGCGACGATCTCGCCGGCCAGCTCCTCGAGGCCGTCCTCGACCGGAGTGTCGAGATTCCGGAGGGCCTCGAAGAGGCTCATGGGGATGATGGTGGGAACGCTCACGTGGCTACAATATAGAAAGCACCGCCACCGCAGACACTCTTGGCCCTGCCCCTCGCCCTGCTCGTTTCCGTCCTGATCGCGGCCCTGGGCTGGCGCCTCCAGGCGCTCACCGCCGCGGGAGCCGCCACGGCCAGCGTGATCGGCACGGCGATCCTGGGCGGCACCGGATGGGCCGGCCTCGCGACCCTCGGAATCTTCTTCGCCGGGGCCAGCGCGATTTCCCGGGCGGCGCCCGATCGACCCTCGGCGCTGGATGCCAAGGGCTCCGTGCGTGACGCCGCCCAGGTCCTGGCCAACGGAGGTCCGGCGGCCCTGGGCGCGCTGGTGCCCGGAGCCGGCCTGTGGATTGTCGCGGCGAGCCTCGCCGCCGCCGCCGCGGACACCTGGGCGACCTCGATGGGTGGATGGAGCAGGTCATCACCGCGCCACATTCTGACCTGGCGCGGTGTCCCCGCCGGCACGAGCGGGGGCGTGACCCTCCTCGGCACCATCGGCGCGCTCATCGGCGCGGTGACGGTCGCCGGAGGCGCGGCGCTCGTTACGGGCAGCGTGCGGCTCCTTGCGGCGGCCATCGCGCTGGGTATGCTCGGGATGCTCGCGGACTCGGTTCTGGGGGCCACGCTGCAGGGGCGCTTCCATTGTGATGACTGCGGCCTCGCCACCGAGCGCCGCACCCATCGCTGTGGCGGGCTCAGCCGGCTCACGGCCGGAATCGCCTGGGTGGACAACGATGGGGTCAACGCTCTCGCGACCACGCTGGCGGCGATCGCGGGATACCTGGCCTGGAGGGCATGGGGACCGTGATCGATGCACTGATCGTCGGGGCGGGACCGGCCGGCAGCGCGACAGCCTGGGAGCTGGCTCGGCGCGGGCATCGCGTGGTCGCGCTCGATCGGGCGCGTTTCCCGCGGGACAAACCCTGCTCCGAGTACCTGGGTCCGGAGACGGTGCGATTGCTCGCGCGCTGCGGAGTGGTTGCCGACCTGGAGCGGGCGGGGGCGGAACCGCTTTGGGGCACTACCGTCATTGGACCGAGAGGATCCCGCCTCACCGGGCGCTTCGCCGCCGCGACCGTCCGACCCTACCGCGACGCCGGGCTGTCCGTGGCCCGCAGAATTCTCGACGACCGGCTGGTGCAGCTTGCGCGCGACGCTGGCGCCCAGGTCGAGGAAGGCCTGGCGGTCGAGGAACTGCTCTATGAAGGAGGAGCGGTCAGCGGCGTGGTTGCCCGCGACCGGACCGGAGCGCGCCGGGCGATCCATGCGCGCCTGACGATTGGCGCGGACGGGCTGCGGTCCGTCGTGGCCCGGCGGATCGGCCGGCGGCGGCACGGGGCCCCGAGCCGGATGGCCTTCGTCGCCCATGTCGCAGGCGTCCCCGGTCTCACCGGCCTCGCCGAGATGCACGTGAGCGACGCGGGATACGTTGGCGTAAACCGGATCGCTCCCGGCCTGGCGAACGTTGCCCTGGTGATCCCCGCTGCCCTGGTCCGCGCGGCGCGCGGCGACCAGACCGGATTCTTTCTCGAAGAGCTGGAGCGCTTTCCGGGCGTGCGCGGCCGCGTGCAACGGCAAGCCATCGTCCGCGAGGTGCTGGTGACCGGCCCCTTCGCCGCCTGGTCGGGACGGGTGGTGGCGGACGGCGCCCTCCTGGTGGGCGATGCCGCCGATTTCTTCGATCCCTTTACGGGCGAAGGGATCTACGCCGCCCTCCGCGGCGCCGAGCTGGTCGGCGAGACAGTCTCCGACGCGCTCGCGGGCGGCGGGCCGCTCACCGCCCGCCGTCTCGCCGGCTACCGCGTGGCGCGTCGAGGCAGCTTTGCCGGCAAGTGGCTGGTCGAGCGGCTGGTCGGGTTCGGGATGTGGTCGCCCCGGCTGTTCGATCGGGCGGTAGCGCGGCTCGAGGCGCGCGGGCTCGGTCCCACCTTCATCGGTGTCACGGCCGACTACGTGCCGGCCCGGACGGTCCTCAACCCCTGGTTCCTGTCACGGATGGTGTTGTGAGCCGCACCCGCCCGGACGTCGAACCCGTGCTGTTTCGGCAGCTGCTGGGGCGGTTTGCCACTGGCGTCACCGTGCTCACGACGCGGGACGACCAAGGGCGTCCGGTGGGCATGACCGCGTCCAGCCTCACCTCCGTCTCCCTGTCTCCTCCGCTGGTGTCGGTGTGCGTGGATGTCACCGCGGACATGCACCGGGTCATGTCGGCCAGCGGCGACTTTGTCGTGAACGTCCTGGCGGCGCACCAGCGGGAGCTGGCCCGGCGCTTCGCGCAGGACCCGGCGGAGAGTCGGTTCCAGGCGGTGAAATGGCGGGAGACGCCGCAGGGCCTGGTGGTGCTTGAGGAGACGCTGGCCCACATCGAATGCGAGCGCTTTGCGGACTTCCCCCTCGGCGATCACACGCTCTTCGTCGGGCGGGTGACGGGCGGCGCCATGGCGCACGACGCGCCCCTCCTGTACTTCCGCGGCGAGTACCGCGCCTTGGGGCCCGCATGACCGGCGACGAGCTGCTCGACCATGCCGATGCCGACCCGGAGCTGGTGACGCGGTCGCTCGCCGACATCGCCGTATCGAACCGGTGGTTCGGCGGTTGGTGGGCGGTGCGTCGGGGCCTCGAGCGCGTGCTCCAGGGCATGCCCGCGGGCAGCACACTGACCCTGCTCGATATCGGGACTGGTCTCGCCGACCTCCCGCGGGCCGCCGCCCGGTGGGCCGGGGTGCGGGGTGTCCGGTTGATTCCCCTGGGGATCGAGCGGCACCGCACGGCGGCCTCACTGGCCAAGGCCAGCGGCGTGGCCACCGCGCTGGCGACAGCCGAGGCGCTGCCGGTCCGGGCCGCGAGCGTGGATATCGTGATCGTGAGTCAGCTGGTGCACCACCTGGCGCCCGAAGCCGCCGTGGCACTGATGCAGGCGGCCGACGTAGTAGCACGGCGTGGGGTGATCGTGGCGGACCTGCGCCGCTCCTCACTGGCGTTGGCGGGGTTCTGGGTCGGATCGAGGCTGCTCCGGTTCGATCCGACCACCTGCGCCGACGGACTCACCTCGGTACGGCGCGGCTTCACCGTGGCCGAGCTTCGCGGCCTCCTCTCGAGAGCGGGGGTGCGCGCGCGCGTGGAGCGGACGCCGGGGTTCCGGCTGGTGGCGTCGTGGCGGACGGCGACGCGGGGGCCGACGTGAGGACCGTGGACGAGGCCCAGGTGAACGCACCGCTCGAGCGGGTGTTCAGGGCGGCGGCAGACGTCGAGCGCTGGCCGCTGCTCCTCTCGCACTACCGGTACGTTCGCATGCTGTCGCGCCGCGCTGACGGAGGAATCGTCGAGATGAGCGCCAACCGTCCCTTCGGTCCGCTCAACTGGCCCACCTGGTGGACCTCGGAGATGTGGGTGGACGGCGAGCGGCACGAGGTCCGGTATCGCCACATCCGAGGCATCACCCGAGGCATGGACGTGGTGTGGCGGCTGGTGCCGACTCCACAGGGCACGCACGTCTCCCTCATCCATGACTGGGACGGGCCGGCGTGGCCCGTGGTCCGGTGGCCGGCGGCGAACTGGGTAATCGGACCCGTCTTCGTCCATGGCATTGCCTCGCGCACTTTGCAAGGGATCGCCCGCGCGGTCGAGACCGACCCCGCCTAGCCCTCAAACGGAATCAGACGCCATGCCCAGCAATCGCCGGGTCGTGATCACAGGAATCGGAGCGGTGACGCCAATCGGCACCGGAGTCGAGGGACTCTGGCAGGGCCTCGCCCGGGCGCGCTCGGCGGTCGGTCCGGTCTCCCGCTTCGACCCGACGCCGTTTCGGTCCCACATCGCCGCCGAGGTTCCCGACTTTCACCCGGGAGACTTCATCGAGGAGCGCCGGATCAAGCGGCTGGACCGGTTCGCCCAATTCAGCATCGCGGCCGCGCGGCTGGCGCTCGAGGATTCGGGTATCGACCTGGCCAAGGAAGACCGAGAGCAGGTCGGCGCGATGATGGGGACCGCGCTGGGCGGGATCGGATATGCGGAGGAGCAGTACCCCAACTACCTGAGGGAGGGCGTCCGCGGGGTGAACCCCGCTCTCGCCCTGGTGGTCTTCGCCGGGGCAGCGAGCTGCAACCTGGCGATCGAGTTCGGCGTCTGTGGGCCCAACGCGACCAACGGGATGAGCTGCGCGTCGGGGACCATGGCCATCGGCGACGGGTTCCGCGCGATCGCGCGCGGCGAGGCGGACGCGATGCTCGCCGGCGGAGCCGAGGCCCCGCTGGCGCCGCTCTGCTTCGGCGCCTTCGCCATTATCCGGGCGATGTCGACGCGCAACGACGACCCGGTACGGGCCAGCCGTCCGTTCGACAAGGACCGCGATGGGTTCGTCATGTCGGAGGGGGCGGCCGTGCTGATGCTGGAGGAACGGAGCCGGGCGCTGGCGCGGGGCGCGCGGATCTACGCCGAGATCCTGGGCTACGGCACGACCAACGACGCCCACCACATGACCGTCCCCCGTCCCGACGGAAGCCAGGCCGCGCGCGCCATGCGGCTTGCGCTCCGCGAGGCGCAGCTCTCGCCCCAAGAGATCGGATACATCAACGCGCACGGCTCCTCGACGCCGCTCAACGACCCCACCGAAACGAGCGCCATCCGGCAGGTCTTCGGCGAGCGTGCATCCACCATTTCGATCAGCGGGACCAAGGGCTATTACGGACACGCTCTGGGCGCGAGCGGCGCCTTCGAGGCGGCCATCTGCGCCCTCGCCAGCCAGCGCCGCTGGCTTCCGCCCACCGTCAATCTCGACGAGGCCGATCCGGCCTGCGATCTCTCCTACCTGGTGGGTCAGGGCACGCCGGCGGATCCCGAGTTCATTCTCAGCAACTCGTTCGGCTTCGGCGGCATCAACGCATGCCTGGTCTTCCGCCGGGACGATGGTCGGTAGTAGAATCCCTGCCCCTCGAACTGGAATCGTTGCGACATGCGAAATCTGACGGGTCGACTGACCGCCGAGGCCCTGGGGACGTTCGGGCTCATCTACTTCGGGTGCGGCGCGGTGGTCGCCGATCCCTTCTACGGGGCCCGTTACGGTCTGCTGGGCATCGCCCTCACGCACGCCATCGTCCTGGGCGTGATGGTGACCGCCACGCTGAACGTTTCGGGCGGGCACATCAATCCGGCCGTCACCCTGGGCCTGCTGAGCGTGAAGCGGATCGCCCCGCGCGAGGCCGTTGCCTACGTGCTGGCCCAGTTGGCTGGCGGCGTCCTCGGCGCCCTGGTCCTCAAGTACACCCTGCCCTTCGGCGCCACCAGCATCGGGACACTCGGCACGCCGGCACTCGCCAACTCGATGACCATCGCAACCGGCTCGCTCCTGGAAGCGGTGCTGACGTTCTTCCTCATGTCAGCGGTGATGGGCACGGCGGTCAATCCCGATGCGCCCAAGGTGGGCGGGTTCGCGATCGGCCTGGTGCTCTTCTTCGACATCATCGTCGGTGGGACGCTCACCGGGGCGGCCATGAACCCGGCCCGCGCCTTCGGTCCGGCGCTGGTGAGTGGCACCTGGTACGCCCAGCCGGTGTGGTGGATCGGCCCGATCGTCGGAGCCGTGGCGGCGGCGCAGGTGTGGGAGAGGGTGATCCTTAGAAAGAGTGAGAAGTGAGAAGTGAGAAGTGAGAGGTGAGAGGTGAGCGGGAAGCGGTGCCCCACTCCGTGCTTTCCCTGTACGCTGAACGCTGCAGTTCAGCGCTTCGCCTTCCGCGCTCTCAGTAACAGCGACACCGTGTACCCCAGATAGATACACCCGGCCACGGTGTAGGCCGCGGCGAGGAAGTGACCGTTGTCAGGAGGCATCGGCGGCCTCACGGGCATCATGCGCCAGCTGGATTCCGTAGCGGAGCGTCACGAACCCGACATAGAGGAGCGTCATCACTCCGAAGCTGATCAGGAGCGTCCGGAGCATCTGCGGGTCCAGCGATGGCGCGCTCGGTTTCAGGACGATGGGCATGGGATGCAGTCCGCGCCACAGGTAGACGCTCAAGTGGATGAACGGCACCAGCACCATGCCCATGATGCCGAGGACGGCACTGAAACGGCCCCGCTCGAACGGCTCGCGGATGGCAGCCCGCAGTGTGTGATATCCGAGAAGCAGGAAGAAGAGAAACAGGGTCAACGTCAGGCGCCCATCCCAGGTCCACCAGGTTCCCCAGATCGGCTTCCCCCAGATCGGCCCGGTGGTCAGCACCACGCCACAGAAGATCGAACCCACCTCTGCGCTGCTCGCCGCGAAGCGGTCGATGCGGGGATCGTGCAGCCAGAGGTAGAGCATGCTGGCGAGGCCGGTGAGCACCACGGAGAGCATCGCTGCCCACGCCGAGGGGGCGTGAATGTAGAAGATCTTCTGGGCCAGGCCCTGATTGATTTCTTCCGGCGTATAGGCGAGGGCCAGCACCATGACGAGGCCGACCCCGAGCAGGCCGAGGACGGTCAGGACCGCGCCCCGGATCATGACGCGGCGGGCGGAAGCGAGATCAGCGGTCATTCATCCACCACCGCGGAGAAGAGAAGCACCGAGAGGGTCACGAACACTACATCGTAGATGGCGAGGAACCTAAGGCCCTCGGCCACCTCGCTCAACGGACGCCCCGCCAGCAGCAGTACGCTGATCTTCACGGCAAAGATGAGGGGCGGAACCATAAACGGGAGCAGCAGGATCGGCAGCATCAGCTCCGCGAAGCGGGTCCGGACCACCATGGCGCTGAAGACCGTTCCCACGGCGACGAATCCCGCCGTGGCCAGCAGCAGCGTGATCAGCAGCCCGGGAAGGGCGCCCCCCAGGTCGATATTGAAGAACAGCACGAAGAGCGGCAGCGCGATCGCCTCGACCACCAGAACGAAGGCGAGATTCGCGAGGAACTTGCCCAGGTAGAGGATTTCCCGGTCGACGGGGGCGAGCAGGAGTCCGTCAAAGGCCGCGTTCTCCCGCTCGACAGTGAAGGCCCGGTTCATGGCGACGACCGCGGCGAACGACACCGTCACCCACAGGACGCTCGGAGCCAGATCCACGGTGGCCACGGCCGTGGGATCACGCGCGAAGTTGAAGATGACGAGGACTAGGGCGGCGAACACGGAGGCGGACAGAAGGCTGGTCCGGCTGCGGAGCTCGAGCCGGATATCCTTGGCGGCGATGACCAGTGCCAGGCGAAGGGCTCTACCCATGCACCAGCTCGTGGTAGCGGAGATGGAAGGCGGCCTGGTCGGAGGGGCGCTCCGCCTGGTAGCCCCAGCGCCCGCCGACAAGCACCGCCACCCGATTCGCCAGATCCCAGGCTTCCGCGGCGTGATGGGTCACGATAACCATGGCGCGCTCCGACGTGCAGTGCTCGCCGAGGAGCTGGCGCAGGCGGTCGCCGGCGACGGCGTCGAGGCCCGTGAACGGCTCGTCGAGGAGAAGCAGTCGTGGGTCGTGCAGGAGAGCCCGGGCGATCGCGGCCCGCTGCAAGAGCCCGCGACTCAGTTGCCTGGGGCGGGCGTCGCTCCGGTCCTGCAGGCCCTGCTGCCGGAGCGCCGCCTCGACCCGCGCGCGGAGGTCAGGCAGATCGTACAGCCGACCCGCCAGCATGAGGTTCTCGCTCAGGGTCAGTTCGTCGTACAGCAGGGATTGATGCGACAGCAGTCCGATGGGCCGGCGGGCGCCGGGGTCGTCCCGCGTGAGGGTGCGCCCCAGGACGCTCACTCGACCGGACTCGGGCCGGAGCAGGCCGGCCAGGGTACGAAGCAGCGTGGTCTTGCCAGCCCCGTTCGGGCCGAGCACCAGCAGGACGTCGCCGGGGGCGAGGGTCAGATCGACCCCGCGCAGCGCGCGCACGGCGCCGTAGCTTCGCACCAGCCCGCGGGCCTCGACCAGCGTCGGCTCAGCCGAGGTCATCGATCCGACGGGCAAGGTCCCCCAGGTCGAACGGCTTGACGAGGTACCCGTGGTGGGGAATAGCGAGCACCTGGAGCTGAGGCTCCAGGCTCACGTAGGCGGAAGTGATGATGACGGCCAGGTCGGGACGGGCCGCGCGGAGCCGCCTAAGCAGCTCGATGCCGTCCATGTCCGGCAGCCGCAAGTCCAGCACGGCCACATCGGGATGATGCTGGGCGAGCAGGCGCAGCGCCTCGGCGCCGCTTGCCGCAAACACCGCATCGTACCGCTGCGCGAACGCCCGCTCGTAGCTCAGGCGCAGGGCAGGCTCGTCCTCGATGAAGAGCACGCGCCGCCGGGACACGGTGGCCATGCCCGAATATAGTGCTAGACCGTCTCCACCTCGACGTCGAACAGGTCGTCGAGCTTGGTCAGGACCAGCAGGAACCGCAGCTCATCGTTGGGGCGCTTGAGGACCACCGCCTGACGGCGCTCCGATGCCTTGCGCTGGATCAGCATCAGGGCCCCGAGCCCAGCGGAATCCACCGTCCGCGTGCCGCGCAGATCGATGACCAGGCGGCCGGTGCGTTCGGGCAACTGCTCCAGGAGCCCAACCGCGCGCTGGCGGAACTGGGTCCGGGTTTCGAGGCCGAGATGCTCGGGCGCCTCGAGCTCGTAGTGGGACAACTGGGTCGACTGCATCGTGTCCTCCCGCGCTCTAACTATGAGAGCGCGATGCTTCCGCCGGCCTGACTGTGCGGGGCGCATCGCGCTCTTCGCGAGAGGCACCCGCCTTCGGCACCGAGCCATCTCGAGTGGAGGCGGGCCCCTGTGCCCACCGCTGCCAGGCCGGTTGGCCTGGTCCATCGAGACCTCAAGTTTTGCGGCCCCGGATCACTCCGGGTGTGCTCTATCGGGCGGATCGGTTGTCTGGAGACCTTGTGGTCTCCGCGGGGGAAGGAAGGCGAGCCCGGTGCCAGCTGGTCAAGCTATTGTGGTTAAATGACTTATGAAGTGTCGATGGGCCGCCGCAACGACTTTCTCCCTCGCACCTCGCGGGGCATTCGGCCAAGTGCAAGTCTCACGCGGCTTTCCGGGTCTTGCCAAACCGTTCAGGCACACTACCTAGTTACGTGTGCCCCGTCACGCTCCCGGTGCCGCCGGGTCGGATGGAGGGTGCCCGACACTCAGCGCGATCCCTCGAGCCTCCAGACTCTCCACATGAGCGACCAACTTTCGACCCTCCTCTCCGAGACTCGCCGGTTTCCTCCCGACCCCGCCTTTCAGAAGCAAGCCAACGCCCAGAGCGCGTTGTATGACGCGGCCAAGGCGGACCGGCTCCGCTTCTGGGAGAACGAGGCACGCGCCCTGGAGTGGATGGTGCCGTGGACCCGGGTCCTCGAATGGAATCCTCCCCACGCGAAGTGGTTCGTGGGCGGCAAGCTCAACGTCGCCGCGAACTGCATCGACCGGCACCTGAAGGGCGCGCGGCGCAACAAGGCGGCGATCGTCTGGGAGGGTGAGCCGGGAGATCGGCGGACTCTCACCTACTGGGACCTTCACCGCGAAGTCTGTCGGGCCGCCAACGCGCTCAAGCGGCTCGGCGTGAAGAAGGGCGACCGCGTCGCCATCTACCTCCCGATGATCCCGGAGGCTGCGATCGCGATGCTCGCCTGCGCGCGGATCGGCGCGGTCCACTCGGTGGTCTTCGGGGGGTTCTCCGCCGAATCGCTGCGCGACCGGATCAACGATGCGAAGGCCATCTGCCTGATTACGGCCGACGGGGGCTATCGCCGCGGCGCGGTGGTCCCCCTCAAGCGTTTCGCCGATGAGGCGGTGGCCGGCTGCCCTACCATCCGGAGCGTGGTCGTGGTCCAGCGGCGCCCCGGAGGCCAGGGCGATGAGGCCTTCGCGAACATCGTCGAGGGCCGGGACCACTGGTGGCACCGGCTGCTCGACCAGGAATCCCCCGAGTGCCCCGCCGAGCCCGTGGATGCGGAGGACCTGCTGTTCATCCTGTACACATCGGGAACCACGGGGAAGCCGAAGGGCATCGTGCATTCGACCGGCGGTTATCTCACGCAGGTCACCAGCACCACCAAGTATGTGTTCGATCTCAAGGAGAACGATCTCTTCTGGTGCACCGCGGACGTGGGCTGGGTCACCGGTCATTCCTACATCGTTTACGGCCCCCTCTCCAACGGTGCCACCGTGCTCATGTACGAGGGCGCGCCGGACTGGCCGGAACGTGACCGCTTCTGGAAGATCGTGGCCCGCTACGGCGTCACCGTGTTCTATACCGCTCCCACCGCGATCCGCGCGTTCATGAAGTGGGGCGAGGATCTCCCCGGGCGGCACGATCTCTCGACCCTCCGTCTCCTCGGCACCGTAGGTGAGCCGATCAATCCGGAGGCCTGGATCTGGTATCACAAGAACATCGGGCGCGAGCGGTGCCCCATCGTGGACACGTGGTGGCAAACCGAAACCGGCGGCATCATGATCACCCCGCTCCCCGGCGTGGTGACCACCAAGCCGGGGTCCGCGACGATCGCCTTCCCCGGCATCAGCGCGGAACTCGTCGACCAGAAGGGCACCCCCCTGGCCAAGGGCGGGGGCCTCCTGGTGCTCACCGAGCCATGGCCGGGCATGCTCCGCACCATCTACGGCGACGATGCGCGATACCGCGAGACCTACTGGAGCCGGTTCGGGACCAAGTACTTCGCCGGCGACGGAGCCAAGCTGGACGACGACGGCTACTGGTGGATTCTCGGGCGCGTCGACGACGTGCTGAACGTCGCCGGGCACCGCATCGGCACGATGGAGGTCGAAAGCGCGCTGGTGGACCACCCTGCGGTGGCGGAAGCCGCGGTCGTGGGCAAGCACCACGACCTCAAGGGGCAGGCGCTCGCCGCGTTCGTGACCCTCAAGGAGGGCCGGCGCGCGACCGCGGAGCTCAAAGACGACTTGAAGGATCACGTCGCGAAGAAAATCGGCGCCATTGCCCGTCCGGATGATATACTTTTCTCGGCAGACCTCCCCAAGACGCGAAGCGGCAAGATCATGCGCCGCCTCCTCAAGGACATCGCGGAGGGGCGGGCGCTCGGTGACACGACGACCCTGGCCGATCCGGCGGTGGTGGCGCGGCTCAAGGAGCAGTATGAGTCGGCGGAGGGGTAGGACTGGAGCGTACAGCGTTCAGGGGAGACATTCTCTGGACTGCGAGGACTCAAGGAAGCGTAGAATCGGAGGAAGCATGAAGAGAGTTCCGGTAACCCCCCTTGTCGTCGCAGCGGCGTTCGTTGCCACATTGGGCGCAGCGCTCCCCGCGCCACGGAGCGCCGCGCCGCCGACGGAGATCACGGTCTATCACTCCCCGACCTGCGAATGCTGCAAGCGGTGGATTTCGTACTTGAAGGAGAACGGGTTCGCGGTGAAGTCCATCGAGCAGGAGGACCTGGCCGAGATCAAGGCCGAGCTCGGCGTGATTCCCAAAGTCCAATCGTGCCATACCGCGCTGGTGCAGGGCTACGTCATCGAGGGACATGTTCCGGTGGAGGATATCCGCCGCCTGCTCCGTGAGAAGCCCCACGTGGTCGGCCTCGCGGCACCGGGGATGCCGGCGTCGGCACCGGGCATGGACATGGGGCGGTCGCCGTATGAGGTGGTGGCGTTCAGCGCGAAGGGCGATGTGACGGAGTGGGCGAGGCACTGAAGAGCAGCGTACAGCGTACAGCGTTCAGCGTACAGCGTTCAGGGGACGTAAGGGGACCCTACCCCCCGCTCACTTCTCACGTCTCACTTCTCACGTCTCACTTCTCACCTCTCACCGCCCTAGATCTGAATCTGCGCCCCCAGCTCCACCACCCGGTTCGGCGGAATATTGAAGAAGCTGGTCGCGGGGCGGGCGTTGCGGCTCATGAAGATGAACAGCTTTTTCCGCCAGAAGGCGAGCTTGGGTGGCGCCCCGCTGGGAATGCGTTTCTGGTCCGGTCGGGCGATCAATGTTTCGCGACCGAGATAGAACGTGGTGTCGGAAGGCCGGATCTCGAGACCTCGGTCACGAAGACACCTGAGCACGGCCATCACGTCTGGTGACTCCATGAATCCGTAGCGCGCCGTGACGCCATAGAACCGCTGGCCGAAGTCCTCGAAGCTGATTCGCTCGTCCTCGCTCACATAGGGAACGTCCTCGGTCTGAACCGAGAGCAGGATCACCTGCTCGTGCAGCACCTTGTTGTGCTTGACGTGGTGCAGCAGCACCGGTGGAGCACCGCGGAGCTCGGAGGTCATGAACACAGCGGTGCCGGGGACGCGGACTGGAAGCTGCTTCGAGACATCCTCGAGAAAGAGAGCCATCGGCAGCGAGCTCTCCTCGAGAATGGCGGTCAGCCGAGCTCGGCCACGGTTCCACGTGGTCATCAGGGTGAAGACCAGGATCGCGACGAAGATCGGGAACCAGCCTCCCTCCGCGAACTTGATGATGTTGGCGGAGAAAAAGGCCAAGTCGACAACCAGAAAGAGACCGCACAGCCCTATCACCTGCCAGCGCTTCCAGCCCCATCGCTCCAACGCGACCATGCCGAAGAGAATGGTGGTGATCGTCATGGTGCCGGTCACCGCGATCCCGTAGGCCGCGGCCAGGTTGCTGGCAGTGCGGAAGGTCAGCACCAGCCAGAGGCACGCCACCATGAGGCCCAGATTCACCTCTGGAACGTAGATCTGGCCAGGCTCCCGCGCCGAAGTGTGGATGATCGTCACCCGGGGACAGTAATTGAGCTGCACCGCCTGCTGCGTAAGCGAAAAGGCTCCGGAGATGAGCGCCTGGGAAGCTACGATCGTGGCTACGGTCGCGACGGCCACCATGGGGTAGAGGAGGGGCCGGGGCACCAGGGCATAGAAGGGATTGGCGGCGGCCTGTGGCGTCCCGAGCAGGAGGGCCGCCTGCCCGAAGTAGTTGAGCATCAGCGCGGGAAGCACCAGTCCGAACCAGGCGAGCCGGATGGGCCGGCGGCCGAAGTGGCCGAGATCCGCGTACAGCGCCTCTCCGCCGGTCAGCACCAGGACCACGGCGCCGAGGATGAAGAAGCCGCGGGCCCCGTCTCTGGCGAAGAAATCGATCGCGTACCACGGATTCACCGCCCTGAGCACCGTGGGCTCCCGCACGATCCCGCCGATGCCGAGGCCCGCCAGGCAGGTGAACCAGAGGATCATGACGGGACCGAAGAAGACACCAATCCCGCCGGTCCCGCGGCGCTGCACCAGGAAGAGCCCGATCAGGATGCCGGCCGTGAGCGGCACCACCCAGGCCTGAAACAGCGGGGTCGCGAAGGAGAGGCCGTCGATCGCCCCCAGCACCGAGATGGCCGGCGTGATCACCCCATCCCCGTAGAGGAGGGCCGCGCCGAATAGACCGAACAGGATCAGCGCGCGGCGCCGCCGGCGCGGCGAGCCTGCCACCAGCGCGAGCAGGGCGAGGATGCCGCCTTCTCCCCGGTTGTCGGCCCGCATGACCTGCGCGATGTACTTATAGGAGACGACGAAGTTGAGCGACCACAGGATGAGCGAGACGATCCCCAGCACGTTGTCGCGGTCCGGGGGAATGCCATGCTGGGGGTTGAAACACTCCTTGAGCGCGTAGAGCGGGCTGGTCCCGATGTCCCCGTAGACGACGCCGAGTGCCGCCAGTGCCAGCGCCGCCAGCCTCCGCCCGGCGGGCCGAGCAGCGCCGGCGGTTTCGCTCATTTCGCTCCGGGGTCGGCCTCCGGCCGGCCCAGCCAGGCGGCGATCAGGATCGACACCATGACCACAGCCGATCCGACGCACCACCGGCAGATGGCGCGGATGACGAACAGCTCGATGCAGGTGAGGTAGGCGGTGAACGCCGTTCCCAGGACGGCTCCCCACAGGAGCAGCCGGGGCCAGCGGGGATCGCGCGGCCGGGCCAGAGCCAGCACACTCAACACCAGCACGGCCGCGTATCCCACAACGCCGATTAGCGGCACGTTGACGCCGAGCACCGTGCTGTAGGACGATGACTGCACCGTCTCGCAGCCTCCGGTCCCGCAGGCCAGGGTGCCGATCAGGCCGAGCTTGTGCAGGTAGAGGTAGAGCGCGATGAAGATTCCGGCCAGGCTCAGCACGGCCGAGGCCATTCGGGATCGCATCGTTACGAAGCGGCCTTGTGCTGCAGCGAGTCGAGCAGGTGCTTCAGCATGTCGTAGTGCACCCGCTCGCCGCCCTCGTATAGGCGGTTGTTGATCAGGAATGTCGGCGTGGACTGTACGCCGACCCGCACTCCCTCCTCCCGGCTGGCCTCGATCCGGCCCGCGTACCGCGCGGATTTCATGCAGCCATCGTACTTGGCCAGGTCGAGCCCCAGGGACTTGGCGTAGTCACGGAAGACGCCACTTGCATCACGCTGGAGCGGCCATTCGGGCTCCCACGAGTAGATCAGCCGGTTCATCTCCCAATACTTGCCCTGCTCGTCGGCGCAGGCAGCCGCGTGGGCCGCGACGCGCGACTGCGGGTGCTGCTCCAGCGGGAAGTCGCGGTAGCGCCACCGGACCTGGCCGGTCTGGATCAGGCGCTCCTCGATGGTGGGCATCTGGACCGTCATGAACTGCTGGCACGCGGGGCACTCGTAGTCGGCGTATTCCGTGACCGTGAGGGGCGCGCTATCCGACCCCAGGAAGTAGCCGTGAAACCCGCTCGTGTCGCTGGCCTGAACCGTGACATTCGCCGGGATCGAGATCGGCGGCTGGTGAAACACCAGATAGCCCAGCGTCACGATGCCGATGACTGCCACGCCACCCAGGAAGAAATAGAAGGATTTCAACCCGCTTGAGGCGGCCGCCATGGTTCGTCGTCCTCTCGGTCATCGAGGGTAAAGGAATTCCGCCGTGCTTCGTCCACGATCCGCCGACTCTCGGCGATCTCCGGCGTGTCGTAGGTGGACCGGACTTCATAGTGGAACAACTCGCTGCGGGCATCGCCCAGCAGGCGTTGCAGCTCCGGCGACGCCCCGAGCAGCCTGCCCTCGCGATCCAGGGCCTGGATCCGCTCGGCGAGGTGCCGGAGCAGGGCCAGCAGCTCCTCTTCCCGCTTGCGGCCGTACACTTCATCGTGATCGCTCATGCGCGCCTCGTCCGCGGGGAGATCCGGGTGGCCGAGAACCTGCCCCGCCGCGGTGCCCGGTGTGACGGGAATCTAATCATCCCCGGAATCGGGAAGGAAAGCCGCCGGCTCTGCCGCGAGGGTCAACTTCGGGTTATATTGGTGTCGCACTCTTCGGCCCACTGGAGACGATCAAGCATGGCGAAAGCGAAGCCTCGCAAGACTGCCCCACCCGCTGCTCCCCGGTTGTTCGATCAGGCACGCGATGAGTTGTTCAGCCACATCCTGCGCTGCGGCGTGCTCGAAGCCCTGCCCGAACACCAGAAGGAGTGGTTCGACGACACGATGCTCTACCTTGCCGAGCGCTACGAGGATCTCTCGGAGGAAGAGCTGGGGCAGTTGCGCGTGCTCGGCGAGCGGTACTGCCAGCCGGTTCTGAACCGGCCCTCGACGCCGACCGCCGAGACCGAGCCCGCAGCGGTCACCTGACCCGCCGCTGGCCCAGCAAGACCGTCCCACTAGCGCCCGGGCCTCGGCAGCGACCGAGGCCCGTTCTTTCATCTCCTTCAGTGCCGGCCCGGCCGGGGCCATCTGAGCCGCCGCAGTCGCCACCCCACGAGTAGCCGCGCTCCACCTCCAACTCCGGCCTCGAACGTCAAGCCCGACGGGCGACCCGGCGCCGATTCCAGCCCCAACCCGAGCAGGAGAAAGGCTCCCCTCCTCCCTCCCCCCGCGGTCACGCCCGCGAGCCCGCCGTAGCCGTAAAAGGACCACCCGCTCTGGCGACCCGGCGCAAGCAGATAGTGCAGGGCTAACTCTCCCCGACCCGCAAAGGAGCCCGCCCGGGCGCCGGGAAAGAGGCCCAGAGCAAGTCTGGTACGCCCGCCTGTCCGCACCAGGCCAGTCAGGCCGCCGCCGACAAACGTGGTGTGAGACCAGGTGGCGATCCCATCGATACCCACCTCATAACCAGATGGTGAGACCTGCGCCCCGGCTCCGGACGCGATGAGGATGCCGGCCAGCACGGCGGCCGCGAGGCACCGACTCACTCCAGCACGACTGTGAAGGTCACGGGGATGTCCGGCGCCAGCGAATGCATGACGGAGCAGTACTTCTGAATCGAGAGCTCGATGGCCCGCCGGGCCTTGCCCTCATCGAGGCCCGTACCGCTCAGTGCATACACGAGGTGAAGGCCCGTCAGGCGCCTGGGGTCGGCCTCCCTCCGGGTGCCCTTCGCCTCGATCCGGAATCGCTCCAGCTCCACCCGCATCTTCTTGAGGATGAGAACGACATCGGCCCCGCTGCAGGCTGCGGCGGCGATGAGCAGTCCCATCACCGGACTGGGGGCCGTGGCCCCATCTCCGTCGAGACGGATGGTGGGGCCGTCCGGCGCGCCCCCGTCGAACACGAGATCGTGGGACCAGGTGAGAACGGCCTGACGGACGTTGGAGGACATGGCGGTCTTCATATTAAGGTAGGGCAGCGTTCCCCCGCGCGGCCTTGCGCGGTGGCGCGAAGAGCCGTTCCAGCCAGCGGACCACTGTCGGCTTGCCCGCGATCACGGCGAACTCCGCCTCGATTCCACGGCCCAGTTGCCCGACCACGACGAAGCGCCCGCCTGCCTCCTCGACCAGGAGCGGCGTTGCCGCGATGTCCCACCGTCTCACGCCGAAGTCGACCACCGCACCGATGCTCCCCTCCGCCGCGTAGGCGTGCGCCAGGCAATCGTAATAGCCTCGGACGTGCCGGTGGCTCCGGAGCAGGCGGTCGAATGCCCCGGCGCGCCGGAAGGCCCTGAACCGCGAGCGGTCCGCCGCCGAGACGATCTCGTCGGCGAGCCGGCCGCGCGGCGTATCCCGGATCCGGAGTCGCTCCCGGCCGCGCCATGCGCCGCGCCCACGGGCCGCGTGATAGCGTTGGCCCAGCGCGGGGAAGTCGATGATACCGACCAGGGGGCGGCCTCGGTGATGCAGCCCGATGATGGTGCCGAAGAACGGGAGGCCATGGGTAAGGCTCAGCGTGCCGTCGATTGGATCGAGCAGCCACTGGTACTCGGCCTCGGGCAGGTGCGCGGGGAACTCCTCGCCGATCACCCCGTGAGCAGGGAAGTGGCGGCGGATCTCGGCGCGGAGCGCTCGCTCCACGGCCAGGTCGACGTCGGTAACGAAGGAGCGGTCAGCCTTGCGCCGCACCCGCAGCTGATGACGAAGTCTCCCCAGCACCATGCGCCGGGATCGGTCCGCCAGCCGGTGCGCAAAGGCGTGCAGTCGCGCCGTGTCCACTCAGCCCTCGAGGGCCTGGCCCACGGCGCGTTCGGCCGCGAGCAGGACCGCCTGCCGCTCCAGTGTCAGCGCGCCGACCGGAGGGCCCTGGAAGCGCCGGCGTTCGAACCCGAACCAGACCAGCGCGGTGACGGCGAGCGACGCGATGAGCACGGTGAGAGCCTTCTCGTTCGGTGGCTGAACGCCGATGAAGATGATCCCCACGCAGCCCAGCACCGCGACGGCGGCGACCGGGCGGAACCACGAGCCGATCGTCCATGGGCCCATGCGGGTCCAGGTCCGCCCATATGCCACCAGGCCGGCGGCGATCGGCAGCACGTACGACACGTAGAGAAAGACGACACACACGACGACGATGGTACTGTACACAGGCGTGTACACCGCGAACAGCACGCCGAGGATGGCGGCCACCCAGATGGCCGCGGGAGGAGTCCGGAAGCGGGGGCTCACCCGGCGAAGCCTGTCGGAGAAAGGGAGCCCGCCATCCCGCGCGAACGCGAACACCATCCGCGACGCGCTGGTCACGATGGCAAGGCCGCAGAGGTAGTTCGCGATCCAGATCCCGGCGTAGAGGGTGAGGCGCAGGCCGCCGGGGAGGACCGTCTCCATCAGATAGAAGAAGAGATTCCATCCCCGCGCTGCGGCGGTCCGGAGATCGGGGATCGCCACAACCATCGCGATCAGCATGCAGTAGCCGAAGAGGGCCGAGTAGACCACGGCCCGTATCATGCCTCGGGGGACGCTGCGCGCGGCGTCAATGGTTTCCTCCGCGGTATGGGCGGAGGCGTCGAAGCCGGTAATGGTGTAGGCGGGAAGCAGCAGGCTCACCAGGAATAGATAGGCAAGGCTCGATGAGTGAGGCCAGACGTCGCCGCCGGCGGCCCCGCTCAGGTTGGTGAAGGTCCACAGCCGGGACCAATCGTGACTCGGCGCGAAAGCCAGGAGCAGGGCCGTGAGCGCCGCCGCCACCCCGAAGATGAGGTACCCGCTGAAATCGGTGAGCCGCGTGGTCACCCGGATTCCCAGATGGTTGAACAGCGCCTGGGTGGTGGTGACGACGACGACACACACCGTCTGCCAGAGGATCGGATGGGCGGAGGGGTCGAAGTGGAGGGCGGGCCCGAAGAAGCCGACGAAGAGCCCGTACGTCCCAACGTTCACCGCGGCCATGACGGTGACCAGGCCGATAAGGTTGAACCAGGCGGTGAGCCACCCCCATCCCCGCCCGCCCAGAATGGACCCCCAGTGGTAGAGGCCGCCCGCCGTGGGAAAAGCGGAGCCGATCTGCGCCATCCCCAGCGCGACGATGAACGAGAAGCAGGCGCCGATCGGCCAGCCGAGCCCGATCGCGGCCCCACCGACGCTGGCCAGCCCGACGGGGAACGAGGTGATCCCGCCCGCGAGGATGCAGATGATCGAGAACGAAATGGCGAAGTTGGAGAAGCCGTGCATCCGCCGGAGCAGCTCCTGCGCATACCCCAGCCGATGCAGGGTCTCGAGGTCGTCGTGAATCAGGCGGGCATCGCCCGCCGGGGATGTTTCCCGGTGGTCACCGGAGGGAGTGCGGGTCATGGTCTCGGGAAGGGGACTGGTCGGCTACTCGCCGACGGGGCGCTTGGCCCGCGGCGCGGCCTGGTTGTAGTCCCAGATGGCATAGAGCGCGATCGCGGCGGTGGCCCAGGCGAGAGGGCGCAGCAGCGGCGATCCGGTCAGAAAGGCCACGAGGGTGAGCACCTGGGCCAGCGTCACGGCCTTGCCTCCGAAACGGGCCGGGATGGCCATGGGCCGACCCGAAAAGGTAGTCCAGGCAAAGGCGGCGCTCGCCACGAAGTCCCGGAGCAGCACCCCAGCGATCTCGTACCAGGTGAGGGTGCCTGACACGGCGACCACGATGAAGGCCGCCAGCATGAAAAGCTTGTCGGCGACGGGATCGATGAACGCGCCGAATCGCGAGCTGCCGAGCCGGCGCGCCAGAAAGCCATCCAGGAGGTCGGTCGCGGCGGCCACGGCCAGGATTCCCAGACGGATGATCGCATCGTCGATGAGGAGGAAGAGTACGGCGAGTGGAACTCTGAGCAGCGTCAGCACGTCCGCGGCAGTCACGCGCCAGCCACGACGTGACACGTGACCTTGCCGCCCCTCCGTCCGGGGACTAGCTTGGGGTTCCGGCGCCGACCTTCCTTCACCCACCGTTCACCCCGCCCGGGCCATGGATCTCCAGCTCCTGAAGAAGACCGCGATCTTCGCCGACCTTGACGAGGGGGAACTTGCGCGTGTCGCCGAAATCTGCAAGGAGCAGAACTACCAGAGCGGGCAGTACGTCTTCAAGGAAGGGGAACCGGGCAACCGGTTCTACCTGATCGTCAAGGGTGAAGTCCGGATCAGCCGGAACATCCCCGGTTCCGGCGAGGAGGCTCTCGCGGTGCTGCAGCCTGGCGCCTGCTTCGGCGAGATGGCCGTCTTCGACCGGTCGGAGCGCAGCACCGACGCGATCGCGAACGGCCCCGTGACCCTGATGACGATCTCCCGCCCCGACTTCGAGATTCTCCTCGACTTCAACCGGGACATGGCCTACAAGATCCTGTGGTCGATGGTCCGCCTGCTCTCCTCGCGCCTCCGCGTGACGAACGACAATCTGAGGTCGTTGCTCGCGATCTCGATGTTCTAGGGCGGGGGACTCCCGGCGCTCGCCGGGCCCGTCTGGTGATCTCGTGCCCTTTGCACACGCCCTCACCGAGCTCTCCGGTATCAGCTCCCCCACGCTGGGTGATGAACACGCGCTGGCGGCCCTGGCAATCGCCGCCGCCGGCGCCATCGGTCTTACACCTCACGGCCCGCCGGTGACACGCGCCGGCCCGCAGGGAATCGCGGTGTCCCTCCTGGGTCATGGCGGACATGTCGTGCTGCACGCGCGCCCCGGAAGCGGCGCCTGCCTCGTGGATGTGGTGACGCCGAACCCGACGCCGCCGGCCCGAGCCCTCGAGGTCATTGCCCGGCGCCTCGGCGTGACCGCGCCGGCCCACCCCTGAGATTCCATAACCCCGACCGCTCTATGCTCAAGGAAAACCCCGACCACCTCGACGCCGATCTGATCCTCAAGCTCTACGACCTGCGCCGCGAGGAGGTAATGCGCGAATCACGCAACGCCATCAACCGCGACTTCTGGCCCCGCACGGCGGACGAGGCCCTGGCGGTACTCCGGTCCGACCATCCGCTCAACCGGGCCTGGCGGCAGACCACGACGTACTGGGAGATGGTGTACGGCATGGGCCGGCACGGCATCATTCACGCCGATTTCCTGGCCGAGAACAACGGGGAGGGCCTGCTCCTCTTTGCGCGGGTCGAGCCTTACCTCGCGGATATCCGCAAGGCCTCGAGCCCGCGCGCCTTCCGCAACACCGAATGGATCGCCACGGAGAGCGAGGTGGGCCGGACGCTGCTCGAGTCCTTCCGCGCCCGCGTGGCGAAGACTCTCGCCGGGCCGTGAGAGCGATCCTGCTCACCCGGGAAGAGGGACGATTCCGGGCGGAGCTCACGGACCTGACCGAGGCCCGCCTCATCGAAGGCACGCCGGGCGCGGACGTTACCGTAGCCGTCGAGTACTCGACCATCAATTACAAGGACGGACTCGCGCTCACCGATCGGGCGCCGGTGATTCGGGCCTGGCCCATGGTGCCCGGCATCGACGCGGCGGGTATCGTCGCCTCGAGCACGGACCCCCGTTGGCGCGCCGGCGACCGGGTGCTGGTCAATGGCTGCGGCATCGGTGAGCTGCATTGGGGTGGGCTGGCAGAGCGCGCCCGGTTTCGCGGAGAATGGCTTCTCGCCACCCCGGAGGAGCTGAGCAACCGGCAGGCGATGGCCATCGGCACGGCGGGCTACACCGCCATGCTCTCGGTGATGGCCCTCGAGGACCACGGCCTCCGCCCGGCGGGGGGAGAGATCCTGGTCACGGGAGCCACGGGGGGCGTCGGATCAATCGCCATCGCGCTCCTGGCACGCGCCGGCTATCGCGTGGTCGCATCGACCGGCAAGACCTCCGAGACCGACTACCTCCACCGCCTTGGCGCGAGCGAGATCATCGATCGTGAAACGCTCACGGCGCCGGGGAAGCCGCTCCAGAAGGAGCGATGGGCGGGCGTGGTCGATTCCATCGGCAGTCACACCCTGGCCAACGCGTGTGCCCAGACCCGGGCCGACGGCGTCGTGGCCGCCTGCGGGCTCGCGCAGGGAATGGACTTCCCCGCGACCGTGGCGCCATTCATCCTGCGTGGCGTCACCCTGGCCGGCATCTTCTCGGGCGGGTGCGACACGGCGCGACGGGCGCGAGCCTGGGAGGGTCTCACCCGACTGCTCGACCGCACCCTCCTCGACGGCCTTACCCGGGAAGTCGCTCTGTCGGAGTCCTTCGCTGTTGCGCGGGAGATACTCGAGGGGCGGATACGGGGCCGCGTGGTCGTGGACGTAAATCGCTAGGCGGCCGGACGACCGCGGCCCCGGCGCGGCCGCGTAAGCCAGGCCGCAAGCCCGGCAAGCAACGCCGCGGCCGGCAACGGGGCCCGAACGGCCCAGAGCGCTGCGGCGATGGTCCCCACCGCCAGCAATGCGAACCGCCAGCGCGCATCCCGGAGTCCGTCCGAGTCTCCGTCCGCCAGGATCGGATTCTGCGTAGGGGTGGCGGATAGCTCCGCCGCCGCCCCTGCCCCCGCCGACCAGGCCGGCTGCAGCAGGACCTCACCCACCAGCACGGCAGCCAGCGGGTTCAGAACAGGATTCTGTCCGGGGATGATGACCGGGTCCGCCCGGCTCTCTACGGGCGCAGGCGCGATTTCGGAGAGAGTTCCCCGTTCGATGCCGGGTTCCAGGAGCGCGGTGAGCAGCGCCTCGGGCAACGGGTGGTCTGGCGCCGCGGCCATCGAATGCAGTGCCGCCTCGAGCGCCCCGGCCGCGCCGCCCTGGGCACGCTCCAGGATGGCGTGGAGGTAAGCCACCGCGGCCGAGTCCGGAAGGAGCCCGGCGGCGATCCTGGAGAGATCCAGCGCCTCGGCAATTCGCCCCTGCCCTAACAGGATCCAGAGTCTGAGATACCAGGCGTGCTCGCCCGCCGAGTCGCCGCTCCACACGGCGTCGAGCAGCTCAAGGGCCTGCGCGAAGTGCCCGGCGCCGATGGCGGCGCGGACCAGCGCGAGCTGGTCGCTCCCCAGTGGCGCCGAGGGCCGCGGGCCGACTCGGGGAGCAAGATCTCCGAGTCGGACCCCCGTGGCGTGGTCAGCTGTTGCTGGATTCGCCGCGGCCCCCCGCAGACGACCCAGCCCGAGCGGAACTGTCATCGCCTGCGGTATCGGCACCGCGACCACTGTTCTTGAGGCGGCGTCAGCGGCCGCCACCCATCCCGCGCACCACACCCTCCGCGTGCACCAGTGATGGTCCCAGGCTTCGCGCGGCCACCTCCTGGATGGCCCTAGCGCTCACCTCCCGGTAGCGGGCCGCCGGGTCGGCAAGGTCGCCCAGACCCTCACCAGCAAGCCAGGCCTCCAGGATTTCACCAGCGAGGGCGGCGGCGCTCTGCCGATTCACTTCGGTCTGGCCAGCCAGGTAACTGGTAGCCTGCGAGAGCTCGTCGGCCGTCACCGGCTCCTCGGCAAAGCGCGAAAGCTCCGCCAGCATCTCCGCCCGAGCCTCTGCTTCCCGCTCGGGCGACGTGGCGATGTAGGCGAGGAAGGCTCCGGCCCGGGCCTTCTGCCACGACGACGCCATCACCGTGTAAGCCAGGGAGCGCCGCTCGCGAAGGGCATCGAAGAGCCGGCCTCCGAGACCGCTCGCGACTGCGCTCCACACCTCGGCGGCATACCGGTCGGGATCGCGCCGCGAGGGGCCGGGAAAGGCCATCGCGAACGCCGACTGCGCCTTCTCCCGGGTGACGGTCCGGATGGCGGTGTCACACTGGACCGCCCATGCCACACGGTCGGAGAGCGGCGCCGCCTGGCGCGGGGAGTGGCTTCCGAAGACCGAGACCATCTCGGCCAGCGCCGCTTCGGGGTCGAAGTCCCCGACCGCGATCACCACGCCGCGGGGAGGAAGAAAGGTCTGCCGATGCCATTGCGAGACGTCGGCGGGACTCACCGCCCCGATCTCCTCCGGCAGGCCCAGGGCCGGCACCCCATAGCCGTGGCCGCCGAACGCCGCGGCCAGGGCGAGTTGGAAGGGATAGCGGAACATGTCGTCCGCGAGCTGGGTGGTCTCCTCGACCAGGAGCTTCCGTTCGGCGAGAACCTGTTCCTCGTCGAACCGCGGGGAGACGAGCACGACGTTGAGCAGGGCGAGCGCCTCTCCCAGATTCGCGGAGAGCACCGAGGTCCCGAAGCCGAGCCAGTCGTGCGACACGCTGGGCGAGAGAGTTCCCCCCAGCCGCTCGAAGGCGAAGGCCAGTCCCGCCGCATCGAAGCCCCCCGCGCCACGCACGGCACTCCGGGCGGCGAGCGCGCTGATCCCTGCCTTCCCCGCCGGATCGAATGTGGCGCGAGGGACGTAGAGGCCAAGCGAGGCCATGGGAACGCCGGCCTTGCGTCGCGCCAGGAGATCGAACCCCGGCAGGGCTACGTGATCGACGCCGGAAACCACGTCGGGCACGGGGAGCGCCGAGGCCGCCGGGGGACGCCGCGCGGCGGCGGGCTGCCGCGGAGGCGCTGGCGCGGGAGCCGGGGAGTGGAGCGGCGTCAACGCAAAGATCCGGGCCAGCCGATCAGAATCGAGATCCGTTCCACGATCACGCGGCAGGTAGACCACGGCCGAGGCCGCCTCGGGGTCGAGGAAGCGAAGGGCGGCCTCCCGCACCTGCGTCGCGGTCACCTCCGAGAGCTGCGCGAATTCCCGGTCGAGAAGGCGATAGTCTCCGAGCGCCTCGGCTCCCGCAAGCGCGGAGGCCCGGCCGTCCATCTCCTCGAGCTGCCGAGACCAGCGCGCGAGGAGCAGAGTCCGCGCTCGCTCCAGATCTTCCGGGCCGGGTCCGGCCATCGCGAGCCGAGTGGTGGCCTCGGCGACGCGCTCCACGACCTGCTCCACCCGGGCGGGATCGCAGTCGGCTTCGACGGAGAAGACGCCGACGTCCGGCGTGGAGTAGTGGTGCGCGCTCACCGAGGTGGCCAGGCCGGTTTCCCGGAGCGCGCGGTACAGCCAGCTGCCCCTCCCCGCGCCCAGAATGCCAGCAACCAGATCGAGCGGGATCTCCCACGGGTCCAGCGCCGCTACACCGCGCCAGCCCAGCGCGAGCTCGGCCTGAGTGACGTCGCCCCGCAGGGTCCGGGAGCGGACCTCCCGGCGGGGCAGCTCCTCGGGCGAGAGATCCACCGCGCCCTCCCGGGCCGGCCACGCGCCATAGGTCTCCCGCGCCAGCTCCAGCGCGTGGTCGGGGTCGATATCGCCCACGATGGATACGATGGTCCGCTCGGGGACGTAACGGGTCTGGTAGTAGCCCACCAGATCTTCCCTGGTGAGCCGGGCAAGATCCCGCTCGTAGCCGATGCGCCAGCGGCGGATCCGGTGACGGTCGAACATCACCTCGTGCAGCGTCTCGTGAGTGAGCGCGGCGGGACTGTCCAGCTTGCGCTTGGCCTCCTGAATGATCACCTGCAGCTCGCGCCGGAGCTCCTCCCCATCCAGTGCCGAGTGCATGAGCGCATCCGCCTGGACGCGGACGGCGTCGGCCAGCCGCTCTGCGGGAAGCACGGCGAAATAGACCGTGCGGTCGTAGGTGGTGCTGGCGTTGAGATACCCTCCGGCGGCCTTGGTTTCCCGAGCGATCTGCCCCGGCCCCCGCGAGGGAGTCCCCTTGAAGAACATGTGCTCGAAGACGTGCGAGATCCCGACCCAGCGGTCCGGTTCGTCGAAGAACCCCGCCCGTACATGGGTGACTACCGCCACCACGGGCGCGGACGGCTCGCGCTGCACCAGCAGCGTCAATCCGTTGGGGAGCAGCTCCCGAAGGACCCCGGTGGTCCAGGAGGGAAGAACAAGCGTGGACATGGGTGAGCGGTGAGCGGGAACTGAAGCGTACAGCGTTCTGGGTGAGCGGGAAGCAATCCCGCAAGATAGCACCGCTGACGGCTGATGGCTGACGGGCAACTACCCCTGAGCGCTGTCCCCTGAACGCTGGACGCTCACTGAAGGATCCTCACCACCCCGGCCCGAGCGCTTCCCCTCAGAAAGGCCTCGGCGTCGGTTGTGGGGATGACCACTCCGGTTTCAGTGGCTCCGCGGCGGGCCAGATCGGCCATGAACTCATTCAGCGAGGCGGCGGCCCAGCGCCGGTCGGCACTCTTCATCTGATCCAGGATCTCGTCCCAGGTGCCCCGGTAGGTCTTGCCGGTGAGGGTCGCGATGGCGTGCACGCCGGAGGGGGCCGGCCGCTTCTGCATCGCCTGCAGCTCGGTGAGCAGGGTGCCGAAGAGCTCGAGCTGCGTGGGGTCGCGCGTGGTCCCATCGGGCTGGGTGGCCTCGACCTCGGCGAGCATGGTGTCCACAGGATCGGGCTCGCCGGCAACTTCGCCGAGTCGGGCAAACCAGGGACGCAGCTCCGGGTCCTCATCCGGCAGGCGGTACAGCGTCTTCTTGAGCTCGATGTAGCGCCAGATGCCGAGCTCGTCGAAATGGTCCTCGGGAACGGTCTGGTGCAGGTGGTGCATCGCCGCTTCCGACTCGCTCCGGTCGTAGAGCATGTTGGCCAAGTAGATCCGGGCTTCGCTGTACTGCGGATCGATCTGGAGCGCGCGGCGCAGCCAGTAGAGGGCGCCGCTGTCGTCGTTCAGGCGATGGCAGGCATAGCCCACGCAGGCGGCAGCCTCGGGGCAGTCGCCCTGGGCGTTGACGGCGTACTCGAAGAAGGTCTGCGCGGCGGCGATCAGCCCCTCCCGGAAGAGGGCCCGGCCCACCTGCAGCATGAGCTCGTGATCCTCGCGGAAGCCAAGCGTCAGAATCCGGTCGAAGGCCGCGAGCGCGGCCTTCCGCTCGCCCAGTTTGAGCAGCACCTCGCCGTAGCCGGCCAGAGTGTCCTCATGGTTGGGATCCAGCATGAGGGCCCGCTCGAAGCTCCGCCGCGCCCAGGCAAAGTCCTCCCGGCCCAGGTAGGCGTAGGCCGTGCCGACATGCAGCTCGACGGCATTGGGATAGAGATGGGTGCCTTGATGGAGGAGCTCGAGCGCTTCGTCGAAGCGGCCTTCGTTGTAGAGCTGGTGGGCGTGTTCGTCGTATTCGTCGGAGCTGAGAAACCGTTCCGGCATCGAGGAGCGCCTCCGGCGGGGAGTCATTGCAAGCTAGCAGCGAACTCGGGCAGGCAGCAAGACCGCGCCGCCCCCGGGACTTGGGCGAGTTGACAGATCGGGAATCCAAAATATCTTACTGACCGGTCAGTTAGTTAATTGAGGCCCCAGAGATGACGCGGTCCAAGCCCAGTTCTCGTCCCCGTCCCCAGTGGCGGCGCCGCCCCGACGCGAGGCCGGAGGAAATCCTCTCCGCCGCGCTCGAGGTCTTCGGCGAGCAGGGATTCGCCCGCACCCGGTGCGAGGATGTCGCCCGCCGGGCCGGCATCAGCAAGGGGACGCTCTACCTCTACTTCGAATCGAAGGACGCCCTGTTTCGCGAAATGGTCCGCGCCAAGGCCGAGGCCACCCTGTCCGCCGTGGAGGAGATGGTGCGGACCTGGGACGGCACCACTGCCCGGCTGCTGGCGGAGTTCATCGCCCGCTACTGGGAGATCGTGAACCAGCCCAAGAACGTTCGTCTCGCCCGGCTGGTCATCTCC
This sequence comes from Gemmatimonadales bacterium, assembly GCA_035501775.1. Taxonomy (GTDB): domain Bacteria; phylum Gemmatimonadota; class Gemmatimonadetes; order Gemmatimonadales; family GWC2-71-9; genus JADJOM01. The sequence continues at coordinate 12,357 of DATJVM010000082.1, read as the reverse complement.
GAGCTGGCCAACTTTCCGGAGCTGGCCCGCTTCTACTACCAGACGGTGATCCTCCGGCTCCGCCGTACCATCGAGACCATCCTGCAGCGCGGAATCGCCGCCGGCGAGTTCCGGAAGGTCGAGGCGCCGTTCGCCGCCCGAGCGTTGCAGTCGCTGTGCGTCCAGCTGGCGCAGTTCCGCAACTGTTGGCAGCAGTACGACACCGCCCCGCTCTCGGCCGAGAAGATGCTCAGCGGGTTGACCGACCTGTACCTGAACGGCCTCCTCGAGCGGCCCGCACCCCAGGCCTGAGATGCGATTCGCGAAGCTGCTGATCTGCCTTGCCCTGTCCGCCGGGCCGCTGTGGGCCCAGGCCGCCGCGCCTCAGGCGCCCGTGACGCTGAGCCTGCCCGCGGCGATCGCGATGGGCCGGGAGCGCGGGGTCAACGCGGCGCTGGCGCGACTCAACGAGCGGGTGGCGGAGGCGCGGGTCGGTCAGCACCGGGCTGACCTGCTTCCTTCGGTTGGGGTCAGCGCCGGGGCCGGGCGTCAGACCCTCAATCTCGACGAGTTCGGGCTGCCATTCGTTCATGGGGTCACCGATCCGTTCACCGTCTGGCGGTTCCAGGCCCACGCCTCCGAGACGTTGTTCGACGCGAGCATCATCACCCGCTACCGCGCGGCGCGGGATTCCGCCCTGGCCAGCGGAGCCGACAGCCGGGCCGTGGGCGAACTCACGGCCGCCGCGGCCGGCCTCGCCTACCTCCGGGCGCTCAGTGCGGCGGAGACGGTCCGGGCCCGCGAGGCGGACAGCGCCGTGGCGGCGTCCCTGCTCGACCAGGCGAACCAGATGGTCACGGCGGGTGTCAATCCGGCGATCGATGGCACCCGGAGCGAGGTGCAGCTCGCCTCCGTGCTCACGCGCCTCGAGGTGGCGCGCAACCAGCACGACCGGGCGCTGCTCGATCTGGCCCGCACCCTCGACCTCCCGCCGGAAACACCATTGGTCCTGACCGACTCGCTCGGGGCGGCCGACGCGTCGATCCCGCGGGATCCGGCCGACGCGGTGAGCTTCGCGCTGGCCCACCGGCCGGAGGTCGAGGCCGAGCATGCCCGCACCCAAGTGGTGGAACGCTCGCTCCGGGCGATCGGCCTGGAATATGTGCCCAACCTGTCGATCGGCGGCTACTACCAGCAGAGCGGCACCTCGCTGTCGGGGCTGGCCGGAAGCTGGCTGGCCCAGTTCCAGGTGAGCATCCCGCTACTCGACGGGTTCCGCCGGCCGGCGCGCCAGCAGGAACAGAGCGCGCGGCTCGAGGCGCAGCGCCTGCGCGAGCATGACGTGGAGCGGCAGGTGGCCACCGAGGCGCGCCAGGCGCTGCTGGATCTTTCGTCCGCGGACCACCAGGTGACGCTGGCGACCGATCAGCTGCATCTCGCGGAGCGCGAGCTCGATCAGGCGCGGGACCGATTCGCGGCCGGTGTCGCCGGCAGCGTGGAAACCACCAATGCAGAAGGGGAGCTTGTCGCCGCGCGCGACGGCCTGATTCAGGCCCGCGTCAATGCCGCGGTGGCGCGGGTATCCGCGCTGCGGGCGCTCGGCGTACTGGACCAGATCCAATGACCATGACCGCCCAGGAACCGCTCATGACCACGCCGGAGCCCATGCCCACCAGCACGCCCCGCCGCCGTCCGGTACTGCCCATCATCGCCGGGGTGGCGGCGATCCTGCTCATCGCCTGGGGCTGGCACCGCTACATGTTCTCGCTCCACCATGTGGAGACCGACGACGCGCAGCTGGACGGCCACATCACGCCGGTCGCCCCCAAGGTGCAGGCGTTCGTGGCCCGGGTGCTGGTCGAGGAGAACCAGCACGTGCGACTCGGCGACACTCTGGTAATTCTCGATTCGCGGGACCTCGGCGTCCGGCTGGCGCAGGCCGAGGCGAACCTCGCCACCGCGCTCGCCGCGGTGGGGACCCGGCAGCGGGTGGGCCAGATGCCCGCCGAGTTGGCGGCGACCCAGGCGCAGGAACTGTCCGCCCAGGCGGCGGTGGTCGCGGCGGAAGCGACCTACCGCAAGACGTCCGAAGACCTCAAGCGCATCCGGGGGCTGGCGGAAAAGCAGATCGTGCCCGCCCAGCAGCTGGACGCCGCCGAGGCGGCGTACCAGTCGGCATCCGCTTCGCTGGACGCGGCCCGCCGTCAGGCCGCGGCGATGAGCAGTCAGGTCGCGGCCTCCGGCGCGATGCTGACGGCGGCGGAGTCGCGGGTGTTGAGCGCGCGGGCCGAGGTCGACAATGCCAAGCTGCAGCTCGGCTACGCCGTCATCACCGCCCCGGCCACGGGGACGGTCGGGCGTCGGAGCGTCGAGCCGGGGGCGCTGGTGCAGGTGGGCCAGACGCTCTTGACCGTGGTCCCGGATCACTCGGTCTGGGTCACCGCGAACATGAAGGAAACCGACATGAACAACCTCGCGGTCGGGGACTCGGCCACCTTCACGGTCGACGCGTATCCCGGCCGCCGGTTCACCGGGCACGTCGAGAGCATCAGTCCGGCCACCGGGTCCCGCTTCGCGCTGCTGCCGCCCGACAACGCCACCGGCAACTTCACCAAGGTGGTGCAGCGGGTCCCGGTGCGGGTGGCGGTGGACTCCGGCGAGGATGCCACCCACGCGCTCCGTCCGGGCATGTCAGTGGTCGTCACGATCACCACCAGGTAGCGATGGCCACGCTTGCCCTGCCCGCGCGGCCAGTGCGGTTGAGCCGCGAGGAGATCTACCGTTTCCGCTACCTGATCGCCTTCGCCGTGGTCTCCGCCAGCGTGCTCGAGCTGGTGGATACCAGCATCGTCAACGTGGCGATCCCTCACATGATGGGGAATCTCGGCGCCACCCTGGACGAGATCGCCTGGGTGAGCACCGGCTACATCGTCGCCAACGTAATTATCCTGCCCCTCACCAGCTGGCTCTCGGACCGGTTCGGGCGGCGGAACTACTACACCGGCTCGATCATTCTCTTCACCATCTCCTCGTTTCTCGCGGGAAACGCGCACACCCTCCAGGAGCTGGTCGGGGCGCGGGTGCTGCAGGGGATCGGGGGCGGGGCGCTCATCTCCACCGCGCAGGCCATCCTGTTCGACGTCTTCCCTCTGCACGAGCGCGGCAAGGCGATGGCCATCTTCGGGATGGGCGTCATGGTGGGCCCCACCCTGGGCCCGACGCTGGGCGGCTGGATCACCGACAACTACTCCTGGCCCTGGATTTTCTACATCAACCTGCCGCTTGGCGTCCTGGCCGCGATGATGACGTGGCGCTACGTGCCGGAGCCGGAGCATCCTAACGAGCGCACCGATCACGTGGACTGGCTGGGCCTGGCCCTCCTCATCGCCGGGATCGGCGCGCTGCAGATCATGCTCGAGCGGGGCGAGTCGAAGAACTGGTTCGACACCCTCGAGATCCGGGTCGAGGCCGTGGTGGCGGCCGTCTCGATCCTGACCTTCATCTGGCACGAGCTCACCACCGAGCATCCCGTGGTGGATCTCCGCATTCTCGGAAACCGCCAGCTGACCGCGGGCGTCGTCTTCGGCCTGATCCTGGGATTTGCCCTCTACGCGAGCGTCTTTGCGCTGCCGGTCTTCCTGCAGGCCCACCTGGGCTACACCGCGTGGGACACCGGAAAGGTGATCCTCCCCGGAGCCATCGCGAGCGCGGTGACAATGGCGATCACGGGGCGGATCACCGGCAAGATGGACGCGCGCTATCTGATCGTGATCGGCGTGGGCCTGTTCTTCTGGGCCATGTGGCTGCACTACCACTTCACGCTGGACCTGGGCATTGGAGACACCGTGTTCCCGATGATCCTCCGCGGCACGGGGCTCGGGCTGATCTTCGTCCCGCTCACCCAGGTCGCGGTGGCGGACCTTCGCCCGCAGCAGCTCGCCGCGGGCACCGGCCTGTTCAACCTCTCGCGCCAGCTCGGCGGCAGTTTCGGCATCGCCGTCGCGGCCACGCTGCTCAGCCGCTTCACCGCCCAGAGCCGCGAGGCACTCCGGGCCCACCTCAACCCGGCCGAACCCCAGGTGGCAAGCTGGCTCTCCCAGGTCACCCATCGCATGATGACGCTCGGGGGGTCGCTGGCAGAAGCGCAGCAACGGGCCTTTGCGTTGCTCGACTTCACGCTCTACCAGCAGGCCAGCGTGATCGCCTTCGAGAAGGTGTTCCTGGTCATGGGCTCGACCTTCGTGGCCGCCCTGCCCCTGCTGCTCGCGTTCCGGACCGGGCACACCCAGGGAGGGCCACAGGGGCCGGCGCACTAAGGGGCCGTTAGCCGTTAGCCGTTAGCAAGTTGAGCGCCCTGTACGCTGAACGCAGTACGCTGTACGCTGTAGCTTCCCTTTCCCCTTCCCCTTTCCCCCTTGTCCGACGATCTCCTCGCCCCACTGACCGCCGATGCCAGCCGAGAGGCGGGGTTGCTCTTCGTGGACCTCGTGGTCCGCTACCTCGCCGACACCGCCGCGGGCAAGGGACCGGTCTCGACCTCGCACACCGCCGAGGAGCTGGCGCTCCGCTTCGATGAGCCGCTGCCGATCGAGGGGATGTCGCTGGAGGCGCTGGTGGCGCGTCTCAAGCGGGACGTGCTTCCCGAAGTCACGCGGCTCACCCATCCGATGTACATGGGGCACCAGGTCTCGGCGCCGCTCCCCGCGGCGATCTGGATCGAGGCCCTGATCAGCGCCTGCAACAACTCCACCGCGGTCCGTGAGATGGCGCCGCCGGCGAACGCCATCGAACATCAGCTGGTCCGCTGGCTGAGCGGCCTGGTCGGGTGGGAGCGCGGGAGTGGTGGCACGCTCACCTCCGGAGGCACCGAGGCAACCTTCACCAGCCTCCTGGCGGCGCGGGCTCACGCCCTCCCCGAAGCGTGGGAGGCCGGCGTGGGGGCGGATCCCCCGGTGGTGGTCTATGGCGAGCACGCGCACTACGCTGTGACCCGGGCGGTCGGGGAGCTGGGGATCGGGCTCCGAAACGCCATAGCCGTGCCCAGCGCCGGCTTCCGGATGGATCCCCAGGCCCTGGAGGCGAGGCTCGACCGCCTGGCCCAGGACGGGCGGCGGGTCATGGCGGTGGTGGCGACGGCCGGATCCACTCCGACGGGAAGCTTCGACGATCTCGAGGTCATCGGTGCTCTGTGTGAGGCGCGGGGCCTCTGGCTTCACGTGGACGGCGCCCACGGAGCAACCGCGCTGTTCTCGGACCGGCACCGGCATCGGACCGCGGGCATTCACCGCGCCGACTCACTCACGTGGGACCCGCACAAGACGATGCTCCTCCCGCTCTCCGCCGGCATGGTGCTGGTCCGGGACGAGCGCTACCTGGACCTCGCCTTCTCGCAGGGCGCGCCCTACCTCTTCCACCGGGAGGCTCAGGACCGAACCTGGGACTTGGGCCCACGGAGCTTCCAGTGCTCCCGCCGGGCCGATGCTCTCAAGGTCTGGGCGGTGCTGCTCCGCTATGGGGCGGAGACGATCGGGGCGCTGTACGATAGGCTGTGCGACACCGCGCGGACGCTGTACTACGCCGTCGAGGCTCACCCCGACTTCGAGGCGATTCACGAGCCCGAATCCAACATCCTCTGCTTCCGGTACGTCGGCGATGGCGCGGCCGACGAGGCCACGCTGGATAGGCTCAACTACGAGTTGCGCCAGCGATACAATCGCTCGGGTCGCGGCTGGATCACCATGACCGTGTTGGGCGGGCGCCGTGTGCTCCGGACCACGATCATGAATCCCCGGACGGGCCCCGAGCATCTCGCCGAGCTGCTGGATGGGTTGGTGGGGACGGTGGGGGAGGTGAGAAGTGAGAAGTGAGAGGTGAGAAGTGAGAGGTGAGAGGTGCCCCGCTCCCTGTACGCTGAACGCTGAACGCTGTACGCTTCGACCGTGACCCTTCGCGCCAAACTCCTGCTCGGTGTCTCGCTCATGGTGCTGCCGGCCCTGCTGATCGGGACCCAGGCAATCCGGAGCAACGCGCTCGAGCAGCACGCGCTCGCCACCCTCGGCGATCGGCTGGGGCGGAGCCGCACCTACGCCGAGTTGGAGAACGCGATGTTCGACCAGACCGCGGTGGTCTGGCGGTACCTCACCGGGATGGACCCGGCGGCCCGGCACGAGTTCGAGCTGCAGGGCGAGGTGGTGCAGTACCGGTTCGAGCATTGGCAGTCGGACCTCACGCCCGAGGAGGCTTCCCTCGCCGATCAGGTCGCGAATCTGCACGACCGGATCGTGCGCATTGCCGACTCCGCGTTCAACCTGTTCGACCACGGCCACCGTCCGGAAGCCTATGCCCTGGCCCACGACGAGCTGCTCACCCGCCTCGAGCCGGCGCTTGCGGCGCTCAACCGCGAGATCTACCGCCGCACCCGCGAGTCCAGCGTGCAGGGGGCCTATCAGCGGGTGCAGGAGATCGTGGCCAGCGAGCAGCGGACCCTGACCGCGATCTTCCTCCTTTCCGTGATCGCCGGCCTCGCGGCGGCGTGGATCCTCGCGCAGAGCCTGTCCCGACCGATCAGTCAGCTCCGGTCCGCGATGACCGTGGTGGGCAGCGGGAATCTCGATCATCCGATCGTCGCCGAGTCGAACGACGAAATCGGCGACCTGGCCCGGGCCTTTGCCAGCATGACGGAGAACCTGCGGCATTCCCGCTCGGAGATGGTGCGACTCAACGATGCGCTGGGCGCCAAGGTCGACCAGTTGGAGCGGGCCCAGGCCCAGCTGGTCCAGTCGGAGAAGCTGGCCTCCATCGGCGAAATGTCGGCCGCGGTGGCGCATGGGCTTCGGAACCCGCTGGCGAGCCTCCGGGCCTCGGCGCAGCTGGTGCTCCGGCACCCCGGCACTCCCGCGGCATCGGAGCAGCTCCGCGCGATCCTCGAGGAGGTGGATCGTCTGGACCGGCGGATCTCCCATCTGCTCACCTTCTCCCGGCCGGCTCCGTTCCGCCGAGCACCCGAGCGGATGGGGACCCTCGTGAAGGAGGTGCTCCCGGCCTTCGCGGAGCGGCTCAAGTGCCAGGACGTGGCGCTCGAGGTGGACATCCCCGAGAGTCTCCCCGGCATTCCGGCGGATGCGATGAAACTGGAACAGGCGTTCGTCGAACTCATCTCGAACGCACTGGATGCCATGCCAGAAGGCGGGCGCCTCACGATCGAGGCCCGGCCTTCCTCCGATGGCAATGGCGCGGCCGGGATCGCTGTCACCATCCGCGATACGGGCCGGGGGATCGCGCCGGAGACGCTGCCCTCGGTGGGGCAGCCGTTCTTCACCACGCGGAACGAGGGCACCGGGCTGGGCCTCGCCACCGCCCGCCGCTTCGTGGAGCAGCACGGCGGACGGCTCGATCTCGAGAGCCGCCTGGCCCACGGCACCACGGTTCACATCTGGCTCCCGGCCGCATGAACGGCTCGACGATACTCGTCGTCGACGACGAGCGGACGCTGGCCCGGGCCGTCAAGGCCTACCTCGAGGAGGCCGGCCACGTGGTGGAGGTGGCGGTAGACGCGGAGTCGGCGCTGCCGCTTTTGGACTCGCTCCACCCCGACGTGGTCATCACCGATGTCCGCCTGCCGGGGATGGACGGGATCACCTTCCTCAAGCGGATCCGGGCATTCGACCCCGGAATCTCCGTGGTGGTGATGACGGCACACGGATCGATCGAGGGAGCGGTCGAGGCGATGAAGCTGGGCGCCTTCGACTATCTCAAGAAGCCGGTGGACCTCGAGGAGCTCAAGCTCGCGGCCGATCGCGCGCGGGAAGCCAACGCTCTCCGAGAGGAACTCTCCTTCTACCGCAAGCGCGCCGGGCGGGAGGAAGGGTTTGCCGACGTGGTGGGCGAGTCGAAGGCAATGCAGGCGGTACTGGACCAGGCCCGCCAGATCGCCGCCCTCGAGGAGACCCCGCCCATTCTCATCACCGGCGAGACCGGCACCGGCAAGGGCCTCGTGGCCCGCACCATCCACGGTGCCGGTCCGCGGAGCGCCAAGCCGTTCATCGACGTCAACTGCACCGCCCTTCCCGCGAGCCTGATGGAAGCCGAGCTGTTCGGCTACGAGCGCGGAGCCTTCACCGACGCCAAGGAATCGAAGATGGGCCTGTTCGAGGCGGCCGAGGGGGGCTTCCTCTTTCTCGACGAGATCGGGGACGTGGAGCTGTCGCTCCAGGGCAAGTTGCTCAAGGCCATCGAGGAACGGGTGGTGCGCCGGGTAGGGGGGATCCGGGACCGGAAGATCGACGTCCGCATCATCGCCGCGACCAACCGCGATCTCGAACGGGAGGCGGAGCGGGAGCGTTTCCGCCGCGACCTCTACTTCCGACTGGCCGTGATTCTGCTCTGGCTGCCGCCGCTCCGGGAACGCGGGCAGGACGTGCTGCTCCTCGCCGACCTGTACCTCAAGCGCTTCTCCGCCAAGTATGGCCGGGAGCCACGCCGGCTCGGCGCGGAGGCCCGGCAGCTCCTGCTCAGCTACCCCTGGCCGGGCAACGTGAGGGAGCTTTCCCACGTGATAGAGCGGGCCGTACTCTGGAGCCGAGGGCCGGAACTCACGGTGGAGCACCTCTCCCTCACCCGTCCCACGGAGCCGCCGGCCGCGGTGCCGGACGAAGGGATGGCGGTCGCCGAACCCACCGCGGAGTTCGTCTCCACTCCGGGGCAAACGATGCCTCCGCCGGGGATGTCGCTCGACCAGTGGGAGAAGACCCTGCTCGAACGGGCGCTCGCCGAAGCAGGCGGCAACCAGACCCGCGCCGCACAGCGCCTCGGGATCAGCCGGGATACGCTCCGCTACCGGATCAAGAAGCATGGCATCGGTGGGTGAAACCACCCACCCGGCCCACGATCGGGGGCTTTGCCCCACCTCGGGCCCGGCCGCCGAAAACAGCTAAGCTGTTTAACCGACAAGGCGTTAGACCAGAACCCCACAACTCGACGCCACACGGCACGGCGGATGCTTCTAGGAGGGCGTCGTCGGGGAGACCCTCCTCCGACTGGGTGAAACCACCCAGAGAATGTCCCTTACCCTTCTTGGAGTCGACAATGTCCTGGACCAAGCCCGAAGCCGAAGTCGTCGCCGTGACCATGGAAGTCACCGCGTACGTCGCGACCCTCTAAGGCGCGATGCACCGAACGGGGCTCGCGACATTCGCGGGCCCCGTTTCCTTTTCATGCAGGTCGTGCTGCTTGGCACCGCGGCTGGGGGAGGATTTCCGCAGTGGAACTGCTGGTGCCCGCCCTGCCGCATCGCCCGGACCGATCCCAAACGCGCCCATCCGCGCACCCAATCCTCGGCGGCCGTCTCGGCCGACGGTTCCCGCTGGTTTCTGCTCAACGCCTCGCCCGATGTTCGCGATCAGCTGAATCGGCTGCCCGCCACGACACCGGCGGGGTTCCGGCAATCGCCGGTCGAGGGCATCGTCCCGACCGACGCGGAGCTGGATCATACGCTGGGGATCGCGCTCCTCCGGGAGGGACGAAGCCTCCAGCTCTATGCCACGCACGCCGTGCTCGAGGTGCTGGAGCAGGACTCGCGCATTCTTCCAGTGACATTCGCCTTCGCGCGAGTGCGGTCGACCGAATTGCCGCTCGACGCGCCGCTGGCACTCCGCTATTCGGACGGCAGCGAGACCGGACTCGCCGTCACCGCCTTCCCGGTCCCGGGCGACCCACCCCGCTTCGCGCGGCGCGATCTGCCAGGCCACACGGTGGGGCTCTGGATCGAGGACGCCAAGACCGGCGGCAAGCTGGCCTTCGTGCCGGGGTGCGGAGGGCTGGATGACCCGCTTCTGGCGCGCCTCGGCCGAGCCGACCTGCTCCTGTTCGACGGCACCTTCTGGACGGATGACGAGATGATCACGCTCGGCCTGAGCGACCGCTCCGCCCGGCAGATGGACCACCTGCCGATCTCGGGCCCGGGAGGGAGCCTGTCGTTGCTTCGCGCGCTCCCCGCCCGCCAGCGGGTGTACACGCACATCAACAACAGCAACCCGATGCTGGTCGAAGACTCTCCGGAGCGGCGAGCCGTAGTGGAGGCCGGGCTCATGGTTGGCGACGACGGCATGCGGTTTTCCCTGTGACCTCCTTGCGAGCGGGCATCCGATCATGACCACGACGCTCCGTGCTTCCGAGCTTGCGACTCCGCCCAAGCCGCCCATTCCCACGCTTACCCGGCCCCTCTCGCCGCGTGAGCTGGAGGAGGCGCTCCGCAGCTTTCACGGCTCGTATTATGTCGAGCATCCCTTCCACAAGATGATGTACGAAGGGACCCTCACCCGCCGGATGTTCCAGGGCTGGGTGGCGAACCGGCTGGCGTACCAGCGGGTGGTCCCCCGGAAGGACGGGGCGATCCTCTCCAACTGCCCCGATGTCAACGTGCGCCGCGAGTGGATCCAGCGGATCATCGATCACGACGGCACCAAGCCGGGAGAGGGCGGGATCGAGCTGTGGATCCGGCTGGGCATCGCGCTAGGCGTGCCGCGCGAGGAGATGGAGGACGAGCGGCATGTGCTGCCCGCGGTGCGCACGATCTGCGAATCCTACGTCTGGTTCTGCAAGTCGAAGCCGTGGGTGCAGGCCTGCGCCTCGTCGCTCACGGAGCTGTTCGCGCCCAAGATCCACGGCCAGCGCATCGAATCCTTCCCGATCCACTACCCGTGGATCCCGCCAGAGGCGCTGGACTACTTCAAGAGCCGGCTGGTCCAGGCGCCGCGGGACGTGAAGCACGGCCTCGCCCTGGTGCAGAAGCACTGCACCACGGTGGAGACGCAGCAGATGGCGTTCGAGGCGCTGGCATTCAAGCTCGAGATGCTGTGGTCGCTGATCGACGTGATCCACAACGCGTACAAGGACTAGCATGACCGGACGGACTCCGACCATGGCCCTCGCTCCCACCGCCGTGCCCCGCCTGTGGCGTCTGGCCCGCATCGGCTTCGACCGCGTGCGGCAGCGCCCCGTCCTGCTCTATCCCGAGGGGGCGATGTTCATCAACGAGACGGGCAAGGCCATCCTCGAGTTGTGCGACGGCACGCGCAGCGTGGACCGTATCGCAGGCGAGCTGGGTCAGCGTTACTCGGCGGACGTTCGCGCCGACGTGAGCGAGTTCCTGGAACGGATGGCGCGGCGCGACATGGTGGTTTTTCCCTCGGGCGGGTACGAGACGCCCACCTCCGTGGCGGAAGAGCCCCGGGCCTCGGTCCCGGCCGGCGTCCCCGCCCCCTCACCCGCGCCGGCCGGCCCATCGGCGCGGCGCACCCCGACGACACTTCTCGCCGAACTCACCTATCGGTGCCCGCTCCATTGCCCGTACTGCTCCAACCCACTGGAGATGACGCGCGCGGAGCAGGAGCTCTCGACGGACGACTGGAAGCGGGTCTTCAGCCAGGCACGCGCCCTGGGCGTGCTGCAGCTGGGCCTCTCGGGCGGCGAGCCGCTGGTGCGGAAGGACCTCGAGCAGCTCGTCGCCCACGCACGGGAAGAAGGGATGTACAGCACGCTCGTTACCAGCGCGCTCGGACTCACGCGGGCGCGGGGGGAGCGGCTCAAGGAGGCGGGCGTCGACCACGTCCAGATCTCCTTCCAGGACACCGACGCCGCCAACGCCGACCGCATCGCGGGAATCAAGCTGGGCAAACAGAAGTACGAGGCCGCGGCCCTGGTGAAGGAGCTCGGCCTCGCCTTTTCGGTAAACGTAGTGCTGCACCGGGGCAACCTGGACCGGCTCGGTGAGATCATCGACATGGCGGCTCGGCTCGGCGCCGACCGCCTGGAGCTGGCCAACACACAGTACTACGGATGGGCGGCGAAGAACCGGCGCATGCTGATGCCGACGCCGGAGCAGGTGGAGCGGTCCCGCGCGATCGGAGAAGCCGCGCTCAAGGCCTACAAGGGGCGGATGCAGATCATCTACGTGCTGCCCGATTACTACGAACGCTACCCCAAGCCCTGCTACGGGGGGTGGGGCAATGTCTACGTGCTGGTGACGCCGGACGGAAAGGCGCTCCCGTGCCACGGGGCCACGCAGATCGGCAATCTCCAGTTCGTCAACGTGCGCGACCACGCACTCGACTGGATCTGGGAGCGCTCCCCCATCTTCAACGCCTTCCGCGGTGACGCATGGATGAAGGAGCCCTGCCGGAGCTGCCCCCGGAAGTCGCAGGACTTCGGGGGCTGTCGGTGCCAGGCCTTCGCGCTTACCGGCGACGCCACGAACACCGACCCGGTCTGCTCCCTCTCGCCGAGGCACGATATCATCGAGCGGGCCCTGGCCGATACCGCGGAGCCGTCGGAGTACATCTATCGTTACATCGGCGCCGAGGCGGAAGCGGGCACGGCGTC